>CAXBFD010000044.1:0-49474 GCA_963974925.1 uncultured bacterium | reverse complement strand
GTCCACGACCACCATCACGTCCACCGAATTCAGGACGTAATTCGTCTTCTGTCAGTTTGCCATTTTTGTCTTTATCAAGTGTTTGAAGAGCAACCGTCGCGTTTTCCATTTCCTCTTTGGAAATCTCTCCATCTTTATTGGCGTCTAATACCACAAAGATTGGAAGCATCAACATAAAATTGGGACGACCGCCTGGGCCTCTTCCTTCGCGTGGGGGGCCACCTTCACGACCGCCGCGGTCTCCACGATCACCGCCGCGCTCTCTCCGTTCTGGTCGGTCTCCCTGGTCACCCTTTTCAGGGGGCTGGGCAGTAACAAGCGTAGTAGCACAGACTGCGAGCAGAGTTGTGCCAACTGAAAGAAGATGTGTCAATCGCATCTGAAGGTCTCCGGAAAGGTGGTTTTGAAATGTTAAGTGTATGTAAAATATAGGTTTACACTTTTGTTTGCGTTCAATGAAAGGGATACGATCCAACTCGTGCTTTGAATCAGCAACATTACATCAAAGACGCTGATTAGGTGGTCTCGTACCTCTCTCATATTTTAAGCTACAAGAATCAAACACGGCGGACGAGTAAATGTTTCGAAAAACTCACCAATCTTGAAAAAATTCTCAGGCCATGAATTTCGGGTGAAGAAGCCCTTTTCAAATAGGTTTCTGGCTGATTGAGAACATAAAAAAAAAACGCGCTCGCAGAAAACTGCGAGCGCGTTCGATTCAAATCAAAGAAGTTTTATATCTTGATCAGTTATTTGAAAGCCGTGACTCCAGGCATCGCAACGGGAGGAACCGCGAGAGGGCCCCACTCATAGCTGGCTGGCGTTAAGTCCTCTGTGGAATTCATCGCCATTTCCCAGGTGATCGATTTGCCCGTGTAGGCGGCCATGCGCCCCATGATGGCGAGCATGGTACTTTTAGTCATATACTCACCGTTGTTGATGGGATTGCCCGAACGAATGCTTTTGAAGAATTCATTGTGTTCGACCTGATACATGTTTTCGCTTTTATCGCGGAATTGCCAGGTCTTTTCACCTTTGGGGTCGAAGATACGATGCTTGAAGACATCGACGCGACCTTTGGTTCCAAACACATGATCGGAGACATCGACGGCACAGCCATCCTGCTGTCGGCAACGACTGAAGCCTTTGACGCCATTGGCATATTCATAAACAATCGCAAAGTGATCATAGATGTGTCCATATTCCTGACCGGTCCGGGTTTGGCGACCACCGGTTCCACTGCAGGAAATCGGCGTTTCATCTTTCATTGTCCAAGCCATTTTATCCAGGCTGTGAACGTGCTGTTCGTTATTAAAATCACCCGAAAGCCAGGTGAAATACAGCCAGTTACGCATCTGCCATTCCATATCACTCCATTCCGGCTCGCGTTTAAACATCCATAACCCGCGTGTGTTATAGCTGCACTGAATAGCCATCACATCGCCGACTGCCCCATCGTGGATTTGCTTGAACGTTTCCCGCATTCCGTTGTGATAGCGCCAGCAGAGACCAGACACGATGGAAAGATTTTTTTCTTTGGCCAACTCGCAGGTTTCCAGAATGGAACGAACCCCAGGTGCATCAACGGCGACCGGTTTTTCAGCAAACACATGTTTGCCTGCTTCGATCGCAGCCCGCATTTGCATCGGCCGGAAGTGCGGCGGAGTGGTTAACAGAACCACATCCACGGAGTCAATGACTTTCTGATAGGCGTCGAAACCAACGAATTTATGGTCGGCGTCAACCTGTACCTGCTCGGCCACAGGATTCTTTTTCAGGTTATTGTAGCTCGAATCAAGATGGTCATAAAACGTATCGCCCATCGCGACAAGCTTGGCATTCGGGTCAGCTGCCAGAGCTTGTGCAGCGGCTCCTGTTCCCCGCCCCCCACATCCTACCAGACCCACACGAAGGACATCAGTTCCGCCAGCAAACAGACCAGCCTGCAAAGCAGCCGTCTGTGGTATTCCCGCTAAAACGGCACCGGAAAAAGTAGAAGCCGCAGCAACTGCTGCTGAGCCAGTTTTGATAAACTCACGACGTGTTGTCGAGGATGAAGTCCGAGATTGCCTGTTATTCATGAGAGGATCCTGAGTTAATTAGCTTCATTGAAAAATTGATTCCCTAAGATACCACAGACAAGAGACTGTTTTCGAGGCAAAAAAGGGATCTACTGACAGGTTTTTTGAAGAGATCTTGGACCTGTGAACAGGTCGTAGTATTGCCTAGTGATCTTCGGAGAGGACGTCGATGTGTTGACGACCAAATCGTTGCAGGCTGGCTGCTCCCAGATTCACGTAATGCTGCCAGGTTGCCTTGAGTCGTTCTTGCTGCTGATCGGTGAGCACCTTGATCTGTCGCGCAGGACAGCCGGCCCAGAGAGTATTCGGGGGGACATGGATGCCTTCTCTTACGAGCGCACCCGCAGCGATCAAGGCGCCTCTGCCAATCACACAGCGACTGAGAACGGTGGCGCCGATGGCGATCATGGCGTCATCTTCGACAATTGAACCATGCACGATGGCAGAATGTCCCAAGGTTACCCGGTTTCCCAGAATACACGGATGTTTGTAATCAGTATGTAAAATCGATCCATCCTGCACATTGGTCTCTTCGCCCACCTCAATGTATTCTAAATCGCCTCGTAATACACACTGATGCCAAATCGTACTGCGGGCCTTCAGTCGCACTCTGCCTGTGATGATCGCATCGGGAGTCACCCAGGCAGTTGGATCAATGACGGGGATACAATGCAGGGCTTCCCAGTCACAATCCACTTCCGGGTAAGGTAAAGCCGGAGGGGCGGGAATCGAAGTTGAGACGAGGGGCCATTTCTGTGAAGACTCAGTTTTATCCATTTGATTCGGCCTGCTGCTGATTTGCCTGCGGTGGTGATGGTTCAATCAATGTACTATTCGGAATGGTCGGTTTCTTTTTTTCCATCAGGAACAGACCACCAATGGTGAGAGCCGTTCCACTCAACAACCAGACGGTTAATTCTTCACCAAAACAAAGCACTCCGGCAAACGCGGCCATCGCTGTCTGGGAGGCATTTAATAAATTGACGCGGGTGACCGTTAGATGCCTCATTGAAGCGCCGATGGCGAAGAAAGCGACGGCGTTCATGATGCCTGCAACTAACATCACCAGATATTGCCAGGCCGTAGTCTCCCAAAAAATTGAAATGCCAAGCCGATAAACGGCGACACTTGTTAAACAGACCAGGCCGGTCGTGCTGATTAAAACCAGAGTGGCTGAGATAGAAAGCTGACTGCGTACTGAACCGCGAATGACGGCGCCGCCGACACCATACGCGCAGCCTGCGAAACAGGCAACGAAGATTGTCAGCGCGACGGTAGCCATTGAGTTGGTATGGTGTTCCATGTGTTCGTAAACAGATTCCTCTGCCTGGTGGGCGCCCAGACTCAGTAACACAATCGCTGCGGTTAAAATCAGCATGGAGACAAACATGCGATATGTAATCGCTTCATTCAGAAAAATGCGGCCGAGTAGTGCACCCGTTGTGAGCAAGGTTGCAAAACAGAGGGGAACAGTAAATGCCAGCCCCCCCAGACTCAGTGACCATTGAAACATGACGTTACCACCAAACTGCATCACCAGCCCGGTGAGGATTAACGGTATCACCAGTCTCCAGGGAGGCAGCGCGGGCAACCCTTGAGAACCGCGATAGACAACCAGGACCCAGGCGGCAATCGTTGCCGGAACGGATTTCAATGCAGAAAGCCAAATGGCCCAATCGAGGTGATTCTCAACGGCTGCCTCACGCAGTGCGATGTTGGCGGCCGTATAAGCCAGGGCTGATACCAGTCCAAATAGTGTTCCCTTGACTGCAGGAGAGAGGCCGGTTTTGTGCTGGCTGTCAGAGAGATCTGTCGAAGAGAAGGCAGAGGTATGCGATGAAGTCTCTTTAATCGTCTTCACCTTCTTGCTCCAGACGCTGCAGTTCGATCATGCGCGGGTCCAGCTCCTCGATGATCGCATAACGTCCCTCAGACCAGCGGAAAAAATCGACATCGCGACATTTTTTACTGCAAAACGGGAACGGCGACTGCTCGTCACTGGCTATGAGTGTGACGACCTTTCGACAAATGGGACATGTTTGCGGCTGAATCATCGGACCCTCAGACGAAATGAGAAGCAATATCCTGGTCAGATTCTCTTATAGATCAATTCAGGCAAAATATCAAAGGTAATCAGGAATCAGACGAGGAACTCTTCTTGGATGCGTCCGAATCACTGCTTTTGGGTTTCGAACTTTCCGATTGTGCTTTACTGTCCGCTTCCGCTGCTTTTTTATAAGAACTGCTGCGGTAATCAGTTTGGTAAAATCCGGAACCTTTAAAGATGATTCCACCGCCGGCGCCAATGACGCGCTTCGCTTTGAGTTTGCCGCATTCGGGACATTTTCTGAGCGGTTTGGCTGTGATGGACTGAAACTCTTCCCATTTATGATCGCATTGGGAACATACATAATCATATGTTGGCATCGTGTATCTGCTCACAAAATAAGACAATGAGAAATTAATTAACTCTCAGAGGGGCCGGAAGAGACAATAACTTTGGTAGGACGAACCACGCGGTCATTGAGAATAAAACCCTGTTCGAGTTCATGGGTGACGGTCATTGCAGGATATTCATCAGAAGGCATCTGCTGCAACGCTTCATGCAGATTGGGATCAAATGGTTTTCCTAATGCTTCAATGGCTTTGATATTATGTCGCTGGAAGACATCGAGAAGTTGTTTCGCCACCATTTCCACGCCCTGTTTAAGTTCATCAACATGATTTGCGTTTTCCGCGGCGTCACTGGCTCGTTTCAAATTGTCCAGAGCGGGCAGTAAGTCTTGAATGAATGGAGCAGCTGCATATTGACGCGTCTGCTCCAGTTCTCTCTGGTACCGTTTACGGGTATTATCCAGCTCCGCCTGTGATCGTAAAAAACGGTCCTGAGCTTCATCACGTTCAGAAATCGCTGCCTGCAATTGCTCTTCCAGGGTAGGCATATCGTTGGGCGTTTCTTTTTCTTCAACCGGATTATTTTCGGTTTGGTTTTGAATTTCTTCAGGCTGTTCCATATCTGCCATTATTCCGACCTGTCGCACATTTATTAAAACGGATGTTGTGTGTAATTAAACGAAAAGGATTGGTTTTCTAAACACAGTTTGATGGTTGTTAATCAGAGTGTGTAAAGTATTCTTTGAGTTTGTCAATAAACGAATTTCGATTCGGGCTGCGGTGTTGTGAAACTTCTGCATGTTCAATTTCCGCCAGTTCACGTAATAATTCTTCTTCCCGTTCTGAAATTTTTTTGGGCACATCAATCTGGATGACGACATGCAGGTCTCCTCGACGCCCCCCGTGAGGGTTCGGCATTCCCAGGCCTTTCAGACGAAAGATTTCTCCCGGCTGAGTGCCCGAGGGAATTTTCAAATCGTGTCGTCCTTCCAGAGTGGGAATTTCAATATTGGCACCGAGGGCTGCCTGTGTGTATGTGATGGGAACATGGCAACTGAGTTCCTGTTCCTGACGTCGGAACAGGGGATGCTCATCGACGCCAACCACGACATACAGGTCTCCCCGCGGTCCTCCGTTTAAACCCGGATTACCTTCTCCTCTGAGACACAGCTGCATGCCATTATCGATACCGCCAGGTACTTTGATATCCAGCGTGATCTCACGGGCAATTCGACCTTCTCCACGGCAGTTGGCACATTTATCTGAAATGACTTTTCCTGCTCCACGACAACGGGGACAGGTTGTCTGCACGCGGAAAAAACCTTGCGATTGAACGACCTGACCCGCGCCTCCACAGTAATCGCAGTCATCGGGTTGTGTACCCGGTTTTGCACCGGAGCCATGACAGGTGTCACAGATTTCCTGACGGGTAATATAAATTTCCCGCTCACAGCCTGATGCAGCATCTAATAAATCGATCTGGATGCTGGTACGCAGGCTTTCACCCTGACGCGGGCGATTGCCTCCCCGCTGCGAGCTGTTTTTGAATCCGAATCCTTCAAAGAGGTCTCCGAAAGCACTGAAAATATCAGAGACGTCATGGAACTGACTGCCCCCCGACCCCAGATCAGCGTGCCCGTATCGATCGTAGTGAGCGCGTTTTTTATCATCCCCCAGAATTTCAAAGGCTTCTGCCGCATCTTTGAAACGCTTGACCGCTTCTTCATCTCCGGGGTTCCGGTCAGGATGATTTGCCAGCGCCAGTTTCTTGTATGCCTTCTTAATTTCTACGCTGGTCACTTCGCGCGATACACCTAGAACTTCATAATAATCGCGTTTCGATGCCATAAATCACAACTCGTCGTTAAAGGTTTTGAAATTTACCGTGTCCGCTCAGGTAAAATTCTCATTTCAGTCGTTCTGTCAGAACTGAAAAAAACGGGCCACCATTTTACGGCGGCCCGTCTGATATCACAAAGTTCATTCTGAATTTCAATGAGATGAATTTCAGGAAATTACAGGAATTATCGAACGCTTCCTTCGACATCAGCCAGTTTACCACCTTCGGTACTGTCGCTGCGGGTGATGAGAACCTGTGTGGTTAACATCAGCCCAGCGATAGAGGCGGCGTTTTTCAAGGCGTTTTTGACAACCTTGGCTGGGTCAATAATCCCCGCTTTGAACATATCTACGTACTCACCAGTATTGGCATTATAGCCGTGGGAACCGGTAAGTTGTTTGACTTCGTCAGCGACAACAGCTCCGTCAGTTCCGCAGTTTTCTGCAATCTGGCGAATTGGTCCTTCCAAAGCACGGGCAACAATGCTGATGCCAATCTTCTCGTCGCTGTTTTTGCCTTTGACTTTTTCAACGGCTTCAATAGATCTGAGAAGTGCAACGCCACCACCGGGAAGAATTCCTTCTTCAACAGCAGCACGTGTTGCATGCAATGCATCTTCCATACGGGCTTTTGTTTGCTTCATTTCTGTTTCGGTCGCAGCCCCCACAGAAATGATCGCCACGCCACCGGTCAGTTTGGCAAGACGTTCCTGGTATTTTTCACGATCGTATTCGCTGTCTGTTTTGGAGAGTTGTCCACGAATCTGGGCAACACGTGCCTGCAGTGCTTCAGTTTCGCCCGCACCTTCAATCAGAGTACAGGAATCTTTAGTGATTTCGATTTGCTTAGCCTGGCCGAGTTGATTTAATTCAACCGATTCCAGTTTGATGCCAAGGTCTTCGGAAATCACAGTTCCACCGGTCAATACGGCAATGTCTGCCAGCATTGCTTTGCGGCGATCACCAAAACCGGGTGCTTTCACAGCGGCAATGTTGAGAACGCCACGCAATTTGTTAACAACTAAAGCAGTTAAAGGCTCGCCTTCAACGTCTTCAGCGATAATCAATAAAGGTTTACCTGTCTGAGAGACTTTCTCCAGCAGAGGAACCAGATCGCGTAATTGGGAGATCTTTGATTCGAAAATCAGAATGTAGCAATCCTCAAGAATGCACTTCATACCTTCGGTGTCAGTGACAAAATAAGGAGAAATGTATCCCTTGTCGAACTGCATTCCGTCAGCAAAAGTGAGGGTTGTTTCATTGCCCTTGCCTTCTTCAACGGTGATCACACCATCGCGGCCCACTTTTTCGACAGCGTCGGCAATCAGATTTCCGATGACAGAATCGTTGTTTGCAGAGATCGCACCCACCTGGGCAATTTCCGATTTTTCCGTGACAGGTTTTGCAAGTGCTTCGATTGCCTCCACGGCTGCTTCGACAGCTTTGTCAATTCCGCGACGAACAATCATCGGGTTTGCACCCAGAGATAATCCGCGTAAACCTTCCTGGTAGATGGAACGAGCCAGAACGGTGGCTGTCGTCGTGCCGTCACCAGCGATATCACTGGTCTTGGTGGCGACTTCATTGACCAGTTTGACTCCCATGTTTTCGAAGGGATCTTCGACATCCACTTCTTTACTGACTGTAACACCGTCTTTGGTTACCAGTGGGTTTCCAAAATTTTTATCGATGATCACATTGCGCCCGGTAGGACCCATTGTGATGGCTACAGCGTCGCTAATGATTTGCACGCCTTTTTGCAGCTTGGTACGTGCGCGATCTTCAAACAATAGTTGCTTTGCCACGCTTATAAACTCCTCTGTTTAACAGGAACGAACATTCGATCGGATTACTCCGTTCTCCCCTGCGTGATATTGTGGTTTGAATTGGATTTCCAAAGCAGGCAGAAACTGAAAAGCAGTCAGCAATTCGGACATCTGCCTGAGGTTCCGATAAAAGTAAGTTCTTTACTTGATGATTTTGGCAAGAATATCGCTCTCACGTAAAATCTTTACTTCTTTACCGCTGACTTCAATATCTGTTCCGCCATACTTGCCGTAAAGAACTTCGTCTCCGACTTCAACGGCAACCGGGCAGCGTTCTCCGCTTTCCAGAAGACGTCCTGGTCCGACAGCGATCACGGTGCCGCTGTGTGGTTTTTCCTGTGCGGCGTCAGGCAGAACGATACCACCGGCGGTCGTTTCTTCGGCAACATTTGGTTCAATAACGATACGGTCATCAAGGGGATTCAGTTCCATTGTGTTAACTCCCGATATTCCAATTGGTCTGGTTGTATATGTGAATCCAGGATCAACTCCCGGATAAAATAATGTAAGTTGTTACACGAAATTCAGCGAAGACTCTGGCAGAATTACCTCAAGAATCCTGCCGCAAGGGGCTAGAATCCTCCCATGCCTGGCATGCCGCCCATGCCTCCCATTCCGGGCATGCCGCCACCCATGCCGCCCATACCACCCATGTCGTGGTGGTCGTCATGGTGGTGGTCGTCTTCTTCCTCCTTAGGTTCTTCAACGATGATAGAATCTGTTGTCATCAGCAAAATGGCAACACTGGTTGCATTCTGTAAAGAAGAGCGTACGACTTTTGCAGGATCGACGACACCAAATTCGAACATATCGCCATAGCGATCATTCAAAGCATCGTAACCGTAGGAAGAGCTTTTGTCTTTTTTTACACGGTTAGAAACAACTGAACCGTCCAGACCTGCGTTTTCTGCGATGGCCCGCAAAGGCATTTCCAGAATTTTCTGAATCAAAGAAACACCCAGCGCCTGATCGCCGGACAACTTTAAGTTATCCAGTGATTTGCTGGATCGCAGTAAAGCAATTCCACCACCGGGAACAATTCCTTCTGCAATCGCAGCACGGGTTGCGGCGAGTGCGTCGTCAATCAGGTCCTTGCGTTCCTTCATTTCTGTTTCAGTAGCAGCACCAACGTTAATCTGTGCCACGCCGCCAGCCAGTTTTGCCAGGCGTTCCTGAAGTTTTTCGCGATCATATTCGCTATCGGTGACTTCGATTTCAGCACGAATCTGCTCGGCACGACCATTCACGGCTGCTTTATTTCCACCACCACTGACAATGGTTGTGTTGTCAGAACTGATGTGAACTTTCTTGGCTTGTCCAAGATCTTTCAGTTCAACTGTTTCCAGTTTGATTCCCAGATCTTTGAAAATTGCTTTTCCGCCTGTCAGAACGGCAATATCTTCGAGCATAGCCTTACGGCGATCTCCGTAGCCGGGAGCCTTGACGGCACAGACTTTGAGAATGCCTCGTAGTTTGTTGACAACTAAAGTTGCCAGCGCTTCGCCTTCAATATCTTCTGCAATGATTAAAAGGGGTGAACCATCTTTGGAAATTTTTTCCAGTAATGGTACCAGGCTTTGAGCAGAACTGATTTTTTCTTCGCAAATCAGAATGTGAACTCGTTCCAGGTCACAGGTCTGGTTGTCTTCGTTCGTGACAAAGTGGGGTGAAAGGAAACCGCGTTCGAATTGCATCCCTTCAACAAGATCCACTTCTGTCGAAACACCACGACCTTCTTCTACAGTGATCACACCATCTGCCCCGACTTTCATCAGAGCGTCAGCCAGAATTTTACCAATTTCCGGATCGTTATTTCCGGCAATGGTGGCAACGGTTTCAATTGCCTTTTTGTCTTTACCTTTTACTTCTTTGGAGATTTTTCCAATCTGCTCCACCACTGCGTCGACGGCTTTCTGAACGCCACGACTCAGTGCCATTGGATCTGCTCCGGAAGCGATATACTTCAGCCCTTCCCGAAAAATGGCTTCTGCCAAAACGGTCGCTGTTGTAGTTCCGTCGCCGGCAACATCGTTTGTTTTGGAGGCAGCCTCTTTTACTAACTGGACTCCCATGTTTTCAAAAGGGTCTTCCAGATCGATGTCTTCCGCTACAGTGACACCGTCTTTGGTGACCTTTGGGGTTCCCCAGCCTTTGTCCAAGACAGCATTTCGCCCTCGCGGCCCAAGCGTACTGCTTACGGCTCGCGATAATTTGGCAACGCCTGCCAATAAACTCTTCCTGGCCTCTTCGTCAAAGCTTAAAAGTTTTGCCACAGTCTCTCCTCAACCAGCAATAATGGCCAATAAAATTTGTCCATGACCACGATGATATTTCACACGGAACTTCACGGACTTCCTGCAAATCCAATCGGTCGGCATGTGATTACGTTAGGTGTTACAACAAAGTTGGCAGGATCATGCCTGGACCCCGACCACCCCAGACTCTAAATGCAATCATCATGCCAATCAGGGACACACTCTGTAAGAGGCTATTGTATAATACTTTGTGGAAACTCGTAGTTTCAGGAAGCGTTGTATGACTGCCAAGTTGGCAGCGGGCTGTCTCAATAAAAGCCGGGCTTTCCGTTTCGTATTGATTTCATGTCTGAGTTTGATTTCGGGGGCAGAGAAACGGAACCTGCTTTTTTCAAATTGATGGGGCTGTATCGAAAATAGGAATCGTAATGTCTACGTTTGGATGGGGGGCTTGCTTAATTGAAAGGCAGACTTGTGAGGTAATGCCTAATCAACCCGCAATTGGAGTGTATTGAAAATTGGGATGCTGGAATTATTAATTTTTTATGTAATGCGATAAGGTGCTGGAAACAAATGAGATAACTCGATGAACCCTTTTTGAAAGAGTAATGAGGCACACTGTTTGCTTTATGAATTCTAAAAAGTGCTCTCATTATTGATTGGAATTTAGGGGTCGTAATCAGAATTATTGGTTGTCCAGACAGCAGAAGAAGCATCGACTGATTAGACCCCGGGAAAGGTTTGCGACAAAATGAATTGGAAACATGCGCTCACAGGCTTAACGGCAAGCCTTGTCGTGGTATTAGCATTCTCACAACCAGTATTGGCGTTTGACGAAGCTGAACCGACAGAAAAGCCAGCAGCAGAAGCAACAACAGAGACAGCTGCCCCTGCAGAAGAAGCCCCCCAGCTTTCATTGTCAGAACTTTATTATGCACTTGATAACAGCATGTTGTTTTTGTGTGCCGTTCTCGTCTTATTCATGCAAGCTGGATTTGCAATGGTTGAGTCAGGATTCAACTCTTCCAAAAATACAATCAATATTCTGTTTAAAAATCTCATGGATGTCTGCGTAGGGGTGCTTGTCTATTACGCCATCGGGTACGGTCTGATGTATCCGGGTGACAATGGCAATGGTTATTTCGGCTTCGCCCAGTTCGGCATAGGTAGTGCAGGCGATCCTGGTCCCGGAGTCTTACATCCTCAGGTAGATTTCTTATTCCAGGTCGCTTTTGCTGCAACTGCCGCCACCATTGTTTCAGGAGCCGTTGCCGGTCGTCTCAAATTCAGCTCTTACCTGATCTACAGTATTATCCTAACCGGGATTATTTACCCGATCAGTGGTTACTGGAAATGGGGTGGCGGATGGCTAGACGCTATGGGGTTCTACGATTTCGCCGGTTCGATTGTTGTACACGCCGTCGGTGGTTTTGCCGGATTGGCAGGAGCTTTGGTTCTGGGGCCACGAATCGGGCGATTCAAGGATGGTAAATCCTCTCCCATTCCCGGGCATAACATTGCACAGGCCACACTGGGGGTATTTATCCTCTGGGTTGGCTGGTACGGCTTTAACCCTGGTAGCCAGTTGGCATTTGGCGGAACAGACAACACAAATGCGGTGATGTTAATCGCCGCCAACACCACACTCGCAGCAGCCACTGGTGGTGTCGCTGCGATGATTCTGGGATGGATCATGTTCGGTAAACCCGATATTTCGATGGCTTTGAATGGTGTCCTGGCTGGACTGGTGGGAATTACTGCCAACTGCGACAGTGTCACCAATCTTGAAGCAATCGCCATTGGTGGTATTGCAGGCATACTGGTTGTTGGTGGTATTCTTGCACTGGAAAAACTGAAGATCGACGATCCCGTCGGTGCTTTCCCGGTACACGGTCTCTGCGGAGTCTGGGGGGGAATCGCCACCGGTATCTTTGGAGATTATGACTTGGGAGTTCAGGTTCTGGGCTCTGTCGTGATTCCCGTCTACGCGTTTGTCACAATGTTTATTCTCTTCATGATCTTGAAAGTTATCGGACAGTTACGCGTGTCCGAAGAAGACGAAATGAAGGGACTGGACCTGTCTGAGCATGGAATGCAGGCTTATCACTGAGCTTGGGAATTTTTGAAAACACTGGTACTTTGCAGGAGGTACTATAAGTGTGACTGACTGATGGCTTGTGAAATGAATTCACTTGCCATCAGTTTTTTTATGCACCGTTTTATATGTGCGATTTCTGGAACGCGTCACATTTAACCATATCGCCTCTCGTTCGATGGTACTCAGTCCAAATGACCCAGGAGACGCTACAGTAAACCTGGACACAGGCTAAATTAGAAAGAAATGAGAAGAATTCCTTGAGAACTTTGAGTGGCTTACTTAATGTGAAGATTAAATAAAGCACGGGGCAGCGAGATTGATCTGATCTCACAAAACTCCCATTCAACTCAAGGAGCTCGCAGATGGCAAAATACGTGTTGGCCCTCGATCAGGGGACGACCTCAAGTCGATCCATTTTGTTTAACCATCGGGGGCAGATCGAAGCCACGGCGCAGCAAGAGTTCGAGCAGATTTTTCCATCGCCCGGACTGGTAGAGCATAATCCGGAAGCCATCTGGGATTCACAATTGGCTACGGCTCAAAAGGTGATTCAACAATCGGGAGTGGCATTGTCAGAGATTGCCGCGATTGGAATCACCAATCAACGGGAGACGATTGTGCTCTGGGATCGTGAGACCGGGAAACCAGTTTCGAATGCGATTGTCTGGCAGAGCCGCCTGACGGCAGCACGCTGTGATCAGCTCAAGGCAGACGGTTACGAAACATTATTCCGCGAGAAAACAGGACTGGTCCTGGATGCTTATTTTTCCGGCAGCAAAATTGAATATCTGCTAAACGAAATCGGGGGATTGAGAGAGCGAGTCAAGGCGGGCAAGATTTTATTTGGGACGATCGACACGTTTTTAATCTGGCGATTGACTGGGGGGAAAGTACACGTCACGGATCCGAGTAATGCGTGCAGAACCTTGTTGTACAATATTCATACTCATGAGTGGGATGAGGAACTGCTGCAGGTTTTTGACATTCCCCGTTGTATGCTGCCAGATGTGAAAAGCTCCAGCGAAGTTTATGGCGAGACGACGCCTGAGTTATTTGGTGAGTCCATCAGAATTGCAGGTATTGCCGGGGACCAACAGGCGGCGACCTTTGGGCAAGGCTGTTTTGAACCGGGGGCAGCCAAGAATACCTATGGAACAGGTTGTTTCATGTTAATGAACACCGGCGAACAGCCGGTGCCATCCAGTACGGGGCTGTTAACAACAATCGGGTGGAGCATAAATGGAAAAGTAACTTATTGTCTGGAAGGATCTGTGTTTATCGCGGGGGCGGCCATACAGTGGCTACGCGACGGGTTACAGATCATCAAGTCAGCAGAAGAAGTCGAAGAACTGGCGTCTCAGGTGGATGATTCAGGTGATGTCTTTTTTGTACCGGCATTTGTCGGATTGGGAGCACCTTATTGGAATCAGAATGCGCGCGGCACATTAATCGGTCTGACGCGGGGATCATCAAAATCGCATATCGCCCGCGCTGTTCTGGAGTCGCTGGCATATCAAAGCTGCGATGTATTACATGCAATGGAACAGGACTCGAAAATCAAGCTGAAGAGTCTAAAGGTTGACGGAGGAGCTGCCGCCAACAATCTATTAATGCAGTTTCAGGCGGATATACTGGACGTTCCGGTTCAACGACCGGTCGTGCATGAAACCACGGCTTTGGGAGCCGCCTATCTGGCAGGGTTGGCAGTCGGGTTTTGGCAGGACCAGCAAGAGGTGACCAGTAACTGGGCACTTGATGCAGAATATCAGCCATCAATGGAGCCGACAAAACGAAATTATTTGTATCAGCGTTGGCAGAAATCTGTCAAACGATCGATGGATTGGGTTTAGCTTTTATTTCCAGAAAGTTCCATCCTGAAATCAGGTTTCGCTGGAGTGAATCCCATTTAACCATTGCGTCTCTCATAGTATGGTGCTCAGTCCAAATGGCCCTGGAGACGCCAGATCAAACCTGGGCACAGGCTAAGTATTGCTGGTGGGAAGCCGTGACAGATTTTGATCTGTGCCGATAATTAATAAAATATCAGATTCCTGGACCTGATAGTCAGGGTGAGGGACACAATCGGTTGTATATGCCTTGCCAGTATTTTTTTCAACTTCTGCGGTATTACGTTTGCGGATAGCGACAACATTGACGGAATATTTTGAGCGGAGTGCCAGTTCGATCAGATTTTTTCCCGCAAATTCGCGTGGTGTTAAAAGTTCAATCATCGTGTATCCATCTCCCACCTGGAGGTAATCTTCCAGGTGGGGATTTGCCAGTAATCGTGCGAGGCGCGCTCCCGCCTGTACCTCAGGTTGAATCACTTCCGTTGCACCGATCTGAGTAAAAATATCAGCGTGAAACTGAGATTGAGCGCGACAGATGATTTTGGGAACCCCCATTTTTTTGACAATCACGGTTGCCAGTAAGGCCGCTTCAAAGTTCTCGCCAATCGAAATCACACACGCATCCACTTTATCGATTTCCTGGCTCTTGAGTGCCAGTTCATCTGTGGCATTCAAGCGAACGGCAATCGCGACATCGTCTTTAACTTCGTTGACCAGCTTGTCAGAATGATCAATGGCAATCACTTCCACTTTGCTGGCTCCCAGCCGTCTGGCTAATTCTGTCCCGAATCGCCCCAACCCGATTACCGCTACTTTTATCACTGGATCGTTTCTCCCACAGGAAATGAAATGGTTTTATGATGAATAAATTATCGTGTTGCCTGATCTCGGTTCTGATTCCAGAACACATCCCACTTTACCATAGCGAATCTCAAACTATTATTCTCGGTCCAAATAACCTGGGAGACGCTACCGTAAAACTGGACACAGTCTAACCTAAATTTACGCTTTCTTCCGGGTATTGATATCTGTATGAGGGGCCGCGGTTGGTCAGCGCGATTAAGGCAGTCAGCGGGCCGACTCTTCCAATAAGCATGGTAACAATGATTACCCAGTGCGACGGTGGTGTTAAATCAGCGGTAATGCCAGTGGAGACTCCCACAGTCGCAAAGGCACTTGTGGTTTCAAATAAATGATCCAGAAAGGCTTCCTGTCTGTTTTCGAACAAAACAACCAGCAACGTAGAAGACATTAGAGCCAGGATGCCGAGCGAGATGATTGTCAGCGAGCGGTGAATTAAGGTATTTGGGATCGTGCGGCCCATGATTTCGACTCGGTCTCTGCCTTTGAGCAGAGCCCAGACGGAAAGTAGTGCCAGCGCAATGACGACTGTTTTGACTCCTCCCCCTGTCGAGCCGGGTGATGCGCCGATGAACATGAGTAACACAGCGAAGAGTTTGGACTGCGGCTGGTATTCTCCTAAATCAACGGTATTAAATCCGGCAGTCCTGAAAGTGACAGACTGGAACCAGGCTGAACTGAATGACTCCCAGGCAGAAATGTCCCTTTGCGGATGAATTGATTCAAGTAAATACAGCCCGATGGTTCCTCCCGCCAGCAGGAAAATTGTGGTCAGTAAAACGAGACGCGACGAAATCGTAAGCCTGACTTTCTGTGTGGGAAAATTGAATAACGGTTTGCGAATAGAGAAATTCGAAAAGTGGGTAATGCCATAGAGCAAAAAATTATAATTCACGGCAAAACCCAGTCCACCAATGATAATTAAGGCAGGCATTACCGCCCAGACTTGCCAGTGGTGTCCCATGTTGAGGAGATTGTCATCCATCAGGCTGAAACCGGCATTGCAATAGCCACTGACCGAATGGAACAAACTATGGTAGAGACGGTCTTGCCAGGGGAGTTCTGACCAGAGGCCTGATAAAAAGAACGCGCCGGCTAGTTCCGTGAAAATGGTGATTCCTAGAATCGCCAGCAGCAATCGTCTGACATCGCCCCGCTGATGAGATTCGAGCATCTCGCTGAATGTGACGCTCTCGCGAATTTGCATGGTACGTCCAAATGCGGCGGCAAAAAAAGCACCGAAGGTCAAAATTCCCAGACCACCAATTTGGAAGAGAAACATGATGATGGTGTGTCCGGTTCTGCTCCAGTAGGTACCCGTGGGAACTACGATCAGTCCTGTGACACAACTGGCACTTGTGGATGTAAACAGGGCAACCAGGAACGGGGCGCTCTCCGTTGCGAGATCAGACTCATCCTGTACTCTTGCCGTAGGAAACATCAGCAGGACTGTTCCCACAGAAATCAGCACCAGAAAGGAAGCGACCACAATCAAGGCAGGATTCCAGCCTCGGGATGAAACGCGTCGGATTAAAATGATCGATTCATACAGTCCTCTCAGGATGATACAGAATTCGGAGACGCCTAGAATCAGTTCCAGTCGACCAGGGGCATCCTCAGGCAGCAGATCGTGCATGAGCAGGATGGCAGAACTCCCAAGTAACCAGAGTCCGGAAATGAACAGATAAATCAGATGCCTTTTGAGATATTCTTTCCGCGAGAGATTCCAGGCATAGCGGATGAGCAGGCTCAGAGTGAAATAGGCCATTGAAAGAACAATGGTAGCACCTAATTCCCAATGAACGATGGTGGTAATCTTCAGCAGGCCATGTAGAATAACAGTGGAAACCAGTCCGATAACAATCGCAATGATTTCTAAACGCCGCAACGCTCGGCAGCGCCGAGGATGATGCGTTTCATACTGGAAGCGACTGGGAAGATGCGACAATGTCATAAGGGTTTAAACTATAATAAAGTTTGAATTTATGAAAACTCGTTCAGATCCTGTAAGAACTATAATGCAATTGAAACAGTGAGAAAATGGTACGCGATTTTATTTCCGAAAGTTTGACACATGATCCGATTCACGGATATATCCCTTTTACATCAAAAACGGGGATTCCTGCTAATGAAGTTTCCGAGCAGGAAATCATTGACCATCCCTGGGTGCAAAGACTGAGGCACATTCATCAACTGCAGACTGCATGGTGGGTATTTCCCTCGGCAGAGCATATGCGGTTTCAACATGTTCTGGGGGCCATGCATCTGTCATCGGTTGCCATTACTGCATGGTACGATTCTCTGAATAGTGCTTGCAGAAATGTCCCTTCATTGCCCTATGTTGAGAGTCTGGTTCGGCTTGCAGCGTTATTGCATGATGTGGGCCATGGTCCGTTCGGCCATTTCTTTGACGATCATTATCTGGACCAGTATGGGCTGACACATGAAGCCATTGGTGCCCACATTATCGAACATGAGTTGGGGGATTTGATTCGAGGAATTCGCAGAAATCCGAATGGTCGCTTGAATCCGCTGGAAGAACTCGACCCCAAACAGATTGGCTGGCTGATTCGGAGGCCCGCCGGTGATGCGGAAAGTGAGCAGGGGAATCCAGACTGGCTGTGTAAGCTGCGGGCGATGTTCAGCGGAATTTATACCGTGGATAATATGGATTTTGTTCTCCGGGATGCTTATATGTCAGGTTATAACATCCGGGCGGTCGATGTTTCCCGATTAATCCATTACAGCTTTTTTACCTCCGAAGGGCTTACCATTCATGGACGGGGATTGCCGGCTTTGGTCAATTTTATTGAGACCCGGGCGAATTTGTTTCGTACGATCTATTACCATCGGACCGTTCGCGCACTCGATCTGGCTTTAGAGGAGATCTTTCCAGAAACCATGAAATATCTCTTTCATGGAAATCCACTGGAGAAACTCGATGATTATCTGGGATTTACGGAATCCTCTTTTCTGGTGGATGTAGGCCGGTTTCAGAAAAGTTCTGATGGTGACGTGCAGAAACTGGGGGAACGCTGGCAGGGCATACTTTCTCGAAATGTCGAGTGGAAAATGTCATGTGAAAGGTCGCTTAATTTTCATTCCGGTACCGCCGTTCATACGTCTATTTTTTCTGAACCAGACCTGGTGGAAAAACGGGTGCGTGCGAAACTACCTGCCAAATTAAAACAGATCCCACTCAGAATTGATATCGCCAGACATTATCACCGTCCCAGCGGAAGGCTGCCTGCCGGCGGCCAGAACTTCCTGCTGGATCCCGGAACCGAAAAGACGCAGGAGCTCAATGACGATGAATTATTTCGGGCATTGCCTGTCAGTTTTTTGATCTTCCGAATTTATACTCAGGATCATCTGCATGACCTGGAAATGACGAATGCTCTGAACGCAGCTTTAGGCGAAGTCTCTGATTCCAAAACCAATATGTAGTGGCAAGCTTGAACCATCTGCCTGAGGTCTCTGATAACATTCGACCTTAGAAGCAAATCTCTGCTCCGGTTTTCATGAGGGCAGGCGATTCTATCGGAGAGTGTAAACCTGCAGAAGAATGAACAAAAATTCGGATTGTCGCCTTGGAGGGTCATCTTAATCCTTGTTCAAATCTTGAGTCGTTTTCCCTGATTTTTGCCCTGTTCAGGTGGGACTGTAGTCCTGTTATGTCGGTCGTGTCGACGAAGAAAATTCCCTGCGACTGGTTTTCAAGCAAAGTCGATATGTTACGTATGATTGACTTTGAACTAAAACAGATGATGGAAAATCCTGAATGGTGTCTCGTATTGAGCCATTACAGCCAGCAGCAGCTTCAGGCGAAGGCTCAAAATCCCGAGTTTGATGGATGGGTGATTCGCCAGAACGGAGTCGCCGATGTTGTGGCAGAGCGGTTGCCTCGTATTCACGGCAAACTCATTGCGTTCGATTTGCTGAAATTTCAGATTGCAGGGCGGGACGCCGGTGTGTTCTATCAGGTCACTCGCGAGGGAGAAAAAATGCTTCCCAAGCTGGAAGAAGTCATCCAGAACACCAGATCGCAGGAAAGTCCGGAATCGGATCTCCCCTATTCTAAATCCGCCTGATTGAGCTGTTTTGAAGGGCGACCGCTGGTTTATAGCAGTTGCTGATTCTGTGTTTGGAGATTCAAATGCTCTCAATGAAGCCATAATCGATATTACCGCTAAAAAATGAAAAAAGCCCCTATTGCACCAGGCAACGGGGGCCATTTCAGTTTAGCGTAGCTCACTGACTGTTCCACTCAAAAGGTGTAAAGTCAGAAAAGGCTCACTAGCTCATTATGCTTTTTTAGGAGCTGGAGCTGGAGCTTTCTTTGGAGGAGCTGGTGCTTCTTCTACTTTCTTAGGAGCGTGTGCTTCTTTAGCTGGAGCGGAGTCACAGCTTGAGCAAGGAGCAGCTGCACAGCATTTTGGTGCTGGGGCACAGCATTTTGGAGCTGGTGCACAGCAGGTTGGTGCTGGGGCACAGGCTACTGGAGCTGGCTTGCAGCAACGTGTACGAACTGGTTTGCAGCAACGTACGCGTTCTGGCTTGCAGCAACGAACTTTGACTGGCTTGCAGCAACGTTCACGAACTGGTTTGCAGCAACGTACGCGTTCTGGCTTGCAGCAACGGTTCAGTAAACCAGCTTCTGCATCGGTGAGGCTGAAAGATGCAGAGATCAAAGTCAATGCAGCAATCATTGAGAGTGTGACAGTTTTTCGAATCATGGTGTACTCCTGAGATTCATTAATTAAAGTGGTTCCACTTCGCTGAAAAATAAGCTCACGCTTACTCCACAACGACGTCCCTAAGCGTACGTACTTAGGGAAAACAGGTCTGTTTTTCTAGTTTGGTAAGCTTTGCCGGTTACGGCAAATGCGTTGATTACAATACCAGAACGAATTACGTTGTCAAAGTAAAGACAACACTAAAAATCAAGATTCTCTAAAAATCCTCTATTTCCCGAAGTGTTAATTTTAGGCGGTTTCTCCCCCCCATTTCCTCTCGTATTCTACGATCCTTACCTATTAGGGCATTCTTTCGGTTAAGGAGTGTCAATTTCAATTCCGCGGCGCAGTAGGGATTTGGGTACTAAAAGAACACTGATTCTCATTGTTCAAATAGCCAGAATCATAACTTTTATTATGAAATGCAGTTCAATCAATTTGCTTGCAAGTGTAATCGCTGGGGAGTAAAACGAAGCTTGTCACAATATCTTTTGGCACAGTAAATAATGATCCTCCCACAGCCTTTTTTATAGAAGACCCTGGTGTGAATTGTTCGATTTCAAATACCCCTGTCGAAGAACCGGAACATCTGCCTCTCTGGAAATGCGATTCACAATCGATTCCGTTAGGCAGACTGCCGCTCCTGATGGGAATTTTGAATGTCACTCCGGATAGTTTTTCCGATGGGGGGGAAGCCACCAACCTTGAATCCGCTGTGAAAAAAGGAATGCAACTGGTGGAAGATGGTGCTGACATCCTGGATATCGGTGGCGAGTCCACGCGGCCTGGTGCCGACCCGGTTTCTGAAGCGGAAGAACTGCGGAGAGTGATTCCCGCTATTAAAGCCTTAGCCGCGCGAACTACGGTTCCCATTTCCATCGATACCACAAAAGCAGAAGTTGCCCGGCAGGCCATTCAGGCCGGCGCGATCATTATCAATGATATTTCCGGCCTGATGTTTGACCCTGCGATGATTCCTCTCGCCGCGGAGACAAAAGCCGGCGTCATCTGCATGCACATTCAAGGCACGCCACAGACGATGCAGGATCGGCCCGAGTATCAGGATGTCGTTGCCGACCTCAAAATCTGGTTCAACAAACGCATTCAAAAACTGCTGGATGCCGGCATCGAACGCGATCGCATTGTCATTGATCCCGGTGTGGGGTTTGGAAAAACAGCCGAACATAATCTGGAAATCCTCTCGCACATTCAGGAATTCAAAAACCTCGGTTTCCCCGTGTTGATCGGGCATTCCCGCAAACGTTTTTTATCCAAACTGCTCAATCGTTCTCTGGAAGAACGTCTGGCAGGCACGATCGGAGTTTCCATTGCCCTGGCTGGTTTATCCGTCGATATCCTGCGTCTGCATGATGTGGCTGCCAACCGCGATGCGTTATCCGCCTGGGATGCCGTTTCCCGCAGAGTTTTATGAGCGTCAATTTATAAAAAATCAGAAACCTTTCTGGCTGTTTATTTCGAGGAAATACCATGAAAACAAGCTTTTTTCGTCTCTCAATTCAACTGGTTTTAGTCGCTCTCTTTTCCCTGAACGGTTTCGCAGCCGACCAAACGGAGCACAATTATGCCAGATGGGAAAAGACGATTTCTCAGTTCGAAAAGCAGGATCAGAAAGACGGCATCAAGAAGCAGGGCACCCTGTTTGCCGGCAGTTCCAGCATTCGTTTATGGGACCTGGAAAAATATTTCCCCGACCAGCAACCCGTCATCAATCGCGGCTTCGGCGGATCGGAAATCGTAGACTCAACACATTTTGCAGATCGCATCATCCTGAAACACGAACCGAAGCTGATCTTTTTATACGCCGGCGACAATGACCTTTCCCGCAAGCGAACCGCCGAAGAGGTTGCCGCTGATTTCCAAAATTTTGTGGCGACCGTGCATAAAACGCTTCCCGAAACACGCATTGTTTTCATCGCGATTAAACCGAGTCTCAGCCGCTGGAAACTGGCAGGCACCATTATCAAAGCCAATCAACTGATCTCGCAGCAGTGTGCAAAAAGTAGCCTGCTTGATTACGCGGATGTCTGGTCCCCCATGCTCGGCGAGGATGGCAAACCGCGGCCCGAACTCTTCAAAGCCGATGGCCTGCATCTGAATCATGAAGGTTATCTCGTCTGGCAGAAAGCTGTTCAACCCTTTTTAAATCAGAAATAAAACGCTCGAATTACAAGTCGAATCTCAGATCGATTTGACCTGTAATTCATGCGAACCAATAAACTGATTCAGTTCGCTGCGGGTAAAAATTCCAGCGGTCGCACCCGTGGCACGTACGCAGCTGTGTCCCAGCGCAGAACCGAACGTCAGACATTCTTCAGGACTGGCCCCTTCCAGCAGGCCATGAATAAAACCGGCCACAAACGCATCACCGCTGCCGGTCCCGTCGACCAGATTTACCGGGTAAACTGCAGAACGAATCGTACCGCGGTCGTCCATCAGGATACTCCCTTCTCCGCCGCAGGTGATAATCACGGTCTTCGCCCCCGCTTCTTTGAAGGCACGTGCCTGCCTGAGCGGGTCCGATTCGCCCGTAATCAAGGCCCCTTCATCATTATTGGGCAAAAAGTAATCGCTGTACGGAAGCACTGGTTTCAGCATTTTCCAGTAATCGTTCGGCTTGGGGGTCACCACATCCAGCACCGTGATGACGCCGGCGGCCTGGGCAATGCGGAACATGGTCTCCACATTTTCAGGTGATAATTCTTCCGAAAGGCAATAACCCCCCAGATACAGAATCCGACAGGACTGAATCTGTTCCTCGGTGACCGTTTCCCCCGTGAACAGTGAATTCGCTGCCACGGAATGAATGAAACGTCGATCTTCTCCCTGAACGTTGATCACAAATGACCCGCTGGTGGGAAGCTGGTCCGATTTCATCAGGTAATCGCAGTGAACTCCCGACTGGATCAGGCTTTCCTCGACATAACGGCCGAACACATCCTGCCCCACGATGCCCGCAATCGCCACCTGTCTGTCGAGCCGCGCCAGGTCGGCGGCCACGTTCGAGGCACAACCGCCGATCGTCAGTTCCATTTCATCGGTGAGCACCAGTTCTCCCGGTCGGGGTATATGGTCAATGGCTTTGCAGACATGGTCGGCAACAATAATACCAGCACACAAACAGTCATACTTGGGAGACGACATCAAATACCCTTTAATAACTCGTCAAAATCAGAGAGGCGACAGGTGGATTATTATGAGACAGTCAAGGCTCAGTTCAACGCCTGGCTGGAATGAAGATGCACAGATTTCGCGTTCTGTTCTGCTTCGACAGGTTTGTGAGGAATGACTGTCTGTGTTTCCGAGTCATCCGCGTCGGCACCTGGCTCCTTTTTTTGAAAATGCATGACCAGCCTGAGCATAATCGGGTAAGTCACCAGTGCAAAAAAAGAAGCCACGATTAAAGACCCGATAATCAACGGCGAGCCCACATCCAGCATCAGCTGCTTGATCGTCTCCCACCATCCATTGAAGCCTTCGAATTCGAGAATCCGGGCGAAATCCTGCTGGGTCATCGACCCGCCGACGTAATAGGTGCCCACCTTATAGTCAAACCAGTAAATCGGAACCAGCGTCAGGGGGTTCGAGATATAAACCGTGATCAGCGATGCAATCTGGTTAAACCGAAATAAAGGGCGTGTCACAAACGCAAAGCAGATCACCATCAGCATTTGAATGCCGACCGTCGGGGTCAAAGCAATGAACATCCCAATCGCGGTTCCCAACGCAATCGAATGCGCACTGTCATCCAGCATTAAAATGGAACGCAAAAGCATTCGAGGGCTGGTATTCCAGGCTAATTTTGATGAGGACATATAGGCGATTCAACTGGCTGGTTCAGGGAGATCGATCTGGAAGGTTGTTCATATGACTTTAACGATCATCAGGATAATTATATCGACCGCTTCCTGTTGAAATTCCTCTACTTTATGGAATTATCTGATTACGGCGATCACGCTGCCCCGGTGAAACATTTCAATAACTCTCATTATATGGAATGCAACCGCCGACAACGCTACAAATTCTGTTTTTCTGAAATCGGACTTCTATTCTAGTGATGCCTTTTCACTTATCGCAACTGAAATTACTGCTCCGTCAGATCAGAGAACGAGAAAAGATCCCGCAAAAATTCCCCCTGTCTCTCAGCCAGTAGGCCGGCGACATGTACATTTTGTAAGTTTCGTCCCGATATTCCAGAGAGTTTTTCATTCCAAACCTGAAATTTGTAATAAGGTTAGTTATGCTCTAGGAGTGACTTGTGTTCTTTAAGCGAATTGATGCATTCTTCATATCCATTTAATACAGCGCCATTTTTCAGGGGATGCCTGGAATTGTGTACTACTGGAATTAAGCGATGACAGAAAAACTGGAAATCTTTGAAGTGGAACAGACTGCGCCGAATCTGGTGGTTGTCCCCCAGGGGTCGACCATGCAGTTTCAGTACAGCAATGTCCAGGTCGAATCCAATAAGGTTCTGAGGCTCTTTGATAATCCGGAACTCAAGAATGTCGTCATTGATCTTACCAGGGTCGATTACCTCGATTCCATTATTATCGGGGCCATCATCCGGCTCTTGCAGCGTGCCCGCCAGACAGGGGGACAGGCGGTGTTCTGCAACGCGAGCGACAACATGCAGAATATCATGAAATGTATCAAGGTCGGAACGCTCTGGCCTTTGTTTGATTCCCGCGAAGAGGCACTCGCTGCCTTGTCCGTGAAACCATAATCGTTCGATCTCTCTTCTGAAAATGAGTCTGGAATGCTGCCGTTTACTGCTGAGGATTTGAAAGCAATCCAGACGGAAACCTTCATCGAACATCTCGACTATTTCGAAAGTCTCGCCTCCACCAATACCTGGGCCCTGCAGACCCACTGCTCCCCCGCCAACGCCAACCCGGAACGCGGCATCAGTCTCCCCAGTCTCGTCCTCACCGGAAAACAGACCGCAGGCCGCGGTCGAGGCAGCAATGCCTGGTGGTCTCCCGAAGGCGGACTCACCTTCTCCCTCGTCGTGGATGTCCGGCAGATTCAAATTCCCCTCGAACAGCAGCCGCTCATCGCGCTCGCCACAGGACTCGCCGTCTGCGAAACTCTCGAAAAGTACCTCCCCGATTTTGAACTGAAACTGAAATGGCCCAACGACGTTTATCTGGAAGGCAAAAAAGTCTCCGGCATTCTCGTCGAAACCGCCGCCAGTCAACCCGGGCTCGTCGTGATCGGCGTCGGCCTCAATCTGAATAACTCCTTCCTGTCGGCGGAAGACGGACTGCAGGCGACGGGCACCTCTCTCTATGAAACCACCCGCCAGAGATATTCGCCGGCAGGCACACTCATCGATCTGATCAACGGCATCGAGAATCGGCTCTACGACGTCGCCAGCGAAAAAACGGAATTCATGTCCGCCTGGAGACAGTACTGCCTCCTGACCGGCAGAACCATTCGGATTAATACCGGACGGGAGACGAAACAGGGAACCTGTCTGGAAATCGACGATCAGGGTTTTCTGATTCTGAAAACCGAGGTCGGCCTCGAACGCATCATCAGTGGCACTATCGAACATTTTTGATTGAACCTGACAACACATGAAAAAACTACTCATCTACCCCGCCATCGATTCCAGCAGACAAGCCCGCATTCAGGAAGTCTCCGACCAGCTCACCGTCATCAACGCACAAGACCTGTCCGAAGCGTTGACCGAAATCAAAACCGCCGACGCCTTCTTCGGCAAGATCACACCCGAACTTCTGGCCGCCGCCAACAACCTGCAGTGGATTCAGTCCCCCACCGCGAGCCTTGAACATTATGTTTTCCCCGAACTGGTCGCACATCCCTGCCAACTCACGAACATGCGCGGCATCTTTTATGACGTCATCGCCGACCACGTGATGGGTTTCGTAATCTGCTTCGCCCGCAACCTGCATCGCTACATCCGCCAGCAGACCGCAGCGAACTGGCAGCCCCTCGGCGGACAGGCCGGCAAACCCGATTTCGTTACAGGACCGGGACAGGTCAGTCAGGTTGATCGCAGTCATCTGCATCTCTCCGATTGTTCGCTCGGCGTGGTTGGTGTGGGCAGTATCGGCGCGGAAATCTGCCGCCGCGCCGCAGCCTTCGGCATGACGGTATACGCCGTTGATCCGAATACAAAAAATGTCCCCGGCGTTGTTGACGACGTCTGGCACGTGGACCGTTTGAGCGACCTGTTAACCGTCAGCGATTTTGTCGTCATCGCCGCCCCGCATACCCCCCAGACCGAAAAACTGTTTCGCTCCGTCCAGTTCCAGCAGATGAAATCCAGCGCGTACCTGATCAACATCGGCCGCGGCGCGATTGTGGATCTGCAGGATTTATCCGCCGCGTTACAGGAAGACGAAATCGCCGGCGCCGGATTGGACGTCTTCGAGATCGAACCGCTGCCCGCCGACCATCCGCTTTGGAAAATGGAAAACGTGATCATCACCCCCCACATCGCGGCTGCCTCCACCCGCGTTCCCGAACGCCATCTGGAAACGCTGCTGGAAAACATCCGCTGTTTCCTGGACGGCCGCCCTTTCCTCACCCTCGCCGACAAACAGAACTGGTTCTGAAACAACACTGCTGATTTGTTCTGACCACTGTTGAAAATCGCTCTTGACGCGAACCCGGCGTTGCTTATTTTGTCTGAAGTTGCGCGTCGCGCGCGTGAGCACTGCTGGTTCAGGTGAAGAAGTGAAACCTGTTTCAGACCTGACTGGCAAAAACCGCTTGTTTCAGAGCTTTTTTGTAAAGGGGGACCCCACTCTATGATGCCTGTCGACACACATCGACACAGTTTCAACGTCCATCGACTCACTTCACCCAACATTCGACCTCCCATCGACACCGTTCGACCACATAAAAAATCGGTTTCCACTTGACCCCCCCCCACGCCCTCCAGGAAAATCAACATCCAGACAGAAACAACAATCCTAAAAACAACAGCCAGCGTTCCCTGTTAGTATTAGCCGCAGGGCGTTAGCCCCGGTTCTTTCCCTTTTGCAAAAACGGTCACAAAAACGAATTCAAATTCAGAAACACCACCAGGCCGCCGTTAGAAAACCAGACAACCAACGCACCGCGATTGTACCGAAAAGACTCTCCACCAGAGAAATGAAAATACGTAAGCAATGAACACAAAAAACCAGCAAGATGTTCAAGTTTTTTCGTGTAGTTCGTGGTAGAAAAACCAAAGAAGACCACCACCTGAACTGCAAAACGCCAGGTAATGTTTATGAAATCGTTTTAAGGATGATTCTCAGAGAAGAGATCGGTACCATATTCGTATCAACCGCGGCTAACGCCGTGCGGCTAATTGTGATTGCAGTAATTCGCCAGCCAGCGTTTCCAGTTAGTATTAGCCGCAGGGCGTTAGCCACGGTTCCTCTCCTCACCCGAATCACCCCACAACAAACTGTGAGCGGCAAGGCGCGATCCGCCGGTATTAATCGATCCGACAATCACACCAGCCAGAAAAAAGTATGTGCTTTTCGTGCCGTCCATGGTAGAAATAAAAGAGACCCGAATCCCAACCTGAGCGGCACGGCACGAGCCACCGTTTTCAACGATCAGCCAAAACACAACAACGCCAATCAGGACGAACCAGTGCAGCAACCCATCATCGGTTACCACAAAGACGAACAAGGCCACTGGGTCGCACAACTCGCCTGCGGCCACAACCAGCACGTCCGCCACGATCCCCCCTGGACAGTCCGCGAATGGGTCACCACCCACTCCGGCCGCGATACCATGCTAGGCCACCCACTCAACTGCAAAAAATGCGACGAACACGCGCCGCCTGATGAACGCCCCTGAGCGAACCGGTATATGAGTCGCAACTCCCTTTGGCTACCCCTGCGATTTTGAAACCGTCAGGCTGGTCCGCTTCAAACCTCCCTGTCAGAAGCCACTGACACCTTCTTCATCCCGGCAACTGATTTCGCATCAGGTCAAGGATTTCGGGCGATCGGTGAATGGTAGTGGACATGCTGCGTGATTCTGATAGAGAGGTAAGAACCAACACTCACTTTCATAACGGTTTTTCTTGACAAATTTCTACCTGTCGACGTGAGCTCATATCGTGGCAATCGATAATTGATCATAGACAGAAATCCTGATAGATTGAGACAGGCATTAAATTCTGTGTATCAATAGTTTGTTGGAGCAGCAGGAGTATTGCAGGATGAACCGCGCGAACAACCACGATGAACGAATGGCGAAAATGACGTTTGCTTCCGTGTACCCACACTATCTGACAAAGGTCGAAAAGAAGGGCCGGACGAAAGAAGAACTGCATCAGGTGATCAACTGGCTGACCGGCTTCAGCGAGAAGGCGCTGCAGAAACAGATCAGCGACAACGTGACGTTTGAAAAATTCTTTCAGCGTGCCAGGTTAAACCCCAACGCACACCTTATCACAGGTGTGATATGCGGCTATCGGGTGGAAGAGATTGAGAATCCATTAACGCAGCAGGTCAGGTACCTGGATAAGTTGGTCGATGAATTGGCAAAAGGGCGGAAGATGGAAAAAATATTGCGTGCAGAATAAACGGACACGCGAGGATCCGTTTGCCAAACCCCGACGAACACAGCGCTGAATCGCAGCCGTTCGCTGACGAGATGGTCTCATTCACTCGAATCACGCTTTTGACAGCCACTGCCGCCCTGTATCACCAACATCCAGCCAGATTCCCCTTCGTGCTTTTTCGTGTCTTTCGTGGCAGAAAACAGAGAACTTCCGATACCCGGTTCCAGCCTGTGAAAACATCATGCATTAGACATCATTGAATTCAAGAAATCGATAGGATTCGAAAACAGAGTCCTCTCCAGACGCCTGGTTTATTATGGATCGCTGTGTTCTGTTCTGTTTTTCCGGTATCTGTTCCGCTGGCGCAGGCAGCAGAAACGTCGCCGCGCGGGTTTCGTGAGTTGCAGCGGTATGCCGCCGGCGAGGCGCATCAGGCGGTTGCCGTGGATGAGGCGTCGTTATATGCGATTGCCAGTCGGGAGATTGCCGGCTATCAGAAGTCGGATGGCACGCCTCAATCGCGCACCCGACAGGCTTTGAAACATCAAGTGACTGGTTTTTTCAAATCCTGATTGGGAACGGCTCAGGAGCAGAATCGTTTTGACTCCCAGCCTTGACGCAGTTAAACTGACAGGGCAACGATGGTGAAAGGGAACGGACTCTGAAACGGCTTCCCCGACAGAACGATCCACAGGAGTAATCATGGAACTCGGCACCTTTTCAATCAGCCTGACTGTCAAAGATCTCGAAATCTCCCGGTTATTCTATGAAAAATTGGGTTTCCGGATTTTCGCTGGCGATGCTTCGCAGAACTGGTTGATTCTCAAAAACGGCGAACACGTCATCGGTCTGTTTGAAGGTATGTTTGAAAAGAACATGCTTACCTTCAATCCGGGCTGGGACCAGAGCGCCAACCAGCTTGAGAACTTCACGGATATCCGCGATTTGCAGAAACAGCTCAAAGCGGAAGGTGTGCCTCTGATGGTCGAAGCCGATGAGAGTTCCACAGGGCCAGCCAGCTTCATGGTGATCGACCCCGATGGAAATCCGATTCTCATCGATCAGCACGTCTGAAATCCGCCCGCCTTACCTGTGCAGTCTTGCCCCAGCTTGACTCGCAGGTCTGCAACCGTGACAGACCGCACTTCCCGCGGGAATCAGGGGAAGAACGAGCCCGTTTTTCGAGAAATTCTTGATCTGATGAACGAACTTCGATACAATAACGCTCGTTGATTTGATGGCTGACCGCTGGTTGGCCCCCTGCCTGCTTAATCCTACCTAAATAGCGTGATCATATGAACTTACGTTTCATGCGAAAACTGCTTTGTTGCGCGGCTCTGTTTGTCGTCGGGGCGGCGTTTCCTGCGAATGCCGCGACTCCCCTGCACGAACGCATCGATTCTGCCGTGGGTGTGGGAAATGAACAGTTCGAAAAAACCGCCAGCACACTCGCCGACGATGCCACGTTTTTGCGGCGCGTCACACTCGACTTAACCGGTACGATTCCGACGTCTGATGAAGTGCGCGTTTTTCTGGCCGACGAATCTGCTGACAAGCGAACGCAGTTAGTCGACCGGCTTTTAGACTCGCCGGAACACGCGCGGCGGATGCAATATGTGTTCGACACCATGCTGATGGAACGCGGTCCGGACAAACATGTTCCCGCCGCAGAATGGCAGACCTATTTACGCGATTCCTTTTCGGAAAACAAACCCTGGGATGTGCTGGTCACCGAAATTTTAACCGCGGATGGCACCGATGAAAAAACGCGTCCCGCCGCGAAGTTCCTGCTCGACCGCGAATTAAAGGCCGAAGAGGTCACCCGCGATCTGGGGCGTCTGTTTTTAGGACGCGACCTGCAGTGTGCCCAGTGTCACGACCATCCCAACGTCAATGATTATCTGCAACGACACTATTACGGCTTGAACGCGTTTTTGAGTCGCAGTTATCTCTTCAAGAATCCGAAAACGAAAAAAACAACCATCGGCGAAAAAGCGGAAGGACTGGTGTCTTTCACATCGGTATTTACCCAGGAAGAAGGCAAGACGGCTCCGCGGATGCTTGACCTGCCTGAAATTGCCGACCCGGAGATGCCCAAAGAACCTTATAAGGTGAAGCCGGCAAAAAATGTGCGTTCGGTGCCCGTTTACAGTCGTCGGCTGCAACTGGCGGATGCCATGACGAACCCGTCGAACGTCGCCTTTCAGCAAAATATCGTCAACCGTTTGTGGGCACTGATGATGGGCCGCGGCCTCGTGGAACCCCTCGATATGTGGCACAGCGACAATCCCCCGTCGAATCCCCAACTGCTCGCCGTGTTAACCGAGTCGTTACAAGAAAACGACTACGACCTGCAGCTGATGCTCCGCGAAATGGCGTTGTCAAAAACCTATCAGCGCAGCAGCCATGTGGCAGACGGTGCGGAACCCGCTGCTGAAACCAGCTTTGGTGTCGGCCTGCTGAAACCGTTGTCTTCCGAGCAACTGGCCTGGTCGATGATGCAGGCCACCGGACTGACGGCAAACACACTCGCCGGCCTCAAAGCAAAACAGATCAAAGCTGATGCGAAAAAGAAAAAAGAATCACCGAAAACGGAAGATCCGGCATGGCAGGAAGAAGCCCTGCACGCCGCCCTGAATCGCAACGTGACCACATTCGTCAAAACGTTTGGCACCGTCGGCGCCCAGTCTTCCCAGTTCGACGCCTCGGCGAATCAGGCACTCTTCCTGCGAAACGATCCGCTGGTGCAATCCTGGCTGGTCCCTTCCGGCAACAACCTGACGGCCCGCCTCAAGCAACTCAAAACCACCCCTGAAATCGCGGAAGAACTTTACCTGTCCGTTTTTTCCCGTCTTCCCGAAAAAGCAGAAACGGAACAGGTTGCAGCATTCTTAAATAGTCCGCAGGCACACACCGATCAAGATTTACAGCAACTGGTCTGGGCGGCGCTTTCGTCCGACGAATTCCGATTCAATCATTAACACTGATCTCACCCCTGCTTCCTGATCACAGGCAGAAGGAACAACGATGCGACGAAATCAAGGCTGTCACCAATCGGATCACCGGGTCGCGCGACGCCAGTTTTTAGCGGGCGCTGCCGGCGGCGTGGTCGGCTTAAGTCTGCCCGGCTCACTTGCCGCTGCGGAAAAAATCAAAGGTCAGCACAAACGCGTGCTGCAGGTTTATCTGCAGGGAGGCGTCAGCCAGCTGGAATCGTGGGATCCGAAACCGGGCACCGAATTCGGCGGCCCGTTTCGCGCCATTCCGACTTCTGTTCCCGGGATGCACATCTCCGAACTGCTGCCGTACACCGCACAATACATGCATCTGCTGTCGATTGTGCGCAGCATCAACCTGAAAATCAACGACCATCAACAGGGCCGCCTGTTTATGGAAAAAGGCCGGCGGGCGGGCGAGTTCCCATATGTCGGTTCGATCGCTTCGAAATATCTTGCGCCTCCGAATAGCGAGCTGCCCGGTTACATTCATATTTCCACGCGCGGACTTAACGACAGCACGGCCGCCTTCCTCGGCGCGCAGCACAGCCAATTGAAATTTGAAGGGGTCAAACCGCCGAAAAATTTAGCGGTACCGCAGGGACTTGATCAAACCGCCGATGCCCGCCGGATTCAGTTGCGACAGCAGTTCAATCAACAGTTTCGCCGCGGTCGTTCGAAGTCTTTGACGGAATCGTTTGATGCCTCGTTCGAACAGGCCGCCAAACTGATGGGCCGCAAGTCCTTTTTCGAAAAAGCACCTGACGGAAAAGATCTGGAACGCTACGGCAAACACGATTTCGGCCGCAACTGTCTGCTGGCCCGCGCTTTACTCGAAAACGATGCGACCTGTGTCAAAGTAACGCATCACGGATACGATTCGCACGCCGAGAATTTCAATTTCCATCTCGAACAGCTGGGCGAATTTGATAAAACGTTTGCCATGCTGCTCAGCGATTTACACGAACGCGGGCTGTTGGAAAGCACGCTGGTGATGGTGTATTCGGAATTCGGCCGCACTCCGAAAATCAACGTTCGCTACGGTCGCGACCACTGGGGCACCGCCTGGTCAATCGCGCTGGGAGGCTGCGGAATTCAACCGGGGGCCATCATCGGAAAAACGAACGACAAAGGGACTGCCGTCGCCGAACGCGAAGTGGACGCCGGCCATCTGTTCCACACTTATCTGCAGGCACTCGGCATTGATTCCACCAATGATCACGACATCGCCGGTCGCTCGATTCCCATCGGCGATCCCACCGCACAACCCATTAAGGAGTTGTTGGCATGAACGTCAAGCAACCCGCTACCGCAGACGCGATCGCCGCGCAGAAACCGCTCGTTGAATCGACGCTGATTGAACCCGCCAAAACGCATCAGGTGGCGCAATTCAAGCACAGTGTCCCGCTGACGACGTGTCGCGTCGATCCGACGGGGCGCTACGTCGTCGCCGGTGCGCAGGATCTGGACATTCAAGTGTGGAACCTGCAGACTTCGGCCCAGCGCACGCTCAAAGGTCACACAAGCTGGGTGCGCTCGTTCGATTTCTCCAAAGATGGCAACACGCTCTACTCCGCCTGCTGGGGCGGCGATATTAAAGTCTGGAACATGGCCGACGCCTCTCCCGAACCGACGATGACCATCGCCGCACACAAAGGATCGGCGCGCTGGGTGCGTCTTTCCCCCGATCAGACAAAACTGGCGACCTGCGGCAACGATCTGCTGGTGAAGGTCTGGAACATCGCAGACGGTAAACTGCTGCAAACGTTTGCGGGACACGAACGCCACGTGTATGCGGTTGACTTTCACCCCGACGGCCAACAACTGGTTTCACAGGACCTGATGGGGTTTATCAAAATCTGGGATCTGCAAACCGGCAAGCAGAAGCGGGGCATTCATGCCAGCCTGATGACCGGTTACGACAAAAAATTCGCCGCCGATATGGGGGGCGCACGCGACCTGCAGTTCAGCCCGGATGGCAGTGAACTGGCCAGCGCGGGAATCACGAATGTGGTCAACTCTTTTGGTGGCATCCAGGACCCGATTATCATGCTTTTCGACTGGAACACCGGCAAGGAAACGGCACAGCTCAAGCCCGATAAAGCCTTTCAGGGCATCGCCTGGGGCGTGCGCTATCATCCCGATGGTTTCCTGATCGGCGCGGGCGCCGAACGCACGGGCAAAGGCGAACTCTGGTTCCATAAGCCGGGCGAAAAAGAATTCTTCCACACGCTGAAACTACCCAGAGCGGCCCGTGGCCTCGACCTCCTGGCCGACGGGCGACATCTGGTTGTCCCGCACTCCGACGGCTCTGTCTGCACCTATCGCATGACCGCCAAAGCAAAGGTCTTCGGAACGTAAAAAAGGTGTCAGGAACCTTAAAATCCTCAAAGCACTGTTATTTCTTTGACTGCTGCTTCACATGTTCCTGAATCGCATTGAAAAATGCCGTTTGGATATCGCCGGGGGCGGCATGGCCCATCAGCGGTTTGTTGATGACCTGCTTCTTACCCGTTAACTGGTTGTAAGCGGCGTAACAACTCGACGGCGGACAGGTGACGTCAATAAATCCGACGCTCATGATGGCATCCGCTTTGCAGCGCGTGGCGAAGTTGACGGCATCCACGTATTGACCGGCTTTTAACTGAGCAGGATTTGGTGTGCCATCGGGCAGCGTCGTGACCAGTTTCGGCCAGCCGTTAATCCGACCGGCGGCGCGACCTGAATGATCGCAAATCGCAGGCACGCCTGTCGCAATGAATGTCACGCGGTCGTCAATGCCGCCTGCTGCTAACGCCTGGCCGCCCCCCTGGCTGTGTCCGATGACGGCGATTGTTTTTCCGTCCCACTCCGGTTGCGCGGTCAGAAAATCAATGGCCCGTACCAGCCGTAAAAACATTCCGCGAAAGTAAACGGTCTCGCGGCTTTCACGTCCCGCCTGCCGATAGTCTTTTAATTCTCCCTGTGCCAGGTCTGTATAAAACTGGGCCGGTTTGCCGTTGGGGATGCCGTGCGCGTTGATGTCCAGCGACAACATGCCGGCTTCTGCGCCTTTGACGGCATTCGCCAATGACGAACTGCGGACACCGGCACCATGCACCCACAACACAGCGGGCAGACTTTTCGGTTTGGCGTCTTTGGGTTTCGCCAGATAACCGGAGACCGGCGCACCTCCCAGGCAATCCACCTGCACGTCATCACAGACGATTTGGGGATTGGGCTGCGCGACCGCTTCCCGCTTCGCTTTCGCAGGCACCTCTGCCAGCTGTTTTTTCTGATCCGCCCAGAACTGGTCGAAATCTTCAGGGACCGGCGTACTGAGACCGATCTCCAACGGCGAAAACGCGGCCCCTGCCATGCTGGTCACTTTTTTCTCTGTTCCGGCTGTCACGGTACAACGCAGAAACATAGGTTTATCCGCCGTCACGCTGACTTCGACCGGTTCTTCACCCATCGTGAGGCTGCCTTTCGGAAACCCGGCCGCGCCGCCGATAAAATCATCCACGCGATACGTCACTGTTTCGCCTGTCGCCGGTTTGCCGTCTCTCGTCAGCGAAATCAGAAAGTGGGCGATTTCCCCGGTTTTGTAAATCGCATCCGGCCGATCGGTGACGACTTTGAGTTGAACCTCCTCAGCGGCAGCAGTGAGTGAGGTCAGCGACAGACAGATCGCCAGCGCGATGATCGGCGATACGAAAATTCCGAGACGGTTATGATGCATGATGCGTTCCTGTGATGTAGTTTGAGAATCCAGATCTTTTTCAAAATTGATTTTGAGTGTTTCCTACCAGTTTAACAGACTCAAAACGGAACGGAAGTCAGACCGCGTCGGGCATGGAAAAAACAACATTCTGAGCGGCACGGCGGCAGCTTCCGTTTTTGTGAGTGTGAAATACGACGAGAGAATAAAACAGCGGCTGCCGCCGTGTCGCTCATCTTTTAGCGAGCTTCCGTAACCATGTTTCCGGTTACGATTCCAGTTCCATGCCGCCGGCGCTTTCGATGAACAGCACGCGCGGGAGATCTCCGACGAACGATTCCATGCGGGCAAAGAACTCGGATTCGGCGCCTTCTGCCGGCGGTTCAAAACCGAGAATGACGACTGCTGCCTCTGCTGAAGTGTGCTGAATCGCCTGTGTGGGATCGGATGAGACAACGACTACCGGTTTTGCGGCAATGCGTGCGGAAGCGGAAAGTTCTTCAATGTGGCGTGTGACTTCGTCAACCGCCTCATCACTGGAAACTGCGCGCAGTACACGAATGCGATTGCGGCGCCATTCCGGGTTCTTGTGCAGCAGATGAGCCAGCAGCAGCATCAGCGAGCCGTTCCGCCTGCCGCGCCACCAGACATCGATCGTGCCGTTGGGAATTTCCCAGGCATCACCCACCGGATCAGGTTCCTCCCCGTCTTCGTCCCGATAGTCAAGAAATCGGATCGCAATGATACTGCGACCGAGTCGGGAAACGAGCCGAACCGTTGCTCCGAAGGAGTCAGCCTTCTGCGGATCATTGGGCCAGCCGAGCAGTACGGTGTTCGGCCGCAAACCGCCGATGCCGTGACATTGCACCAGAGCCTCGACACCATCGGAAAGGTATTCCGAAACCACAACCGCCGGAAACGCGAGCAGTTCTTCTTTCGCGATGAAGGCCCGCAATGTCTTTTCGAATTTTTCGCGGCGTTCCGCATGTTCCTCGATATCGCCGGTCACGATATGCGCGATCGACAGAATGCCGTGCCCGGACGTCAGCCAGTGACCGTAAATCGCCAGATGTGGTCGATTCCAGGCGGTGCCGCTCAACGCCAGGATGGTGGGACGCCAGTTCTTGGGGTGATAGTCTTCTTCCTCAAGCTTCAACAGGCTTTTACGGGCACGTTCAAACACCATGCCACTGTGCAGGTCGCCCCAGCGGGATTCCACTTCGCGAAAGTGAATGAACCAGTATAAGCCGCCGATCACAAAAATACTGGCGCTCGCCCAGATCCAGTTGATCAAAAACATGACGGCCAGACAGCCGATGCTACCCGCTAATGAAACCGACCAGTTGCAATAGCGGAACGTCGGCCGATAGCTGGGGTTTTTCGTGATCGCTTCATAAAACGTCGCGAGATTCAACAAGCCATAGGTGATCATGAAAAACATCGTGATGATCGGCGCGATGGCGTCGAGATCCCCCAGCAGAATGCAGATCTGAGCGATCACGAACGTCAGTACCGTCGCGCGCCGTGGTTCACGACTGGCACCGCTGCCCGCACCAAAAAACGAGAGTCGCTGGAAGATTTCATCACGGGCAAAGGCCTGCAGAATGCGGGGCGCCCCCATCATGGAGCCTAACGCGGACGAAAGTGTTGCGGCAAACACGCCGGCAGTGATCAGCATCGGCCAGACGGAAATCTCCTTCATGATCAGGTTATTGCTGATGAGTTCTTCGTGAGAACGCGTTCCCCCCAGCAGAAGTGCCAGCGAAAGGTAAATCGCCGCTGTCACGATCACCGCACCAAGGGTTCCCTTGGGAATGGATCGCGAGGGGTTTTTCAGGTCTCCGGACATATTCGCGCCGGCCATGATGCCGGTCACAGCCGGGAAGAACAGCGCGAACATTGTGAACAGCGAATTGCCCGCATCGTAATGGGGCACGAGATTTTCACGCATGATGCCGAGATCAAAGCTGGAGAACGCACCGAGGTAAAATGACGCCAGCGACGCCCCCAGGATGGCGAGGATGAAATACTGAACTTTGATCGTCCAGCCCGCTCCGACATACACGCAGACGAACGTCAGAACATTGATCACCGTCGCGATGGCAACGAAGTGCGCTTTCCAGTCAGCAAAGGTTCCCACAAAGGCCTCGGTGAAACCGATCACGTACATCGCGACCGAGATGGCCTGTGCCAGATAAAAGACAACGCCAATCGCCCCGCCGAACTCAACGCCCAGGCTGCGGCTGATTAAATAGTAGGCCCCGCCTCCTTTGACGCGCGTGTTCGACGCAATGGCGGAGAGGGAGAGCGTCGTCAGCGTGGTAATCGTTTTCGAGGCCATCACGATCAGGATGGCATACAGCACGCCCGCCTGTCCGACCACCTGGCCGAACCGCAGAAACATGATCACCCCCAGGATGGTCAGCGTACACGGTGTAAAGACGCCACCAAACGTGCCGAACTTCATGCGCGGCTGGTCTTCCTGACTCATAAAGGGCTCACTGAATCCTGGTACATCAAGAGAATGGAAATGCTGAAGCGGGTCTTTTTTCCGAATGACTCGGGGCATGAAAGACAACACCGCCTGTTTTGAGCGTGCCTCACTATTTTAGCAGACGCTCCGCAGAACGGAAGGTCGGGCTGAGTCGATTGCCTCGAATACTGACGCGACGTGTTAAGTGTGATTAACGATTCCCAAGTGAATCCGAAAGTCGTGCCGATTCCTTCGAACTGAATCGACGTTGGTTTTTTTACAGCAAAATGAGCGGAACAGCGCGAGCCGCCGTTTTTGATAAGACGCACATCCCACAACGGCGGCTATGAAGTGTTTCTGAATTCGAATCGTCCTGATCAGTACGGAGGAACCGGGGCTAACGCCCTTCGGCTAATAAGTCCTTTCGGCTGTCGAAGTACCTGAAACAAAATCAGCCGCAAGGCGTTAGCCGCGGTTGAAACCGACCTGGGTCAGGTTGGGTACTGAAAATTATATTCAAAACCAATAAAAAATACCTGCCGCCGTTATGTTTGATGGGCGTTTTAAGAAATGGTAGCTGGCGCCATTCCGCTCAGGAAGTGTCGTCATCACTGACCAGTCAGGTCACGGCTGGCAGGGCAGAATAATCCGCGACGGTCTGACTGCATCGTGATACACTTTCTCGGTCGCGACTTTCGTCCCTTTCCCGAACGGTCCTTCGCCTGTATTCGGATTGCGATCGAACAGCGGGAAATACGCGCCGCAGATATCAACGCGCAGGCGGTGTCCCTTGCCGATCTGCGCGGCGATGGGACCCAGGTCGACGGTGATTTCGTAAACCTCACCCGGTGTGAGAGGCGTGTGCTTTCGTTCGGAATTACGGAAACTGCCGCGTAAAATTCCTACGGACAGGTTTTGCGAAAAGCCGTCCGGGTGCACGTCAATCAGTTTGACCACCCAGTCCGCATCGGGTGTGTCTGCGGAAACAAACAGCTTTGCGTGCGCATTGCCCGCAAATGTCAGCGGTTCCGTGTACGGTTCCGAAGTATAAACCAGCACGTCGTCCCGCGTCTCAATGGGCCGCTGATCCACGGGCGCCCATGTCGCCGCCTTCAGAGGCCGCCCTGCGGTAACTGGACAAGCGGGCGCGGGATTATCCGGGTCTGCTTTGAAACTGTCAGGCGTTTCATTCGTCGTTGCCGGACAAAGATCAAGGCTGCCGTCGCCGGCACCTGTATTTGCGTGGCCCTGCGAATGCAGATAAAAGGATGTCGCGGTAAAACCGTGTGGCGGCCAGGTCGTCGCTTCGTGCCAGACATTGTCGCCCATCGAAAAATATTTCACAGGCACTATGACTTCAGGCGAATTAGCGGCGTCCGCTTTCAGATAACGTTCGAACCATTTCAGGTTCTCGCCGTCCTTATCGATGACGGCGTGCTCGCCAAAATCGACTTCGCCCACTTTCGCGCGGCCGATAGAACCGTGATCCCACGGTCCGAGGATCAGTTGCTGGCGTTGACGGATTTCGGGATCGCGGGCCTGCTGTTGCATCCGCATGAAATTGCCCACCGATTCGCGTGAAAAGAAATCGTAATAACCGACGATGTGCTGCATCGGCAGTTTCAGGTCGACGATTTTGTCGGTCAGTTCCACGCGGTTCCAGTAGCCGTCGTGTTGCGGATGCGTGAGCATGCCTTCCAGCCAGGGAATCGACCAGCCGATCTGATCGTCGACTTCACTTAACGGCAGATGCAGGAACGTGCGTTGCCAGTCTGCCGACGCAGTGGCGCCATCCGGTTTGGCGGAGTTGCCAGCCGCCCAGCCCGTAATCAGCGAGAGTCGCACCGCGCCGCCCAGATACAGGTTGCGATAAAAGCTGCTCCATGTCGCCGTCGGTGCAATCGTGACGAGCCCCGGCGGTTGTTCGGCGGCTGCCTGCCATTGGGTCGCGCCGACATAAGACGAACCCCACATGCCGATCCGTCCGTTGCACCAGGGTTGTCTGCCCAGCCATTCGACGGCGTCAAATCCGTCCTGCCCTTCATTGTCGTAGGGAAAAAAGATCCCCTCTGATGCAAACTTTCCGCGACAGTCCTGCACAACGGTGATAAAACCGGCCGCCGCGAATCGCTCGGCGACTTTTTTGACCCGGTCTTTGTTGTAAGGCGTCCGCATCAGCAGCACGGGGGCCCGTTTCACTTCCGGGCTGCGATAGACGTCGGTCGCCAGCCGCACGCCATCCCGCATCGGCACCTGGATGGTTTCACGCGAGATATCAACCGACTCCGCGGCGATGGCCCCGCGGGCGACGAACAGCAGGAGACAGACAGCAAAGACATGCGAGCGAGTCATATGCAGAGACTTTCAAAAAAAACGCAGCGAAAAAATGAAGGGGCCGTCTGAATGTCCGTGTGATTACAGAGTGCCGTCCAGACCTTTCTGATAATACTTGTGCGTGATTTCTTCCTGGTGTTCGAGCAGCCAGTCAATCGAGGGTTCATTGTGCATCGCTTTGTGGATCGCCTGCGCGGTGGCTTTGCGATGAATTTCGAACAACGCTTTATGATCCAGACTGGGATCTGTCGCAGCGCCCGGATTCAGCCAGACCGAACAGATGATGCCCAGGTCATTCGCTTTTTCTTTGGGAAGATCCCCTGCGCGGACAGCATCCAGCACGCCATTCGCAATCGCTGCCTGGACGGTTCCCATCAGGATATTGGTGTAAGCGCTGCTTTTGACGGTGACCTTGCTGACCATCAACGTAACGGGCCGCACCTGGATGTCGGTGTTCAGAATCGCAAAGACTTTCGAGTGCCCCGCCGACTGACCGCCGGTCAGCGTGGCAATCGCCGTCCCGACCGGACCATCAAGTTCGCCGATGACGACTTCTGGTTCCGCAGCAGTAAAAGGGGGACCGCCGGCGACAAGACTTTCACCGGTACGCATTACGATTCGATCACTCATTCGAAAACTCCTTGCAGGTTAGAATTAATATTTCAAAATTTGATGCGGTTCGCCATCAAAGCGGCACGGCTCCAGGTAGTGTTTATTTATTGGTTTTGAATGTGATTCCCAGTACCGCAACCTGACCCAGGTCGGTTTTAACCGCGGCTAACGCCGTGCGGCTGATCTTGTTTCAGGTACTTCAACAGCCGGAATGACTTATTAGCCGAAGGGCGTTAGCCCCGGTTCCTCCATATTGATCAGGACAATTCGAATTAAGAAACACTACCTGGCCGCCGTTATGTTTGCTGGGCGTTTTTAAATAACGGTGGCTCGCGCCAATCCGCTCAGAAATGGATATTATCAATCAGAAAACAGTCTGACTGCTAGCTTGTAAACTCTTCCCAGCCTTTACGGAATTTGGAAACGAGATACTGATTTGCGTTCTCGTTCCCTGTTGCGGTCAGCGAAGGTGCGTCCCAGTCGAAGCCGCCCCCCGCGCGGTAGGCGGTGTTGCCCAGCAGAACGGTTTCGGACAGCGGTCCGGAATAGTCGAAGTTACAGGTGGCCGGGGCGTCTCCTTTGCAGGCGTTCGTCCATTCTTTATGGAAGCCTGGTGAATCAGGGATAAACTTGTCCGGGGCTTTGAAGCTTTCGAATGTTTTTTCGGGGAAGAGTTTATAAGAGCCGAATCCGGTCAGCAGCATCCCTCTCGAGCCGATGAACAGTGTGTTGGCGCCTTTGAGGCTGACTCCTTTTTCTTTCAGAATGGCGGGGCCGTTTTTGGCTTGCGCCCAGTGCAGTTTGATCGGGCCTCGTTTGTCATTCGAGGGGAACGCGAAGCTGGTCTGGATTTCGGTCGGCGTGCGATCCGCGTCGATCTGCGGTCCCGTCGCATCCACGTGCGTCGGGTATTTCAAGTCGAGAGCCCAGAACGGGATATCGAGAATGTGGCAGCCCCAGTTGCCGGTTTCGCCGGTGCCGTAATCCCACCAGAAACGCCAGTTGTAGGGAGCCAGTGCCCCTTCCCCTTTGGAGTTCACCGCGTAAGGCCGAAATTTCGCAGGTCCGATCCACAAATCCCAGTCCAGCGTTTTTGGCACGGGAACCGTTTTGACAGGCTGTGGAGGCATGCCGCGATTGCTGCTGATCCAACTGTGAACTTCATTCACGTCGCCGATCGCGCCCGATTGGATGAGTTCGACAACGCGATGCATGTTATCCATGGCATGGCGCTGCATACCCAGTTGGGTTGCCAGTTTTTTCTGGGCGGCGAGTTTCGTCATCTCGCGGACTTCCCAGACCGAATGGGCCATCGGCTTTTCGCAGTAGAGATGTTTGCCCATCGTGAGTGCGATCATCGAGGGATGAAAGTGCGTGTGGTCGGGCGTGCTCACGACGACGGCGTCGATCTGATTTTCCATGTCATCCAGCATGCGGCGGTAGTCGGTGAACTTTTTCGCCTGGGAATACCGCTCGTAGGCTTTACCCGCCCGCTGTTCATCCACGTCACACAATGCGACGATGTTTTCGGTTTTTCCAACCGCATCCAGGTTTGCCACGCCCCGTCCGCCGATACCAATCACGGCGACATTCAGTTTTTCATTCGCGGCGGCCCGCGTCGGTTGAGCAGAACTCCCCAGCCAGAGGCCGGCTCCCAGAGCGGCGGTCGTCTGCAGGGCTTCACGACGGGTAATGCGTGGACTGGTCATACTGGTTCTCCTCAGAATCGATGCGCTGATTAGTTTGACTGTCTCAAGTATAACCAGTCACGACAGCAAATTTGACCATAGAAGATTCAACAACATGGAAAAAAAGCGGTTTTTAATTCATAAGGAGTGCACTCAGAAAACGGGCGAAAACCATTTTCATGAGCGGCACGGCGCCAGCCGCCGGTGGGTTTGTCAACGCGTTTCGCGCACTGAACATATTACGAGGGGAAAGCGAGTTCCAAGCGAAAGGTTTCCCTGGAATTTTACCTTTCGCAAGTTTTGCTCCTTCGCTTCGTCTCTCTTTTAAACTGCTGCTTGCTTTGTATCAGAGGGCAGTCTAAGTTAGTGTTATGAGACGAAAGCGATACGAACTCAAAATGTACCTCTTTTAACGTCGTATTAATATGTAACGCTTACCGAGGCGTTTCCACCTTCTTTGAAAGGACGCCGTTGATGCATCCGCTAACGAATCCCCACGGATTTCGGTTCAAAGCAATTGTCGTTGTAGGATTGCTGACGCTGCAGTTCGGTCATACATCGGTTTTTGCCGAAGACCTCAAAGAACCCCGGTTCATGCTGACGTGGGGGCAAAAAGGGGAGAAGCCGGGCGAGTTTCATTCGCCGATTGGCATTGTCGTCAACGGGCAGGATCAGATTTTCGTTACCGATTTGAACAACGCCCGCGTGCAGAAGTTCGACAGCGCGGGCAAGTATCTGGGCGGTTTTGATCTTCCGCAGGATGTGCCACCGCGAAAACAATGTATCCTGGGGGGCATTGCCCTGGATCGAAAAGGTCTCATCTATCTTTCATTTATGGTTCAGAACAAAATCGCTGTTTACACGGAAGCGGGTAAGCCGGTGCGGGAGTGGGGTAAACACGGCTCGGGCGATGGCGAATTCAACCAGCCCGGCGGTCTGCTCATTCAACCCGATGGCACTCTGGATGTGGTTGATCAGTGTAATCATCGCGTACAGAAATTCACACCCGACGGAAAATTTCTGGGGAAGTGGGGCGAACATGGCGCGCAGCCGGGGCAGTTCGGCGGTCCGGAAGCAGCCGGCTCCCGTTTCGCGGGGCCGCATTTTCTGGCCCGGGACAGCAAAGGCCGGCTGTACACGACGGAGGCAGTGCTTGGCCGCGTTCAGCAATTGACCGGCGAAGGGAAACCGCTGCTGGCCTGGGGCGATAAGGGGACCCAGCCTGGAGGTTTCGGTTCTTACTCGTTCGGGGAATTGAAGAACACGTTTGGCCCGATCGGCGTCATGGTCGATCAGCATGATCGCGTGTGGGTCAGCAGTCTGAACGACCGCGTTCAAGCTTTCACGCCGGAAGGCAAATACCTGTTCGGCATCAGTCTGTCAGGTAACGAACCAGGGGAATTCAGTAAGCCGCATGGGATGGCGTTCGACAGTCACGGATTTCTGTACGTGGCCGACGCGGGTAACCAGCGCATTCAAAAATTCGAAGTTCCTCCGCCGACGCCTGTGAGTAAAACACAACCGTAGTTTCAGGCCGCGAAAATGCTTCTCAACCGGCGCTTTCTTCACTTGCGAGTTCGATCGTATGTGTGCCCGATTGTTCGAGTTGGAGTTCTTTGAACGCCGGCTCCTCGCGTCCCCAGCGATAGAGCAGGTGGAATAGCAGATTGACGGCCAATACGCCGGCGAGGGCGCCGAACAATGCGAATCCGGTGACACGCTCGTGCGCGATCGTCCAGATAAACTGGCCAATACAAAGTAGGGAGACAAGCAGCAGTGTCGGCGTGCGGGAGATCAGATTGACGACCAGCGCGCCAAAGGGGGCACCGAGGGCAACAATCGGGGCGGCTGCCAGCCAGTTGGCATACACTTCCGGATCCATGTAATACAGGCCGGGATTGATTTGTGAGAGCATTGCATTCGATGCGATACCCACGACAGACGTAAAGGCCATAATGACGACGGACGTCGGAATGGCAATTTTGAGATCCGCGCGATACAGCAGAACCAGGGTGGCATAAATCATCATGTCGATGCCGACGCCGGTGACTGAGGCAACGATCCCGCCGCTGAGACCGACGGCCAGACCCAGCTTCCCGTCGTAACCGCGCCAGCGATTGCTGACACCCTCTGCTGAGACCAGCTCGCGCATTTTCATTAAATGCATCACGCCAAAGCTGCACCAGACTACGGCGAACGTCAGTTTGACCCACAGATCAGGTACGAACGGCGCCACACAGGCGGCGCCCAGTGGCGTTCCGATGAGGGCGCCCAGCAGCGCCGGCCTTAAGAGTCCCCAGTCGAGTGGTCTGCGGGCTGAGAAAATATAAACGCTGGCCGAAACCATGCCGATTGACTGGACAGCCAGACCGAAGTTGCGGCCCAGTGAGCCAGGCATGTCAAACAGCAGCACCAAAACGGGAAAACCGACCGTGCCTCCCCCCATGGGTGTTGAGCCGGCAATATACGAGCCTAAAGCCATGGCTAAGGCAATCGGCCAATGCGAGCGCAGCGACTCCCAGCCGTTGCTCCCGATAACGAGTACCAGCCAGATACAATAAAAGGCGAGCAGCCACAGTCCGAACGGCCAGAGCTTTCGCAAAGAGGTACGCCATGCTGTGTCTGTCATTTCCGCTTCTCTGAATTAATAAGACATGATCTGAAATTGAGCGCTGTGATTGTCGTTATGCATGTTCGAGCCAGTCGCAGGTCGCATCCTCGTGCGGCTCCCGTGCGAGTTTGAGCAACTGCACGAACTGCTTTTGTTGCGCCACACTTAAATGGCCGAGCTGCCGTTGATGCATTTCAAGCACCGCACGCGCCATCTCTTTCAGCAGCGACTGCCCCTGCTTCGTGATGGCAATTTCCACCACCCGCCGATTTTCGGGCAGCCGACTGCGCTGGATCAGCCCGCGCTTTTCCAGTCGATCCAGCATCCGCGTGGTATCGGGAGCGCGGGAAATCATCCGTCGCCCGAGTTCCATGGTCTGCATGCTGCCGGGAGCAACCTGCTGCAGCAGACGCAGCACATTGTATTGCTGCGCGGAAAGATCGTATTGCACGAACAGGCTGTCTTCAACCGCTTTCAGGCAGTCATAAGTCCGCCATAAATGCAGGTACACTTCCTGTTCCGGCGAATCAAAACGGGACTGCTGCTTTTTCGAATTTTTGGTGAATGTTGTCATGCCCGAATTATGATCGTCTCGACAATACTTGTCAAGACAACTATTATCTGAACGGTATTACAGGCGGTCGTTTTTTTAGAGGCAGCCTGCCAGGATCATGCGCGGTTATTTCACGCACTCAATAAACGCCACCGGCGATTGTTCCATGAGGGGGGACCAGAAGTCGAGGGTATTGTCTTTGAGTCCGTCCGGCGAGAGTTGCGGCATGTGCCAGCGGACTTCCCGGAAACCGGCCTGGCGAAAGGCGGCTTCGTGGGTTTTGACACTCAGGTAATAGTTTTCGATGTCAATGGAGCTGTCATCCACATAAAAGGTCCAGGTAACCGACGTTCCTTCACGCCAGTCTCCAGTCGTGGTAGTCTCAAACCCATATTGGCGGAAGGAGGGGGCGCTGGGGAAATGAAACATCGGGCTGCTGTTAACTGTTACGAATCGTCCGCCCGGCTTGAGGGCCCGCGCGATGCCGTCGCACATCGCCTGCAGTTCTTCGCGCGTGCGGGCGTAATTCAGCAGATAGGCGGCGATCGCCAGATCGTACTGATCGGTGGTCGGCAGTTCGCGCGCATCACCGAGTATATATTCAATTCCCTGCTGGTTCTGAGCTTCCTGTTTCTGTGCGAGATCAATCATGCCCTGCGAAAGATCGACGCCGGTCACCCGGGTTGCGCCGCGCTCGCGAATCATGCGCGTATAAAAGCCTTCGCCACACGCGACATCGAGTACCGCCATGTCGCGCGGATCGCCGGCCAGCTTCAGCAGCGTATAACATTCGACAAAAGTCCGCCACGGCTGCTGCTTGGAGCGTTTGTACTGTTCGGCGATGGGATCGTAGTCTGTCGTCATCTTTGGAAATCGCTTTCACTGAGGAATTGGAAAAGTGCGGCGGTAAAAACTTTACGTCTGCAGGAATATAACGTAAGATTACGCTGAAAACTGACCGTTTTATGCAGATTTTATCAAAATAACAGCCTTGAAAGTTGTTCTGAATACCGTTTAGTGGCCCTCTGCTGCCACCTGGTACGTCTGTGAAATCGTGTAATACGAATCCTGACTGACGTCCGTTCGGCCTTGTGGGCGGGCCTCCAACGAAAAACACATCAAACCCCCGGAGTCGATTGTGAATTATTCCAAGCTGTTTTTGTTATTCATTTTGTTCTGTTTTATGCCTGGTATGCAGGTGATCGCGCAAGAGGTCAAAGCGCAAAACACGGAAGAATCAAAACAGGAACAATCGCCGCAGCCGGCAAAAAACTTAAAACCGATTACCACGATTGATAGTACGATTCCCCTTGATCAACTGAAAATCATGGTCAGACCGCTTACGAAAACGGAATTGCAGGTCGAAGCCACCGCGTGGTTTGAGCTCTTGCGGAATAAGGCCCGACAGATCGCCGCCGCCCGGCTGGGAGTCAAAAAAACCAATGAAGCGATCTCAACGACCGACGAGCAGCAGGCCGTCGATTCGCTGAGGAAAGCAGAAATGGTCCAACAGACCGCGGATAAGATCGCGAAGAAGGCAGAAGAGAAACTGGCGAAACAGGCACAGGAGAATCTGGGCGTCGATCATATTGAGAGTGCAGCGAAGTCGGACGAGTCGCTTGAGGCGCCGAAGCCGACCTCCGCGGAATCAAAGGCACATGAGATCGTAGATACCGCAGTGGCCGATGTGACTGCGACTCAGTCTGCGGAAGTGATGAAACAGCAGTTTTTGGATAATCTCATGAAGCTGCAGGACGAACGCACGGCGTTGAGTGACCGGCTGGAAGTTGTGCTGGCTTCCTGGAAGCTCAAAGGGGGGGACATAGAGACTTATCAGAAATATGTGACGGCGGTCTCAGGGATCGAGCTTGATACGTCTGACGCCAGCACCAGCTGGGCCGGCATCAAAGGCTGGGTTGTCTCCAAAGAAGGAGGACAGCGCTGGCTCTGGAATCTGTTCCGGTTTTTATTCATTCTGCTGATGACCTGGTTGACGGCCCGAATTGGTTCGGCTGTGGTAAGCTGGCTGCTGGATCGCAAAGTCAGGCTGACACAGCTTGCGGAAAATTTAATCAGTGGTACGATCAAAAATGTGATTTTTCTGATCGGATTCGCAGTCGCACTGGCGGCTCTGGAAGTGGATATGACCCCGGTTCTGGCCGCCATCGGTGCCACCGGTCTGGTGGTCGGACTCGCATTGCAGGGCACGCTGAGTAATTTAGCCAGTGGGCTGATGATCCTGATCAACCGCCCCTTTGACGTGGGCGATGTCGTGACGGCGGGCGGTGTCACCGGAACGGTCAGGCAGATGAACCTGGTCTCAACCACGTTTCGTACGTTTGATAATCAGACGATTCACGTTCCCAACAATTCGATCTGGAACAATGTGATCACGAACATCACGGCGAACAAAGTCAGGCGTGTCGACCTGGAATTCGGCATCGGTTATGAAGACGATTTTGAGCAGGCCGAAAATATTATTAAAGAGGTTCTGGAAGAGCATGAGCTGGTGCTGAAAGATCCTGCGGCGGTAGTTGTCGTGCATGCGTTGACCGACTCCTCCGTGAATATCGTCTGTCGTCCGTGGGCGAAAACGAGCGACTGGTGGGCCGTGAAAACTTCGGTCACCCGGGAAGTCAAACGCCGCTTCGATCAGGCCGGCATTTCGATCCCCTTCCCGCAACAGGATATCCATGTCTATTCTGTGGATAAAACAAATGGAACAAGTTCAGCGCTGACCGGCAGGTAAGCTGGTTCTTACCGGAATGAAGAAATCGACAGTGCCTCTGAGTGACTTCGTACGTTCAGAGGCACTTGTCTTTGAATCCGCCTGGCGTCCATCATTAGCCGCAGGGCGTAAGCCCCGGTTGCTCCCCATTTATTAGGACTATTCGAATTAAGAAACACGACCTATGACTGAAACGTCGGTCGGTCCGGCTCCGTTGTATCATCGTCCCTGTATTGAAAATGAATCGGTCGCTGGGCTGTGCGATCCACGGTCAGTTGAAAAATATCAAATCGATTGTAACCGCCGGCAAGGTCGTGCAGCTGTTTCGGCTCCACGCAAGCGGACAGATCAACGTTGGCGTAGAGCATGCCTTCGTCTGCCTGCATGATCTCGCTGATGGGGGCGCCGTGGGGACCGATGGCAACGGAGATGCCGCGAGGGCTGCCGTCAAGAATCCGCCCCGCCTCTTTGTCTCGTTTGGCTAACTGGTTTCGTGCCGCCTGATCCAGATAACCGGCCGCCACAAGATTGAACAGCTTGCCTTCAAACGAATGCGCGCCCGCACGAATCAGAATCGCATTTTTGAGGTCGTAATTTTCATGCACCGCGGGATCATGTGACGGCCAGACCGGCGGATATGTCGAGAGATGCACCTGCTCCCCCTGCGCCAGCAGTGTGAAGCGGGCCAGTGGGTTCGTATTTTCGCCGCAGATCAGCATGCCGATTCTTCCCAGCCGCGTCGGGCAGACTTCGAGCCCCGCGCCGTCACCGGGCGCCCAGACCAGTTTTTCGTAAAACGTCGGCACGATCTTGCGGTGATGACAGAGAATATTCCCTGCGTCATCAATCAACACGTTGGAATTCCAGATGCAGCCATCGCTGACGGTGGTCCCTTCATTGAAGCCCATCGAAACTAAGATCTCACATTCACGGGCGGTCTTGATGATTTTCGCCAGTTCAGGGCCGTCAACTTTGATGGAATTCGCGGCCAGTTCGCAGAATAGATCGTGATTATGAATCGGCGCCTGCAACGCACACCAGACCGGGAACGCCGGAATATACGTTTCCGGAAACACAATCAGCTGTGCCCCGTTCCGCGCCGCTTCCCGAATCAGCGAACAGGCCTTTTCGACGGTCGCGTCTTTATCCAGGAACACAGGAGCCACGTGCGCCAGGGTCGCTTTGAATGAGGGGTGAGTCATTGTTGAATACCGTATGAAAGAGAAGTGAATAAGACTCTTGTTTACGCTGACTTGTTTTCCAGGTCTGAGACCCGCTG
>CAXBFD010000043.1:0-49909 GCA_963974925.1 uncultured bacterium | reverse complement strand
TTTGCATGGTTTGTTGAAAGTGGGATGTGCCTCCTATCAATTTCACGAAACAAAATACCGGTCCGTTTCCACGCCGCGAAGTAATGGCTGTGGTCGCCCTCTGCTTTCTGGGGGCTCTCTTCCGTTGCCTGTTCCTCTCCGGGACCGCGATCGAGCATTTCGATGAAGGGGTCTACGCTTCCAATTTGTGGTTCAGTCCGGAGCAGGGGGCCGCGTATCCGGGACGTTATTTTTACGCGCCGCCTCTCTTTCCGTTTCTGATCGAGTGGTCAATGATCTTTCTGGGCAGTGGACCCTGGGCCGTGTTTCTGCCTTCGCTGATGCTGGGGCTGTTGACCGTGCCTCTCGTCTGGTGGGTGGCGCGGCGCTGGTTTGGTCCCGCCGCCGGTCTGGTGGCCGCAATCCTGGCCAGCTTCAGCGATCTGCATCTGATCTACAGCAGAGCCGCGTTGACCGATGCTGGTTTGGGTTTCTGTCTCGTGCTGGGAGTGTATCTGATCTGGAAGAGTTACCTCAGTCGGGACTGGAAGTGGCCCGTGCTGGCGGGGGGCATCATCGGAGCCGGGTGGGCGATCAAATACAACGGCTGGCTTCCGCTGGCGGTCGGCCTGTCCGGGCTGGTGCCCTGGCTGCTGATTCAGGGTCGGCAACAGAATCACAAATCGGGTTACTTCGTCCGCTGGGCGGTGATCGCGGTGATCGCGTTTCTGGTCTGGTCGCCGGTGTTGATCGGGCTGCAGCAGTGGGGAGGCTACTCGGTAGTGGCGTCCAACCACAGTCGATATGTGGTCGGATTTTCCGGCTGGCTGGATTCGTTCTGGCGACAGGTGCAGAACCATCAACTGCTGGAAGGGAGCCTGAGTATTCTGGGCCTCGGTCTGGTCTGTCTGGTGTTTTGTTTTTTATTGATCCGGTGGAGCGAGTCGAGAGACCGCCGTCCGGTTGCGGAGAAATCAGAATCACAGGCGGAACGTTCCACGTGGAATCTGATTTTGAATGGAGTGCTGGCGGCACTGCCTCTGCTGGGAGTCTGGTTTCTGGGCGTCAGTCCGGTGCTCGGGATCATGGGCTGTGCCGGGATTCTGCTGCAGCTGTTTTGTGTCACAGCGGACTCGGGACCGGAGCAGGGCAGGGGTGACACGTTTCGTGACGAGTCCTGCGGCAAAACTCTGGGGCAGTCACTGGCGGCGTGGTTACTGGCAGCCTGGTTCTGCGGGTTGCTGCTGGCGACGCCGCTTTATTATCCTTATCCGCGATTGACGATCCCGTGGACGATCTCCGCCTGGCTGGGAACGGCGGCACTGGCAGGCTGGCTGGAGCAGCGCTGTGCCGGCTCTCTGTTCTGCCTCGTGACGCAGCCAGATAAAGACAAATCTCCACAGCCCCGTTTCCCGTCGCGGCTCCTGCCGGGGATGAGTGTGGTCGTGCTTGCTTTGATTCTGGTCGTCTGTTTCAAACCCTGGAGGGTGGCTGCCTGGAAGCCCCGCAACGGGCTGGCGCTGGTTTCGCGTCAGTTGCTCGCGGACATCCAGGCGGAGCCGGTTCCCGACGCCGCCGATTCGATTCTCTACCTCTACGCCGAGCCCGGGTTGTTTTTCAATCTGAAAGCACAAGGGCACACACTCACCGGACCGGTGGCTGACTTTCAATTCCTGAATACTCTCCCGGCTGGCGTCCCCGTGTATCTGATCGCGGGCCCGCATGCTGTGACCGACGCCGATTTCCAGAAGCAGTTCGAGCAGGTTCGTGACCGCTTTGAACTGGTGAAGTCCTACGATTATGCGCCCAGTCTGTTGGTGAGATTAAATCAGGCGCATCAGGAAACGGGATCTGAGAACGAGCCGGTGTTGCTCTATCGTGCGAAGTAATATCGGCAAGGTGGGTGTTTCACGTGGAACAGTTACCAGAGTCAAACCGCACAGATCGCTTTCAGAAAACCCTCTTGCCTCAATCTGCAAATCAAAATAGAATCCCGCGCCCTGTGTGGTGCTTCAGTTTAGTCAGTCAGTCAGTCAGTTTAACAGTGAGATATCAAGATTATGGAAGATCAAAATAATATACCGGCTGAGAATCAGAGTCCGCCCGAGCAGTCGGAAACGCCCGGTGCGCCCCGTCGTAGATTAGGACGTGGCCTGAATGCGTTACTGGGCCGGAGTGGTTCGGATGCAGAATCAGAAACTCAGACCGAAGAATCGACGGGAGAATCAGCGGAGGCATTCGTGCCGGCGGAACAGGATGAGATTGATATCGAACTCATCGAACGAAATCCGTATCAGCCCCGCAAGGATTTTGCCGCTGATTCGCTCAAGGAACTGGAAGGGAGTATTCGTCAGCATGGCGTTCTCCAGCCGCTGCTGGTGCGTCCTTTTGAAGGAGCCTACCAGCTGATTGCCGGCGAGCGGCGGTTGAAGGCTGCCCGTGATGCCGGTCTGAAAACGGTTCCCTGCCGCGTGATGGTTCTGGAAGAGCGCCAGATCTGTGAAGTCGCGATTGAGGAGAACCTCAAACGGAAAGACCTGAATGTTCTGGAAAAAGCAGAGGCGTTCAAGAACTACCTGAGTCAGTTTGAAAGTACGATTGAGCAACTGGCCCAGAGACTGAGTCTGGACCGTTCGACCGTCAACAATATGATCCGTCTGCTCGATCTGGCAGAACCAGTGAAGCAGGCGTTGCACGCGGAAAAGATCTCCGCCGGTCACGCCCGGGCACTGCTGAGTCTGGACGAGCAGCGGCAGGTGAGTGTGTGCGAGCAGATTCAGTCAGAGTCGTTGTCGGTCCGAAAGGCGGAAGCGGAAGTTCGCAAAATTCTCAAAGGAGAATCGGAGACCGTTCCGTTCGAGAAGCCACAGCCGGCCGGCAGTGCTCCTGAGATGACCAATCATCTGGTGGATCTGCAGCAGCAGTTGCGGGAAATTCTGGGCGCAAAAGTTGAGATCAAACTCAAGACCGACCATTCGGGACAGATCCTGATTCCCTTCGATTCCAATGAAACGTTCGAGCGGATCACCGGAGTGTTGCGGAAGAGTGCCTGACAGAGCGATCCACGTTTTGTATTGAATCAGCGGCGACCCGGAAAGCAATCAGTTGCTTTTCGGGTTTGCTTTTTGCTGGAGATTCACCAGGATCTGGCGGAAGGTCGGATTGTTCGGTTGCAGTCGCAGGAGTGCTGTTGCCGACTCCAGAGCCAGATTCCACTTCTGCTGTTTTTCATAAAGCAGCGTCAGCATCAGGCGGAAGTCGGCGGACTGAGGTTCCAGTTCGCAGGCTTTGCTGAGTGTGACAGCCGCTTCGTCTTCCCGCCCCAGCAGATAATACAGCAGACCCAGTCGGTACTGCAGGAGCGCGTTCTCCGGAAGCAGTCGGGCATCGCGGGCCAGCAGTTCGGCTTCTTTCGTTCGCAGGTCTCTGGCTTCTTCAGTTCGTCCCTGCTGTTCGAGAAGCTGAGCCAGGTTCGAACGCGGTCCCGCGATGGCTGGCGAGAGTTTGATGGCCGTCTGAAATTCCTGCTCGGCCTGTTTCAGGTCTCCCTGATTGGCGTAGAGTATTCCCAGGCTCATATGGGAACCGGCCTGATCTCCGTCGTCGAGCAGCCCCGCCTTGTATTCTTGTAACGCGTGATCCAGCGCCTGCCGGTTCTGTTTTGTATCCGGCATGATGGGGAGCGACGAGAGTATGCGGGCCACTTCGGTTCGCACTCCCCGCGAGGAATCGCTCAGGCCTTTAGCGAGCAACTTGCCGATCTCACCTGCTTCTTTTTCGGAGTTGGGAGCCCAGCCTTCGAAGCCGCGCAAGGCGGCCAGACGGACGATTTCTTCATTTGATTTCAGTGACTTCTCAACGACCTCGCGGCTTTCCGGCGTGTTGTAGTGAGTTGCCAGGATGGCAACCGCAGTCGCGCGGACCACCGGACCCACTTCTTTTTCCCGCGTCAGTTTGATGAGTGCCCGCTCGGCTTCCGGGTTTCCGGAGCGGCCGGCTGCCAGGATTTCGCCGTAATGCGGATCATCGCGGCGTTTGGTTCCGTACCAGTCATCCACTTTCTTTGCAGCCCATGCGGGTGTTTCATGGGCTTTGGTGTGGCATTGATTGCAGGCGTTGGGAGTCCCCAGTTTGACGGTCAGATCGGGACGCGGGATACGCAGACTGTGATCCCGCCGGGGGTCGACCACCATGTAGGTTTTGGAAGGCATATGGCACTCGACGCACGAGGCGCCCGTGCTGCCGACCTTGTGATGGTGGTGGCCGGGCACATCATACCTGGCTTCAAGATGGCATTGAGTACAAAGCTTGTTGCCCGGAAATTTGAGTTTCAGGGAATGCGGGTCGTGGCAGTCGGTGCAGCGGACCCCTTTGCGGTACATCTTGCTCTGAGTGAAAGATCCGAAGACATACACTTCTTCATTGATCTGACCATCCGGATGATACAGGTGGTCTTCCAGAAGTGAGAGCGCGTAGTGATCGTGGAATCGATCCAGGGGAGTATGGCCGGGAGCGACATGCCTGCGATGCGAGTGACAGGGAGCGCAGCTTTCCAGTTGTGCGGTGGCGTCTTTGCCTTTCAGTTTGGCCAGACCATATCCATAGCGGCGATCCCAGAACAAGGATTTCGAATTGGCGAGTTGCACATGAATCGAACCCGGCCCATGGCAGGCCTCGCAACTGACGCGCATTTCTGAAAAGGAAAAGTGGTGTGTATCGGAAGCGATGTCGTAGTTTTTGGACCAGTTGGTCGTGTGGCATTCGGCACACATGTGGTTCCAGTTCTGCGCGGAGCCGGTCCAGTGCAAGGGATCATCCGGTCCGAACGGCTCATCGGGACTGGCGAAGTACCAGCGTTTCTGTTCCGTGTCCCAGGTGACCGGCAGGACCTGAATCCGGCCTCGTTCCAGTTCAGCCAGATATTGCTGCAGTGGCCTGACTCCGATGACGTACTTGACTTCGAACCGTTTTGGCTTTCCGTCGGGACCCTCTGTGGAGACAAAATATTTGTCTCCGTCCCGTGTCATGGTGGAGGTGATGCCGAAGTGTTCGAGACTGGTATCATTGAAATCACCCAGCACAAATTCGGGTGTCGCCAGATTCATGGCGAGGTCGTGATCGGAACCTTTCCAGAGTGTGGCTTCTTTCTGGTGGCATTGAAAGCAGGTCTGGCGACCGACGTAGGTGGCCTGTTCCCCTTCCGGGAGGGCCGACCACCAGTCGATGGCCAGGCCAATCGAGGTGATGCTCAGGAACAGGATGACACCGTAAATCCATCGTTTCTTCATCGCGCCAATGCTTTATCAGTCTGTCTCAGGCAGGCTCATGCTTTCGTGCGAAAGGCAGGATGTCAGATGATCTGCTCTCCCGTGACTCCGCAGAAAATACAAAAAATGCTCAGTTCATTTTTACGAATGCATATTACTATCACTCTGTAATACACAATTTGCCCGAGATGTGAAAGCCAGCCTGTGTCCGAGATTAATGTGGCGTCTCCAGTGCCAGTTGGAACGAGTCTCATAAAACGAGAGACGCGATGGTGAAACGGGATGCGCTCTCGCAGAACCGGGAACCGGGGTCAGACCTCATGCACGGTTTTGTCGGGGATGAGATCCTGGGGTACGGCCTGGTCTTCTCCCTGAACTTTCAATTCCGAGTCTTCATTTATTTTCAGCATCGGCAGGAAACGTCGCGCGATGCGTGCCTGCAGTGTGACGCGAGAATCATCATTGGAATACTCACGCGATAAAATCAGGGAATGGTCTTCCAGTTGAGAAAGCAGCTTTCCGTTTCCGACCGGGGTTTCGACTTCGATGATGACATAACCGGAGGCGAGGCGGTCGATCACCGCTTGCGTGAGGCGTTCCAGACCTTCGCCGGAAATCGCGCTGACACTGTTCGCGTTGGCATATTTTAGACGCAGGACATCGAGTTTCGATCGGTCTTCGACCTTGTCCGTTTTGTTAAATACCAGGATTGCATTCTCGTGGTCGATGCCGATTTCATCCAGAACTTTATAGACCGTTTTAATATGCTGTTCTGCTTCCGGATTGCTGGCGTCGACGACGTGCAGTAAGAGATCCGCCTGCCGGGCTTCTTCCAACGTTGATTTGAATGAAGCGACCAGATGGTGCGGAAGATCCCGGACGAATCCTACGGTATCGCTGAGTAAGATTTCTCCCCAGTGAGGAAGTTCCCAGCGTCGGGTGCGGGTGTCAAGGGTGGCAAATAATTTGTCCGCGATGTAGACGTCGGCTCCCGTGAGCGCATTCATCAGGGTGCTCTTGCCGGCGTTGGTATAACCGACGAGCGACACAGTCAGGTGTTCAAATCGATGGGAGACCGTTCGTTCTCTGCGGCGTTCGACCTCGGAGAGTTTGCGTTTTAATTCCGCCACGCGCCGGTCCAATAAACGGCGGTCGGTTTCGAGCTGCTTTTCCCCGGGACCACGGCCCGCGCCGACGCCCCCTTCGATACGTTCCAGGTGAGTCCACAAGCGTTTCAACCGGGTACGGAAATAGAGCAGTTGTGCCAGTTCCACCTGCAACTTGGCTTCGTAGGTTTTGGCATGGGTGGCGAAGATATCGAGGATCAGTTCGCTGCGATCCACAATGACGGTTCCGGTTTCCTCTTCGATATTCCTTCCCTGCGAAGGGGAGAGATTATTATCAAAAATGATAATATCAGCATCAACGTGACCGACCATCTGTTTGAGTTCTGCCAGTTTTCCTTTTCCCAGACAGGTGGCCGGGTGAGGATTTCCCCGATTCTGCACGAGCGTGCCGACCACTTTGACGCCTGCAGTTTCAACCAAACCTTTCAGTTCATCCAGCGCCTGGTCTTTATCAATATGGTTTGAAGGAGAAACGACAGAGACCAGAATGGCCTTTTTTGTTTTAACTTGCAGCTCTTCTCGTTTAGGATCCGCCAAGGATGTTCAACCTTATCTAGGATAGTCTGGTGTATGATGACTCGTTTGTACTTCCATCTTCTATATCCCATTTTAACAGGTTGTCGATGGGAGAACAGGCCATTTATATCACCGGACACAAAATCATCCTGTAAGTTCGGAAAACCTTTGCGGAGGATCTGCGTTTCAGCTTGCTGCAAACTGGCTCAAATCCAAAAAGATACAAATGTTTAAAGCTGCGTTTTCATTAAAACGACATCCAGCGCATCGGCGCGGGTACAGGCTTCCCAGTATTCTTTAAATTCCTGATACTGATTTTCGAAGACGATGCCACCCCGATGATCCACTTCCCGTTTACAGATCAAGTGTGAATTTTCGACGAAAACTGACGCCCGATAGTTGCCCCACTCACATCGCAGTTTGTGTTCGTAAGGTAATCCGTAGCCTTGATAACCTGAGGGGATTTCGATCTTGTGGTAGTCAGTGAATCGAATGGGATTCGGTGTCTGCAAGGCAGACGTTCTTTTTTGAACGTTCACCACGCCTGCGGTATGCATTGATCCGATCCAGGGAATGCGAAATAGAATGATCTCTTCGATCTGCCGACACCATTGATCGAGTGTGGTCTGATAGGAGTAGCTGACGTCTCGCGTAATATCTTTGAGATTGATAAACCGCGGCGATTCAATTCGGGCGCCGGTCAGGTCAGAGGCGAGTTCTTTCTCCAGCGTGAGCGCCGTGTATTCTTCATTACGATAAACATACTTGAGACGAAATTCCATCGCCGTATCGCCGGTCGTTGTAACCTCAGCGGCGAACTGATAACTGCAGTCTGCTGATAACGTGCCGTGACAGGTGCGATTAATCTGATGGCTCTGCGGACCACCTTCGGGAATTGTTGTCAGCTCACCCCCCTCCGAATTCAGGAGCAGTGCCTGCGTTCCCTGATCGTTATACGGAAGGTCTTTGAACGTGACAGGTCCGCCGGCAGGGTCCAGCCAGAGCCGGGCTCCCTTTTCGAGATCGATGCAAACGATGGCGTGGTCGAATCGCGCGCCGGGCAGAAACGAATGGACGCCATTCATCCGGGTGAGCAGGATGGTAATCGAGGCTTTGATTCCCAGATGTCGGAGCAGGGAAACCATCAAAGAGGATTTGTCTTTGCAGTCGCCGCGCATGTCTTCCAGCATGGATCCGACTTCACGCGTTTTCTCCAGATTCAGTTCATTCGGATGCCTGCCGTAGCGAACGTCTTCGGAAGAGTATTTATAAATCGAACAAACTTTCTCTTCCTCAGTCTGGTCTTCCCGGGTGAGTTCTTCTGACAGTTTTTGAATTTGAGCGGGGATCTTTTGAGGAGGCTCCAGATCTTTCATATAGAATTTTGTGACAGGCTCCCAGGAAGGGAGTGTTGTAAAATCGACCCAGGGCAGAACGTCGCGCGGATGCGGTGTGCCATTATCGGTTTCATAACCAGGAATCTGCTGCATGTCCCATTGATAAACCTGGTAGGAACCCTGTTGCCATTGTCGAGGTTGTTTGTCTGTCAGATACAGATTGAATTGGAGAGAAAATGGAGCGGCGATCGCGACAGTAAAACGGAGTCGCCGGCAGGGAATTGCAAAGCGAAAAAATTCCTGTCCCCACATGCACGGTGCGATGCGATCGGGAACAAAAAAGTCCTGTTGCTCTTCGAGTTCAACGGTGACGCCCGGACGGAGGGGATAAAAATTAACCGCGGTCTGTCCGTAGGGTTGTACGACTTTCTGTGCTTTCCGAACACTGCCATCAGGCAGATAGACCTTAGCGGTCTGGATTTTGTGGAGCGATGTCTGGCGATCATAAAAGCGATAGACTTCGTCCCATTGCGATAACGATTCATTCGCATAAAGTTTGGTCAGATTATGCGTGCGTCTGGTGATGGTGCCATCGCGATGCAACACACAGATGGAATCAGACAAGAGAATGTATTCGCCCCAATGTTGTAATTCATCATCTGAAATATCAGGTTGACGAACATCTTCAACAGAGATGCGCGGCGCAAACAGAAACGTCTTGCGCGCCATTTTAAACCGGGTGCGCCAAAGTCGGGGTTTTGGTTTCTCAGTCAATTCTTTACAGCCTTGAATCAATGAGTGATGGTGCATTCTGTTTGCTGAAGAGCGACAGACTGCGTGTCGTTGCGTGTCGCGTTAAATCAAGTCTATGTTTTATTATAGGCAGGCAGTAGTGTTCTTATGGATATTGTGCTGTGGCTGTAAAATTCCAGCGCGCCGATTTCGATTTTCGCGAAGTAGAAATAGAAGAAGCGATCGAAATCTCGATCGCTTCTTACTCGTTATGGCTTGTTGATTCCAGCAGTTAAAAAGGAATAACTCAGATTACTTTTTAGCGGCTTTTTTCTTTACTGCTTTCTTCTTTGGTGCTGCTTTCTTCTTTGGGGCTGCCTTTTTCTTTGGGGCAGCTTTCTTCTTGGGAGCAGCTTTTTTCTTTGGAGCAGCTTTCTTCTTAGGAGCAGCTTTCTTCACTGCTTTCTTTACTGCTTTTTTCTTTGGAGCAGCTTTCTTTGGTGCTGCTTTCTTTGCCTTTTTCTTTGCCACCGCAAATCCTCCTTTGAGAGTTAAACGAGGGCTGCCTTGCCGCTGGCTCCGGGCTATAAGTCGGCACAGGTCTGCCACAACGAATAAGAAATGAGCTTGTCAACCTTGACAAACCCCGATGTTCGCCCCCGTTGAAAATGAATGATTTTTCAATTAAACAAAATTCTTAATTGACACTCATTACGCAATAAGGACTTACATCTATTTATTGGCCATCATCGTAAATATTTCGCAAAATTCTGCAAGCCATTTCTGATATGAAAAGCGTATTTTGGGCTTGTTGGAAAGCCAGTCGTACTTTGCGCTTCAGTTCAAAATCACGCTGTGAAAATAATAATCCGTTTGTGTTTTGTGTGTTGAGTAAAAAAGAAGAGGTCGCTTAAACACTACTATTATAGCGTGAAAACGACCTCTGTCATTATTTTGTATTTGATTTGTTTGCTGAAAACCGTTTGGAAAAAAGCGTTTGGTAATTTTCAAAACGGCAGCAAAAACACAGAAAATTTATTTTGACGTTTTCAAAAAAATATTTGCTTCATCGCTTGTTTAGAGGGTTTTAGACGCTTTCCCAGACCTCTTTCAGGTAACGAAAACTTTCGCGCGCGATGAATTCGCAGCCCGGTTCATAGTCAAAAACTTCCACGGAGATCCAACCTTGATAGCGACTTTCTTTCAGCGCTTTGAGGATCGGATGGTAGTCTGTCTCGCCCATGCCAGGTCCCAGGAGATTCGAATCGTTGACATGAAAGTGACCGGTTTTTGTATCGTACTTTTGAATCAGATCGGGGATGGATTCTGTTTCCGCGCCCAACATGGCTTTCACATCCTGATGCAGCACAAAGTTGTCGGCTCCGACCATCTCAATCAGTTCCATTGCTTCAGCACACGTATTTACAAAATTGGTTTCTTTGGTGGTTAACGGTTCCATGCAAATCCGGACTCCGCGTTCTGCAATCGCAGGCAGACAGTTTTTAAAAACTTCAGCCGCGTTTTGATAGGCCTGTTCGCGAGACATTCCGTCTTCAATATTGCGCTGGAACGGGGAACCGAACACCATTAAATCTCCGCCGAGATCAGCGCACAGGTGCCCGAGTTCGATGAGATAGGCGGCTGTTTTTTGTCTGACCGCGGCATCGTGAGTGGTCAAATGTAACCCTTCGGTTTTTGCCAGAAGCCAATGCAGGCCAAAGATTTCCAGTCCCCGGTCTTCTGCCGTTTGCTTGAGGAAGGCCCGCTGCGCGGCTGAAATTTCTGAAGGGCTGTCGGCAAACGCGAATGGTGCCAGTTCAATTCCTTTATAGCCGATCTCAGCAATCAGGTCGCACTGTTTTTCCCAGTCCCAGCCAACAAACAATTCCTGACAAATGGCAAACTTCATGTAAGGGTCTCACTTTACTATTGAAAAAAGTTAGAAGGTTTTTTTCGCTCATTTGAGAATAGCAGCCCGTGGATCATTCATCGAGTCTTAGCCGTGAATCTTCCGGCAGCTTTTGAAGATTACTGTCACGGAGTTTAAGTCGTTTGGCTTCGGAGCGAATTGTATGCAGTCAAGCAAAATTTACACATTCTGCCCCTGACATCCCTCAATTGCGTATCGATTATATCGATCGATTCGTTTGTGTTGTCCGCTGAGAACAGGATGTGTGGTCAGGCATGGGAAAGTGGGTGTATCGGTTAAGCGGCGGCGAGTTTGATGACGAAGTAGATTCTAACTGTTTCCAGTTTTCAATTTTGTTTGCTGAAATTATCAATTAGAGGAATAGACCGATGAAAAATGCAACCTGGAGTCCCCTTTTGGCGGCCGCGATGATCATGGCCTGCTTTGGAGGTCAAGCCCAGGCAGGCTACCTGGGAGCAGGTAGTTACAACTGTTGTCCCACAGAAGCATGTACTTCTTGTGGCGATTACAGTGCTGCCAAAGAATGTTCAAGTACCTGCTACAAGACTGTCGTTGAAACTGTATGGGAAAAGCAGAATTATACCTGTCAAAAAACAGTGTATGATACGGTCTGCGAAAAAGTTCCCGTGCAGTACTCAAAGAATGTTTACAAGACCTGCTACCGTGATGAATGCTATACGGTTTGCAAGCCTGTGTATCAAACCTGCTACCGTGACGTCTGCTACAATGTATGTCGTCCCGTTTACAAGACCTGCTATCGTACTGTAACCTGCAAACGCCGACGGCCCGAGTATACCACCTGCTATCGCGACGTCTGCTACACAGTCTGCAAGCCGGTTTACAATACCTGCTACCGAGATGTTTGCTACACAGTCAGACGTCCGATTTGTGAAACACATTATAAGGATGTTTGCTGCACGATTTACAAAACGCAGTACAAAACCTGCTACCGTGATGTCTGTCGTACTGTTTGCAAGCCCGTTCATACCTGGCATGATGTCGAAGTCTGCTGTGGTGAATGGAAAACAACCACCGAGCATTGTCCCGGACCAGTTGTTGAAAAATGTGTCTGCGAGCCTGGAACGTGGGAATATGATTGCAGCTCATGCTGCCCGATCTATAAACCCGGTTGCTGCAAAACAGTGAAAGTTCAATGCCCCGGAACCACTGTTTGCCGACGGATCTGGTGTCCCAAGACGGTGACCAGAAAAGTCTGCACAACATACGAACGTGAAGTAAAACACGAGCGGGTTCCTTACACGGTCTGTGAGCGGATTCCCTGCACGATTACGAAGAAAGTACCTTACACATGCGTGCGTCATGAGTGTGAAACACGAACCAAGAAGGTTCCTTACACAACATGCGAAATGGTGCGTGAATGCCGGACTCGTAAAGTGCCTTACACCACTTGCTGCTGGAAGGAAGAATGTGTTACCAAACAGGTTCCTTACACAACCTGCACAATGGTGTCAGAATGCCGAACCAGAAAGGTTCCTTATACGACCTGCAGTTATGAGCAAAAAACCTGTACCCGCAAAATCCCTTACACCACTTGCGAGCAAGTTTGCTGCACCCGATATGTAACCCGAACCAAGTGCGTGCCGCGAACGGTTTGTGTTACCAAGACTAGATGTGTCCCAAGACAAGTCTGCCGAAAAGTACCAGTGACGGTCTGCTGCCCCGAGCCTCAGACATGCACTGCACCGGCTCCCAAGACTTGTGTCAGCAACTAGTCAAAGCGAAGCCAGAAGAGTTTTCAGCATCTGAAAATTGAAACTGCAAAAGGGCGGTTGATCTCGAATCAACCGCCCTTTTTGTGCGCCTGCAGTTCACGCCGGAATGCCGCGAATTTCCGGCGCGAAGCGGTTGCAGTCAGTCGGGCTGGTTGAGGAGTGAGAAATCGATGACATTTTCGCCGGGAGTGACTTTCGCGGTCAGCGTGATACTATTTTACGTGATCACTTTTCCAGATCTCACCCTTGCCACCTGTGTGGATCAGGTCATCCAGATAGGGCCACATGATTTCTGCCCAAAGCTCATAACCTTTTTCGGTCAAGTGTATCTGGTCATATGTCAGCTCGGGATTAATCTCACCTTTCTCGTTTAAGATTCGCTCACCAAAGTTCAGAAAAAATACTGTCTGGTTATCCGCATAGGGAGCAATCAGCTGATTCGTTTTAATGATTTGTTCTCTCACGGGGGCGTTTGCTCCCCAGCAAGGGAGCACACCCAGTAAAAGTATTTTTGACTCTGGTTTGCTTTTTCGCAGAACAGAAATAATGCTTTTGATTCCCCCTGCGACCTGTTCCGGAGTTTTTTTAGGATTAAGGCTGTTAATACCGATCATCAAAGTGATCACTTTAGGAGCAGGGAATGTTTTTAGTACGTTTCCTTCGGTGATTAACCATAGGGTATTCTCTGGTTTATCCCCGCTGACTCCCAATGAGAATGGGCGAATTTCCGGGTATAATTTTTGATACTTCTTTAAAACTTCTGCTCCATCAGGATATTTTTTCTGATCGTTCCAGCCATAGGTGATGGAATCTCCCAGAAAAACGACGTTGCATCCACGGTCACTGTAATCAGTCTTGATAAATGCCTTATACCAGTTCGATTTCCAGTCGTTTTCAGGGTAAGGCGTGGGAATCGCGCAGGGATTACTGGTCTTCTGCAGTCCATATTTATCCCACTTCCAGTCGGATGCATTCAGGGCTGGGGTGGTCAGTAATAATGTGAATAGCAGTGTGAATAAATGCGTGTTGATTATTTTCATCTGTTTATTCTTTTAGGATGTAATTTCAGGATCACGATTTACTGGAGCGCATCGTCACTCATAAAGAACCTTGTTCAACAAGTTCTCATTGAAGAACAAGGTTCTGAAAGTATAATGCAGGAACTGTTTTGGCTTAGTATTCACCGAGGGTGTTACCATCAGCCATGTAGCTGAGATATTGATAGGTTTCCTGATTGATATTCTCGCTGATGAAACGAATTCGACCATCGCCGAACAGGAAATGACATCCTCCCACATGCACACTGGAGAAGCTGGCATTACTTCCGCCATTGATTAAATGGTTGTTAGCGGCTGGATCGCCTGAACGTCCAACGACAAAAAAAGTGGAACCTGCTGCTGTGGGACCGATCCAGATCGTACCAAATCTTCCTTCCTTCGTTGTTCGCTCGCCAGCAAGAAAAACATTACTGAGTCCATCTGTAAAGTCCCGAAACTTACTCTTGGTATTTACTCCAAATGCACCTTTTACGCTATCTCCTCCGCCGCCACTATATTCTTTACCGCTGGAGGCTGCATAGTTGGATTTGCCGTAAGAACTTAAATTGGCATTGATACCACCCATCGGATCGGATGGGCAGATGTAGGCGGGAATCACCGTTTTAGCCCCCTTGTTTGCTGCTGTCAGATTAGCAATCCCGGTCCAGGGGGCGTCAAACCCACCCTCCGATTTGATGGACTGATATAAGGGTGCCTGATCCATAAATGGCAGGATAAATGTCTGCCAGCCAATCAGGTTTGTAAAAGTCGTTCCGGTGACAAGTGTTTCGATACTCCCCGGAGGAAAGGCACGATGTGTGTCGTGGTAGTTGTGTAACGCTAATCCGAGTTGCTTCATATTATTTTTACAGGTGCTGCGTCTTGCTGCTTCACGCGCCTGTTGTACCGCAGGGAGTAACAGCGCAATTAAAATTGCAATGATGGCAATCACCACCAGCAATTCAATTAATGTAAACCCCCGTTTTCGTGAATGATTTAAATTCATTTGATTTCTCCTGTTATAAAAGTATAAGAGCATCCCGACGGACTGATCGTGACACAAAATATTTTCGAAAGTGACGTAATTTCAATTGAAATTGTATTAGTCTACCGGGACCCGCCCTTTCGAGACTGTAAAATTACTCGAAACTCATCTGTAGCTTTCCCTCCTGTGCCTAAATTGAAGGTGAGAGTTTTTCGGTTTTCTGAGATTGTTAATTCGTCTTCATCCGTTCCAATCTCAATGCCCGGGCTTGGTAATGCATTTTCATCGAGTACATCCTTGAATGAAGGGTGAAACAATCGATTGGTTTTTGCCAATTCAGGATGAACAATAATCACCCCCAGAATCGGGCGATCAAAAAGAATTTCTCCCCGAACTTTATCGCCTTTGTCTGAATACATGGCTGGCTTGTAGTAAACGCGAAAGCTGTCAACGGTCGATCCCGCAGGAATGGTATTCCTCCCTCTGTGCAAGTCAGCAGCTGACTGATAAACACCCGGTTGACCAATTTCTACGTTGAGGTTTTCTGTGAGCAAAACGTTACTTTTTTCAGGAAAGAGAAACGCCAGACCGTCATGTTCAAAAGAGTTGTATTCGCCTGCTGCAACCGCTGCGGGGAGTTGCTCCTGAAAAACGACACTGTCAGAAAAACGATCTACCGCGTAATCGCGGGCAATCAGCGGAATAAAGTCACTGCTGGTGTAATCCCGGCTGTGAACCCGTTTTGTCACCGAGTCGATCTGAACTGCTTCATTCGCCAGAATTTCACGCGGCGGTTCTGTTTCGCTTGAACCGGCGACCTGGACCTTGCCGCGATAGACTTTGATTTCCGTATTTCGTTCGGCACCGACATTAACGGAAAACGAAGTTCCCAGGTCAACAATCCGTCCCGTCTGCGTATCCACGGTAAATCCGTGCCCCGATTCCGGGATGTCAGCCACCAGTTTCCCTGCCTCCAGAAAGATTTCATTTGAGCCGTGGATGGTAAACTGGGCGGGGGCTTTGAGATTCACAATCGATCCGGAAGTGAAGCGAATTTCGATGGCTCCTCTCAACAGATGTCTGCGAGAGCCGGACAGTAATGTTTCTTCCGGCGTGATATTGCCATTAGCCCAGTGACTGCCGGGTTCCGGAAAGACATGCGCAACTGTTGTCGTGAGGTGCAAGAACAACAGCCCTCCCAGAACCAGGCAGACGCAGCAGGCGATGTACAGGATGTGATTCCGCTTTTGTTTTCTGGCTTTGATGGGCGCCGGTAAGTACGTCATTTCCTGCGGGCAGGAAGAATCGGTATAGACCCATTCCAGTTGAGTCTGCAGGGAAGAAAACTGCGCAAAAAAGATACGCGCTTCCTGGTCAGACTTCAGCCTTGACTGTAAATGGCTTAGCTCTTTCTCGTTTAACGAATTATCAAAATACAGGGCGACCAGATTGGGAAGTGGATCTTCCCAGCTGGAAAAGCTTTCGGTAATCATAGTCTCCCGGACCTTGCTGTAATTGTTTTCTGGATACAGTCCTGGAGTCGTAATCTGATTCGCAGCAGCATAACGCCAATTGCTTTTTCCGATTTTCCCCAATATTCCGCGATATTTTTGAGAGGCATGAACTGCCCATAGCGCTGCTGCATCAGTGTCTGTTTGTCTGAAGGCAAATGTGTGATGCAGGATCTGAGTGCTTCAATTTGCTCGTTGTATAAATCGGGCATCTGCTCGATCGTTTCAGACATGCTGTTCAGCAACTCATCGTCGAATAACAGACGACTGCGATTTTGATCACGCCAGTACGACTGAATTTTGTAGAACGCAACCTTGCGCGACCAGGCAAGGAAATTGGTATCGGGAGTGAAAGTACCCTGCTTTTCCAGCAGGCATTGATTGATGTCCTGCAGCAGATCGCGGGCGTCTGTTGTGTTTCCCACCAGCGAAAGTATGTAAGCGTGAAGTCGCCCCTGATTCTGTAGCAGCTGCTGAAAAAACACATTGTTGACGACGACTTCATGCATCAGATTACGTTCGAGATTCTCATCAGGTTCCGGTGAAAAACGGGTGAATTTACAACGTCCCTTCTAACTAAATTCCATAAAAAGGGGGATGACTACAGTGAATTTTCAGATTAGCGAAGTTTTTCCAGAGATTGTGTCGTCAAAAACGTTTCAGTTCGGACTTCCTGCCTGTTCGGGGCACTCCGATTGCGAACAGGAGCTGTTTTCTAGTGTATAACACCATTCTGGATGAATGTTTACACCATATTTGCCGGAGTGACTTGAGTGAATCGAGATCTCAGCAAATTTGTGATTTCAAAAACCGGGTCTGAAAATCTGAGTGAGGTTGTTGCCATCCCGCGTTTTCCGCGTTATTGAATGATTCAGTGACCGATCGAATTCTGGTGTTTTCAGCCAAGGAAAAATCATTCATGGAAAACACGAATCAGTATGCCATTCGTGGTGGAATTCAGGGACGGGAACGCCTGCGTATCCTGGCCCGCGTCATGCACGACAGCACGGCGTCTCTGCTCAGTCAGCTTGAGTTGACAGACGGGCTTGCCTGTCTTGATGTCGGCTGTGGCGGCGGTGATGTGACGCGCGAAATCGCCCGCCGCGTTGCGCCTCACGGAAAAGCGGTCGGTACGGACATCGATTCCAAGGTACTTGAGATCGCCCGTAAAGAATTGCAGGAAGAATGTATGGAAAACGTCGAGTTCCGTTTGTCGAATATTTGTGAAGAGTCTGGCACTCCGGAGTTTGATGTGGTGTATTCACGATTTCTTCTGGTCCATTTGAAAGATCCGGTTGCCGCGATCAAGTCCTTCTTAAGACAACTGCGCCCCGGCGGCATCCTCGCTCTGGAAGACATCGACTTCAGTGGCTCCTTTACCTGTCCGGAGAGTCCCGCATTTCGGAAATTTTATGATCTCTACTGCGCAGTGATTCATCGCCGAGGCGGCGATCCGAATATGGGGCAGCGGCTCCCGGTTCTCATGAAAGAGTGCGGGCTGGAAGCGATCCGGATCTCGGTCGTACAGCCGATCGGACTGACGGGCGAAGTGAAGCAACTGAATGGGTTGACGATGGAAAATATTGCCGACGCCGTAGTGGCAGATCAGCTTGCAACCCGGACAGAGATTGATGAGATCGTCAGCGAGTTGAACGACTTTGCCGCCAATGAACGAACCGTAATGGGGGTCCCCCGCGTGGTGCAGGTTTGGGGACGTTTACCCTTCGCGTGAATGGTTCCCTTGTAACAGGAGCCGAACGGAACCAGTGGCTTCACGAATTTCTGCAGTGTTAAACGTGTGCTGTGATCCCCGCAGTTAACTCGGGCGTTGATTTTTATTACAGCCCGGATCCATGGGAACGGGGTTGCCTGTTTTCTCGATGGGCTGGGTGAAGAGATAACGCCAGACGGATTCGTGGATGTATTTCCCTTCGGCGTCCTTACAGGCACTGCCGCCGGGAACCACCGAAGAATGCGCACGGCCTGTATTGTTTTTGACATCGCAGTTGGTAATCAGGCGGCGGGTATTTTCAAACGGAAACGATACCTGATCAACGTCCACAATCGGACCATATTCATGCAGTCCGATCAACTCCCAGGATCGGCAGTAATGGTCGGCGGTCCAGCCGCCGTCCAGGACATGCGAAAAGCCGAAGTAGCGGTTGGCGGGCGTAGCAGAAGGGAGCGCCTGCCAGTTCTGTAATTGATCCCGCGGTCCGCAAAACATGACGACGCGACCGACCTTCTGATGTTTGGCAAAACGGGCGGCTGTGGTCGAACCGTGTGAGCTGCCCGCCATGATCACGTCATCCCAGCGGAGGTCGTTCCCATCCGGAGTCAGATAATAGTCCCACTTGCCTTGAGGATTATTTTTCGCGAGCCACTTCACAAACTGCAGCGCACGTTCTTTCATTCCGTCCGGCTGAGGAATATCGACCTGATCGCTGAAGTTTTCTCCGGTTGCTGCTTCCAGTCGTACGTTACCCCGGCACGTTTCACCCACCGGCTGTTCTTTACAGATTTTGGAGAACCAGCGGTTCGCATAATGCACCTGAATCGCATGCAGGCCGTAACTGGAGAGCCGATCAAAAAGCTGGCCGTTATATCCCATCAACCAGATTACCAGTTTGCCGCGCGGTTTGACGCGCGTATCAACGACCGCGTGTTCGAGATCCTGCACCTTACCGCCGGCGTTGAATACGAAGCCGATTTCCGGATGTTCTTTGGCACGCGGATCAATCTCGCTGGCACGCGCTGTGAGCTTGTATTCCTGTGGATTGGAATCGGAATAGCGGAGCAGTCTTGTTTCTTCCGCCAGCAGAGAGTTACCAGATACCAGAGACAATAATACGAGAGCAAACAGTGATTTCGGAGTCATGATCATACACCAGAGTCAAAACAGTGACAGGAGGGAAGGTGGCTTGCCAGAGCCTTGATTATACCGTGTGGACTTGCGCGAATCCCTGCTCTGAGACTTTCATCTGGAGAGAACTTTGAAAAAGTCCAGACTCCGGCAAGGAAACTGAACAGGCCGCGCAGCAGAGCACCCGCGTTTGATGTGAGAGAGTCTGACGGCAAATCACTTGAAGAAAGAGATGAACTCGACGTTAGAACAACCCGCCAAATGTTTCCAGGAAGAACGAGCTGACGCTGGAGGGATCATCATAGTGCCACATGGTGCGAATCAGATCGTACATCATGACAGAACAGATTCCCATCAGAAGCGTGGAGATTCCCAGTGCAGCAAATGTGCCGGCCCCCCATTCCGGTTCCGGTGCTGCCATGGCGGCACCGCGGCCGCCAAATGCGGCAGGAGCAACAAATTCGGCATGGCTTTCACCACTCTGGAAGGAGTCGTCGAAATCATCATCGTCTGCATCGTAGATATCATCAAAGTCGTCATCGTCTTCGTCGAAGACATCAGAGATGGCATCATCGCTGGCGAATTCGTCATCCCCGTCGAAGATGGCAGATTCGCTGTCTTCATCATCGGAATCCAGAATCACGGAGCCTGATGAACCTCCCATATTTCCGTCTTCATTCAGCATCAGCACACTGGTATCTCCGCTGGAATCGGAAAGATCGAAACTGCTGTCGTCGTCATCATCATCGAGTGTAGGGATTTCCAACGTCGCGTTTTTATCGCCACCAGACATCATCGGGACGGTTTTGTCAACGTCCTCTACATCAAATGGTTCCAGAGAAATCCCACTGTCTGCCGTGATGGAAATGTCACTGCCTGTTTCATCGTCTTGCAGAGAGAGACCGCTTGCATCTTCATCGACAAGCGAGATTCCGCTTTCGTCGGCGCCTTCCAGAGAAATCCCGCTGTCCAGAGGACCCGCTAACGAAATTCCACTGTCCGATGCCAGCGAGATCCCGCTGTCTTCTGCGAGAATGGAAGAGTCTCTGTCATCATCTGAAACCAGAGCCACATCGCTGTCACTGCCAAGATCGAAGCTGTCATCACCGATCAGTGCCACATCACTTTCACTGCCAGACAGGTTGGAATCGTCGGAGACGAGTTTTACATCGCTGTCACTGCCGGAATCCATATCCAGAATTTCAAAGTCGGGTTCCGAGTCGGAGTCAACCAGTTTTACGTCGCTGTCGCTGCTGAGATCAATGCTCGAATCATCGGTCAGACGGACATCGCTGTCTGAATCTTCGCCTACGGCAATCAGTTCCGGTTCGCTGTCGAGCTGCAGGTCATCGCCGTCGTCTACAACCAGACGCACATCACTGTCGGAACTGCTCAATTCCACGGGACCATCATCATCGTCGTGCACGCTGCCGCGGATCACCGTCGCCTGCTCGCCGACTTCATCTTCATCAATCACACTGTCAGACAGATCATCCTCTTCCAGAATCGCTGAACCGAATAGGTCGTCGTCATCGTCGTCAGCTTCATCTGTAAACAGAGGGATCGCCGGATCAGAGTCTGCCTGACGGGAACGGGCTAACTCCTCAATATCTTCCATGCGAAATTTCCAGGCGCCCCGGTCTGCAAATCCGCGAATATCACCAGCCTCTCTCAGGCGGTTCAATTCCTCTGTTTCCATTCCGAGCTCTGCTGCTGCTTCTGCGAGATTGAGATATTTTTTGGCCATTGTGGCACGACTCCGACATCAATAATGTAAATCAGGAACGGGGGCTGTATTAGTTGTCATCGGACAATTGTCTGTGAAATTTCAGTGGTATCAAATTCGAAAACCAGCAGACGAATGCCTTTGCGAAGAACTTACGGGTTCTTTTGATAATGTCAGTCACACCAGCAACGTCTTCCAGGGCAGAAATGAGAACCCTGCCACGCAGTCGTTGCGAACCCCTTAAATTATCTATATTTATTCTAAATGACAACTGGTCGGTTGCAAGTACCTTCTTGTTGATTGGCCCGATCTTCGGCAACAAATTCTCAATTAAATCATTCGTTCACACTTGTCGGGTATGGATTGCCTAAGACAAATCAATTAAACGGGTTATAATGAATTTAATCTGGTGCCTGCGCGGCAGACGCCAAAACCATCCCTCTTGCCGGAAAACGGTTATTGCCCCAGTTCCCGTTTGAGTGCCTCTAACTCGGAGTCAATCTGCTCTGAGCGGGAGGGGGACAGGGCAGATTCGTCGGCTGGTAGTTCGGCGTCCGCTTGTGCTGGCGCTTGAGCCGTTCCCATTTTTTCGGTTAATTCCAGTCGTTTTCGTTTCGCTTCTGCCAGCCGTGCTTCCAGCGCGTACAAGGTCGTTGTCAGATGTTCGCAGGTTGCGACGGCCGCCTGATGTTGCTGTTCGAGGCCTGCCATCAAATCTTCGATTTCCTGCTTTCGCACGAGAGAATTACGGGCTTCGAGTTCGTCACCCGCCGCTAATGCGTTTTTCGCAGCTGTTTTCCACTGTGAAATCTGTTGATGGTGTGCCTGCAGTTCTAGCTGAAGGGCCCGCTGATTGGCGGTGGCTGTTTTCACACTCCGATGCGCGCCCGCAAGCCCTTCCTTCATCTCAGCAATAATCTGCTCGATTTCTTTGACAGGATCGGCGGCATGATCAAGTAAGTGCGTTAAATTACAGGTAACAATGTCAGTGAGCCGACTGAAATAGCTCATTCCCATTTTCTCCATACTGTTGCAAATGGTTATGAAAAGAACACGATTTTGAAGGCCCTGTTTAAGGTAACGCGATTCTCTTCTGTTGGGTTCATTTAATTTCTGATATCTCAAATAGGAATTAATTCTGCTGCGGGCCTGTGACGCCCAAAAGTTTTAATTTCTCGCGCAATTTTTCCCGTGCCAGTCTGAGGCGGCTCTTTGCCGTTGCCAGATTTGTTTCCATGACTTCCGCGACTTCGTTCAGGGTGAGTTCGGAATAATGATGTAATGTGAATGTTAAGCGTTGATCCTCGGGAATGGTTCCCAGCAGATCATCTACAATCAATGCCAGTTCTTTGATATTGGCGTGCTCTTCCGGCGAGACGACTTCACTGGCCAGTCGATTGAGGGAATCGTCTTCATCCGCCTGCTTGCCGGTGTAAGCTTTGATCAGTGCATCGTGCGATTGACGGCGAATACTGTCGATCAACAGGTTCCGTGCCACGCGATACATCCAGCCACGAAACCGACCTTGAGGCAGATAGTCCCATGCCTGGTTATAGACACGCAGCAGCGTTTCCTGGGAAAGATCTTCAGCCAGTTGGGAGTCCCGGCAGTTTCGGAAAAAAAAACCAATCAGGGGTCCCTGATATTTTTCTACCAGTTCATCGAAAGCGCGCAACTCACCACTTTGAATGCGAATCATCAGTTGATCGTCTTCTGTCATGGTGTTTTTCCCGGAGGGAACAGTCTGCACGCCGGTTCTCAGGACTGCTCACGCATCTTAATGTTCATCGTTAATCATTCAAAACGTTTGTCACCTCCCGCAAAAACACCGGAAGTCATCATTCCTGTTTTCTGGATTGATATTCTAATATTGTGATCAGAAATCCTGTAGAATTCACCTGTAAACCGCTAACATTTCAGTGTTGAATTACGATTAACTCAAATCAGCAGCCAAATTGAACAAAAAAAACTTCTACACGTGATGAATCATTGCTAAAAGTTATTGAGTAACAGGATAAAGTTGTGTCGATCTCGGAAACCGTCAAAGTCAAACTGAATTATGGTTCTACTGGGGAGTTTCGTTGCGAGATCCCCACCGAGAGAGTCATCTGGTATCATCAGGCGCCTGCGCCATTGGAAGATGTCCTGTTGAAAACACAGCAGGCGCTGAACAGTCCGCTGGAGCTGCCCCCACTCAATCTGGCCATCGTCCCGGGCGATAAAATCACGGTCATTGTCGATTATCAGACTCCCGCCGTCTGCGAAATTATCAACTCATTATGGAGCAGTTTTTCCAGTTGTGGAATCGAAGCCGGTGATGTGACCATACTGCAATCCCCGGCAGCGCAGCCCGAACTTCAGCAGAAATTAAAAGCTGCGGTCGTTCCGGAACTGCAGGAGAAATCCCAGTGGGTGGCTCATGATCCCGAAGCAAAAGAGACGCACGGTTATCTGGGAACTTCGGCGGGGGGGGAACGCATCTATCTCTCAAAATATTTGCTGGAAGCGGACTTTATTCTTCCGATTGAACTGGTGGGCTTTGATCCGCTGATCGGATACGCGGGGGGAGGCAGTTCGATTTATCCCGGATTTTCTTCGCAGGAAGCGATCGTCAAAAGCCGCGGTCAGTCGCATCGTGAATTAACGCCCGCAGAGAGCAGGCCGTTGCGTCAACTCATCGATGAAGTGTCCTGGATGCTCGGCCTGCAATACAGTCTGCAGGTCATTCCCGCTTCCGGTCAGGGGGTGGCTGATATCGTTTTTGGCAGTAACGAAGCCGCTTTCAGAAAAGGCAAAGAACTGCTGGATCAATATTGGAAACTGGAGCCGAGCTACAAAGCGGAAGTCGTTGTAGTCGCCGTCGAAAGTGGTCCGGCCGGTCACCAGTGGAATCAACTGGGCAGCGTTCTGGAGACGGCCAGAAATCTGGTCACGCAGGATGGTCGCGTTCTGTTACTCACTCAGATCGATGCCGCGTTCGGCGAAGGACTGCAAATGCTTTCCCGCTGCCATGAACCACTGGATGCCATCAAACCTCTGCGTGACAGGCAGCCCGATGATCTGGTCGCCGCGACCCAGATCGCGCTGACCAGCGACTGGGCATTGATCAGTCTGTTGAGCAAAGCCGGCAGTGATGACGTGGAAGACCTGTTTATCAGTCCGATCGAGGATGAAGCCGAAGTCCAGCGTTTGCTGCAGACAGACGAAAACGTGACCTTCATCGCCTCTGCCCAGCATGCCTACGGGCAACTCAAGCAGAAATAATGTTGGTTTCGCATCTGCCGACTTAACCGAGTGGCAAACCGGCTGCTTTCAGCACCGCTTCCTGAACGTGGTAGTCATGCTCGTAGGAAAAATCGATATCTTTTTCACGTCGAATAATCCGCGCCATATCAGCCACATCGTCGGTATAGCGGGTGTAGTCGGGAAAAGCGATGGTCTGCTGACCTTTGCGATATTTCCCTTTGCCCTTCTCAAGGGTTAAGCGCGCCGATGGTCTGCCGAACGGCTGCAGATGGAAAGTGCCCTCTGATCCACAGACCACAATATGCCGCCGATCGAATCCATTGACTTCATTGCAACTGGATTTGACCGTCGCCAGCGCCTGGGGATAACGGAAGACCGCCAGCATGTTGTCCTGCAGTGTATCATTCATCGCAGACGCATGCTGTGAGAACGAGGTGACCTGATCAGGCCTGCCCAGAACATTGATCACGAGGTCAATCACATGACAGCCCAGTTCAAACATCATGCCCCCCGGTTGTGGCTCCAGTTTTGTACGGCTGCTGGCATCCATCTTTTTACTGATGACGGTGTGCACTTCAAACGGATCGCCGAGCCAGCCTTTTTTCAGCAGGTCGCGCAGCAAGACAACGCCGGGATTGTAACGATACATGTAACCCATCTGCAGCAGCAGATGTTTTTGCGCGGCCTGATCCAGAATCCGTTTAAAATGTGTTAAGGAAAGTCCGGCTGGTTTATCAAGGTGAATGTGTTTACCCGCAGCGATACAGGTTTCTGCGGTAGACAGCAGATCGGGGACCAGTGTTTCGACGGCGACCGCCTGCAGGCCTTCCACATTCAGCAGTTGTTCCTGCGTCAGGAAGGGGAGCCCCTGGTAAATGCCCGTGGATTCCGCATACTTTCGCAATTTCGCATCGGGCTCCACGACGCCGACCACTTCGTATTCCTCCGATTTACGAAAGGCCTGCATTTTCCCGCCGGCGTGAGGGTGTCCGACTCCGATCTGCCCGACTTTGATCTGTTTCACGAGCGTTTTCCTTACAGGTGTTGTGTCAGGTGATTCTGGTTTCACTTCGCGCTATAACCGGATGGTTTCTGCCACTGATTCTTCGCCGGCCCCCGGTTTAAATGAGGCTATATCACATCCCATATGGAAACTGGCAGAAAACCGGGTAGCCGTCTGCGTGTAGAATGGGAACGATTCGGAACATCAATCAACTCACTGGAATGACAGGAACCGGACGGGAGTCTAGAATGAACACAGTATTTCATCGTAAACAATCGTCTTAAGAAAAACCACTCATTCTCTGTCGATGGGAACAAGATGCGCCGTTTCCTGATTGTCACCCTGCTGTTCTGCTGGAACCTGACTCCCGCGATTGCGTCCGTTGCGCGTCCGAACATTGTCCTGTTTTTTATCGATGATCTGGGCTGGAGAGACGTGGGTTTTATGGGGAGTGATTTTTTTGAGACGCCGCACATTGATCGTCTGGCGCAAGAATCGATGCGTTTTACATCCGCATATGCCGCGGCTCCCAATTGTGCGCCCAGTCGTGCCTGTCTGATGTCCGGGCTATATTCGCCCCGGCATGGTGTTTATACGGTGGGCGATCCGGCACGCGGTAACGCCCGGTATCGCAAGTTGGTTCCCGCAAAAAACAAGACCGTGCTGGAAAACAGGTTTGTCACGATTGCTGAGACACTTTCACAAGCGGGCTATTTTTGTGCCAGCATCGGTAAATGGCATCTGGGACAAACTCCGCTTGCGCAGGGTTTTCAGGTGAATATCGCCGGGAATCCTTCGGGCAGTCCGCGCGGCGGTTATTTCAGCCCCTATCAAAATCCACAGCTGCCTGATGGTAAGGAGGGCGAATATTTAACCGATCGCCTGACCGACGAAGCCTGCAGCTTCATCAAAGCGAACGCGAATGCAAAAGATCCTTTTTTTCTTTATCTGACACATTATGCCGTCCATACACCGCTCCAGGCAAAGCAGGCCGATATCGAATACTTTCGTGCAAAACCAGCCGGGAAACGGCATCAGCACGCAACTTATGCTGCCATGATCAAAAGCATGGATGAAAGTGTGGGGCGTGTTTTGAAGACGTTGGACGAACAGCAGCTCGCGCAACACACGATTGTCATTTTTACTTCAGATAACGGCGGTTACGGACCGGCGACAACCATGCAGCCCTTGCGCGGATCGAAAGGCATGTTATACGAAGGAGGCATTCGCGTTCCACTGCTCGTGAAGTGGCCCGGCATGACGAAAGCCGGTAGTTCCAGCGAGGCAGCGGTAATCCATCTTGATCTTTATCCCACCCTGCTGGAGATGACAGGAACCGCGCAGCCGAAAAATGATCTGTTGGACGGTGAGAGTCTGGTTTCCGTCTTAAAAGATCCGCAAAGTAAATTGAAAAGCCGTTCTTTGTTCTGGCACTTTCCCGCGTATCTGCAAAAATACCAGGGCATGCAGCAGCGTTTTCGGACGACGCCGGTTTCTGTCATTCGTCAAGGCGACTGGAAGTTGTTAGAGTTCTTTGAAGACGGTCACAGGGAACTCTATAATACGCGACTTGATATCAGTGAGACGATGAATCTGTCAGACAGCCATCCCGACAAAGCGAAAGAATTATTACAGGCACTTCATCAATGGCAGAAACAGGTTCATGCGGTGATCCCGGCTGAACCCAATCCCCTGTATGATCCAGGGAATTGATCGAATTCAAAAAAACAGTAACGAAAGACGAGATAGAGAATCATGTGGGAGGACATTCTCAAGGATTTTATTTACCTCTGGGCCGTCATCGACCCGATTGGCTCGATTCCTGTGTTCATTGCAGTGACTTCCGGGACCAGTAAAACCGTGCAGCGCCAGATTGCCTATCGTGCGATTATTATTTCAGCACTGGTGCTGATGCTGTTCATTGTGGGGGGGCAGTTTTTACTGGATGGACTGGAAATTCCCCTGTCGGCATTTCAAATTGCCGGCGGTCTGGTGTTGTTTCTCTTTGCATTGACGATGATTTTTGGTGAAAGCAAACCGGAAATAGAAATCGAGGAATCGATTAAAGCAGACGTGCATCAAAGTAAAGCCGTTTTCCCGTTGGCCATCCCGTCAATTGCTTCGCCCGGCGCCATGATGGCGGTCGTTTTAATCACGGACAACCATCGTTTTGACATCGGTCAGCAAATGGTCTCGGCACTGACCATGCTTTCCGTGTTGCTGATCACACTCTTTTTCCTGTTATTAGCCGGTCCGATTCAGAGAGTGATCGGAGATTCCGGTGCCAGTGTGGTCAGTCGTATCGGCGGCTTGATTCTGGCTTCTGTTGCCGTTGACAGTGTCTTAAGCGGAATCAAGCACTATTTTGAGATTTGATGATCACTGAAATTAAGTGATCGCAGCCGAGTCGAGTTCTTAAACCGTTTTCAGTATCCAGGCACGCCTCCCGATTCATCATAGCGTCATCCCTGCGATGGCACTGTATGTGAGTGACCTGGGAGACGCTATAATCAATCTGGAGACAAATTCCCGGAACAGATCCTAGTGCAGCAGCGTAGGGTTAGGATCCCAGCCTGCTACGACAGCATCAGGAGCAAGGACGAAGATTTCCACGCGACGGTTTTTCTGTCGTGCCGAATCGTTCTTGTTTGGTGTAACCGGCTGAAACATACTATACCCGGCTGAGCCCATACGTGCCTGCTGCACACCGTACTTGGAAAGTGAGAGCAGCACGGAGTTTGCCCGGTTTGTGGATAAATGCCAGTTTGTGGGGTGATGACGCTGTGTATTGGCTTTTGAAATCGGCTTATCGTCCGTATGTCCCACAACCAGTACGTTCAATCGTTTTGCGTTGCCGTCATTCATGATCGCAGCAAACTGATTTAAGATTTCTTTTGCTGATGGCTTGAGGACATCGCTGCCGGAATCAAACAGAATGTCTGAATGGAATTTGCTGACGCCGGTACTCGGATCGAATTCGAAATCCGGATATTTGTCGGCCAGTTCCTGAAAGCGGCGGGTTGCTTCGCCGTCCAGCGGACTGGGTTGGCCTTTCGCTTTTTTCATCAGGCTTACATAACGCTGCTGCATTTCAGAACGCTCGGAATTCAAATTATCAAGCCGCTTATTGGCGATATTCAAATTGGATTCCAGTGTCTGGGCGCGCATTGCCAGTTGATCGCGTTCGTGTTGCAGTGCGTTAGCCGACTGCTGGAACTGATCACGTTGCATTGCCAGCTCCTGACCCTGGTCATAGAGCTGTTGCGAACGATACATGCTCTGCCGGACCTGGGCATTCGGACCCCGGTTGCAGGATGTGAGACTGACAGTAAATAAACACACTGCGCTAAGCAGGCATACCCGTACTATGATGGGCATCTCAAGTGCTCCTTTATCTTACTCTGAATAGAATCACTTTTCTGGCTGTGTCATTCATCACAAACATGTCAGCTGAATTTCAGATCAGACATTTCATGACAATTCACACATTCTTGAAAAGCCAGGCTGATTCAAGGAAAGATGAATGGCAAAAATCAATTTTAAATGGGTTGGTAGGTTTTTTTGAGAAGTGACATGCGATTGCATATCCTGTTGTTTTATTGAATGAATAAAGGGGAAGTGAGAGAAGTTTATTCATGCAACGGTCAACAGAGGCGGATTTATATCGCGTCTGGTTTTTTGTGCCAAGAGCAACTTGACGAAAATTTTATTTGATTTTCAGAGATTGAAATAACTACAAAAAAGTCAGGCTCGCTCGCAGCGAATTTAAAGTACAAAGTATGAAAAAACAGGTGGAATCCGACGAAAAAGCCAGACTCCACCTGTTTTGTGGGGAATGAAGAATCGATTGGGATTCTTCGATTTCATTTAGTAGTTTAAGGTTGCGCTTCGAGTTTTTTCAAATCCGCTTCCAGCAGCCCGATTGCCTCGACCAGATTTCTCCGGGCCACCAGGGAAGCAGAATTTTGAGATAAGTCGAATTTAAAATTATTCAGCGCAGTTGTGGCCCTTTTGATTTTTTGCTCTTTCGTCAGCGCTTTTTTCGGAGCATCGTCCTCCCAGAGGGGGTTGAGGATTGAGTCATCTTCAGATGGTGTTGGGGATACCTGAGAAGTCGATTGCGTTTCAGAAGTTGATGCCGCATCGACGATTGCCTGCAATTCGCGAGCGTTTTGTAATTGTTGTTTTTTCAGGTTGATGGCGTACATATCCAGGATTTCCTGCAACGAGTGCTTATAGGAGCCTGAGATTTCAGTGGTGGCCGGACCACCCGCAAATTCATATTCACGGTAGACCCAGTAAGGACCATCTTTCTGTGTTCCTTTCAGTGAGGCGTCTTTTGCCTTCTGAATATCGGGTAAAAGTAAAGCGACCAGTACGGCGATTGCCGCAATCGCCACCATTAATTCGATGAGTGTAAAACCTTTTTTCATTCCTCGTTTCATTGATGGTAAAGTAGTCACCATCTCTCCTTTTAAAACAGATTGACAACTTGCTCGTCAAACAGAATCGAGCACACACTTTTAATGTCCCGGTTTATAGTGGGACTTATTTAAGAGAATGTTTCTGTTTGATGATAATTGTAATTTGTTACAAAGCGAATCGTGTGCCAATCCGACGATCTGATGCCTCGCTGGCGTGCCCGGATTTTCATATCTTACTGTCATTGAAGAAGATAAGATAGAAGGGAGTTTCCCTGGTTAACAGGAAATTCGTTTTTGATTCATCAAACAAACGCAGTCAGAATATTGAGTTGCCCGATTCTTGTGCATCGCCCTTTCCGGCAGAATTCCTTTGGCATTTTTTGTATCAGTGTAAAATTGATCTCGATGTCATGATTTTGAATCGTCAAAAATAATGCCTGCAATTTCGAATTGATTCGAAGGGGGGGAGCTGAAATTTGAACCAGGATCAGACGCCGGAAGTGGATTGCTACTGTCCTGATTCAAGATGGTGTATGATAAGGGTGATTTCATGCGACACAATCAACGAACGGGATCGTCTGACGGAATGAACATCATGAGGGGAACGCTGTGAAACGAATTCTGGGGCTCGTTGTATTGGCGGCGGTATTGATCGTGGCGTTGATTTTCAGCCAGAATCGGCATGTGCCTTTAAAAGTCTCCGGTTTTTTAGAGGCAGATGACATTCGTCCCGGTTCCCGCGTGGGGGGACGCGTCAAACAGGTCTTGATTGAAGAAGGTCAGTCTGTTTCCAAAGGCGACCTGCTCATTGAGCTGGAACCTTACGATTTGCTGGAACGTCGTGCGGAAGCAGTCGCCGGACTGGCAGAGTCCAAAGCCAATTATGAGAAACTGGTTGCCGGATTTCGCGTCGAGGAAATTGCCCAGGCGCAGGCCCGTGTAGACCAGTTAACAGCACGATTAACGCTGTTAGTGAATGGGCCAAGGCCCGAGGAAATTGAGGCGGCGATTGCGGAATTGCATTTAGCGGATGCCGAGTACCGACTTGCTAAAGCCAAACAGTTGCGTGTGGAAACCCTGTTTGCCAAAAAGTCCGTATCGGCAGACGAGATGGATACGGCGAATACCGAATTACAGGCAATGTCTTCTAAAAAAGAAGTCAAACAGCAGACCCTTGATTTATTGAAAAAAGGGACGCGCGAAGAAGAGATCGACGAAGCCAAAGCCGAGTTAAAGCAGGCAGAAGAGGCGTGGCGGTTATTAAAAAACGGGAGCCGCCGTGAAGATATCGAACAGGCAAAAGCGGCTGTCAACATGGCAGAGGCCGGTTTGCAGATTATAGAAGAACAGATCAAGGAACTGAAAATCTTTGCGCCTCTGGATGGAACGATAGAAGCAGTGACTCTCCAGGCGGGGGATCTGGTGGGGAACAATGTTCCCATGGTTTCCATTCTGGACTGGAACCATTTATGGGTCCGCTGTTATGTGCCGGAGAATCATCTGAATATTAAACTCGATCAGGAAGTTGAAGTCACGATCGACAGTTATCCGGATCAAGTTTTTGAAGGGCGCGTCACGTTTGTGTCCCGGCAGGCGGAGTTTGTTCCCCGTAATGTACAGACCCCTGAAGAACGTTCCAAACAGGTCTTTCGGATTAAAGTCAGAATCAAAGATCAGGATAAGTTGCTCAGGCCGGGGATGTCAGCCGATGTCTGGCTGGACCGAAAGGAAACCAGACGATGAGCCCTGTGATTCGGGTGAATCAGTTATCTCGCGATTTTGGAACTCTCCGGGCCGTTGATCAGGTTAGTTTTGAAGTGCAGCGCGGTTCGATCTTCGGCTTACTGGGGCCGAATGGGAGTGGGAAATCCACCATCATTCGCATGTTGTGCGGAGTTCTGGAACCGACAGAGGGATCGGCTCACGTGCTGGGTTACGATGTTGCCCGCGACGCAGAACAGATCAAACGGCACATCGGTTACATGTCGCAGAGTTTCAGCCTGTATTCGGATTTGAGCGTGCGGGAAAATATTGAGTTCTATGGTCGCATCTACGGGCTCAGCCCTGAAAAACTGGAGCAGCGGTTTCAAGAAATTATTGAACTGACGTCTCTGCAGGATCGACTGGATCAACTGGCTGGTAATTTGTCGGGAGGCTGGAAGCAGCGGCTGGCTTTGGGATGTGCGCTGATTCATGAACCGCAGGTGCTCTTTCTGGACGAACCGACGGCGGGCATTGATCCGGTGGCCCGACGCGATTTATGGGACCTGTTGTTTGATCTGGCCGGGCAGGGAGTCACGCTGTTTGTAACCACCCACTATATGGACGAAGCGGAGCGTTGCAGTAATGTGGGCTACATCTACGATTCGCGTTTGATTGTCTGTGGTAAACCGGACGAATTGAAACATCTGCCCACGGTCACGCCTCCCGGCACGGCGCGATGGGAAATTGAACTGGTCAACCCGGCGTCAAAACTTGCCACCTTTCGCGAAATGGAGGGAGTTCAGGATGCGACACTCTTCGGTCAAACGATTCACGTTCTCGCCAATCAGCAATTAGCAGAATCAGACTTTGTGCAGCGCGTCGCACTGGAACAGGAGTCGGTTCAGGTCAGGCCGATCACACCTTCGCTGGAAGATGTGTTTGTGACCTTGAGTCGTGCTGCAGGACTGAATCATCGCAATTCTCAGCAGACAACAGTAATTCCTGAAACTCACCGACAGCCTCACGCAGCGCCTGAGAGCGTTTCGCAAAAACCGGAATTCGTTTCCAAAAAAAAGCCTCTGCAAGCCGGATTTTCCAAAGTGAGACCGGGGATTTTTGCTGGATTCTGGGCCATTTTAGTGAAAGAATTCTCACATGTCCGTCGTGAGCCTGCGACACTGCTGTTCGTGTTTGCCGTTCCGGTGCTGCAGACGATCATTTTTGGTTATGCCATCGATACCCAGATCGAAAATATTCCGACGGTCATCTATGATCTGGACGGTCGCTCCAGTGCGCGTGAACTGAGAGATTCCTTTGCGAATACACGCACGTTTCAAATCCTCGAACGTGTGTTTGATGAGGATACATTTCACTATGCGCTCCAGTCGGGGAAAGCTAAAGTCGGCGTGATCATCCCCCCCGATTATTCAGATCGCCTGTTAAGCGGAGAGCAGGTCTCGGTTCAGGTTCTGATTGACGGCAGTGATTCTCAAGTCGCAACGACGGCATTAAATGCTTCGAATCTGTTGGGGATGAATCTTTCAACCAATCTGACGAAAACGTTTGCCGAGACGCTGACTGTGGTTCCTTCGCGTGATGCACAGGGGCAGGCAGCATTGCCCATCGAGATCAGGCCGCGGCTGTTATATAATCCGGATCTGGAGAGTTCGCACTTTTTTGTCCCCGGACTGGTGGGAATCATTTTACAGTTAGTCACACTCTTTCTGACTTCGTTCGCGATTGTCAGAGAACGCGAACTGGGCACGCTGGAGCAGTTATTTGTCACCCCTGTCAGCAAATCCGGTTTATTGCTCGGAAAACTGGCCCCTTATGCTTTGATCGGTTTTGTGGAGACATTGATCGTATTAACGGTCATGGTCTTCTTTTTTAAAGTGCCGATACACGGTAATCTGTGGGAATTGATGTTGCTCGCCCTGTTGTTCCTGGTCTGTGGACTGGGACTGGGAATGCTGGTGTCGACGATTGCCAGGACGCAGCTGCAGGCCATTCAGTTTGCATTTCTGATTATGCTGCCTTCGGTTCTGCTGTCCGGATTCATGTTTCCCCGCTCACAAATGCCGTTACCCATTTATCTGGTAACATTCATCATTCCGGTGACATATTTTCTGGAAATATTGAGAGGGATCGTGCTTAGAGGCGCAGATATCACCGAGTTAATGCCTTATGTGCTGGGGCTGACACTGTGCTGTATTGCGATCATGGGCATCAGTTTAAAGAGATTCCAGAAGCAGCTCTCTTAACGGGCTCTGAGAATTGGTCTCCGGCATCAAAGTCGGTAGGATAAGAACTGCTTGAGATAATCGGGGCTGAGTTACGTGCGGCGAAATTCATCGAGAACCAGTTTTCCCTCACTACTTATTACAATCAATCCATCTCCCCATTCAGGAGCCTGCGAATTATGAGATTATGTCGGTATCAATCGGAAAATCAAATTTCCTGCGGTTTTTACTCGGAAGACAAAATCATTCCTATCAGCGTTGCCGCGGAAATGGCGGGAGTCGTGCTGGATGAACAGGCGGGGCTGATCTCATTTTTACCCGGGGGAGCGCAGCGAGACGCATTACTGAGAGTCGAGAAACGTCTGAACCAGGCAATGGACGAAGAACTGTTTCCCATTTCGGTGATGACCGACGATGTGCAGTTGCTGGTCCCCATTCCCTCGCCCTCCAAACTGCTGCTTCTGGCCGGCAACTATTCCAAGCATATCGAAGAAGGGGGAGGCAAAGCAGAGGAAAGACAAAAAACCTTTCCCTATGTGTTTATGAAACCCCCCACAACAACCCTGACAAACCCCGGATCGCCGATCAAAATTCCCGAAGTCTCTCCGGATCATATTGACTGGGAACTGGAATTGGGAATCGTAATTGGCAAAGCATGTAAAGGCGTCTCTGAAAATGAGGCACTCAATTATGTCGCCGGTTACACTGTGATCAATGATATTTCTGACCGAAAATTTCGGCCGAACCCCGGGCGCACAGAACGTGAAAAAGATGGCTTCTTCGACTGGCTGCACGGGAAATGGCACGACACATTTTGCCCGATGGGACCCTGCATTACGCCGACAGACGATATTCCGGATCCGCAGACTCTTAAAATGAAACTGACGGTCAACGGAAATGTCGAACAGGACTCATCAACGGCCGAGATGATTTTTCCTGTAGCGGCGATCATTGAATTCATTTCCAGCTTTGTGCAGCTTGAGCCAGGTGACATTATTTCCACCGGTACGCCCAGCGGTGTCGGGGCGTCGAAAAATAAATTCCTCAAACACGGCGATGAAATGACTGCCGAGATTGAAAAAATCGGCGTTCTGAAAAGTCCCGTTGTTTAACTGCACGTTCTTTAAACTTTAATCTGGCAGAAAATGTGGTTGATGAGCGACTTAATTGCGCTCTTTTCGACCACACTTTTTTTCGTTTTACAACGATCTTTCGTGCCTCTTTTGTGCACCGTCAGAAAAATAATCCAGCTAAAACGAACCTGATGCCTGATTTATATCGTCAGCTTTCCTGTTCTGCGCAACTGGCACAACTGTTGCTTAATCTCTGAGTAAATCAGTCGAACGAAATCAGAGAGCTGCTTTCATTCAATCGGAGATGAAGTCAGACACCAGGGTTCTTATCAAGGAGAGAAGACCATGAAACGTGTACTAACCATCGCCACGCTGGCGTTTAGTGTTTTATTGTTAGGGGCCATCAATACCAGCGAAGCCAGACCCCGCTATCGAAGTTTTCAGCGCCACTTTCAACAGGATTACCGGCAGGCAAGACGCAACTATCAGAGATCAGCCCGACGGTATCACAACTATTACAACCGCTATTCACGCGGCTATAACAGATACAATCGGCGGTATAACAACTATTATTACCGCGGCCATGGCGCCAGATATTATTCACCCGGTTTCGGTTTCTATTATGGATGGTAATCCATGTTTTTAATAAATCCGCCTCGATCAGGTTTTGACTGATCTTGCCGGGCCGGTTCCTGTTCGCAGGAGCAACATTGGCACATTATTTCAAGTCTCGTATTCATCTGGTTCGGCCCGATCATTTGAATGCGAGGCTTGTTTTTTTATTTGTACCCTTCGGCATTTCCTGCTGATTCTGCCGTTCGATCTGCCATCAGATTGATCTCAACTGACGCAATAGGGCGACAGTTTTCAACCCCTTGGTTTCGTGCTGTGCAGGGTTAAAAACTTTAAGTCTAGGCTTCTGAACGATTTAGGATCGTTTCGTTGGAAAAGAAATTTCTGGCACGCTGATAGCGATTGTTCTGATTACGGCAGACGGAGAAATAAGTGATGAGTGTTGGAGACTCAACCGTACTGCAATCGAGTGTCAGGTAATAAGCGAGGATGCTTCCCGCGGATTCGGGGGCACTCATTTTTGGTTCATTTTTCCAAGGAGCGAAACAATGCAAAGCAAAACAGATGCGGTTGATCAGACTCAGTCAACACCGAAAAGAAAATCAAAAGGTTTGAAGATGGTGCTGTGTATGGGACTGGCAATGGGGGGAGCCCTGTTACTGATGCCCACTCAACAGGCCGAAGCAGGGGGATGTTATTCAGGCTACGGTTCTTCCTACCGGGGTTACGGGTATCGGGGCGGCTATTACAACTCCTATCCTTCTTACGGTTCAGGGGGCTTCTATTACAGCAGTCCTTCGTTTGGGATCGGAATTTACAGTGGCGGTCGCGGATATAGCGGCCGAAACTACTACGGTGGATATCGTAGCGGTTACCGCAGTGGATACCGAGGCGGTTACGGTGGCGGACACCGTGGTCACGGCGGACATCATGGTCACGGTCATCGCTGATCCAGGACACGTCCTGTTTTGAACCCTGTTCAAGTATGTACAGGCTCTGTTCTTCGTGGACAGGGCCTGTTTTGATTCATCGCGAGGTAACCCGGAAGCGAGAGTCAGTGTCCGTTTGATTCAAGTTGAGACAAGCTCAACAGAGCTGCAAGAATTCGGCTTCGATCCGGTCGGGAGCGTCTCTGGGAGGATTCCAGGCCATCGCGAGGCCGAAAATCTTGCCCGGAGCTGGTAAAAAGATTCAAATGCGGCTTCCGAATGGCTTTAAAAGGGAGAACCCCCTCGCTAGAATGTCTTTTTCCCATCCGGGACAGGCACCCCTAGCTCAATTGGATAGAGCATCGGTTTACGAAACCGAAGGTTGCAGGTTCGAACCCTGCGGGGTGTACTTCATATCTCACGCTGAGAAAACCACTTACAACCCAAAGGCCTTCGTCACCCCGACGAAGGCCTTTCGCATTCGCGTCACGACTGAAAAACGGGTTTCCGGGAGAATTTCTCCCTTTTCCGCCGCGAATTGCGGTCATTTTTTTCCAGGTCTTTGCTCCTGGCAGCGTATATAGGGTTTGACTTGAGAAAACCTGATTGTCGCGTGTTTCGGGTATGCTAAGTCATTAGCCCCGCTTTGCTTTGCGCGATATGATTAGAAAAGGAAGACATTGTTATTTCCTGCCTTTGACTGACCACTGTCACTTCTCCAGAAAACTGACGGTCTCTTTATGTCTCTGAAAACACGGGCTCTACTGTTAACCTGTCTCGTGATTCTCATCCCCATCGGGACGTGGATTGTATTACCCGGGTTGCCTTCTCTGGGCCAGCCTCCGGAACTCTTTTCCGGAGGGACATCGTATCCCGCGTCACAAATAAAATTTCAGCGTGCGACTGTGGGACCTGAGCCAGTCGGCTTACCTTTAATCACCAATGTCCAGATTCTGGATTTTGACGGTGACGGGAAAAATGAAATCATCGGCTGTGATGCAGGCCGCGGTATTGTTTCACTTTTCAAAGCCGATGGTAAAGCGGACTGGCAAGAAGAAATATTACTGCGCGACCTGGCGGCTCCCGCGCATGCGACGCTGGTCGATATTGACGGCGATGGGGATCTGGACATCATCGTTTCGATTTTAGGAAATCTGCAGCCCGACGATCGGGTGATAGGCCGTGTTGAACTTTACGAACGAAAAGGCGAAGCGTACGTTCGGCACGTGATTCTGGATGATGTCAGACGCGTCGCCGATGTGCAGCCGGGAGACTTTGACGGTGATGGCGATCTGGATCTGGCGGTCGCTGTTTTTGGTTACAATCAAGGGGCTGTGCTCTGGCTGGAGAATCGCGGTGATTTGAAATTCCGGGATCATGAGCTGTTAAACGCGCCGGGAACAATCCATGTGCCCGTTGCCGATTTTGACGGTGATGGCGATCTGGATATCGCAGCGATTGTCACTCAGGATGAGGAAGAGCTGTGGGGCTTTGAAAATCTCGGTGCGGGGAAATTCAAAAAACGCCGCCTCTGGATGACGGTCAATCTGGATCTCGGCGGGGCAGGACTCATCAGTGCAGACCTGGATCAGGACGGCGATCAGGATCTGATTCTGCCAGCCGGGGATAATCTGGAAGATCTGGATGCGTTTCCTCAACCTTACCACGGATGTTTGTGGTTTGAAAACAAAGGGAACTGGGAATTCGAGTCGCGGCGGATTTCTGACCTGGCAGGCACTTATGCGGCGGACGTGGGGGACATGGACGGCGATGGCGACCTGGATGTGATTCTGGTGAGTATGACCAACGACTGGTACGATCCTCAAACCGCCAGTGTGGTCTGGCTGGAAAATGACGGGAAACAACATTTTCAAACCTGGCAGATTGATCATGATCCGATTCATCTCGTCACGGTCGCCGTGGGTGATCTCGATGGAGACGGCGTTGATGATCTCGCTGCCGGCGGACTCAATCTCCGTAAGCCGTTCCAGAGAATCGGAAGAATTTCCGCCTGGTTGAATCTTCGCAAGGAGCAACCATGATCCCCTTCATTCGATTTCTGTTGCTGCTGTTTGTGCTGGAACTCGGTTTTTGCGGATATCTGGTGGCGAAGCGACTCGCGCGACCTTTGCCCGTACTGCCCGCTGCAGAGTCCGTAGATCCTCTGACGATGTCTGATTTTCAGGAACTGGCACGACAGGCAGAAACCGGTTCCAGCCAGGAATGGGTCAGACTGGGGCAGGCCTTGCTGGGGCAGGGGTTTTACAGTTATGCCGAAAACTGCTTTCTGCAGGCTACGCAGTTCGATCCGGCAGATGCGGTCGCCCAGGCGAGTTATGCGTTTTGTCTCGAACGGACAGGACGCATGCAGGCCAGTACCATGGAATATGAAAAACTGAAATCGTTCAAAGGACAGATTTCGATCCCGCTTGCACAGCGAGAACGCTATCTGTATGCGATCGGCAGAAACTATCTGCGTGAGGAAAATGCCGCGAAGGCAGAAGAAATTTTCCGCCAGAATGCAGGTTTTCAACCGGCCGACTATCAGCTGGCAAAATTATTAGTCCGGTCCGGCCGTTCCAATGATGCGTTACCGATTATCGACAGAAATTTAATAGAAACGCCCGATTCGCTCTTTTTTAATTTGTTGAAAGTGCAGGCATTAGAAACACTGGGACGTACGGCAGAGGCGAAACAGGCAGCCGACCGTGTGGAACGCGCCATGCATATCATACCGCTGAATTTCAATACCGGGTTTACTGAGCCCTATCATTCCCGATACGGGATTTCGAAAGAAATTGTAGCTTACGACCAGCTACTCCAGGGAAATGACATGGATCAGATTGCCGATAAGCTGGAAGAGGTGTTGCAATTGATGGGGGATCGGCCGATGCCAGAACATACGGCATCGATGATCAGCATGGTTGAGGTGGAATATCAACGAAAAAATCCGGAACGCATGCTGACGCTGATTGAGAAATTAAAGGAATCTGGTGTCGAGAACGCCGAATTGCTCCAGTTCCAGGCAGGAGCTTACACACTCATGGGGGAGACGGAACAGGCGGTGCCGCTGTTGCTGCGAGCAGCGCAGATGTCGCCGACCATTGAGGTGCATCAGACTCTGGCAAATTATTACGATCAGCGACAAGAGACGGAGAAACGAGACACGCACCAGGCAAAGAGCCAGTTATTAAACGCGATGCATGCCTTCCGAAATAATCAGCTTGCTTTCGCAGACAAGGCGATACAACAGTCTGTAAAACGGAACCCCCTTGATCCGCAAGCCTGGTTTTACTACGCAAAAATAAAACACCTGCAGGGAGAGCTGAATGCCGCCCGGAAAGCCTATGAGCGCTGCGTTGAACTCAACCCGAATCACGGGCGTGCCTTAAGAGAACTGTCAGACTTAACAGTTCCGAAAAAGCAGCGTGAATAGAAGTCGCGGTGCATGAAATAAAACGGCCACTGAACAGGGCAACAATTGGCAATGATTAAGAATTGACCTGTCAAAATCTACCAGGATGTTTTTCCTTGCGTCGAACGGATGGCGGTCGGCTATTTTGCAAAGTTCGTCCAAGTTCTGTATAAACAGGAAACCACAGGCTGGCAGTTTTCTGTACGTATTGATGTCAGTTCTGCCAGAACTCCCGCTTTCCGCTTTCCGCTTTTAATTAAAAAAACGGGCTGGCGCAGAGGCAAAAAATTGAAAATCCCCAGGTCGTGAACAGAAATGATTGCGGCCTGAAAAATCAAACGACCAGGAAATTCTGCATGCAAATCTGGGTAGACGCCGATGCCTGTCCGGGCGAAATCAAAGAGCTGTTGTTTCGCGCCGCCAAACGCACGAAAATGAAAACGACTCTGGTTGCAAATCAGCCCATGCGAATCCCGCGCTCCGAGTTTATCGACAATCTGCTCGTACCTGCAGGGTTAAATGTAGCCGATCAGCGTATCGTGGAACTGGTTCAGCCCGGCGATCTCGTAATCACGGCGGATATTCCGCTGGCGGCGGATGTCGTTGCCAAAGGGGGGCAGGCGCTGAATCCGCGCGGCATGCTTTACACCGAAGCCAACGTCGGGGCGCGGCTGGCTTCGCGGGATCTGATGGACGATCTGCGTGGAGAAGGCCAGATCACCGGAGGCCCCGCCAATTTCAACGCCAAGGATCGGCAGGCGTTTGCCAATCAACTCGATCGCTGGCTGACTGCGGCGAAGAAATAAAGTCGCGCAAAAAAAGCCCGAATGCAATCCATTCGGGCTTTGGATATGAGAACGAACCGACGTTCACATCATCTTCGTGATGTGATAATGTCGGTTTTCTGAAATATCGACTTCGGCCAGATTGCCGGCGCGTTCAATCATACGCTGGCAGTCCGCATTCAGATTTCGCAGGTGCAGGCATTTTCCTTCCTGACGATAACGTTCGGCGATTTTATTAATCGCTTCAATGGCGGATTGATCGTACACGCGCGAAAAGTAAAAATCAATCGCGACAATCGGCGGATCATTCACCGGATCGAGCAGTTCGCGAAAACTGCTGACCGAAGCAAAAAACAGCGGGCCGTGCAACTGGTACACCTTTTTGTCATCATCTTCGAAATGGATATCAGCCATCATGTGTGTTGCGTGATGCCAGGCAAAAATCAAGGCTTGCACGATGATTCCCAGCAGTACCGCGACAGCCAGATTATGGAACAGGACCGTATAACCCGCTACCAGAACCATCACCAGTACATCGCTTTTAGGCACTTTATTCCAGGTATGCAGCGTGCTCCATTCAAAGGTGCCGATCACCACCATAAACATCACTCCGACCAGTGCCGCCATGGGCACCATCGAGATCACAGGTTTTAGCAACACAACCAGTGTCATTAATCCGATGGCTGCGACTGCCCCGGAAAGACGTCCCCGCCCACCGGAATTCACGTTGATCAGTGACTGCCCGATCATCGCACAACCGCCCATGCCGCCAAACAGACCGCAGACAATATTCGCCGCACCCTGACCGATACATTCGCGGTTACCGCTGCCACGGGTTTCTGTAATTTCGTCAATCAGCGTGAGCGTCATCAAGGATTCGATCAAACCCACGCCCGCCAGAATCAGCGAGAAGGGGAGAATGATCATCAGAGTGCCCCATGTGAAGGGGGCGAGTACATATCGCGAGTCAAGAAAGAACAGCATCGGCAACGGCTCCGCGGTCGTTTTCACAGAAGCGACTGCAGTCGCGACTTCTGCTTCACTTAACACCGAAACGTCAACGGCTTTTTTCTCGTCCGATTGAGTGGCGCTATCGTCCTGGGCTGCGACAGCGGCGTCTTTGACAGCTTTGGCTTTCAGGTTATTCATCATCAGGTCATCCACCGTCTGCACGACGTTGGTCTGTCCTGTGGGATTCCACGTTTCGGGAGCAAATTTATTGATGCCAACAGCAATCACAGACACCAGGATAATCGCGGCCAGCGAGCTGGGGACCGCTTTCGTCAATTTCGGAAGTAAGACAATAATCGCCATCGTCAGCGCGACGAGGCAGAACATTATCGTCATCGAAGTCCCCGGCAGAAACGTCATCGTTCCATCAATGCCCAGCGTTTTGAAGCTGCCGATCTGGGCCAGACCAATCACAATCGCCAGACCGTTTACAAATCCCAGCATCACGGAATGCGGAACCAGACGAATCAGTTTTCCCAGTCGCAGCACACCCACGGTGACTTGCAGCAGACCGCATAGAATCACCGCCGGGAACAGATATTCAATACCGTGCATGGCGACCAGTGAAACAATCACCACTGCCATCGCACCGGTCGCTCCGGAAATCATGCCCGGTCGACCACCGGCCAGCGCACTGATAAATCCGATAAAGAACGCGGAATAGAGACCAACGGTGGGGGGAACGCCGGCAACGAAGGCAAACGCGACCGCTTCCGGCACTAATGCCAGTGCGACTGTCAGACCTGATAACACATCATCCTTGACGGAAGCAGTATGCTTCGAAAAATACGCTAACATGAAAGCTCCAATAAACATTCTCGAATTATGTCTGCACAGTCAGCCTGTACGACGAACGCATTCGCCTGCAGACTCTCCATGCTCACGCTGGAAAAGGGGCGCACCTTGAACAAACCGCTCAAGTGCAAAAGCAAATTTGGCTTTCAGACCCACTGTCAGGCAGATCCGGAAAGACAAAGGATTAGCAACACATTCTCTTAACTGTTTTGATTCAAACAGAACCTTTCGACGAGACGCAGGACCATCTCAGGGGAGCGCGTTGCAGGAAACCAAGTGGGACGTTGAAGGGATCAACTGAGTGAATTGAGGTGCGTAACGGCCCTCAGTTCAATATCCGTGCCTCACTTTTAGCCGATCTTTACAGGCTTCACAAGCGAGATTCTAGAAGATCGGCTGATTTTATGGCACATTCACGCGATATTCACACGAGCTGCACTACACTGCAGTTCAGTTCGCTGCCAACCTTCTTTGCCTCTTAGACGAAACAATCCGTTCCTGAGCCATTGCCGAAGCCCATTCGACCTCCCGCCGCAGAGGCACCTTCATGGGGCTCCCCGCAACCTGAATTAACACGACGCAACAAGGCAAGCGTGTGTCCCGATGCTGTCGTATAAAAAATCATCGGTCGATCTGATCCTCCATCAGTTGACGAGTCTCTTTCGTCGCCGCTTCCCACTTCCCCTCCTGTGCCTGCTTTATAATTCCGCTCAACCAGTCTGCCTCAGACTCGCTGATCTCTTTGTTCTCCAGCGAGCTCTGAATTAATTTCGTCACGACGTCCAGCCGTGCCTGACTTTTCTGATTACAAACCGAATACAGGGCTTTCGAAATCTCATACGTCTTTGGTTGAGGCCTGGTGCCTGTCCTCCGTTTATTGCCAACCAACAAACCGAATACAGGGCTTTCGAAATCTCATACGTCTTTGGTGAGACTTCCGGATAACCGCAGCCGCTCAGTGGTAGCAGCGTCAGCATCAGGGACACGACCAGCGGTTTGAAGTATTGATGTCGCATTTTAATATTCTCCAATGACTTCACCTTCGCTGATGCTCGAAAGCTCGGCCCACAAAAGTAAGTCCATGTTTTCGGAAACGAATCGCACCGAGCCATCGCCTAGGCAGATATGCCCGCCGCCAACATGCTCGGAATACATCTGACCGACATGATAGGTCGGAAAATTAACGGGGTGGACGATCGGAAAACCGGTGATATCCAACTCGCCTCCGGAAGGACCTGCATGAATCAGCGCCAGCGTCGCCGCGGCGTCGGGACCATTTTCGGGAGTGGAAAATCGAGGATGTGTAAACGCGCCGGGCACCACGCCCACCCAGGTTTTGTCGCTCAGTTTGGAAGAATGCTCACCGAGAAAAATCGTATTCGAAGTCCCGTCGGTCACATCCCGCATGCGCGTGCGTGAATTCCGAAAGAACGGCCCGTCCGCCACCTTCGAGGCGTCGCCGTTAATCGTCACCGTTTTTGTGGTCATTGTGTAAATGTTTGTGAAAACTTCCCCCGTCGTACTCGCCCCGCATTCCCCCCAGCACGATTCCTGACCATGACTGGCGACATAATGCGAACGACCAAAGCGAACAGGCTGCCCGGCTTTCAGCAGCGGGCTGCCGGTGGCGTCCTGAATCAGAAACGGCTCATCGCCGCCCGAGGATGTCGGACACAGAAACACGGAAAGTTTTGTCTGCACCACACCTGCATGACCGGCATCCCAGCAGGGGCGATTCACATCGAGGGCATTGTAGAGGGGGGCCTGATCCAGATAAGGCAGCAACATCGCCGCCCACGTCCAGCCGGGCGCTGCATCCCAGGTCAGCGGATCAATGTTCGCCCACGTTGGCCCCGAACCATCGCTGGTTCCGTACGAAAAATAGCCCGCCGGAAACGCGGAATGCGTATCGTGATAATTGTGCAGCGCGATGCCCATTTGCTTCAGATGATTCTTGCACTGACTCCGCCGGGCCGCTTCCCGCGCCTGCTGAACCGCCGGCAAGAGCAGCGCTATCAACGTCGCGATAATCGCTATCACGACCAGTAACTCAATCAGTGTAAACCCCCGGTGTACAGGCGGGGAAGTTGGTTTTCTCATCACGGCAGTCCTTCTGCTTCGAATGAACGGGGGGCGGGTTACTGAAATGTAGCCAGTGCTACATTTTGCGACTATTGTAGCCGTGGCTACAAACGTGTCAATCCTAAAGCAGAAAATATTTTGAATCGTCAAACGAGCCTCGACCTGGTGACCAACGCGGTCTGCCTGCGTCCTAAGAGGTTACGTTCAATCTGAGCAGCAAGAAAAATTAGACTTGCCCCGAACGTGTCGGGCACCGTCGGGCCCGTATTCAGTCCGGACGCATGCCACACAACCGGTTCGCAGTCATCCCTAATATCATTCGGCTACTAACACGTAGGGGCGGTGCCTGTGTGCCCGCCCGCCTTGCGAGACTCGATTCTGTTTCACTCTGTGGATGGAACCAGTTAAAGTTTCGCTGAGTGACATGAACGCCGCCCTGTCTCTGCGGACGGCCACACAGGACCGCACCCTGCCTGTTACACCCTGTTATTCAGCTCGCCGAGTGCCACTGTCGGCTTGTTATTTAGGCCGGACAGTGCCGAAAGTGCCTTGAAACACAGCATTGTATTGGCTTCAGGCAAACCGTAATTCCTTCCCCGATAGACGCCACAATTTCCCGCGGTTAGAATCGAAACCTCAAAAAAAATGAACGATGATGCATGACAACAACGACAGCGAAAGGACACTGGCATGAAGGCGGCTCAAGCGTTTGCGATTCTCTGTTTCTTCACTCCCACACTGGCACAGGCGCAATCGGAGTCGGTGAAACCGGAATACTTCAATCAAAGTGTCGCCGATTCGAATCCGTTGCGTAACGAACAGGCGCGGGAACTGGATGAATACATTAAAACGATGGCCTCCGACCGCAGCCGGTTTCAGATGTTGTTTCAGCCCGATTATGCTTCACTGGAAGCGTTCGCGAAATCGGCAGAGCCGTTGCGAGCCGCCTTCTGTGCCAGCATCGGTTACCCGCCTCCCGGCGAGCGGCCCGATAAATCCGCCACCTATCAACAGATCGGCGAAGATGCGATCGGCGTTTATTACCGCGCCAAGTTCCCGATTCTGCCCGGCGTGCATTCCGAGGGGATTTTCATAGTTCCGAAATCCGCGCAAGGAAAAACGCCGCTGATCATCTCCATGCATGGGGGCGGCGGTTCGCCGGAAGTCGCGCTGTTCAACGGCGGCGCCAACTACCATGACATGGTCCGTGGAGCCGTCAAACGCGGTTATATTGTTTACGCACCGCAGCATCTGTTTCGAGCCGATGAATTTCCGAACGATATCCGCCGGAAGATCGATGACCGTATGCGACTCGTCGGTACCAGCATCACCGCCGTCGAAATTGCCAAGATCACGTATGCCATTGATGAACTGATTAAACGCCCCGATGTTGACGCCAGCCGGATCGGTATGGTCGGTCTCTCATACGGCGGCTATTACGCGCAGGTCACGCCGGCCGTTGATCCGCGGATTAAAGTTTCCGTTTCCAGTTGTTACTTCGGCGTACAGGAAGGTCGTTATGCCAACGAGGAACTTTCGGTTCCGTCCGACTTTCGGTTCATGAATCGCATGACGCTGTTCAACGACGCCGACCTCGTCGCGCTGATCTGCCCACGGGCGCATCAGATTCAGGCGGGTTCACGCGACAACGCCTCGCATCGGGAAACGGGAAAAAGCATCGTCCCCCGCGCGGCTGCCTATTATGAAAATCTCAATCTCAACGATCGCTTTGAACACGTCATCTTCGAAGGGGGGCACGAATTCAACGACGCAGCCGCCTGGGCATTTGTCGAAAAACATCTGTGAGGGTGTGTTACCGAATCACCGTTCCACGATTCGAAACACATTCAGTTCGGCGTCCAGATCGCTGACTACGTAGAGCCGTTTTGACTCCACGTCGAAGGCGACCCCTTCGGCGTCACGAATGGCGCGGCCCGTCTGACTGTTCTTCAAAGCGAAACTTTGAATCACAGTTCCGCGCCGTCGGTCATAGGTATAAACGCATTCCGCTTTGTCATTTAAGATCCAGAGCAGATCGCGGGCCGCATCGTAACACATGCCTGAAAAATTGAGTTGTTCCGCATCGTGATTGTCGGCGGCGAATCCTCTTCGTTCATCCAGATGATCAACGGCCGTGATCCGGTCCAGTCGGGCGGTGATTGCAATCAGCAGGCCCGGGTTCGCCTGCTTGAGCAGCAAGATCTCAGAACGCAGCGGATCAAAAGTGATGCCCTCCAGCCCTTTGTTCTCGACGTCTTCGAAGTACTCCGCGATGGCGCAGAAACCTTCAAGATCTTTGAGCTTGCACGCTGTGATTTGAACGCCGGTCTGCGGATCATAGACGATGATCTTGCTGGCATCTTCATCAACCACACAGACACGCCCCTCCGCATCGAAGGTAATCCCTTCCAGGCCGCGATTGTCAATCTTCAGCGTTGACAAAGGCTGCCCCTGTTTGTCGATGCGAAAGAGCCGACGGCTTTCATCACAAACCGTCCAGAGCGAACCATCGGGAGCCAGCGCCAGCCCGGAAGGTTCGGTAAGCCCTGCGGCCTCCCGCCTGATGGAGAACGCGGTTTCAAATTCCAGTTCCAGCATGTTTGGCATTCAAAGGAACCTTTCTGCAAGGGATAATTCAGATCGTGAGTCGATTGGCAAAGTGCTTCGCTTCCCATGATACACAAACCGCATCAATTATCATCCTGGCTCCGGCTGCCAATCGGCAAGTTGATTCTGGGTTGTCTGGGTTGAATATGACGAAGTCTCTCGTGGCACGTCGCTCAAAAAACGTACGATTTGTTTCCGGACGGACAATAAAAGACCCCGTCAAACAGCAAGTTGCTGTAAAGGTGTTGAAGTCTGCGGGACGATAAAAAGCAAAGACAATCCGATTCGTTTTGTGGTCATATTGATCACAGTTTCCGGTGAATGCTCATCAGAACAAAACGGAAGCCCACAGTTATCAACTGTCTTTACGATTTGAGTTTGAGATTCAGATGAAACTGATTTGCCTGTTTTTGATCGCCCTGCTGCTGATGCCATGCCCCGTCTGCTGGGCACATGGATTCGCTGCGACGGGTGAAGTCGAACACAGCGAAACGGAAGCGCCTGTTTCGGCTCCCGCCTGCTGCTGTCGCTGTTCCCAATCGCGACCGGCGCCAGAAACACATCTGACACAACGGCACGAGGAACAGCATGATTGTCCCTGTTTCTGTCATGCTACCGAGATCGTGTTTGCGCAGACAACGCCCGCCGTTCACCTGCGTGGCGTCACGGTGCCATTGAGTGATATCGTTGATCCCTGTTGTCTCACTGCGTTCACTGCGACCTCGAAAAACAGTGATGCCAATTCTGCCAGCGTGCCGATTGCGGTACCGTTGCGTCTATAGAATTTTCTTCTGGGACGCGCTCATCCGTTGTCTGACCGGCTTACGTCAGAAATCGCTTTTCACTCCCCTGTTTTCTCTGTTGGTATGCAGATTGCATTGAGATACCGGTTCCACAGATTTGTATTCTGTCGACACGGACACTGGGGAAAATGGTCTGATTTTAACATTGTTACGAATCAGGTAAACAGGGCATTTTTCGCGTAAACCCGACAAACAGGGACGACGACAATCAGTTATCACGGGCCGCCACGGTCCCGTAAGTGACTCGTCCTCAGAATCACACATTGAAAAAAATACAATTCATTCATACAAAAATAAAGGAGTCACGTTTCATGGTCATGCTTTCAAAAACAGGTTCATTCCCGCGAAAAGGGTGGGCACTTTTAATCGTTGGTGCCATTGTTGTCACAGGCACGACTGTCGGCACTGCGCAGGAAGTTCAGCGGGTCGCCTCGCTCAGTAAGGTCGAAACATCGCGGGCTGCTGCGTCGAAGCAGAACAAATATACGTTCATCATGTTCTGGAAGGACCAGGATGATGCGACAAAAGCGATGTGGAACAATCTGCAACAGAATCTGGCGGGCAAAACAGACACGACCACTTTCGTCGCCGTCAACACCAATGATCCCGCTGAAGAAAATCTGGTCAAAGAATACGGCGTGTCGCGGGCACCGATGCCTTTGACACTGGCGATTGCACCAAACGGCGCGATTACCGGATCGTTCGTGAAACAGATCAACGCCGACTACATTCAGCAGTCGTTCGTCTCACCCGCCAAGTCGCGTTGCATGCTGACATTGCAGAGCCGCAAAATGGTGCTGTTATGCGTAAACCCGGGCGCGAAATCGGGAATGCCACAAGGCGTGCAGAATTTCAAAGCGATCCCCTGTTATAAGGATGTCGTCGAAGTCGTTTCCGTCTCGGCTGGCGAGTCGGAAGAGTCTGCATTCCTGCAGGAACTGGAAGTGACACAGCAGAACGATCAGACGACGGTTGTATTCATGGCACCTCCCGGTGTGATGGTCGGCAAGTTCAATGGCAATGTGACGCAGGAACAGTTGATCGCGGAATTGAAGAAAGCCGGCAAGAGTTGCGGCGTTGATGGCTGCAAACACTGCAAAGAATAAGACACGGCAAATATCAATTCACACCAGATAAGGAGGATTTTCTCATGAATATGAGATCCATCATAGGGAAGGAACTGCGGGAACGTCCCACCGCGATGATTGCCAGCCTGCTGGCGATCGTGTTGAGTGTGACCGCGCTCGTGGCCATTCGTAACGTGACGATTTTCTCGGAAAAAGAAGTCGCGGGCAAGCTGGATAAGCTCGGCGCGAACGTGCTGATCTTGCCAAAAGGGGTCACGCTGCAGGATTATTACTCCGCGGACATGCACGCGGAAACCATTCCGGAAGAGCATGTCGCCGAGCTGGCACTCTCCGGTTTAACGGGCGTCGAAGCGATCTCCCCGAAGCTCTGTGTGCCGACCACGGTCGACGGGCGGAAAGTCATTCTGACGGGCATTCTTCCCCAGGCCGAGATCCAGAAAATGGCATCGTGGCAGGGGGGCATGCTCTTCAAGAAACACGATGGCTGCAAAGCGAAGATTAACGTGGCTGATGAGAAATCGGATGCACCGGAGGCATTGGCGGAACGGCGTTCGCTGCAGGATCTGGGTGAAAGCGAAGTCATTCTCGGTGCCGACTACGCCGCTGCGAATGGTCTGAAACCCGGCGATTCCCTGGAACTGCTGGGAGAAAAATTCGCCGTGCTGACCACGCTGCCGGCCACCGGAACCGTCGATGATGGACGCGTTTTTGCGCATCTGCATACGGTGCAGCGGCTCTCGCAATCGGGAGAGGTTGTCAACATCATTGAAGTCGTGGGTTGTTGTGAAGATGTCGCCAACGGCCTGGTGGGTAAGCTGGAAACGATGCTGCCTGGCACTAAAGTGGTCACGATCGCGAATGTAGTGCAGACGCAGATCTCGATTAATCGAATGATGACCAATCTGTCGTATCTGTTCCTGGCAATTCTGGTCGCGGTCGGCGGCGCGAGTATGGCCAGCGCCAGTTTTGCGAATGTGATCGAACGCCGTCGGGAAATCGGCACGTTGATGGCGCTGGGAGCAACTCCCCGCTTCGTCACGCAGCTCTTCCTGGCAAAAGCGGTCCTGCTTGGTCTGGCAGGCGGACTGGCAGGTTATGTCGTGGGCAGTGTGCTCGCCATGTTCCTCGGGCCCGCGTTTGCAGACGTCTCGGTACTGCCGATTCCCAGCCTGGCGCTGCTGGCGGCGGGAACTGCGATACTGGTCACACTGATCGCCAGTTATTTCCCCGCGCGGCAGGCGGCCAATCTCGATCCCTGTATTTGCTTCAAGGAGGTCTGATTCGATGTTACAGTTAGAATCTGTTCGAAAAATTTATCACAACAAGAAGCAGAATGAAGTGGTCGCACTGGATACCACGAACCTGGAAATTCCGCGTGGCGATTATGT
>CAXBFD010000042.1:0-52280 GCA_963974925.1 uncultured bacterium | reverse complement strand
CTTGATTTTTCCAAGCTGGGTGGCATTATTCCCAAGACGATTACGACGGAACCCCGCATTGGAAATCCACCGCCGCGCACCGTTGAAACCAGCGCGGGTCTCTTAAATTCCATCGGCCTGGATAATGACGGAATCGATCTGTTTCTGGAAAAACACCTGAACTACCTCGCGTCGCTCGAGACTGCACTCATCGTCAACATCGCGGGCCGCAGCATCGATGAAATGGCTGTCATGGCTTCGCGCCTCGACGCGTTTCAGAATCAGATTGCCGGTCTGGAATTGAATATCTCCTGTCCGAATGTCAGCGGGGGCGTTGATTATGGCACGCAACCCGAGCTTACCGAAACAATGATCAGGCAGGTCACAGAGAGCTGCCAGTTGCCCGTCATTGCAAAATTAACGCCTAACGTGACCAGTGTGGTGGAAATTGCTCAGGCAGCCGCTGCAGGGGGTGCTGATGCTGTTTCACTCATCAATACGGTTCAAGGCACCGCTATCGACTGGCGTCGCAGAAAGCCCGTTCTAGGTGGTGTTTTTGGCGGTCTGAGTGGTCCTGCCATTAAACCGGTCGCATTACGGGTTGTCTGTCAGGTTGCTCGTGCCGTCGATATTCCAATCATAGGCGTTGGTGGCATTTCTAATATTGATGATGTCATGGAATTCATCATCGCAGGTGCCTCTGCCGTTCAAATCGGGACAGCTAATTTTTATAACCCTGGACTGGCTGCACAATTAGTCGGAGAACTGGAACAGATTGTTCTTGAAGAAAAATGCTCCCATGTGAGTGAACTTGTGGGTTCGCTGGTGTATCCAGAACGATAAATCCGACGCAGGCCCCTTTCTGTTTTCCTAACTCAGTTTCAGTTTCAATCAACACCAGATTTTAAAGCGATAAAGAGAATTATCTCATGCGAGTGTTATCCGGAATCCAGCCAACAGGCCGCTTTCACTGGGGAAATTATTTTGGGGCAATCAAACAGTATATTGATCTGCAGGATAACGAGCAGGCCTTCTATTTCATCGCTGATTTACACGCGCTGACTACAATCCGCGATGCTGATCGTCTTCGCCAGAATACTCAGGAAGCCGCCATTGATCTGCTGGCACTGGGGCTCGACCCCGAACAGGCCACGCTGTTCCGGCAATCAGACATTCCCGAAATTACGAGTCTGACCTGGATCTTAATGACCATCACGCAAATGAGTATGCTGGAAAAATGTCACGCCTATAAAGATAAAAAAGCAAAAGGCATTGCCGCGGATGCGGGGTTGTTTACCTATCCCGTTCTGATGGCGGCTGACATTCTGCTGTACGACAGCGATCTGGTCCCGGTAGGTCAGGACCAGATTCAGCATGTCGAGGTCACGCGGGATGTGGCACAGCGTTTTAATACGCTGTTCGGCGAAACTCTGACGCAGCCGGAATCGAGGGTTCTGGATACCTCGGCCAAAGTCCCCGGAATCGACGGCGAAAAAATGTCAAAAAGTTATAAGAATGTCATTGAGATCTTTGAAGATCCCAAAAAACAGCGTAAAAAAGTCATGTCGATTAAAACCGATTCGGCCACACTCGAAGATCCTAAAGACCCGGAAACGTGCGCCGTCTTTGCCTTATATCGCCTCTTTGCTGATGAAACTCAGCAGGCAGAATTGGCGGCACGTTATCGTGCAGGCGGCATGGGGTATGGGGAAGCCAAGCAGGCAGTCCATGAAGCGGCGCTCGAATATTTCGGCGAAGCCAGAGAACGTCGGGAAAAACTGTCCGCAGATACGGACACGTTAAACGACATTCTTGCCGAAGGGGCGCGAAAAGCCAGAGAAAAAGGTAAGGAAGTTCTGGAGCGTGTTCAAACCGCCTGTGGCCTGGGATCAGCCCGTTTATCAAAATGAAATCGAGCTCATGACGGAACTGCCTTCAGAATCTCAACCTGCTCAGCCAAATTCGAAAACCGGATTTTTGCAGTGGCTGCTCGTCGCATTGGTGCTGATCACGGCCCTGTCTCTGCTGGCCGTTCATCTCCCTGAACGACTCAAACTGCTCCTCGTTTATGCGGTGGTATATGGATTGATTGCCGGCGGTGCCTTGACCACACTGGCAGTCAAGTTTGGACTGACGATCAACAGTAAACTGACTCTGACGCTCGTGTGCCTGATCATTTTCGGACAGTCTCTGGTTCTGTATCTCTCCCATGATCGATACAAAGCAGCCACTCTGAAACAGTTCAAAGCAGACCGGACATCCATGGTGATCGACCGTATGTTTTCGACTGGTGAACCTCCGGAAGACCCCCAGGCACGCAAGGAATATGAACAGGTTTTCAAACAGTTCCAGGCAGCGAAGGCGGAAAGAAAAGAGACCGAAGAGCGCCTGCTGCAGATTTCATCCTACCTGCAACACCGAATTTCCCCTGTCGCCAAATTAAATGATCCCTGGCCACATCTCTTCTGGCTACTGGAGCTGATCCTGTGTTGCCTGACAGCGATCTGGGCCAGCAGGCAGGTGACTCAATCTGATTCGGAAACCGCTTCTCCAAAACGATGAATCTCAGCCGCAAAGACGGAATTGAAATTCAGGCTAAAAATCGCGGAAGGGGCCGCGGGGCTCTGCCTCTGACATTTCCTTTTTCCAGTTGGCAAAGTGCGCTTTCATTTCCTGTAGTTTGTCGGGATTCATTTTTGAAAGATCATGTTTTTCACTTACATCCTGCGAAAGATCAAACAGGCCACTTCCTTTTGCGGATTCCACCCACTTCCAGTTTCCCACACGAGCTGCGCTATCGGCCCGTCGTTGCCAATACATGTCTTTGCGTGGAGACTCAGTCTGCTCTATCAGGGTTGGGAGCATATCGTAACCATCGATGACAATGTCTTCCGGTAAAGGGATGTTCGCTGCTTTCAGGAAGGTCGGAACCAGTTCCAGCGAGGTAAGTAACTCTTCATTCACCGTACCGGCTTTGATTTTTTTCGGATAACGTACAAGACAGGGAACGCGAATTCCCCCTTCAAACATCATTCCCTTTTTGCCTGTGAGAGGGGAGTTATCAGAACCTCCGCCGCCTCCGTTATCGGAAAAAAAGACCACGATCGTATTGTCAGCGATGCGGTACTGGTCGAGCAGGTCCAGAACCTCGCCGATCGCAGCGTCCATGCAGGTGATGGAGGCGACATATTCCAGACGGCGTTTGCTGGCCGAAACCCCTTGCGTGATCACGGGCCCCCTGGGAGTCTCGCGAAATTCATAACGGCCCGTCTTTTTCCTTGTAACGAGTTCGTCTTTCAAATGGGGGTACATCTTTTTGAATTTTTCTGGTGCCTGGGCGCCGCCCCGAATGCGGGGATCAAGGCTCGACGCACCATGCGGCGCGTTAAACGGCAGATAGAGGAAAAATGGCTTTTGATGATTTTCTTTCAAAAAGCGGACGGCTTCCCGCTGAAACAGATCGGTGCAGTACGTGCCTTTATCTTCCTCTGTGGGCTGATTATTGCGGAACATCGAAGGCACGCCATAGCGTTCATGCGTGAAATAATCGATGCCCGTGTTACAGAATCCATAGAAGTCATCAAAACCGCGTGCCAGAGGAAGAAATCGCTTATGAACGCCCAGATCCCATTTACCGTAAATCCCGCTGACATATCCAGCGGGTTTCAATAATTGCGGCAGCAATTCTTCACGCACATCCATGCCGCCAATACGTTCGAAGCTGACCTCATACTCAGCGGGTTTGTACTTGTGACCATAGTCGGGCGCTTCGTTCCGGATCATGTCATAAATGCCATTCCGCTGCGGATAACGTCCCGTCAGCAGACTGCCTCGACTGGGAGTGCAGGCAGGCCAGGTCACATAAAAATTCGTAAGCTTCGCGCCTTCCCTGGCCAGTCGATCCAGATGCGGAGTCAGCACTTCCTGACTGCCGAAACACCCGAGGTCCTTATATCCCTGGTCATCGCTGACAATCATGACAATATTGGGGGGCGTCTTTGCGGCTGCAAAACAGACCGCAGGTACCATGCAGACTACGAACGTCAGGCATAATATCCGGAATAATGCGCCACACGTATTCTGGAATCGATTTACATTCATGGCCGGCCTTTTCATTGAAAATGATTGAATCTACCTTCACACGTCTGTTGCTTCATTCAGAATAACAAAAGCGTAAAGAGAAATACAAATCACTTCTCAAGGAACCGGCTTCAAAACGACCATACCGGATGACGTGAATCAGATCATAAAGTCTGTTTCGCGTCCCAGAATCCGATCAACGAGATCCTGCGGCAAATCGATGGCAGGTGACTGTTTCCCGGCAACATCGGTCGGGTTAATTCCGCAATACTGCGACCAGGGACCGAGGTGCCGCCAGCGCCCTGCACGAATCGGTTCGCTTTCCATTACAGGAGTCGTGCAACGGTTGCAGCCAATCGTCGGAAATCCCTGTTTATGGAGTGGATTCGTGATGACCTGGTTGTCTTTGAGATAAGCCTGAAACTCTTCCTTGGATAAACTCGCCAGAATATTTACTCGCAGGCAGTTCATCGCCGGGTCGATCGCCAGAATGGGCACGTTGGCACGCTGTCCGCCATCAGCACGACGCAGACTGCCGATCAGCGCATCATACTGCTCGGCTACCTGCAGTAATGGTTGTGTTTTACGCAGATCACAGCACTGCTCCTGCCCTTCCACTGAAAGATACAAGATCCCCAATTCTTCTGTCTGCTGCTCCATTGTCCGCGCCGGCACCAGCGTGACGATATTTGAATTGTACTCTTTGATCAGCCGATCACGGGTATCCAGAGTCTCCTGGTATAAGACACCGGTATCAACAAACAGAATCGGGATCTCGGCTTTCATCTGACTCAGCATGTGTGCAACAACGCAGCCCGCCCGCTGCATCGACGATAACGCCGCCAGTCGGGAGCCAAACATTTCCTGCGCCCAATGGATCAGTTCATCGGGAGTTCGTTCTTCAAATGCTTCGTTGAGACCTGCTAAATCGGCCTGCGTCAGTTGTGCCATTCAAGTATTCCTGCTGCGATATCCACTTGCAAGGAAGCCAGGGGGAGATCGCTGAGTTGAAACAAATTCCTGTAAACATAGTGAGATTTTGCTTTCACCACTTCATTTTCAGAAATTGTAGCGAACCGTCAGAAATACCTCAATGCGCGCATGAACCGGTTCTCTGCCAATCAGAGTGAAAATCAGGCCAATTCGCAGAAAACCGTTTTTCGACAGTTGGAAAATCAGGCCAGCAGCTGTTCCACCTTGGGGAAACGGGCACTCTTAAATTGAAAGAACTCCTCTTTATTCAGATCAGCAATGCTGTCGACCACCAGATCCGGCTGATATGCGTAATAATCCAGATCCGCAAGTGATGTACCTCCCGAGAGTACCAGCACGGAACGGTATCCCATTTCCACGCCGCCCAGAATGTCCGTTTCCATGGTGTCGCCAATCATCGTCGTCTGAGCTGAGGAAATTCCGAGTTCCTGCCGGGCAGTCCGCATCATGACAGGGCTCGGTTTCCCGACACTGAACGCTTTTTTCTTGGTAGCCGCTTCCAGCATGGCAATGATGGCCCCACACCCTGGCCTGAGACCATTCTGCGTTGGACAGTTCGGGTCCATATTCGTAGCGATCAGTTTTGCGCCGTTTTCAATCATGCGCACGGCCGCTTCGATCATCTCGAAGTTCATCGACCGGCCTTCGCCCACAACAACATAATCGGGATCATGATCTACGATGGAATAACCGTTCCGATGGAGCGCGTGCAACAGCCCCCCTTCTCCAATCACGTAAGCTGTACCGTTAGGCTTGCTTTGCGCAAGAAATCGGGCGGTTGCCATGGCGCAGGTAAAGATGTGTTCTTCACCAACAGTGATTCCCATCCGTGACAGTTTCGTCACAACGTCACGGCGGGTCCGTTGACTGTTATTCGTTAAAAAAATGAAAGGCAGATCCCGTTTTTTTAATTCATTGATAAATCCGACTGCCCCTTCAATCAGGTCAGTCCCTCTGTAAATGACACCATCCATGTCTATTAAGTATCCTGGTAACATCGCTTTCGGTCCTTGAATTATGAAATTTGATTCGAGACTCATCGAGTCGATCTACAGATGCGGGAGCGCGCTCACTGAATATTTCAGTGTTTGAATCGGGTCATGGAAGATTGTCTGCTAACCACAGACCTTTGTTATCTATTTCTGAACTCCAAAGTGACCATCAGAACAATTCATTTTGTTCGCATCTGCTGAAGTGATTTAGCGCATTGGTAAACAATCTGTTACAGACACTTCGCAATTGCTGTGCCGTACCCGGCCGCCCCTTTGACATCCCGGACGAACCAGAAAACCATAACCGGTTCCCACAGAAACCTTTACAGCATTTATCCAGAAAAAGCACTGGCTGGAAAACCACGAAATCTTGATCGGGAACTCACAAAAACAACACGTGAACGACTTAGCATTTAAGCGAAGCTGCACAGGAAATAGACAGCACCTTATCTGCGAACCCGAAGAAAATAGCAAAGATCAAGTCCTATAAAAAGAAAACCCCGACCGGCTGCCTCTAAGCCGGTCGGGGTCGCAACGAACAAACTTTCACACAAGGTGCGTACGAACTTTGATCTACTCAGGTTTACTTACATCCTGGATCTCAATTCGTTTAGGTTGCAGGTCCAACTTTTTATTCAGAACAACCGTTAACACTCCTGCATCAAGGGTCGCATTGACTGAAGTCGGATCCACCCAGTCCGGAAGCTGAACTACCCGCTTGAACTTGCCATGACGGCGTTCATTATGCAGATACTCACGTCCTTCCACAGGATTTCGGTCTCCACTCAGCACAAGGTGCCCCTCCTGAAATTCCAGCGAAAGGTCATCCTTTTTCATACCAGGAACGTCGAGAGCAATATGGTATTGATCTGCTTCTTCCCAAACCGAAAGAGGAGAATAAACACCTTCAAACCCTGACAACGATTTTCCAAACACCTGACCGAATGCATCATCCAGTTCAGAACGGAGGTTCGCAGAAAAAGGAAAACCCAGTTTGTGTGCGCGTGTCGTTAACATGACTCGTCTCCTTAAAAAAAACAGATTCCGCTTATTAAATTCGAAACCCGAAAGGTTTCCACAATTACAATTTTGACACAAGATGACATAGCACAGAACATGCCAATTTCGACACAGACCTGTCACGGATAACACAACCATTTTAATACAAGTAACTTACAACACTCGCGAGATTATCCATCCTCCCAGACCAAAACAGAAACCATGCCATATTGGCACCCATAGCCCACTGTAAAAACATGCCATTTTGACACACACCACTCTCGCGTAAAAAAAACTCGCAGCAAACCAGATGATTTACTGCGAGTTGATTTCTATCACTCTGTGATTACAGAATCTGCATCACACTTAAGCATCATAGTAGAGATCGAATTCGTAGGGATGAGGTCGCAAACGAATCGGATCCAACTCTTCGGTCCTCTTGTGTTTGATGAAGGATTTGATCAAATCTTCGCTGAAGACATCGCCGGCTGTCAGAAAGGCATGATCTTCTTCCAAAGCAATCAACGCTTCATCCAGAGATTTGGGAGCAACATTGGTTTCAGCCAATTCTTCCGGCGTCATGTCATAAATGTCACGATCCAATGGTTCACCCGGATCTGTCTTATTCTGAATTCCGTCAATCATGGCCATCATTAGAGCGGTGAAGCTCAGATAACCGTTGGCAGTCGGGTCAGGACAACGGAACTCAACCCGTTTTGCCTTGGGACTTCCGGAATACATCGGAATTCGGCAGGAAGCGGATCGGTTACGCTGGCTCATCGCCAGTGTGACAGGCGCTTCAAAACCGGGCACAAGACGATGGAAGCTGTTCGCCGTCGGATTCGACAGTGCAATCAAGGCACGGCCATGATTCAGAATTCCACCGATCGCGTGCATGGCTGTTTCGCTCAAACCTGCATAACCATCACCATACATCAAGGTATCTCCCCCCTTCCAGAGTGAGATGTGAGTATGCATACCAGAGCCGTTGTCTTCGAAGACAGGCTTGGGCATAAACGTCACCGTTTTGCCGTTCCGTTTAGCTACGTTTTTGATCACGTATTTATACCACATAAACTGATCAGCCATCTGCAGGAGTGGTGCGAATTCCATATCGATTTCGCACTGACCGGCGGTCGCCACTTCATGGTGATGTGCTTCTACGACAATCCCCACTTTTTGCAGCTCATCAACCATTTCCGCACGCAGGTCACCATAGCTGTCAATCGGTGATACCGGGAAGTACCCCCCCTTGTATCCGATTTTATGCCCCAGGTTTCCCCCTTCAGACCGACCTGTATTCCAGGCAGCTTCTGAAGAATCGATTTCATACATGGCCCCTCTTTGGTTCGAGAGGTAACGTACATCATCAAAGATAAAGAATTCCGGTTCGGGCCCGATGAAACAAGAGTCAGCGATGCCCGTCTGTTGCAGGTAGGCCAGCCCTTTTTTCGCAACATTACGCGGATCTTTGTTATAATCTTCTTTGGTAATCGGATCAACGATATCAGCCAGCACACTGACGGTTGGCGACTTGAAAAAAGGGTCCATTTTCACGGTTGTTGGATCGGGCACAGCAAGCATGTCTGAGCTGTCAATCGGTTGCCAGCCACGAATTGATGAACCGTCGAAACCAACGCCGTCTTCAAACGTGCCTTCGCTCCAGGTACTGACAGGGTACGAACAATGCTGCCAGGTGCCAAAGATGTCGGTAAACTTCAAGTCGACCATCTTAGCGCCATTTTTTTCTGCAAAAGCAAAAAAGTCTTTGGGAGTCATCGCAAATTGCTCCTCTAATGATTTGAATGAAACTGCAGGTGTCAGGCCCGTCATACCCTGTCCCGCGAAGAACCGATCATATCCACAATAAGTCTAAGCAAAGCTTGTGACAGACAAATAAGCATTGTCTTACCACTGAAAAAGTAACCTGTTAAAAAACGGAACCATTATCAACTCGGAACACCTTTTCTTTCACTTATTTTTGCGTGAACTTCTACAGATTCCTCAACCAGTCATAATGATTGCAGGAACGCTGTTCACATTTCCCTGGTTACTCAAATTCATCATGAATTTAAGTTGATCGGCTGGAAAAAAAAGCGATTGCAGGAGCTCGCAACCATACCGAAACCCATAGGCACAAAATACAACCAAACACGACTTTGACGGTACACTCAGGTGCTGGATGCATCTTGCTCAACTGGTAATTACAGTAACGAATTTCGCTGCAGAAATCTACTGTCAGGCATGACTTCCCCGGCAATTCGATACCGGAGCTGAAATTTTTCAAACCATGGTCTTTCAAGCGACTTTGCGACAATTAACGGTTACCAAGTCCAGAGAAACAGGACGCATTAAAACGATTCGTCACGACCGATTATTTAAGGACCTTGCATAAAACGTTCATCACATGTTTTGCCTTCGTTGCAGTTACTTTGGGACGATTTCCAACGCCCGTTTAAACTGTCACCAGCGCTTTCATCTCGCGCACGGCCTGCTCCATGCCGACCAGAACTGCACGCGAGATAATACTGTGACCAATATTTAATTCACTCACATTCGGTATCGCTGCAATTTTCGAGACATTGCGATAGGTTAAACCATGCCCCATATGCAGCTTTAAACCCTGTTCAATCGTAAACTCAGATGCCCTGAGGAGTATTTCGTATTCCCTCTGCTGCTCCTCTGCCGAAGTGGCGTCTGCATAACGTCCCGTGTGCAGTTCAACTGCATGTACCCCGCTATTTTTTGAGGCGGCAATCTGATCCAGATCGGGGTCAATAAACAGGCTGACCTCGATACCTGCTTCCTGCAGTTGAACGACACAATTTTTCACCCGTTCAAAATTCGCAACGACATCCAGCCCCCCCTCTGTAGTCAGTTCCTCTCTTTTTTCCGGAACCAATGAAACCTGATCAGGACGCACATCCAAGGCGATTCCGGTCATTTCCGGTTCAGCCGCCATTTCCAGGTTCAATTTCACCTGCACCGTTTTCTTCATGGTATAGAGATCGTGGTCCTGAATATGACGCCGATCTTCCCGCAAATGTAAAGTGATTCCGTCTGCGCCGCCTAATTCCGCTAAAACAGCGGCCCAGACCGGATCCGGTTCATAGGTCAAACGAGCCTGACGAACGGTGGCAACATGATCAATATTCACGCCTAAAGCTGGCATTGCAGTGTTTCTTTCTAATGTTGAATCGATTGTGAGATTTCTAACCGGGTAGTCACAAGCGGAACGAAGACACGATCTCTCATGTTCGACATGCGAACCCGGAAGAAAGTTCTCTCAAAGCCCCAAAGTATCAACGTATGTTATTGGTTTTCCAGAGAATATCCACAACCGAATTCCAGGAATCTCACGCATTCTTTTCATTTTCGCAACAAAATGGAACTCTTTTGTCGCATTTCCCTGCTCCCTGACGAATCACTTAAGAATTAAGCCCCCGGTACCCGTTCTAAACGCCGTTTCCGCAGTGAGAAGCCCATGTTTTTTAATAAATCTACCAGTGATTTCAAACACTTTACGCTCAGATTTTGCCAGAATCTTCGCAGTCTGTTCGCAAAAGCTTCGAAACATTCGCGCCGCCGAAACAGGGCGCCCATTTACTCGATCGTACAAACGGAAAACCTCGAAGACCGACAGTTATTGGCTGCCGATGATTTGACGGAGCTGAGTGATGATTTTGAAAACGCCGCCACTCTCGCCAACTGGCAGCGCATTTACCAGACCGAAGGCTGGGGCGCTGATCAGCTCGAAACCTGGAATATCAACGAGACACAAGCAGGCAAAATGGTCTTTGCTCCACATACCACCGTCTGGTTTGACGACTACCGCGGCCCCCTGGCTTACAAAGAAATTACCGGGGATTTCGTTGTGACAACGCAGGTCAATATTTCAGACCGTGACGACATTGGCGACAGTGATCTCGACGATGTGCCCAACGGGTCACAATTTTCGCTGGCAGGCCTTATGATTCGCACTCCCCGGAACATTTTCAATCCGGAACTTGACTGGAATCCGGGATCACAGGTGGATGATGACACCAACGATGGCGAGAACTACGTCTTTTTTTCACTGGGATGGGGAAATTCAGGGAACGAATTTCAAACGGAGACCAAAACCACCCGCAACAGCGATTCCACTCTCGTTCTCCAAAACAGAGGCGACAATTCTGTCATCCATCTGCAGATTGCCCGAATTGGCGATACCGTCTATACGCTCTATCAGATTCCCGGTGAAGCCTGGGCACTCAACAGCCGCATCCATCGGCCTGATTTACCCGAAACACTTCAGGTCGGCATGGTGGCTTATACCGACTGGGAAAAGGCAAATGACTATGATCCGTTCTATCAAAACAATAACAGGCTTGAAACAGATGGTTTTGATCCGACGCCGTATGTGCCGTTTGAACCTGATCTGGTTGCGGGATTCGAATTCATTCAGTTCGATCGACCGGAAATTCCGGAATATTTACAGGGCATCGACCTGCGGATTCAAACTACGAATTTACAAATACTTTCCTTTTTAGGCGAGAATGTCAATTCGCCGCTCATTCCCGATCCAGGAACCTTCACACCGATGCAGGTCGGCATGAATCTGGAAGGTCTCGCCGACTGGAGTACCGCCTGGACGTTTACCGACATGGCGCACACCATGCGTTCCTGGAACAGCGTCAGCCTGAATCTGGATACGTTCCAGTCCCAGTGGGGTTCCACATTGTTTGATCTTCACCTGGATGAAAATGGCTGGCCCACCGAAAGCCAGCAGACCGTCAACGAGCTCGGGGAAACCATCATTCAACAGTACATCGCCCCCATTCTGACGGGTGAAGTCAATCCAGCCGGTATTTATCGGGCGGAATGGGACGGAGAATCAACGGTCTGGCTGCCGGGAATCATGGAACAGGGAATGACTCCCGAAGGACGGCATTATGCGCTGCTCAATCTGCCAGAGAACCAGGATGTTTTACTGACGGTTACTGACATCAACCCTGCCAATTACTTCCGAAATTTCAACCTGTGGCTGCCCGACTATCATGGCCAGAGTTTTGCCGGTCAGGACTGGCAGCCAGGGGCTGAATTCTCTCCCTTCCATCCCTTGTTCCTGGAACGTCTGGCCCCGTTTGAGACTCTGCGATTCATGGACTGGATGGAAACCAATGGATCCGACATTGTCACCTGGAATGATCGAGCAAAACTCAGTGACGCCACATTTTTTGGCGATGATAATCCGGCAGAGTTTCATAACGGCGTCGCCCCTGAATACATGATTGAACTTTCCAATACTCTGGATGCCAATCCCTGGTTTAACATGCCTTATCAGGCGAATGACGACTACGTCCGCCACTTCGCCGAGATGGTACGCGACACGCTCGACCCGGAACTGACAATTTACGTGGAATGGTCGAACGAAATCTGGAACTATGCGTACGGTTTTGAGACCAGCCACTGGATTCAGGATCAACTGGCATTACCCGAAAATGCGGGTGCGGGCTGGTATGAATTTGCGGCCGGCCAGATGCAGCAGGATTTCGAAATCTGGGAAGAAGTTTTCGCCGGACAGGAAGACCGCATCGTCCGTGTTGTCGCCGGTCAGCAGGCGAATCCGACGATATTGGAAAATCTGCTCCCGGCTATGAATGGAAACTTCGACGCCATCTCGGTCACCGCCTATGCTGGACTGGGACCTGAGCAACTGGCAGGTTTTAATGAATTTACGACAGTCGATGATGTCATCGATTCCCTGCTGGAAGTAACAATCCCGTGGAGCCTGTCACGTCTGATCGATCACCAGAATCTGGCAGATCAATACTCGCAGATCCTGGGGCGGGACATTGGCCTGGTCACGTATGAAGGGGGCTCTCATCCGGACGCCTACGGCTGGCCTGTTCAAGCTGTCGTACATGAAGCCTCACTCAGCCCCCGCATGTATGATGTCTATCAAGTCTTATTGAACAGCGCACAACTGATCGGCGTTGATCTGTTTAATCAGTATGTATTTACCGGCAGTGGAGATTCTGCCCCCTGGGGCGACTGGGGCCTGTTACATAATATGGATCAGCCTCTGGAGGAAGCGTTTGAGTATCAGTCGATTCTCGATTTTATCAACAGCAATACGCAGGCAGTATTGCCGGTTGTGAACATTCAACCGCCCGCTTCAGACGTGGAGGAATCAGATGCCGGGCAACTTGTATTTACGCTCACTCGCAGTGATGATCAGCTCGACGCACCGCTGACTGTTCATTACCAGATTTCGGGAACCGCAACTCCCGGAGACGACTTTAATGAATTATCAGGCGAGGTCACATTCGCCGCTAATGAAAGTTCGGTTTCAATTCTCGTCAGCATTCTGGAAGATTTTCTTGACGAAAATGACGAAATCATTGAACTCCAGTTGCTGGATCAGGACCACTATGACCTGGGGGATTCCACTCTGGCCAGCGGTTTCATCATCGACAATGGTTTTACAAACGTTGCTCCGGTAGCAGGATTCATTTCTGATCAAGTGATTCAGGAAGGCGCCCCCTTTACTCTGAATGTGAGCAGATACTTTTCCGATGCCAACACGGTTGACGGCGATTTATTCACACTGTCCGCCATGCTGGCTGGCGGCACTCTTTTACCAGACTGGCTGGACTTCAATGCAGAAACAGGCGATTTGAATGGTACTCCCGGTTCAACCGATGCCGGAACAATTGAAATTGTCATTGATGCCACCGATCTGTCAGGTCTCCAGGGAAGTACCTCATTCCAGTTGACAGTGACGCCGATTCTGATCACACAGTATGACCTGAGGATTGTGAAGTCGCCTACCACCACTTCTGCGACTGGCGAAACACTGACTCTCCCCCCCAACGTCAGCTTCTTATCAGAATGGGAATCGTATTGGGTCGAGGTCTGGGGCAGTGTCTCCAATGCGTCTGATACGGGCATTGATACGTTTTCCTTCAATCTGAACTACAACACCGCGTACACCACTGCCGCCAGCATCCAGTTTGGAGCGGCGTTTACAGAAGACCAGACGGGACAGATTGATGACGCCAGTGGAACGATTCAGGGAATCTCAGCCAATACAAATCTGATCGATGCCGGCGATGATCAGTTTGTGTTACTCGCGCGCATCGAGTTTACACCAACCGCCAATGATCAGGTGAGTATCGATTTTGAAACTCGGAGTATCGGTTCCCATCAGGCTGATTTTTCTCTTGATCAAATGGAACTACAATTGGTTGATCAGGCAGAAAGCCAACTGGGAGAAATCCATTTCGCTGAAACAGAATTCTGGGCTGTTCCCTTCGATGTCAACGATGATGACAAAATCAGCTTCAAAGACCTGTCGATATTCGCATCCGTTTATGGAGCCAATGTTTCCATTTCGAATTCTCCCTATGCCTGGGTCATGGATATTAACCAATCCGGAACAGTCGACTTTAAAGATCTGATCCTGTTCGCAGCCAACTATGGCAAATCAAAAATCAACAACCCGAATGTATTAATGCCTTCCAGCTATCCCGATGCCTGGACTCCTCAAAATTTGGTTACCGAATCGATTCCTGACTTGGAGCGACAGCCAAATATCACTCCGCTCACGCCAGAAAAAGCAAAACTCACTGCTGATGCAGCCATCCAGCAGTATTCTGAATTTGATGCTCCGGAAGAACCGGTGATTCTCCGGAACACTGAGATCAAAGTGCTTGATCTTCCTGACAATAAACTGGCGCAAACAACCGCCGGAACACTTCTGCTAGATGTAACCGTAGCCGGTCATGGATGGTTTATCGACAGCAGCCCCTGGGAGCATGCTGAATTTTATACTGTGAATACCACCGATTCTCAGGCATTCGATAACTCAGAGGCAGCCGGGCGTATCGATTTACTGACGGTGATCTATCATGAATTCGAGCACTTGCTGGGTCGCCGGTATGAAACAGCGGGGTTGTTGAAAGCCACGCTTTCACCAGGCAGCCGTCGATTACCAGATCTGATTACCCGCGCAGCCAATCAGCATGTTGAGGAGAATTTAGAAGAAAGCGATCATTTTTTCAGTTCGCTGAACGATAGCGCTCTGCGGGTATTTGGATGAGATCTGCATTTTCTTCGGGAGTACTCTCACTACCCAGATATCCCGTCTCTCCGAGTTCTGCAAGTCGTTGCATCATCAGCGTGGTAACTTCTTCCAGCACTTCCCGCGAGGCACGGCGTCCATAATATTCAGAGAGATCAATCGGTTCTCCATAGACCACTGAGGTTTCAGCAATGGAATAGAAAGGCTCAATCATATTCTTTCCACTGGGGGAGTTATTAATATAAACAGGATACACGGGTGTCTGAGAACGCAGTGCCAGAAAGGCGATCCCGGAATTCGCGTGTGCGATGGGCCGCCCGGTTTGAATTCCCCCCTCTGGAAAGACACCGATCAATTTCCCCTGTTTCAGCTGGCGGAGCGCTTCGCGGACCGGCGCCACATCCTGGCCATTCCGGTCAACGGGAATCGCATGCATGGCCCGCGAGATCCAGCCAATTAATCCGGGCAATTCGTAATATTCCCGTGCCATCAAAAAACGGATCGAGCGAATTTTTTTCTGTGGATTTCCCAGATGAGAGTTGTACCAGAGAATCATCGGATCAGCAGGACTGCGATGATTGGCAATCACGATTGCCGCAGAGTCACCCGGGAAAGGGCAACGGCGGTTCCGCTTGACTCCCCACAACACAGGAGCATACACACGCGCAATCACAAACAATATCCAGGCCTGCCACCCATCGGGAAGTTTAACCGCCTGATAAACCATGATCGATAAGGCGATGAAAGCATAAAAAACGAGCGTCAGAATACCGGCAAGTTCTGGATTCATCATCATATTTCATACAAAACAAAACTGTCATGCTGTGATTGATCAAGCAAGTCACATCGGTGTTAAAGCCAACGAATTATAGTCTGGATCAAAAAAACAGGGCAAGATTAACCCTGACCAAAGGCCGCTGAAGATCTACTGCCCGATGGTTGCAACGACCGTATTCGATATGCGGGCCAGAAATTGACCGCGTGGCTCCTGAGGCTCAGTCGTCAGGATGATGGCGGACGCTTCCAGTTCCGGGTCTATCCACAATACCGTACCCGTTGCACCGGCATGACCATAGGCAACCGGAGAAAGCAAATCGCCATAATAATCACTCTTGCATGAAGTCACCATCTGCCATCCAAGACCCCAACCTTTGCCTTCTCGAGCAGCCGGAGATAAGCCGGGAATCGTGGCTAACTGATCACGCGTGGCTTCCTCAATTGTACGCCGGGATAAAATCTGCTGTGAATCATAAGCGCCTCCCTGCTGCAGCATTTTGACCAACTTCCCCAAATCGGCAGGCGTCGTGAACAACCCGCCCCAGGGTGCGCCAAAACCTCTCCAGTAACGGCTGTTCCAGTCCCAGTGTGGTTCAATATCCAGTTCTGCCGGGATTCGAATTTCTGCGATCCGCTCGACCTGCCGTTGATCGCCGTGATACCACTCTTCCGGAACCCCCAGCGCGGTATCCGCCATTCCCAGTGGAGTAAAAAGAACCTGCTTTAGATACTCCGCACAAGTCTTCCCTGTAATTCGCTGAATTATTTCGCCCAGAATGGCAATCCCCGTGCTCTGATATTGCACGATTCGTCCAGGCGGTTCATCCGGTGAAAGCTCGCAAATCTGTTTGACAAAATCGGAAAGCGGCGCGTGTTCGGAACGCAGCTCACGATTATCAGGCAGCATGTCAGGCAGCCCGGAAGTATGCGTCATCAAATGGCGGATTGTAATTCCGTGTTTGCCTGCACAGCCGAATTCGGGAATGAACTGTTTTACCCGGTCTCCCAGCAGCAGTTCGCCCGCTTCGAGAAGCTTGAGCACGCCTAATACCACAATTGGTTTTGTAATCGAAGCGACTAAAAAGATCGCGTCTTCGCGCAGCGTATCGCCACTGTCGTTGAGACGCTGGCGTCCTTGAAAATATCGGTGTGAGGTCTCTGCCACGGTCACCTGTAATGCGATCGCAGGCACCTGATCTGTCTTACAGAAATGGTCCACCAGATTTTCGACAGTCTGCCAGCGTGCGGCGTTGATTCGAGACATTTTCCGGCCGTTACATTTTAAAATGAGAGTGAAAAGATAAAGGATTGATTCCAGAATAATCGCTCATCTGACATTTGGGAAGCAGTCTGTCTGACCTGACATAAAAAAAGCGAAAGCCGACTGCAATCGACTTTCGCTTTATCGTACGGTTCAGAAAATGCGTTAATAGGGAATTTCCACATCATGTAGATGCATGAACTGATTCAGTTTTGTGATCTCCAAGACATCCCGAATATCATCAGAAGGATTGTAGAGGTGAATATCAATATCGAGGTCTCTCATGGAAGCCAGTAAACCGAGCATGCCACTGGGGATCAGTTTCACTCCCGTCAAATCGATGGCGAGTGTTTCACAATGATGCTCTTTGACCAGTTCCAGTAACTCATCCCGGATATCTTTCACACTGAAAGTATCCAGAATATCCCTTCCGCCGAATCCTGCCACACAAAGTGGACCTGCGTGATAAACCTGGAGAATGCCTCCCTGTTGAACGGTCATCTCGATCTCATCCTTTTAGATAAGGGAACATGAAGCGAAGCAAAGAGAATAAAATAGAATGAACAACAAAGTCCCGTATGCTGCTTCGCATTTCGTTTACAATTACCAAACTCATATCGGCAATTCGTGTGCCAATGATAAGAACTATACAAAATTTGAACAAACGCCCCATTCACGGGTAACTTTACGCGACTAAAGTCATTCATAATAAATGACTTAGAGGCCATCGTCCTGCGACTCAGAAAACAGGCGAAATAATCCCGCCAAGCAGTACACTGCAGTAAAATACTCCACATTGTTGAAATTTGAAACAGAGCTCCTGAGCACTTGTGCTTTTTTCCCGGGCACTATTCCTGTCTTTGAACGACGAGAGCCGGTTTAAAAACTAAGCCCGCTAAGCAAATTTGCCTAGCGGGCCAGGATTCGCGGGAATCCACAGAGTTCATTCAACTGTTCGTTTCGTCCAGGTTTTCAGCGAACACGTGCCTGGAAAGTGACCGTGCCCCCCTGGTGTCCTTCGACTGTTTCATCGACTTCAAAGGTCAGAATCAAACTGCCTTCCTGATTATCTTCGACGACCAGCCGTCCTTTACGGTCGGAGTTCGCACTGTCATGAACGTATTCCAAGCGGGGAGTTAAGTTGTCGATGATTTTGATCCCCTCAACATCGAAATCGCCGATGTTTTCGTATTTGATGGTGAAGGTGATAATGTCGCCGGGCTCTGCGTTTTTCTTATCAGCCATTTTGATGAGACGCAGATTGCCCTCTGTTTTCCGCTTGTCTTCTACACCAATATATTCTTCAGGTTTGACAGCCCGTTTGGACTCATGAGCCGACCGTTCCCGAATTGCGATAACCGGAAACTGTGTACGTGACCAGATGGCAGCCGCTTGTACCTGATAGGCAATCCGTGCTTCGTCAGACTGTTTAAATTGTCCGGTGGTCTCTGTTCCCGTATCCTGGAACAGGTTGCTCATCTTGGTATGACCGCTGAGGTAAGCAGACTGATCCAAAGCCCCCTGCTGACGCTCGGTTTCGACGCCGCTGGCACGCGATCGCATCCGAACGCCTTCCAGTTGCTCGCGCTGTTTGTGCTGTGTAATAACCGTGCGCGCTTCCAGCCCCACACCATGTATTGTGTCTTCTGTTGTCGCCAGAGAATCAATAGAGGTTCCGGATAATGGTGAACTGGCTGAACGAATCGCGGCAAATCGTGGTGCGTAAACGGCAACCCGATTTGATTTTTTCACTTCGTGTTTCCCTTTATGGGTCTGATATTCCACAACCGTGTCTTCCGTATCGAGGCCGAGACGATTGTAATCATCGTAATGAACCGGATTCTCGCGATCTCCCCCATCGAAGAGATATTCATCGGGATACATTTCAACAACCGCAGGATCACTGCCGGCTGGTAATACGTAATCTCTCTCAACGGCTGCAGAAAACTCGCAGTAAGGCGGTAACTGCGGACACGCATTCGATGCGGGTTGGTAATAGGCAACCTGTTGAACCGGTGACACGGGAGCTGCGTTCTGGGCTGGCGATGCCAGACGGACTGCGCCGACTTTCGTATCGAATTCGGCTTTCGAGTCGAAATCAGCATGCTGCACTGCCGGTGTCTGTTCCTGTTCTGGCTGCGGAATGTCCTTTTCCCAGGGCAGGGATACAGTGAGGGGTGAAAAACTGGAACACCCGCTGCTGACGCAGAGCAGCATCATCGCGACCGCAGAGCAGATACGCTGCATTTGCGAAGCTCCTCTTCCTTTTCGGTACGATAATTTTACCACGTGTATATCCTCAATCAGCAGAGTGTCAGTTTTTAGTACTTTGAGACTTTAATTCAACAACAGGAGCCCCGCTTCCGAAAAAGGACGGATCCTCTCCCTGGGTTGACGGGAGACGCCCCCCCATTCTTAAGATCAGCATAGGACGCCCCAGCAGATCTGCTTCAGCGATCAGGTTTTTCTGAGCGGTGATTGAAATGGTAGGTTGTTTTTCAAATTTTGTAGCGGCGGCGGTTTGGGGCCGTTCAAGATAAACGACCTTTGACACCAGTCTTCCTGAGAGTGCCAGCTCGACATCTTCCTGGGTAAAACTGACAGGAATCGGATAGGCTTCTGCTAAACCAGCGGGGGGATGCAGACGGTCAATCAGTTCAATGGTCGGATAAAGTTCCACACCAGGAAATTCAGGCATACCGCTGATTTTAAGACGGTAAACATAACCGACTGCAAAACCGATGGGAGCGGGAGAGGTTTTCTGAATCGTCTGCTCAGGTCCGCCTGCAAAAAAGGTGACGGTTCCCGTTGATGGCAGGGAAAATTGCATTGGCTGAATATAACCTGCTTGAACCTGCCCGGATAACCCCGCCCATTCCCCCATGACTCCCGGTGGCGTGCGCTGATTCAACGGATGATAGAATTGATTTCCGGAGTTGTATTTCCGGCCTCCGACCACATCCTGAGTCCAGGCAGAGGGCAATTCAATGGCAAAAGCGATCAAGGCCATTAACAGCATGGTTAATAATCGTGATCGGTTTTGGCGTTTTAACATTGTCATGACTAAGAAATTCTACAATCAAATGTCCGGAAGGATGACAGAAGATAATTTAGCCGATTGGTAATTCTGAAATGCAAAGTAAGAGATGGCATCAAAACAAGACAAGGGGCGACACTTCCTGCAGTGAATACAGGAAGTGCCGCGTGGGTCCTGAGTCTTTTAATACCCTGGTCCGGGTGCCATGGTTCTTGGATAAGAAACCTGACCTGGAGAATGAACCGGGTGGGTTTCCGAGTATTGGACATACTTAACAGGCTTAGGCAGGCTTGGTGCCGGATTCTGTTTGACATCCACCAGGAAGTGATCCACTGGTTTGGGTAAGTTGGTTTTCGATACGTTTCGAATGGTGTGAGACTTCAAGCTGGCCGGTCCACCTAATGGAATGTGAGGAGGGCCGGGAAGTCCGATTGGTGTTCCTGTCATAGGCATACCCCAGGCAGGAGTGGGTCCCATTCCGGAAATCGGATTGTAAGCCGGTTGTCCGGGTGCTCCCATTCCGCCCATCATAGTAGGGACGGGGACACCGGAAGCGACTCCAATTGAATTTCCGGGGATCGGCATCGGAGGCATATGGGCTCCCGCATCACCATCGTAGGAAACTTGTGAAACAGCTTCGTTTCCACCATCGCCACTTGGCATTTCCAGATCCATGTTACCCATTCGCAGGACAGCCATAATCGTACCACGACGATCTGCTTCTGCGACCGGGTCTACACCGGGATCAAGACGCGTTGAAACCAGAGTTTCCACACCGGCAATCGCCAGTTCCTGGAATTTTTCATCTGGCAGATAAATTACCTTCGTGACAAAGTTGTTGCTCTCTACCTGATCCAGATCTTCCGGAGTGATCTCCAGAGGAATACTGTTATGAGATAGATAAGCGTCTGTTGTAGGATGTGATGGATACACCTGCAACGAAGGATACAATGCCGGAATGGCACGCCCCGGAATGTGCGACAGTTTTAACCGGTAGGTTGCCCCCTGGTTAAAATTGTACCGTCCGGGAGCAGTGATCTGATTTTCGGCATAGCCTTCAAGGACTTGCCAGCCAACCTTCATTCCTGCGGGCCCTACAAAACGGATTTGTGATGTGCGGGCGGCGTAAGCGCCCATCGGAGGTGGAGCCAGCATCTGCAAAACGCCAGGTCCAGGCCCGTCTACCATTGGCCCCGGTCGCTGCATCATCGCAGCTGGCGGAGCATGATATTCACCCTTGTCAATAATCTGTTGTCCGTCGGCTGCACAGCCAACGCAAACAACAACCAATGTGCCTAAAGCCAGGAAGTAGTACTTCATCATGACCCCTTGTTCGAATACCCCACGACGAATAATGCGACTGTTAAGTGAAGAACCGTCCATCGCAAACTAAGACGTCGATCCCAGGGAATTTGGAACGGCCGACGTTCGGTTCAAAAAAGACTCAGTTTTCAGGTCGACCCCAAGCACGAAATATCGTTAAAATGCAGAGAGACCCATATTTCAACAATGTTACATTGTGCTTAACGGTCTGCTGACTGAAATACTCCAGCCAACTAGAGGCACACTGATGGCCTCATACATCTGTTTTCGGACTATTGTGGTCCGATTCTTTGGTAAATTCGTTTTTTTCCGAACAATTAGAACATGTTACGCATTTTAACTCTCACTTTTGGTCTCCTGCTTGTGGCAGGCCTGAATGACTTTTTTTCCATTTCTTCCTGGGCCTACTTTCCACAAGAGGTTTCTGGCAATAAGGATACGACAAGTGTCTCTCAACGCCTGCTGGCTTTCGCAGACCCGGAGACTGAGAATCCGGACTCCAAAAAGACAGCCGATGAGCCCGAAATTAATTTGAAAAAAAATCCGGCTCAAGCGATTTCATTGCTCAATAAATCGCGAGAAAAGCTGTTAACCTACAGTTCGATCCGGGCACAGATCACAGAAAAAGTGGAGATCGGTCCCAAGCCGTTTGTCATCAGCGGCAGCTATCTTCAAGGGAACGACTTGAAACTCAGACTGGAATTTCAGGTCGAGAGCCAGAAAAAAAATACCGAGCCTGTCGGAACGCTGTTGGAAATCTGCGATGGACAGGTACTCTGGACCGAACACACCATCAAAGGCAACGCGCGCGTCACCCGCCGCGACGTTCAGGCAATCCTGCGCCAGGCCGAATTAAACCCGAAATCAGCCCCGAATATGCTGGTGGCAGAACTGGGACTGGGTGGACTCCCCGGATTATTGGCTTCCATCGAAAAGAACATGAAATTTGAAAGTGTGTCTGAAAGGACCGTCAACGGCAAAACATTGACCGTTCTGAACGGAGCCTGGAAAGAAGTATTTCTGGAACAATTTAAGGGAGGTAATCCCAACGGTGTCGCTCAGCTTCCCCCCTATGTCCCGGATGCAGTTAGAATTTACCTCGATCCGGAAACACTGTTTCCACGAAGAATCGTTTACCTGAAAAAAAATAAGGATACTATGGAAAGCCTGGTGACTCTTAACTTTACAAAAGTCATACTGAATGCCCCCATTGATAAAGCCGAATTCGCCTATGAACCCCCTGATGGGGTCTTTCCAGCTGATATCACCAATCAATATCTTAAACAATTGACGCAATAAATACGTATTAAAAGATAAGAGACAAATTCTGATGTCTGCTGAACCGGACTGACTCGTGATCCGGTGAGGCGAAAACAGTCACCACCTGGTCTCGTCTATATCACGTAATCTATCTTTTCATAATGACTTAAGACACTTTTTGTCAATTGAAAGCCTTTCCTGGCTGAAACACCCTGAATGGATTTTTCCCATGCCGGCAGTACTTACAGAACTGGATCATCAGGCTCCGCAATGGCAGAAGAATTCTCCTCTGCTGGTGGTTCCCAGTTGGGCTGCCTCTCTCGCCATCCATTCTCTGATTTTGTTTATACTCATCACCAGCCTGAATCGTTGTGATAGTGGCCAGACAGGTGGCAACGAAGGCGAATTGCGCAGCGTGGGCATTTATGTCAAACAGTCTACCGATGCAGAACAAACCGACGAATCTGAGCAGGAATCACAAGAAACCACTCAAAATCAACAGACTCTTCAACCTCAGGACCAGATTAAAGACGTAATGGATCAGCCTCCGGTTGATCCCCTGCTGCCGGAATTGAATTCGAAACTGCTCGGTGCCGGGCCAACCCAGTCCCCGAGTACTCCCAACAGGCCCACGAATGACCTGCTGATGTCCCCCAGCACGGCACTTGCTCCTCCCGTCATGGGAGCAGGCAATGTCAATTTTTTTGACGCCGTTGATTCCGGAAAACGATTTGTGTTTGTTCTCGACTGTTCAGGCAGTATGGCAGCACCGCAAGGGGCTCCGATCCGAAAAGCCCGCTCGGAACTGATCGCCAGTCTGGAAGGCTTAACTCACCATCAGCAGTTTCAAATCATCTTTTACAATACCAGCACGCGGGCCATGCAGCATCGGGGCAAGCCGGCGGAAATGCTCTACGCCTCTGATATCAACCGGACTCTGGCACGCCAGTTTATTCAGAGTGTCGAACCGGATGGGGGCACAGATCATATACCCGCTTTAAAACGAGCTTTAAGTTTTCATCCGGATGTCATATTCTTTCTGACTGATGCCAAGCATCCTCAGCTATCCGGCGCGGACCTCAATGAAATTCGCGTCTTAAATGGAGGAAAGGCTAAAATTCACTGTATCGAGTTCGGAGAAGGTTTCCCGGTCAAAGAAGGAAATTCGCTCGACAAACTCGCGCGGCAAAATCATGGTAGTTACCGCTACTATAATGTCCGCAAGTTTATCATCAATCGTTAAATTTTTTACTGATCATCTCAACCTGATTCAGCATTAAAAACAACCAGCTCAGAAAGTCTATCAGAAATGTCTTCGACGGTATCCAAAGCGACTCGCTATTCGCTGTTATTAGCCTGTCTGCTGTTTTGCGTCGGCTGTGATCAATACACCAAAAAGATTGCCGTCGAAAAACTCAAATTTGAGCCGCCCATTACCTATTTCAATAATACATTCCGAATGGAATACGCAGAAAATACCGGTGCTTTCCTGAGTGTTGGCAGCCAACTTTCGAAACCGGTCCGGTTTTTCATGCTGGTCGTCGCCAATGCCGCGTTTTTAATCATCGTCACCTGGATGCTGGTCTTCCGCTGGCAGATGCCTCTTGTTCAATTCATCGCCCTTTCACTACTGCTGGCTGGCGGCGTTGGCAATTTAATTGACCGTGTGTTTCTGAATGGAATTGTGATTGATTTTCTCAATATCGGTTTTGGCCCTTTGAGAACCGGCATTTTTAATGTGGCAGACATGGCAATTACCGGGGGTGCCCTCTTAATGCTTTTATCCTGGTTTTTCACGAAAGAACAAAGCACGCCGGAAAAAAACAGGGAATCTCCCCCCTCGGAACCGCTCGCACCTTCCACTACGGAGTAATCGAACCGTCTGATTTTGAAAGAAAATAATGCGAACGTTTTCTCTGGCCATCTTGATCACCATTTTCCTTTTGCTGAAGGCTGCTCCCGCCTGTGCACAGGATAAGATCGAGGTTCGCCCCGATCATCATGTCGGTCAAGCCACCCTGCCTTGTACGATTCTGAATTTCACAAATACGGAAATCAAAGTCAAACTGCTCCCCAGCGGTTCGGTGCGCACCTATCCCAGTTCGCAGATTGTCAAAGTTCATACTCCGCAAACTGAACAACACCAGCAGGGACTGAAACAGCTGCAGGAAGGTCAATACGATAAAGCCGTCAATTCATTCAGCGAAGCCTTGAATTCTGAAAACAGATCATGGGTTCGTCGTGAAATTCTGGCCTTGATGATCAAAGCCGCTTTGAGCCAGGGAGATCTCCTGAAAGCGGCACTCCGTTTTCAGATGATGGTCGAAAATGAACCGAACTCCCGCCATTTCGAACTCATTCCCCTGGACTGGACAATTCAGGAGTCACTCTCGCCCGCGCGCAGTGCTGCCAGCGGCTGGCTGATCGAGAATGACGAAGTCAAGCAGCTGATCGGCGCCAGCATTTTGCTCACGGTTCCCGATTATCAGGCGCAGGCAGAAGCCGCGCTGCGATCTCTGGCTACGAGCACAAACATAAATATTCAACAACTGGCACGCACACAGCTCTGGCGGATTCGCTTGAGGGCCGGCGACCTGAGCCACCTGGAACTCCAGCGCTGGGAACGAAATCTGAGTCAGGTGCCGGAACACTTGCGTGCGGGACCTTATTTCCTGCTGGGAACAGGTTATGCCATGCTGGAGCGACACGGCCAGGCAGCCGCCTCATTTCTCTGGATACCTCTGGCCTACGATTCCAATCCTCAACTTTCGGCTCTGGCGAACCTGAAAGCCGCCGATTCTTTACTCGCATTAGGCCAGTCGACTAATGCGCTCCGTCTCTATCAGGAAACCGTGTCCCGCTATCCGCAATCTTCTTCCCGGCAAATCGCGCAGCAGATGATTGACCAAATACTGAAACCCACTGGCTTGAATCCAAATCCGGCGACTCAACCCAATTGATTTGAATAAAACAATTCTGGAAAAGAATAATTTGATGGATCGAAGTAAACCGTTTTTAAAATTCGTCTGGATTGGTTTCATTATTTCCGGCGTCATTCTGACAACGCCACTGTTCTGCCTGGCAGCCGACGATCCTGCTCGTGACGCTGGTGACGGAATCGCAAAAATCAATTTCCGCCAACTGGTTGATGATGCCGGTGCCATTGGAATTATCATTGCCGTTCTGAGCGTGGCGATGGTCGCGTTGATTGTCGAACACATTATCAGTATCCGCAGCAATGCCCTCATGCCGCCCGGACTGGCAGAGGAAGTACACTCGTTGATTGTCCAGCAGCAATATCGCAGTGCCGACTCCGTCTGTAAGTCTAACCCCAGTTTTCTGTCCTACATTCTTTCGGCTGGTCTGGCAGAAGTTCAGATGGGTTATGGTGCCGTTGAGAAAGCCATGGAAGATGCCGCCATGCAGCAGTCAGCTCGCTTGAACCGAAAAATTGAATATCTCTCTGTAATCGGAACCCTCTCCCCGATGCTCGGCCTGCTGGGAACGGTCTGGGGGATGATTCTGGCTTTCTCTGAATTTACGGCGAAAGCGAACCCGGACGTCGCTGAACTGGCACCGGGAATTTCCAAAGCGTTGATCACCACACTCTTCGGCTTGAGTGTGACTGTTCCCGCACTGGCCAGCTTCGCCTTCTTTCGCAATCGAATCGACGAACTTGTCGCGCAATCCTCGTTATTGGCGGAACATGTCTTCGCCGACTTTAAGCGGTCGATCCCCCAGTCCGGAAAAACGCTGCGTAAACGGCCGGAAGAAGAACTCGCCCAGAGGATTGCCCACCAGCAGGTTTCTCGTCCGGCGCAACCTCCGGGAGGGCAGGAAACATGAGAATCCCCACACGCCCCCGCCAGCAGGGAATCCGCTTTAACATTACCCCCCTGATCGATATTGTTTTTCTGCTGATTGTTTTCTTCCTCGCAGCGACGCATTTAACACAGAACGAAAAACTGGAAGCAGTGGAACTTCCCCTGGCTTCACAAAATAAAAAAGAGACCGAAGAACCGCCCCGGCGGATGATCATTACCATTACTTTAGACGAAAAACTGCATCTGCGCGGCAAAGAAATCTTGCCTGACGAACTGGATGCCACGCTCATGTCAATCGATGACTCCAAACGGAAAGAAACCGAAGTTCGCATTCGCGGCGATCATCGGATTCCTTACCGTATCGTCGAACGTGTACTCATCAGTTGTGCCCGCGCCGGTATCTCCCATGTTCAATTTGCCGTTCAGAACGAGTAAGCCTGCTCCGAAATGAAAATCCCCTCGCACCACAATACACGGCACGACATACAGGATCAGGCTACCATGACGCCGATGATCGACGTCGTATTTTTGCTGCTGATCTTCTTTATCAGCGCCTCAGCCAACCAGATTCGGGAATTTCTCCTGCCGACCGAACTGGCAACCGGGAGTATTGAATCGACGGAAACAGTCCCCCAGGAAAAGCCGCTGGGGGAAGTCTGGTTAAAACTCAAACGACAGGACAATCAGACTATTGTAGAATTGAATGAGCGCGAGTATGCTCAGTTTGATCAATTGAAACAGACTTTGATCGCACTGGCTGAACTGGCGCCGGAGATCCCGGTCATTCTGGACATCGAAGAAGATGTGCCTCTGGGTGACATGATTCGCACCTACGATACCAGTCTGGCCGCCGGATTCAGTTCCATTCATTTTGCCACCGACGTAAACAAGATCACTCCCAAAAAGAAATCTGTCACGTCTCAAAATTGAAATCCTTCATTTAAAATGATCTTATTTGATACCCATGCCCACCTTGATGAAGAAGCCTTTCATCCTGACAGGGCGGAAACAGTACAACGTGCGATTGATTCGGGCGTAGAAACCATATTGACCATCGGCATCACAGCCGAAAGCAGTCAGCGCGCCGTTGATCTCGCGGCCACTTTCCCGAACGTTTATGCCGTTGTAGGCATTCAACCCAATTATGTCGCGCAAATAAAACCCGGCGACTGGGAGTTGATCAATACTCTCTCCAGCGATCCTAAAGTTGTCGGAATCGGCGAGACCGGCCTGGATCGCTACTAGGATTATGCTCCCCTCGAGTTACAACGCGAGTATTTCAGCAAACACATTCAGCTCTCTCAAAAGCGGGATCTGCCCTTTGTGATTCACTGTCGCGAAGCGGAAGCTGATGTCGTTCAATTACTCCAGCAGGAAGCGCAAGGCGGCCCCCTCAAAGGAATCATGCATTCGTTCTGCGGCAGCCCGGAAACCGCAACCGCCTGCCTTGCGCTGGGGCTGCACATTTCCTTTGCTGGCATGTTGACCTTTAAAAAAAATGATGATCTGCGTGAAACCGCTCGTCAGATTCCCTTAGATCGTCTGCTGGTTGAAACCGATGCCCCTTACCTGGCGCCGGTCCCGGTCAGAGGCAAACGGAATGAACCCGCGTTTGTCAAACACACCTGCGCCTGCCTGGCTGAACTCCATCAGAAAACCCCGGAAGAAATGGCCGACATCACAACAGCCAACGCCAAAGCGCTGTTCCAGATCGGTTAAGCGCCGGCGCCATCTCGCGCGTTCGACTTCCGTCCCGACTTCTTCCCGTTATCGCCGGCTCCCGTACCGGCGAGCCTTGCGCAGATTTTTTCAGAATCTGGATTTCTTCGAAGTGGATACTTTCATTTTTATCTAATCCTGTTATTGTTACACTTTAGTGCAGTAATAGAAATAACTTGCGTCATTTAAACCCACAGCAGGTATTACGAGAGCGCGTCCCATGTAACCCTGGTGTCTCCCATGCTAAGATTCGCGAATCGAATGGCATTGGGGACGCTACAATAAACTTGGACACAGGCTAGGATGGTCATGATCAAACAGTGGCTTGCGCATGCCTTCGCGGTAGAACGCCCTGAGGATTTTGCTCCCACAACAGAGCAGCGGCAGATTGCCGACCGCATCTGCCGGGAAATTATTCGGCGGGACATGGTCACGCTGGCCATACTCTCGCTGGAAACCTGCCGCCCTTTGAATTATATCGGCTCGCAGGCGATTCACTTCTTCTCTCCGTTTTTATCCTTCCTGGTTGATCCAAAATCGCAAAAGGATTTCGCTGATTTTCTGGAGAAACGGGGCTCGATCGAATGGATGTGCCAACGCCTGGAAACGCTAAGTGCGTCTCCCTCAAACAAACAGAGTACGTCCCCCGATCAAAACTTAAACCCGGCTCGTTCAGAATCAGTCAACAAGGATGGTTCCTGACGACCGTAAATTAATTCAAACCAAAACCGATCTGCTTTCATATTTACACGGATGGCGAGTCAGAATATGAACTCCACAACGACAAAACAATTAGACCCCGATCAAATCAATGTGATCCTGGCCACCGATTGTGGTAGTACAACGACCAAAGCCATTTTAATCGAGAAAAAAAATGGCGAATATCGACAGACGTTTCGAGGCGAAGCCCCAACGACCGTTGAAGAACCAGCCGCCGATGTGACAGTTGGTGTCGTGAATGCAGTGACTGAAGTCGGCGAGCTGGCGGGTCGAAAACTCATTGATGAAAACGGCAAAATCATCCGGCCTGCGAACGGTGATACCGGCTGCGATATTTACATTTCGACTTCCAGCGCCGGCGGTGGTCTGCAAATGATGGTCGCGGGAGTTGTCCGCGAGATGTCAGCCGCCAGCGCCAAACGAGCCGCATTAGGCGCCGGTGCGATTGTGATGGACACGATCTGTTCCAATGACAAACGCCTGCCACACGAACAGATTCAACGCATCCGGGAATTACGCCCTGATATGATCCTGCTCGCCGGCGGCACGGACGGGGGGACTCAAAAGCACGTTGTCGAACTGGCAGAATTGATCGCTCCAGCCAAACCGCAGCCTCGGTTTGGTGGCACCTACAAGATGCCGATCATCTACGCCGGTAATCAGGAAGCCACAGAGCTGGTCGAAGAGGCCTTTGATGACGATGTGAAACTTACGACTGTGGCAAATGTACGTCCGATCCTGGAACGGGAAAACCTGGCGCCCGCCCGCGATGCAATTCACGATCTGTTTCTGGAACACGTGATGGCGCATGCACCTGGTTACAACAAACTGATCACCTGGGCCGATGCCCCGATCATGCCCACTCCTGGAGCCGTCGGAAATATCCTGCAGACGATCGCTGAACGACAGGGTATCAATGCTCTGGGCGTCGATATTGGCGGCGCCACAACAGACGTCTTCAGTGTATTCGATGGCACGTTTAACCGCACTGTGAGTGCCAATCTGGGTATGAGTTATTCCATCTCCAACGTGTGTGCTTCTGCGACACTGCCGATGATTTTACGCTGGGTGCATCTGGATATGGACCCACGGGAACTGCAAAACCACATTAAAAACAAAATGATCCGCCCGACGACGATTCCCCAGACCAGAGAAGCGCTGGTCTTCGAACAGGCGGTGGCCCGCGAAGCCCTGCGACTGGCCTACATCCAGCACAAAGAATTTGCCACAACGCTCAAAGGAGTGCAGCAGCAGAGAACAGTCGGCGACACGTTCAGCCAGCTCACCAGTGGGCAATCGATTGTGGACAATATGAAACTGAATCTGCTGGTCGGTTCGGGAGGCGTTTTATCGCACGCCCCGAATATGAATCAGACCGCGTCGATGATGATTGACGCCTTCGAACCTGAAGGCATGACCGTTCTCGCGAAAGACAGTATCTTCATGATGCCTCATCTGGGCGTACTGGCACAGGTTCACCCCCGTGCCGCGTTGCAGGTCTTTGAGCGGGACTGCCTCGTTTATCTGGGAACCTGTGTCGCTCCGCGTGGCCTCTATCGATCCGGAAAAAGCTGCTTTCAATATCGGATTAAAGGAAAGACTCTCAACGCATCCGGCACAATGCTGTGTGGCGAGATGAAACTTTTCCCACTGGCTTATGATGACTGGGCCACGATTACAGTTGAACCGAAACGTGGTTATGACTTCGGCGCCGGTTCCGGTAAACACAAGGAATTCAAAGTACGCGGCGGTACGGTGGGACTGATTCTCGATGCGCGGGGCCGCCCCTTAATCGTGCCCGCTGACGAACAACAGCATCTGGCGCAGTTGACCAGCTGGGTAGATGAACTGAATTTATTCCCGGAAAATCATGTGATGCAAACTCAACACAGCTCATAAAGAATTGGCAATCATGGCAAAGGCATATTCACCAGGATTACAAATCAGCCCGCGCGTGCTGCATTCCAGCCGGCGCATCCTTCCTATTCCGGGAGATGTTCTGGTCAAAGTCGGCGAGCATGTCACGCCGCAACAAATTGTTGCGCAGACGTTCATGCCCGGCGATGTGACTCCGATTAATGTCGCGAATCAGATTTCCGTCGCCCCGTCTGAAGTGCCAAGCTGTATGCTCGTTTCTGTCGGAGATGAAATTCAAGCCGGTGATCTCCTCGCACGCAGCAAAGGCATTTTTGGCTTCTTTAAAGCGGAAATGACCGCAAAAAGTGCAGGCACGATTGAATCCATTTCGCATGTCACAGGCCAGGTCATTCTCAGAGGCGCGCCCTTGCCGATACAGGTACGAGCCTATCAGGAGGGTACCATCAAAGAAGTCATTCCGCAGCAGGGTGTGGTGATCGAATCAGAGGTGAGTTTTCTGCAGGGAATTCTGGGCATCGGCGGTGAAGCATATGGCACGATCACTTTTGCCTGCCAAAGTAAAGAACAGCCTTTGGAAGCGTCACTACTGAATGATTCGATGCAGGGAAAAATAGTCATTGGCGGTGCCAGGATGACAGGCGAAGCCGTCAAACGGGGAATCGAAATCGGGGTGGCCGCTATCATATCAGGCGGGATGGATGATGAAGATCTGAAAGAAATTCTCGGCTACGACCTGGGAGTGGCGGTCACGGGCTCGGAGCATATCGGCACCACGCTGATCATCACAGAAGGTTTTGGCGATATTGCGATGGCGGACCGGACCTTTCAGCTTTTCAAGGAACGTGAAGGCGCCGAGGCTGCCGTGAATGGCACCACACAAATTCGCGCAGGAGTGATGCGCCCTGAAATTGTCATTCCGCTTGATAAACATACAAAATCCGCCGCTGGTAGTAAGGCAAAACAAACGGCGGCACTGGGTATTCTGGAAAAGGGAGTGGCGGTTCGAATCATTCGAGACCCTTATTTTGGTCTGCTCGGTGAAGTCGGAGAGATGCCTACGGAACTGCGAACTCTGGAATCGGGGTCCGAATCACGGGTACTGGAAGTCGTTCTGCATACAGGAAATAAAGTGATTGTTCCCCGCGCCAATGTGGAACTCATCGAAGGATAATTGTCATGTATAAATGGATCAATCCAGCAATCAAACGACTGATGATTCTGCTGCTGATATCAACTTCGGGGGTGTCTCTGGTCTCAGCAGCAGAACCGCCGGCACCACCGACTGACTTCAGAGCCGAAGATGTGCCCGGCGATGCGGGAACCGCCATCGACCTGTTCTGGACACTCTCTCCGGATGACGAGGAAAATACAAAACCCCGCAAAGTATTACGATATGTGATCTCACGTAAAGTAGCAGATAACAAGGACGCGAAGTTTGAAAATATCGGCGAGCCGACCTATCGAGTCAATACGTTTCGAGACTCAAACTGCAAAACCGGTGTCCCCTATCTGTATCGCATCGAAGCGATCGGCCAGGAAAGTACGACATCAACGCCCGTCGAAATCAGTGAACCCGTGATTGCGACGCTGCAGTGGTTTAATCTGCAACGCAGCTGGTTTGCGGTCTTTGTGATTTTGATTTGCGGTTCGGTCATCGTATTTATCGAAATGGCCCGCAGGGGAAAAACGCTTAAAATTCGCAAAATTGCCGGTCTGGAAGCGATTAAAGACGCCGTCGGGCGCGCCACGGAAATGGGACGCTCCTGTTTATACGTACCCGGCATTCAGGATATCAACGATATTCAGACCGTAGCCGGGATCACAATTCTGGCGCAAGTAGCAAAAACGACCGCCGATTACCGTGCCAAACTGGAAGTCCCTACCTCACGCTCGCTGGTGATGACAACCGCCCGCGATACGGTCGAAGCCGCCTATCTCGCCGCGGGTCGCCCCGATGAATATATCGAAGATGATATCTACTATATTACGGACGAACAGTTTGGCTATGTAGCCAGTGTGACAGGAAAAATGGTGCGTGACAAACCAGCCGCCTGTTTTTATATGGGCGCGTTTTACGCCGAATCATTGATTCTGGCAGAAACCGGCAATTCGGTCGGTGCGATCCAGGTTGCGGGAACAGCGATGCCGACACAGCTCCCGTTCTTTGTGGCGGCTTGCGATTTCACTTTGATCGGAGAAGAGTTCTTCGCCGCTTCTGCCTACCTTTCAGGAGAACCCCAGCAGTTGGGCAGCCTGAAAGGACAGGACTTTGGAAAACTGATCGGCGGCCTGCTGCTGCTGGCAGGTTGCCTGATTATGACGTTATCCGCTTTTGAAGGGCGGGGAGAGTCGCAAGAAGAACAAAGCCAGAGTTTTCTGCATTCGGCTCAGACATATATCAAAGAAAATATCCTCGGTAAGGGAGGTTTTTAATAATGAAACGAACGATCCCCCTGTTAATTTCCGCAGTCACGGGATTTGTGCTGATTGCCACCGCGTTCATACCCAAATTTGTGGACTGGGGAAACGACGCGATGGCCTGGTTCAATCTTCTGGCCGCGTTTGCTTTCATTCTCGGCGGCGGAAACCTGCTGAAAATGCAATTGCAGAAAATTTCCGCGCAGCAACCGGGCTGGGGCTATTCCGCCGTGACTTTGATCGCTTTTTTCATCACCTTATTTGTCGGTCTTGCGAAAGTCGGCGTGCATCCCAATATCAATTTTCCTGAATTCGCCTGGTCGGGAGATTACCTCTCAGAAGGCAGCGCCTTCTGGTGGCTGTTCGAATATATTTTTTATCCTCTTTCGGCCACCATGTTTGCATTGCTGGCTTTTTATATTTCTTCCGCTGCCTTTCGCGCGTTCCGCGCGAAAAACACGGAGGCCACGATTCTGCTGATGATCGCCGTCATCGTGTTACTCGGACGTACCTATGCGGGAGTCTGGCTGACCGGCTGGCTTCCGAATGAACCCATTCTCGGCTCCAGCGGAATTACGTATAGCGATTTTCATTTACCACATTTATCCGAAATCATAATGGACGACTTCACTACTCCCGGTATGCGGGCGATTACGATTGGTATCGCACTGGGAGTGGCCTCGACTTCCCTGAAAGTCTTACTGGGCGTCGACCGTTCTTACCTTGGTTCAGATCAGGAAGCGTGAACAATGCTGAAATTTTTACAAACCCTGGATCGTCGCTGGATCTTTTTGCTGATGTTTTTCGCAGTCGCGGTTCCGCTCATCATGGGCACGACGTTTCCTGAAAAACCCTCGGATCAAGTTCTGTCCGTGTTCGACGCCGTCGATAATCTGCCGGACGGTTCAAATGTGGTCATGGCCTGGGACTATGATCCCGCCAGTGAAGGTGAACTGCAGCCGATGGCGTCGGCGTTCACCCGGCATTGTGCTTTGAAAAAACATAATCTCTATTTCATGACATTATGGCCGCAGGGTATCCCCATGATTCAGCGATCGATCGATCTGCTGGAGAGTGAATATGCCGCAACTTACAAAGGGAAATACGGGACCAAATTTGTCAACCTGGGCTTTCGGGCTGGTAACGAAGGGGTGATTAAACTGGTCGTGGAAGATTTGAAAAAGTCATACTCCTCGGATATTCGCGGGACGAATCTTGATAATATCCCGCTCACTAAAAACCTCAAAAATATTCAACAGGTTGATCTGTTATGTAACGTGAGTGCCGGCTACCCCGGTTCTAAAGAGTGGGTGCTCTATGGTTCGTCACCATTTGACATCCCCACTGTTGTCGGTTGTACCGGAGTTCAAGCTCCGATCATGCTGCCTTACATTCCCCAGCAGTTGACCGGCATGCTCGCTGCGATTAAAGGGGCAGCCGAATACGAACAGGCCATTATTAACCATTACCCCGAACTGAATGAAATCCCGGCTGCCAAAGAAGGTCTCAAGCGCATGGGCCCACAGCTCGTCGCGCATGTGCTGCTGATCAGCCTGATTGCATTAGGCAATGTGATTTATTTCTGGGAACGTAAGCAGGGAACGCCTCAATGAAACAATCAACACTTATCTGGACCCTGCTGATGGTATTTGGTGGCTTAAGCCTGGTGGCCATTCAGTTATTTAGAGGCAAAGGGGAGGTCTACGTTCGCGAAGTTTCCGTGGAAGCGAAATCTTCTCTGCCCGATTCTGCGGAGCAGACTTATCGCTGGTCCACCTATCAGCAGGTCCCTGAAAAAGAAAAAGACATGCCGGGTGTCAGTCTGAGTTTATCGCGAACCATCGGATTGTGGGTGGCTGCCTTTTGCACGCTGGCCATTTTCTCGTTTCTGTATGGCGATAATCCGCTCTATAAATTTACGGAGTCGGTGTTTGTGGGAGTCTCTGCCGCTTACGCGATGGTGGTCGCGTTCTGGACAGAGATTGTAACCAATCTTTTTGCCAAGCTTTTACCCGATCTGGCTCGTATCAGTTTTTTTCCCGACATGGAGAGCGGTGTCCAACACAACTGGCTCTATCTGATTCCACTCGTTCTGAGTGTTTTGCTGTTATGGCGTCTGGCGCCGAAAGGCAACTGGATCGCGCGCTGGCCTCTGGCGTTCTTTATTGGCGCGACTGCCGGCATCCGACTGATCAGTTATCTCGAAGCGGACTTTATCGGACAAATCCAAAACACGATCATGCCATTCATTGTTTTTTCTGCTGATGGCTCTCTGCTCTGGATCAAATCGTTGCGGAACACGATCGTAATCGTGGGCGTACTCTCCTGCATGGTTTACTTCTTTTTCTCAGTCGAACATGAAGGCATCGTCAAATATATTTCCAGACTCGGTATCTGGTTTCTGATGGTGACTTTCGGCGCCAGCTTTGCCTATACTGTCATGGGGCGAATTGCGCTGCTCAGCGGGCGACTCGATTTTCTGTTTAATAACTGGCTGGGAATCTGATCAACCTGCTTTTTGAACGAACCCTGACCCTCATTTCAACTCGCCATCATTTCCTAAGTCTATTGACTGTTGAATGTTAAAAGTAAATCTTCATTTCAAAAAGAAATGTGTGAAGTAAAAGATTTATGCAAAGCAGCTGCTTTGTACGCTACGCGTTCGTTTCCGTATCTGCTATATTTGAGCGCAGCCCGCCGGTCGCGCAGCCTGTGCTGACTGCTCACTAATTCCAGGTATGAAAACAAGAGAAATGAATTCGCAGTCTTCCTGCACCGAAGCGGAACTGAAAAACAACCACGAAAACAATACTCTCCCTACCTCTAAATATTTTCCCGGTTGGACGATGCTGGGAATTGCCGGGATGGCTCAGTTTTTATCGGCTCCCGGGCAGTCATTCTCCGTCGCCGTTTTCAAAGACCCGATGCGGGTCTCGCTTGGTTTAACAGAAACACAATATTCATTGGCATATGGTTTTGCCACGATTGTCAGTGCGTGCCTGTTACCATTTGTGGGGCGGCTGATTGATTACTGGGGCGCGCGAATTGTTCTGCCCCTCGTGGCAGTCGGCCTGGCGCTGGCCTGCTTCTTCATGTCCCAGATCCACACGCTCACGGGACTTTATATCGGATTCAGTTTAGTCCGCAGCCTGGGACAGGGCGCCCTCACACTGATTTCCGTCTGGATGGTGGGAGAATGGTTCGAAAAAAAACGGGGACGCGCGACAGCGCTTGCCGGTTTTGGAAGTGCGTTTTCCGTAATGACCGTGCCTCTGATCAATAGCTGGCTGATTACTCAATACGGCTGGAAAACAGGCTGGGTTTTCCATGCGGTAACTGTTGCTGTTTGCCTGATTCTGCCGGGAATTTTCTTCGTACGAAACCGTCCAGAAGATCTGGGACTGCACCCTGACGGGATCGATCCTGCATTGGAACCGGAACCAGAGGAAGAAAAAACCGGGCAGAAACCGAGGCGGCCGCTGCTTACCCCCACCATTGATTCATGGACGGTCCGACAGGTGCTGCGCGACCCCACGTTCTGGAAATTATTATCTGTTATCACAACGCATGCTCTGGTCGGCACCGGTCTTGTATTTCATCAGATTTCCTTACTCGGAAGTCATGGTGTTCCCATGAACTGGGCCATCCGAATGATGTCGTTTCAGGCAATCTGTGCAACCGTATTGATGTTTCCGGCAGGCTGGGTGACGGACCGGCTTCCCAGCCGCTATATTCTGTGTTTCTCCATGCTCTGTTTATCGCTGGCGAATCTGATCGTGCTGACGATGCCTGCCATCTGGATGGTGGTCGTGTATACGTTTTTACTGGGAACCACAGGCAGTATTTTTCGCAGCACCGCGACGGTTGTATGGATCAACTATTATGGCCGCATGAATCAGGGTGCGGTCCGCGGCGTTGCCTGGTCGATGATGATTCTGGCTTCAGCGCTCGGTCCCCTGCCGGTCGCGATGTCGATCGATTATTTCGGATCGTACAACCCGGTATTGTGCCTGTTCGCAACTCTGCCACTTCTTGCCGCAGCCGCTGTCTGGTCTGCCCATCCACCACAGCTGTTTAAAGATCAGCCAGAGACGGAATCGGAGCCGGTCGTTTAATACACAGGACAGACTACGACCGGGACTTTTCTGTAATCTGATACCAGCGCTGATCAATTTGCAGAATCACATTTCCCAGTGCCAGATATTTGGCTAACCGCTGATCCTGCTTCAGTAATTCGAAATACGCGTTTGACCCGACTTCAATATTTTTGAGGTCTTGATGCTGGTGTGGATCATAAAGACTTTCATTCCAGTAATCGCCCTGCGATTTATAAAACGTTCGATTGCCTATATAACGAATGGACTGTAACGCGGAACCGTTCTTGTTGAACTTCTTCATTTCGCGTTCTGCCTGTTCGTAATAACGGGCGGCATTTCCGCTTTTCCCGGCAGCGTAACGATCGCGGTTTAAACTTTGTGCATCGAGAACCTGCTCCTGACGAACACTTTCACTCACCTGACTTCGAAGCCCGTCAGATGCTAATTCTTTCTGGAGTTTCTGTTCCAGTTTTTCTCTGTGCACTCCCAGTAATGGCATCGGAGTGTTTCCGGAAACCGCGTCATCGGCCATCAGAAAACTCGTATAGGGAGTCACGATGCCATGCTGTTTCGCAAGCAAGGTAATTTCATTCACGAGTTCCTGATCTGGTTTTTCCTGCCCGCTGTTGCGAATTTGTTCGAGCAGAAAATCGACTTTCTGCCCTGCCCAGAGTCGGGGTACAAAACTGTGCTGATCATTGGCCGATTTTTGGGGAAAGTCCAGCTGATAAGTCTGGGATATTTTGCCGCCGTTGATTGTGCCGGTGACTTGAATCGTTTCCGGACCAGAACCCGTGTAACGACCATAAACCAGTAACTGCTCACCTTGAAAGATATCTTTGACCTGACGCGGATAAACGTCGGTCACACCGGCGGCTTCGAAATCAAGTGAGACATCCGTCATCACAGGACTGCCTACACGGTCAAAGAACTGGCTGATTTTTCTGGTCAGATCTTCTTCAGGCAAAATATAGTCTGCTTCTCCATGATGATCGAGGGCCAGAAAATCGAGTAATCTGGTATTCACATCGTAGCCTTCGCCGAACACAAACAGTCTGACGTTTTCCGTATTCTGCTGCGCGATTGTTTTCAGAAGTTTTTGCGTATCACGTTCGCCAATCGTAGGCAAGCCGTCTGTAGAGAAGACCATCATTTTCAATCGCGGGGTGGCTGATGAGTCCCCCGTCTGAAGATGTTTCAATGAAAGTAGCAACGCCTCTTCGATGGCGGTTCCACCACGCGCAGTCATTGCTTCGGCATACGACAGCGCATTTTGTTTTGATTCTTCGTTGAACTCAATCAACCCGCGTTGATTGAAGTGCCTCGCGGTGGTACTGAAATCGATAATATTAAACCGATCGCCGGAGCGGAGATGATTCACACAATACTTTAATGCGTCGCGGGCCTGCATCATTTTCTGATCTTCCAGCATGGAACCGGAAGTATCCACACAGAACACGACGTCTTTGGGCAGGATCTGTTCCGCAGTCAGTTTCCCCATCCCCTGCCCCTGTGCAGGCGAGAGCATCAGCATAAAATAACCGGGCTCACCCGATTCCCGGTGAGCAATCAGGCTGGCGCCGACTTTATCGGGTGAAGTCTGATAATAGAGCACAAAAGGATGTTTCGGCAGATAATTTTTCTGTTTCCATTCGACAGAAATATCCCAGTCTTTTTTCTCAACCAGCTTCACTTCATGGGTCGGACTGTAAATATTCTTGATCGGTTCCGTGCTGCGAATATTGACGGTGACCGAAGCTTCTTTGAGTGGTTGCATTAACGCTTTGGGATTTGTATTGAGCATCTGCAATCGAATCAGATTGCCGTGTTTTTTTAAAACCGTGGTGTAGGTGAGTTTCACCATGACGGTTTTGCCCGCTTCCACCCGCGGAATTTTCGTTTGAATCAGCTGATTGCCGTAATATTCCAGTAACGCAGGCGAGCCCCCTTTTTGCACGATCTCCTGGAACACCTGATTCGCTTTTTCAACATCCAGGATTTCCGCCTGCATTTCCTTACCGTCAACCAGTACGGACATCTGATTGACCTGGGTTCCCGGTTCGAGTTCCATGTAACAGGTGCCCCCTACGATGGCCCTGCCATTCGGATTCCTGAAAGCACAGTGATAAGTTTTTACGGCGATCTGATCGTTAATATCAACATTGATATGATCGAGCCAGACCTGCACCGGTTGAGAGGCCCGCATGAAACAGGCTTGTGTCGTAGCCCCTGCACTGATCAGCATGAGGGCAGCACAGGCGATTCCCCACAGGCGTTGATAACCTGACATAACATGACTCCTCTGATGGCATTCGCGTGGCCTTGAAATAATACGTCATCTCGTGCTTCGATCACGATCTCACTCTGCTTCGAATTGAAAATTCTTTTTCTGTGCCTGCGATCTCAAAACTTTGATGACAGCCTTATCAAACGTGTTGACTTTTCCCTCGTTTTTCTGTTTCTTCATTTCTTCCGCCAGAAACAGATTTCGTTTTTTGGTAAGGTCCTGAATTTGTAATTGAATTTCGGTTCGTGCTTTCTGCAGTTTCTCGATATAAGCAGCCTGCTCGGCTTGCGAGAGTTTTTTCAGTTCGGTTGGAAGTTCTTCTGTTTTCAGTTCTTCAAGTTTAATTTTTTTACCGGCAATGGCTTCGACTAAATCTCCTTTGGCGCGATACCGGCCTGAGCCTTTAAATGCAGCACGTTCTGCTCCGGACGCGGGAGCTGCTTCTGACGAGAGGGAGTCGGCAGCTGACTGACTGCTGCTGGCCTGTACCTGTTCTTTTTCCGTCCCATAAAAGAGATAGGTTTTGTTGATCCCTCGACTTAATTCATTCAGTTTCTGATCATAGGGTGTCTGCGGAATGACAATTTCCACCCCCTGATTGATACTTAAATATGAACCGTCTGCTAATAAAGCGCCTTCTTTCCAACCGGTCTGGATTCCCGTTTGTTCGGGTCCACAGAAGATGGTATTGACGGTAATCCCTTTTTGAATCGCAGCCGGACAAACTACCTTAAAGTCCACTTTCCCCTGGTCGAATCCTTCATTGCCGGCGATAAAGATCATTTTCAAACAGTCACTGCCGTCACTCCACTTCAACCCGTTCATGGCTGCCTGAATGACTTGACCGCAATATTCTTCACCGCCGTTGGTCTGCAAAGCAAATAACTCTTCCGAAAGCTGATCCAGATTTTCTGTCAGCGGCATGATTTGACGCAGATAACCCTCACTGGCAGGCAGACTGCTTTTTCCGTATTCATACAGCGCGACTTTCATCACAGGTACCTGTCCATTCTGTTTCGCGGTGGCTAACTCGTTCACAATGGTCCAGAGCTGCGTGCGTGCCTGATTTATCAATCCCTGCATACTGCCACTGGTATCGAGGAGGATGGCTAATTCGATGACTGGTGGCGACTTTACTGGTGACTGTATTTTGTCCTCTGCCCGACTCGGCTGCAGGAACAGACCAGACGAAAGCAGGATTAACGCGGTAAAATGAAACAGTTTGCGCATGGAAACAACTCCTGGTTAAGAACAGGATTTTTTAGAAATGATGTGTCTCTGTCAGATACAACGCCTGTTGGACGAGGTGCGCAAAAAAGAAGTTCCCGAAATCTGATCGATTTGGGGAACTTCTTTTAAAACGATTGCCTTTGAATGACCATTTTCATCTAAAGACGCGATCCGCAAAACTTGCAGAAGGTGGCATTGGCATCGTGCCCTTCTTTCATGCATTCCGGGCAGACCTGTGTGGTAATATGGGAACCGCGCCATTTTCCACCTGAATAGGAATGCGACAATTCTGCTGTCACGATTCCCGTGGGAACAATAATCAGACTGTACCCCAGGATCATGATCACAGCCGCTAAGCATTTTCCCAGAGGAGTAATCGGTGTAACATCGCCATAACCAACAGTCGTCATTGTGACAATGGCCCAGTACATACTTTGCGGAATGGAACTGAAGCCCGGATTTTCAGGGCCTTCGATCAAGTTCAGCGCAGCACCTTCAATGACTACGGCAATCACAACAGTGGCCAGAAATACCGTTATTTTGGAACGAGTCGCCCAGATAGCCGTACGTAATTCAGCGGCTCCTGACAGCATGTGTCCCAGTTTGAAGATTCGAAACGCACGCAACAGACGCAGCGCACGAATCACACCCAGACGCTGGATTTCATCTGATTCCAAAAAGATCAGGTACGTGGGAAGAATCGACAATAAATCCACGATACCATAGAAACTGAATATATAACGCAGTGGTCGGCGGGCACAGAGAATACGTGCTCCATATTCGATCGTAAACAGGATCGTGAAAAACCATTCGGCGGCGTTGAATTCTTTTCCATACTTGAGATCAAAAGCTTCGACACTTTCCAGCATGATCACAAGTATGCTGAGCAGAATCACAATTAACAGGCACACATCGAAATATTTACCGGCGGGTGTATCTGCTTCGAAGATGATTTCATACATACTCTCACGCCAGGACTCTGGTTTCGTCTCTTGAGCAGGTTTCGATTCAGACATAAGAGAACTTTCCATCACTGGGTTTCTTTAAGTGGATTGCATCTGAGACAGGGGATTATGTGCGATAATCCGTTTTGAGGTCAACCTGTTTCGTTTGACAAGCCATTTCTGCATGATTTGCATTTCTCAAAGGAGAAACGCAAATCGAAAGTTGCCGGATCAATACTATTCACTGGCTATTTTTTGTTGTATAATAACAGGTTGTTCATTCCGGTAGAAACCTCCTGCTGCCTGCCTTTGCAAGAAACGACCTCCCAGCCTGAAACAGGTCTGAATATGCGTATCATCTTCTGGTGTCTGATTTCCTGTCTGCTGATGAATCGAGTCACAGCCGCCGAGCCGGAGTCGGCAGACTATTTTGAAAAGTCAGTTCGTCCAGTGCTGGTGAAATATTGTGCGGAGTGTCACAACCCGGACGACTCTAAAAACGATGTCAGGCTGCTGAAGGCAAAAACGGCAGCAGAAATTTCCGAATCGAGCAAGATCTGGTTCAGTGCTTCACACCAGCTTCGAAATCGAACGATGCCTCCTGCAGATGAGCCACAGCCGACCGAAGCGGAACGCCTGCAGATCGCAAACTGGATTGAAACCTACCTGCGTGAAACGGCCTGTGATCGAGGCGAACATGCGGGCCGCGTCATGCCACGTCGCCTGAATCGGACAGAATACGACAACACGATTCGGGATCTGTTGGGGCTGAACCTGAAGTTCTCCGAATCCTTCCCCAATGATGGTGCGGGGGGTGAGGGCTTCGATAATAATGGCGAAACTCTATTCCTGCCGCCAATTTTAATGGAACGATATCTGGAAGCGGCCCAGCAGATTCTGGACTCTGCCATCATCACTCCCCCCATCAAAAAAACATACCAGGCCTCTCAATTCCTGCCCGCAGTAAAATCCGGTCAACAGGATGTTCGCACGATCCTTTCTGGTGAAGAAGCGGCAATCATTGAAAGCATCTATCTCACCAGTGACTATGAAGTCAAAATCATATTGCAGGCACCCGAAAAAAAAAGCACGCATATCGTATTAAAAATCGACGGCATCAAAGCACATCTTTTCAAACTCAGTGACAAGTCAGATCAGACGGTTTCAACCAGGATACGCCTGATGCGCGGCTTGCATTCGATTACGCTGGCTGTACCGAAAACGGATTCAGCTGTGAGTATTCAGTCAATGGAATTAATCGAGCAACGGGGCGCAACGTCAGACGAAAAAAAACAACACCACCAACGTATCTTCCAGGTTAACGGGAAAGACCAGCCACAGAATCGTGATTCCGCACAAAAGATCATTCATAAAATGGCGAAGCAGGCCTACCGACGACCGGTGACCGAGCATGAACTCGCGCAACTGATGCACCTCTATGACCGCGCCGCTGATCGCGGTGATCCCTACGAAGAACGTTTGAAGCTGGCACTTAAAGCCGTTTTGGTATCTCCCCATTTTTTATTCCGCACTGAGGTCAACAGCGCGCAACCCGGCCTGCAGCCTCTTTCCGATTATGAACTGGCAACGCGGCTCTCTTATTTTTTCTGGGCCAGCATGCCGGATCAGGAATTGATGAATCTGGCTGACCAGAATCAATTGCATCAGGCAGCGGTGCTTGACCGACAGATTACGAGAATGCTGGCTGATCCGAAAGCGCGTGCGTTATCGGAACTGTTTACTGAGCAATGGCTGGGAACAAAAGATGTCGGCGGACGCATCGCACCCGTGGGGGGCAACTTTCGCGATGTGTATTCCACAGAACTGGCACTGGACTTTCGGGAAGAAGCCATCCAGATGATGGATTATCTGTTTCAAAAGAACCGCAGTCTGCTGGAAATCATTGATGCGGACTATGCTTTTTTGAATCAACGTCTGGCAAAACATTACGGCGTGGAAGGCGTTCAGGGGAAACAGTTTCGCAAAGTCACGATCACCGATGGCAGACGCGGCGGTGTGCTCGGACTGGGAAGCGTGCATATGCTGACATCTTATCCCAAACGCACGAGCCCTGTTTTAAGAGGCGCCTGGGTACTGGAAACATTATTGGGAACCCCGGTCCCTTCTCCCCCCCCTGGAGTGCCTCCCCTCAACGAAAAAAACAGCAAAAACAAAAAACGCTCGATACGCCAGATCCTGGAAGCACATCGTGAACATGCCACCTGCGCGGCCTGCCATGATATTATCGATCCGATTGGTTTTGGACTGGAAAATTACGATCTGTTTGGTCGATGGAAAGAAAAAGAGGGTAACCAGCCCGTCGATGCGACCGGCATATTCCCCTCCGGGGAAACATTCGCAGGACCGGCAGAACTGAAAAAAATTCTGCTCAAGCGTAAAGATGAACTGACACGGCATTTCACTGCCAAAATGCTGGGTTATGCGTTGGGACGGAGTCTGGAAGACGCTGATGCCTGCACCATTGAAACGATTGCCAAAAAACTGGAACAAAACAAATACCAGTCACAGACACTGATTCGTGAAATTGTCTTCAGCAAACCGTTTCTCTATCGCGAGGGAACTGCGACTGAGATAGAATCGCTGAAAACAAAATGACGTTTTTTCAACTGTCACTTCGAAGACAGGAAGGAGGAGAGATGGCTTTACCGATCTCAAGACGAACCATGCTGCGAGGTATGGGTGCCGCATTGGCGTTGCCCTGGCTGGATGCGATGACTTCGACAGGTTTCGCCTCGCAAACGCTCAGCAAACCGCCGGTGCGTACCGCCTTCCTGTTTATGCCGAACGGCGTGGTCCCCAAACACTGGGATCCGGCGCAAAAAGAAAATGATCAATTTGATCTGACGCCGATGCTCAAACCACTGGTGGGAGTCAAAGAGGAATTTCTGCTGCTGGAAAATCTCTGGAACAAGCAGACCGTTGGCAGGAACGGGCATTGGCCGAAAGTCCCCGCGTTTTTGTCGGGCGGCTTTGTCGTCCGGACTTCAGGCCGTGACATGGATACCGGCGGCACCTCGCTGGATCAGGTCATGGCGCGAAAGATTGGCAACCGGACTCCTCTGCCCACTTTTGAGCTGGGTGTTGATCCTGCCCGAAACGGCATTGATAATATTGGCGGCGGGTTCACCCGAATCTATGGTTCCCATATTGCCTGGCGCGACCCGCATTCACCAGTCCCCAAGGAAATCATTCCACAACTCGCCTTTGATCGGCTGTTTCGCACCAGTTCTGCCGGGCCTGTGGTTTCGGGCTTCAACCCCAATCAACCTCAGGTGGTGAAATCACTGCAACGCGATGATACCAGCGTGCTGGATCTGGTACGCGAAGATGCGAAATCGCTGCAGCGCAAAGTCGGCGTGAATGATCGGGCCAAGATTGATGAATATCTGGATTCGGTGCGATCGATTGAACGACGGATCGAATCGGCGATGAAACCACAAAAACGCTGGATCAACGAAGGACGTTTCGATGTCCCCCGTCCTGGACCAGGCATCCCGCTGAATCATGAAGAACACGTGCGTTTGATGCTGGATATCATGGTGCTCGCGTTCTGGACCGACACCACGCGTATCTCTACATTCATGTTCGGAAATGCCCAGACCGGTCGCAATTTTTCCTTCCTCGACGGTGTGAAAGGGAGTTTCCATCAACTGTCGCATCATCGCGAACAGCAAAAAGAACGCGATATGTATGAAGCCATCGGAACCTGGCATATCACACAACTGGCATACGTAATCGAAAAAATGCGTTCTTTAAGCGAAGGGGAATCGACGCTACTCGATAATTCGATGCTGCTCTTCGGTTCCACGATCAAAGATGGGAACCGGCACGATGAACACAATCTACCGATCATTCTCGCCGGTAAAGGCGGGGGTACGATCCGTCCCAATCGTCGCCTGACGGCTCCCAAAGATACACCGCTGTGTAATCTCTACGTTTCGATGCTGAACCGGATGGGTATAAAAGCAGATCAGTTCGGCGACAGTACGGGTGAGTTAAAAGGACTGGTCTGATATCTGGCTGCTAAAACGTTTTACGGAACTTTCACGCGGGCCGAAGGCATTGAGTTCAGAGTAAAAAGCGACCTGCATTCCCGGTTGCAAACAACAAAGCCGACCCGTTCTTGATGAACGAATCGGCTTTAGATTGAAATGTATTACGGATCTTAGAGAACGTTCGAAACACCCGGTGTTGGAATCGGGTAGAAACCGTTTTCATCCGGAACCGTCACGGGGGTTGCTTCCCAGGAGAATTCTTTCGGCATCAAGTCAACGTTCGACGCCATTGCTTCATCCCAGGTCACGACCTTACCACTATAGGTTGCCAGACGACCAAGGATGGATGTCATGGTGGACTTGGCACCATTTTCTGCTTCGCTGTATGGTGTTCCCGTGCGAATTGCGGCAAACAGGTCATCGTGTTCAACCTGATAAGGGTTGGCTTTGGGTCCGTCATATTTCCATTTGTAACCACCGGTGGTTGTATATTTGGCACCGCTGATATCACAAGTCCCTTTGCTGCCCTGGGCATGCTCGGTCACACTGTTCCAGCAGTTGCGGATATGACGACATTGGCTATACATCCGAGAGCCGTCTGCGTATTCAAATTCGACAGCAAAGTGATCGTAGATTTCGCCATACTTTTTGTCATTACGAACCTGACGTCCGCCCATGCCGGAAGCTTTGACTGGATAATCATCTTTTAACCAGTTGCAGACATCGATATTGTGAATGTGCTGCTCGTTGATATGGTCGCCGCACAGCCAGTTGTAGTAATACCAGTTTCGCATCTGGTATTCCATTTCCGACTTGGCATCTTCGCGGGCCAGACGTGGTTCCCAGACACCGCCACTGTTCCAGTAGCAACGCATTGAAGTAATATCTCCAATGGCTCCATCTTTCAGACGACTGATGGTTTCAATATAAGGCGCCTGATGATGGCGCTGCAGACCAACGCCGACAGCCAGATTTTTTTCTTTGGCTTTTTTAGCGGCTTCCAGAACTTTTTTCACACCAGTCACATCAGTGGCGACTGGTTTTTCCATGAAAATATGCACGCCTTTATTAACGGCGGCTTCAAAGTGAATCGGGCGAAAACCGGGAGGTGTTGCCAGTATCACTACATCGACACCACTGTCGAGAACTTTCTGATAAGCATCAAAGCCGACAAATTTTTTCTCTTCCGCCACATCAACTCGTTCCGGACGACCGGAAAACTGTTTCTGCAGATTGCTCAGGCTGCTGTCCATTCGATCCTGGAACGCATCGCCCATCGCTTCCAGTTTGACATTGCCTTCCGTGGACAATGCCTGAGCGGCAGCCCCTGTACCACGACCTCCACAACCTACCAGACCAACTTTAATTTTATCGTCACCGCTCGCATGAACGTGAGCCGTTGAACCGAAAGAGGAAAGGATTCCCGTGCCAACAGCAGTCGCCGTTGTTACTTTTAAAAAGTCGCGTCTTGAAGTCGATTGGTTGTTAGATTGAGTCATCAGAGGCCTTTCCCTAAATCTATGCAGGTCGATTTGGTCTATATCTACGTCGATACGTTTCCTATAAATATATATGCATGTTGCAGGAGCAACTGTTTGCTGAATTTCTGTTGATGAATCTGTTTTCAAATAATAATGCTGATTATCAGCTCAGATCAGCGTCCCTCATCAGCGGGAATGGCCGGATCGAGACCATATTTTTTCCGTTCTTCAGCAGTCGGAGTCTTGAGCGGACGGACCACACGAAATCCAACCATAATCGCATCGGTATGATACCAGATACTCTGCGGAATCTGCGGGTCCTGAATTTTCCAGTCGGCGCTGGAAAAGATACGGTTCGCACTACGCAATCCCTGTGGTTCATCATCCCACGAACCGCCCCGCACCACGCGAGGGTAAAGTTTGGTCGGCACACTTACGGGGAAGTTCAATGTGCCTTTTCCGCTCTGTTTTTTGTAAGCATCAGGGATGTATTGGTCGAGGACCCATTCGGAGACATTACCATGCATGTCGAACAGCCCCCACGGATTCGGCTTTTTCTGCCCTACTTTTTGATAGGTGTCGTTACAGTTGGCATAATGCCAGGCGTAATCATCCAGTTTTTCAGGATTATCGCCGAATGAGTAGGCTGTCGTTGTACCGGCACGGCACGCATATTCCCATTCTGCTTCTGTCGGCAGACGGTAATAGTGGCCTGTTTTTTCGCTCAACCATTTGCAGTACGTTTTTGCGGCCAGCTGGGTCATGCAGATTGCGGGATATCCATCGTGCCCCATGTCGAAAGTCATATCTGTATATGGCTTGGTGGGACGCGTTACGGCATCAGCCGCCTTTTCCTTCGCGTCTGATTTTCCCCGCAGCAGCTTACGACGTTGAATGTCCAGGTTGAAACTCCAGACATCATATTCGTTCCAGGTGACTTCGTGTTTCCCCATCCAGAACGGTTCGATTTTGACTTTCACCTGAGGACCTTCGTCCTCTTCCCGATTCTTTTCACTCGCAGGGCTCCCCAACATAAATTCGCCCCCCGGGATGGGAACCATGTCAAACGAAACTTCAGTGTTAGCAATTTTTTCGGTGTAAGGTTTCATCTCTTTCGCAGTCTCGCCGGCATTCACCTGTGAAACAGAAAACAGGACGGCAGCAAAGAAAGCAAGTTTGCCTTGCATTAAGAGACTGTGACGACATACGCTAAGCATATTGAGTTACTCCGTATCGGTAAGCTTTAATCAGTCATTTTTCAGGATTGATGATGTTATACATTTATCAGGCATGCCTGTTGCTCTCCACATTGTCAGGCAACCAACAGTGCACGGACAGCGAAATTCTGAGTCGGTATGAATTTCAGGAAGTACATATGGGTGTGCAGTGGAGCATCGTATTATATGCTAGCGACAAAGCAATCGCAAACAAAGCCTCCCAAAATGCTTTTGCACGTATAAAGGAACTTAACAAATTACTCAGCGATTACGACCCGGAAAGTGAATTGAATAAGTTTTGTCGGTTATCCGGGCCGGGAAAACCAGTCAAAGTCAGTCTCCCCCTGTTAACTGTATTAAAAAAAGGTCAAGCACTTTCGCAGGAAACGAATGGGGCATTTGATGTTACCATCAGCCCGGTCGTTCGACTCTGGCGGCGGGCGCGGCGTCAAAAATCCATGCCTGATCACCAGCGTTTACAGGAAGCCCGCAATAAAGTGGGTTATGAATCACTGAAAATCTCCGTTCAAAATCAGACGGCCGAACTGCTGAAGGAAGACATGCGACTCGACCTGGGAGGCATCGCCAAAGGTTACGCCGCTGATGTTGCTTTGCAGGTATTAAAAGAAAATGGCGTGAATCGTGCGATGGTTGATGGGAGCGGTGATCTCGTACTGGGTGATCCTCCGCCTGGTACCTGCGGATGGAAAATCGGCATCGCTTCTTCAGATGATCCCCAGGCAAAAATCGATCGATATCTCCTGTTAAATAATATGGCGGTTGCGACGTCGGGTGATGCACTGCAACATGTTGTCATTGATGGAAATCGTTACTCGCACATTGTCGATCCGCGCACCGGCCTGGGACTCACCGATCAGAGCCGCGTCACAGTCATTGCCCCCGATGGTATCACAGCTGACAGCCTGGCTTCCGCCATCAGCGTGCTCGGACCAGAGGCGGGAATCAAACTGCTGAATCAGAAACCGGGAACCGCGTGTTTGATTCTCAGACACGAAAACGGACCATTGAAATCATTCGAATCCCATTGTTTTTCCTGCTATGATTTAAATCCAAAATCGAATTGAAACCGAAGAGGAGCTTCCATGACTGAGAATCTGGTTTATCTGAACGGCGAGTATGTTCCCGCGAGCGAGGCAAAAATTTCCATCTTTGATGGCGCGATCAGCCTGGGGATGACTGTTACCGAATCCACGCGTACCTTCGCGCATCAGCCGTTTCGATTGCGTGACCATATCGACCGTCTGTTTCTCAGCTTGAAAGCAGCCCGCTTCGATGCAGGTATGACGGCAGATGAAATGGAACAGCTTACGCTCGAAGTCTGGGAGAAAAACAGGCCGAATTACGATGCCGGCACTGATGCCTGGATCGTGCATAACATTACCCCCGGCCAATGGGTCCCCTCAAGCGGACAAAAACCGCCGGGCTCAAAACCAACCGTCATGATTATCACTCTGCCCCTTGATCTTTCCTACTGGGCCGACTTCTACCGGGTGGGCTGTCACGCTGTGACTCCCTTTATGCGCATCCAACCGGCACAGTCTCTGGATGCACGGATCAAAAATCGCAGCCGTTTTCTGTATACGCTGGCTGAATCGGAAGTGAAGCTGGTTGACCCGATGGCGCAGAGCCTGCTGCTTGACACGAATGGATTTCTCTCTGAAAACAAGGGAGGAAACTTTTTCCTGGTGACGAACGGCCGGATCCGCACGCCAAGTACGATCAACTGCCTGAACGGCATCAGTCGCCAGACGATTTTTCTACTGGCCGAGCAACTCAATATTCCCATCGAAGAATGCCAGCTACTCCCGTACGATGTCATTACCGCCGACGAGGCATTTTTCACCAGCACCCCTTACTCAATCATGCCGGCTACAAAATTTAACGGCACCATCCTCGGCGATGGGCAGGTCGGTCCGATCACGAAAAATCTGCTGGCAGCATGGAGTAAACTGGTCGGCATTGATCTGGTTGAACAGGCGCAGTCAGTTTAAAATTCCAACGCAATCGTGATTACCAGATACCAGTGACGGCGGTTTTGTTTCCGCATTGTGAGGGACGCTCTGCGCCTGCCGGGTTTCATCCCGATTCCGTTCACACGGATGGCGGTCGCTTTGCCTGTGTGTTAACCGGTATATTATTTATTAAGGGAATCGGGATCACGGTTTGTGAATCCGCCACCCACTCCCACCGTTTTAAGCACCGGGGCGATACCCGCCTGCCTAACCTCTTGCCCCACCTCGATCAACGACGGTCTTTCCCGTGAAGAATTGTGTCGTACACGGTCCCCCTTTATTTTGAGATCAGCTCGATTTGTCCCGATCGACATAATTTTAGTTGACAGGTGATTTCATGGCTGTACCATATATCAAACCACTTTCTATTGGACAAACCATGAATAAAAAAGCCCTTCCCATCAATACTGAAAAGTACCATGTGCCTAATCTCGATCGGGCACTCAAAATACTGGAATATCTGGCAGACCGACTGGAAGGAGTGACCATGAGTGACGTGGGCGTTGCACTGGAAATTCCGAAAAACAGTTCGTTTCGAATTCTGAATACACTTCTGGCACACGGTTATGTGTTGCGCGATGATAAAACGCAGAAGTTTCGACTGAGCGCTAAATTTCTGAAACTGGGCAGCAAAGGGACGGGGGCAGAACAATTACTGGAAAATGCGTTGGACGTGCTGCGCCGGCTGCGCGATGAAACCGGTGAAACCACGCTGGTGGGCCGATTAATTGATCGGGAGGGGGTCGTACTGGGCCAGGTGGGCAGCAATCATCCGATTAAGGTGTTTGTCGAATTAGGCACGCGTTTCCCTTTGCACGTCGCAGCCCCCGCTAAAGTGATGCTCGCATTTTTGCCGGCAGCCGAACAGAAAGTAATGTTGTCTCAGTTGACGCTCAAAAAATACACCGAGCGTACGATCACCAGTTTGAGCAAATTCAAATCGGAGATCCAGCAAGCCCGTGAACGGGGTTATGCCGTTGACTGGGGAGAAGAAGTGGAAGGAATCAACTGCGTCGCCGCCCCGATTTTTGATCATAGCGGTTACCCTATTGCCGCGATCTGGATTACAGGACCTGAGACCCGCCTGACTCACTTGAAATTTGAGCGTCTGGGTTCACAGGTCATGCAACACGCCAGCGAAATTTCAGAGCGAATGGGATACGTATAACAGCTTAATAAATTGCTCACGTTCAACACCTGCTTTGCCATTTATCAATTTATCATTCATAAAGGAGCAAAAGATCATGTCAGCGTCAGTGCAGTTACACCTGTTAAAATTACTCCCGAAGCAGAAACACCTGCAGAAAACAATTCCTGTTGTTCGCCAGGGGTTTACGCTCATCGAACTTCTGGTAGTAATCGCCATTATTGCCATTCTCATCGCACTGCTGTTACCAGCCGTCCAGCAGGCACGTGAAGCAGCCAGGCGTTCGGACTGTAAAACACGCTTAAAACAGATTGGACTGGCGTTACATAATTATCATGAAACGCATCGCGTTTTTCCTCCAGGGACTGTCATGGGCAGTTCTTTTCCACAGACAGGCTGGTGTAATTTTCCCGCAAGTGGGACAAGCGTCAGAAACGGGGCTCCCTGGACCGTCATGATTTTACCTTTTCTTGATGAAAGTAATCGATACCAGTCCTTCGTTT
>CAXBFD010000041.1:0-52290 GCA_963974925.1 uncultured bacterium | reverse complement strand
ATCTCGGAAGAACTGGGCCGCGAACAGGGAACGGCCTGCGGTTTTAAAATTCGTTTCGCCGACACAACGGGCCCCAACACGTATATCAAACTGATGACCGACGGTATTCTGCTGGCGGAGACGCAGACTGACAGTTATCTGAATCAGTACGATACCATCATCATCGACGAAGCCCACGAACGCTCATTGAACATTGACTTTCTGCTCGGTTATCTCAAACGCCTGCTGCCCAGACGCAAAGACCTGCGCGTGATCATCACGTCGGCCACGATCGACGCCGACCGCTTCAGCGAACATTTTCGCACCGCAGGCAAGCCGGCTCCGATTCTGAATGTGTCGGGCCGCACGTATCCGGTGGAAATACGTTATCGTCCGCTGGATTCGGATGTGGCTGAAAAAAACAAAGTCAAATCACAGAACAACACGGCCGACGAACAGTCGCTGCTGGCTGACGCGGTCAACGAACTGGCGGCCATCGACGACGGCGACATTCTGATTTTTGTCGCGACGGAATGGGATATACGTGAAACCGCCCGACTGTTGCGGGGGCGTTCGATCATTGGCGACGACGGCGGGCGGCAGACAGAAATCGTGCCTCTCTACGGGCGGCTGTCGATGGCGGAACAGAACAAGGTCTTTCGCCCTTCCTCGTATCGGCGGATTGTAATCGCGACCAACGTGGCGGAATCGTCGATCACGGTGCCCGGAATCCGATATGTGATCGACACCGGGCTGGCGCGGATCAGTCGTTATTCCAGCCGTTCGCAGGTGCAGCGGCTGCCGATCGAAGCGGTCTCGCAGGCATCCGCCAATCAGCGGGCCGGCCGTTGCGGCCGTGTGGCACCGGGAATCTGCATTCGTCTTTACAGCGAAGCCGACTTTAACAGTCGCGATGAATTCACGTCCCCCGAAATCCTCCGGACGAACCTGGCGTCGGTCATTCTGCAGACACTGAATATGAAACTGGGCGCGATCGAAGAGTTTCCGTTTCTCGATCCTCCGAAGCCGGCAGCGATCCGCGACGGTTACAGTACGCTGTTCGAACTGGGCGCGATCGACGAACAGAATCGGCTGACCGACATCGGCCGGCAGATCAGTCGTCTCCCCGTGGATCCGCGGATAGCGCGGATGATTCTGGCGGCCCATGACGAGAACTGTCTGCACGAAATTCTCATCATCGCGGCGGCATTAGAGCTGCAGGACCCGCGTGAACGACCGATTGACAAACAGCAGGCCGCCGACGAGGTACACGAACAGTTTCGGGACACCGAATCGGATTTTCTCAGTTATCTCAAACTGTGGGACTTTTATCACAAGCTGAAAGACGACCTGTCGCAGAGCCGTCTGCGCAGAGCGTGTGTGCAGAATTATCTGTCTTACAATCGACTGCGGGAATGGGCAGACATTTTTCGCCAGTTGCGACAGTTAGTCGAAGAAACAGGTCTGAAACCGCATCCGCGTAAAGACGATTCCGCCGCCATCCACCGTGCGCTGCTGCCCGGTTTTCTCTCGAACATCGCCATGCGTTCGGATACGCACGAGTATACGGGTTCGGGTCAGCAGAAGTATGTTCTCTGGCCCGGTTCAGGAGTTTTCGAGAAAAAGCCGAAGTGGATTATCTCTGCGGAACTGATTGAAACCAGTAAACGTTACGCACGCACGGTCGCGAAAATCGCACCGAACTGGATCGAACCGGCCGCCGGCCATCTGGTGAAAAAGAGCTGGAGCGATCCACGCTGGAACGGCGATGCGGGCTCGGCGGTCGCAACAGAAAAAGTGACGCTGTTCGGGCTGACGATCGTCCCCGGTCGCTCGGTACATTATGGAAAAATCGATCCCGAACAGTCGCGGACCTTAATGCTGCAATACGGGCTGGTGGAAGGAGACTTCAATGTGCAGATTGATTTTTTCGCGCACAATCAGAAGTTTCTCGAAGATCTCGAACAGCAGCAGTCAAAAACACGGCGGTATGATTTGATTCCCTCGCAGGAACAGCAGTTCGCGTTTTACGACGATCGGCTGCCGACGGACGTGTATGACGGCGTCAGTTTGAAGAAATGGTGGAAAGTCGCCAGCAGAAAAACGCCGACGCTGCTCAATATGCGACTGGAAGATTTCTTCGAAGTTCAGGCGCAGGATATCGATGAATCGGAATTTCCCAACGCCATCAGTCTGGGAAAAATGCAGTTTCCGCTGGAATATCATCTGGAACCCGGCGCCGAAGAAGACGGCGTGACGGTTTCGATTCCGCAGGAAAGTCTGAACCAGCTTTCGCCGCAACGACTGGGCTGGCTGGTGCCGGGACTGCTGGAAGAAAAAGTAGCCGCAATGATCAAATCGCTGCCGAAATCGGTACGGCGGATGCTGGTGCCAGCCCCGGAGACAGCGAAGCAGGTGGTCAGCAAGCTGGAGTTCGGCAAAGGTTCGTTTGAAGAAACGGTGGCGGAAATGCTGTCGCAGATTTCAGGAGAACGGATCACGGCCGACCTGTTTGAAATTCAGCGACTGCCGCAGCACCTGCAGATGAATATCCGCGTGCTGGATCAAGGGGGTGCGGCGATTGCCAGCAATCGCAATCTGACACAGTTGCGTCAGGAATTTGGTTCCCAGGCAGCCGACAGTTTTTCAGCGATTTCGGATGACCACTGGAGCCAGACAGGATTAACTGACTGGACCTTTGGTGATTTTCCGGCAGAGGTGCAGATCCGGCACGAGAAACTTTCGCTCACCGGTTTCCCCAGTCTGCTCGACGAGGGAACGTCGGTCGCGCTCTGCCTGCGGGATGCGCCCGAACGGGCCGCGTATGAAACGCGGTTTGGTTTGAGACGTCTGTTTGTACTGGCCGAACATCGTCGTTTGAAAACACAGATCGATCATTTACCCGATTTGAATCGCATGTCAATGTATGTGACGGCGATCGGCGGGATCAATTTGCGGGAACAGCTGATTGAACTGCTCGCGGAACGGACGCTGTTCGGTCTGAAGGAGCGGCTGCCGCGCAATGAAGCACAGTATCGTCAGTTTGTGAAAGAGTGGCAGAACCAGATTCCGATTGCCGCTCAGGATCTGGCCAGCCTGCTGCCGGGACTGCTGGAACAGTATCATCGGATGAAAGTAACGCTGGATAAAACCAAAGTCCCCGCCTGGAGTGAGCCGCTGCACGATATGCGCGCACAGCTCAACGCGATGATCAACGGCCGCTTCCTGGTGAGCACGCCTTACCCGTGGCTGCAACAGTTCCCCCGTTATCTGCAGGGCATGGAAATGCGTCTGGGAAAACTGGGCGGGGCCGGCCTGCAGCGTGACATCAGCAATATCCGCAGCATCTCCCGCTACTTCGCCCTGTATTCCCAACGCGCGCGACAGCATCACGAACGGGAGATCATTGATCCGCAGTTGATCAAGTTTCGCTGGATGCTCGAAGAATTTCGCGTGTCGCTGTTTGCCCAGAAGCTGGGGACGGCGTTAAAGGTTTCCCCGAAAATTCTCGACGAGCAATGGGCGCTGGTACGGGACTGAGCTGTTTCGTCGGCAAACTCGAATTGCATTCGTCAACACAAACGTAGAGGCGGAATCGATGTGTCCGCCCGCTGGGGCAGGGTCGTTCGTGTGATCACGTTCGAACATTTTATCCGGACCCCGTTTCATCTGGTTCCCTTCTGCGGTGTAAAACAAAATCGAACCTCGACAGGCGGGCGGACAGAGGGGTCCGCACCCTACGGCAATGTGAGTCGGTTGTGCTTCTTGAAATCGGGCGTTTGTTCTGATTTTTTTCTACTCGGTCCGTTGAATGGAAACTGCTGCCGGATTTTCATCTGAGTGAGCTTGGCGGCTATGTTTTATCATGTGCATCCTGTTTCGCTCGGGCGGAACGGAATTCGGGCTGCATCCTGTTTGTCACAATACTTTTTTGAGGAACGCGTCGATGGATTGTTTCGTATTTGTATTGTCGATGGATTGTTTCGTATTTGTATTATCGGTGACGACGATGTTGATCATAAGCATCGGTGGGATGGGGTCAAGCTTTATTCGGCGCGGGGAAGCTGAAAACAAGTCTGGTTATGGTTCATGCAGGACAGACTATGGTTCGTATAAGGCAGGTTATGGTTCGTGGATGACCAGAATTGACCTGAATAAGCGGTCTCATTTTGATACAGGTCCCGTGATTCGGGACAGTTTTTGCGTGAAACAAGGGACTTTTATGGTGAGGGGATTCGCAGGTAGGAATGCATTCATCAACAAATTGTTGTTTCCACGCGCGCGACGCATAACACGAATATTAGGGGGAGTCCTGAACGGGTCAAGAGGGGTCAATTTACCTGTTTTTGTCGACTGCTTCGCGGCGGTTCGGATTCCCGAATCTGTCAAGAGATTTTATTTCAGAAATCGCCGGCGACATAGCGTGACCAGGGAGAATTTCTTATACAGGCGTTTGATGCGACTCGTTAAATTCGTCAATCAATCGATTGACGGAGGTCGCAGAGCCGAGTGCATAGATGCTGTCGCCGGCGTTCAGAATTGTAGAACTGGGAGGAGGCATTTGAGGCTCCTGTCCCGGTCTGCAGATGCCGATGATCATCAACCCTTTACTGCTGAAATCTGTTTCGCTCAATTTTTTTCCGCAATAGGAGTGATGCTCAGCGATCTGAAGATCGGCCACCTGAAAACCGCCGATATTCTTGCTGGCGACTTCGACGAAATCTTCCACAGCCGGATGAATCATAAACCGGGCGATCTTGACAGCGCCGCTTCGAAACGGGCTGACGACGCGATTGGCGCCGGCGTGTTTGATTTTGTCTCCAGCCTTATCGTCACTGGCCCGCGCGATAATCTGAAACTCCGGATTCAACATGCGCGCCGTCAGAACAACGTAGACATTGTCTGCATCGCTGGGCAACGCGGCCGCCAGAGACTTGGCACGATCGATGCCGGCACTTTTCAGAACGAAATCGTCGGTCGCATCGCCGTGGATGTAAAACCAGCCGCTCTGTTCACACGCGGACTCCAGGTGTTCTTCATTATTATCAATCACGACAAACGGCTCCCCCCGTTCATGGAGGTATTCACAAATCGTTCTACCCATGCGACCGATGCCGCACACAATGTAATGGCCGTCTAATTTTGAAATTGTCTTCTGCATTCTTCGTTTCTCCAACAGCGAGCCCATTTGTTGCCGAACGATCCATTGACCGAGCTGGGAAACACTATAAGTAAAAATTCCCAAACCAAATACGAGATAAAAAATGATAAAGAGTTTGCCATTATCACTCAGGGTGACGGGGTCTTCATACCCGACGGTAGTCGCGGTAATCACGATCAGATACAGACAGTTTAACCAGGAAGCGCCTTCAATCAGGCGAATTCCCACCGTACCGAAAATCGTAAATCCTAACAGCAGGCAGATGATACGAACAAACTGCGCGATCGACTGCGTTTGCTGCTTCGACTGATTCAAAGATGAAAAATTTTGAATATGCATGCGTGAGAGTTTACAGTCCGAAAAGAATTTTAGATAGAATACTCGTCTTCATCGGAGATAACAATAATGATTCAGGGTGGCCCACATCATCCAGCAGAAACTCAGTCGCCAGTAGTCCGCTGCGAACGGCGCCTTCCATCGTGGCAGGCCAATCGGTGGCTGTCCAGTCTCCTGCGAGGTATAAGCCTGCCACGCCGGTCCTTTGTGAAGGACGCAGTTCTTCGATGCCCGGCTTGACGGAGAAAACAGCCTGATGTTCGGTCACCATGCGGCTGTGAATCAGTTTTGCCTGTGTTGTCTCCGGCCAGATGCGAGTCAATTCCTCGATGACTTCCGCAATGATTTCTGTCTGCGTGCGTCCCTGCCTGGTTTCTCCGGTCAGATCGTGACTGGCGGAAATCACAATCTGATAATAAAAGCCTTCCTCTGCAGGTTGTGGCATGATTCGACTGCGATTGAACATCCACTGCGAAAGACAGTCGACAAAAACAGCATGCGGCAACTCTGTGATTTCCTGATCAAACCAGAGATGCACGCTGGTGATCGGCGCAGATTGAATCTGTTCGATTTTTGCGAGAGACTCACGCCCCGCAAAGACCTCCGGCAGCAAAGACAAAACGCGCTGGTGGGGGACTGCCAGCACGACTCGCTCGCAGGACATTTTCCGCCCGTCCCGCAACTGCACGCCGGTCACTTTTCCGTCTGTGATCTGCACGCGCTCGACGCCGGTTTGCAGATGCACTTTCGCCTGTTGTGTTTCCAGCCGTTTCAGAATTACCTCGCCGTACAGTCTGTCGAGCGGCACGGTGGGAATCAGCACCTGCCAACCGTTCCGGGTTCTCAAGAAACCATCGACAAAAACCTTCCGCGCATGCGACAGACTGATCCGTTCCAGACTTTCGCTCAACGCACTGACGAGGACGACATTCCAGAATCGATTGATGGCGTTTTGAGACTGCCCTTGATCGGCGAGCCAGGCGGCCATTGTGGGTTCATTGTTTAAATCGAGGGGTGTCTGCGCCAATTGTTTTAAACTACGGGCCAGGCCGATTTTTTCTGAAACCGATAAATAGGAGAGTCCGCCAAATGCGGGCAGCAAATGCAAGGGAGTCGGCAGGCAGGGAGTCGCGGAAAAGGAATTGCACTTGAACTGCTCTCCGATTCCGTATGGACCGGAACTCCGGGGCCCGACAAAATGCAGTTTTTTTTCTCTGCGAAATGAGTCGGCGATACCGACGGTTTCACAAAACCGGTTAAACTCGTCACAGCAGCCCATACTGACATGCTGGCAGTTATCGATCAGCTGCTGCGTCTGTTTGTCTTCGAACGAACTGGCCCGGCCTCCCAGCCGGGGACGCGATTCAAACAGTGAAACGGGGACTCCCCGATCCGCAAGTGTCACCGCACAGGTCAATCCGGCCAACCCGCCTCCAATGATAACGACTTCTGAGTGTGGGACTCCCAACGACTTTTCCTGACAAACTCTGCCTGTTTTTAAGAAAACGACTCAGGCCTGAACATTAGGTCTATGTTTCCTGAGATCTCTCACATACTATGTGAGGATACCGAAATTAAGCCGTGATCCTAGTGGTGACTTCAGTGAAATCATGAAATATCTGGGGATTCGACAGATTCCAGCTCAGACCATACACTGGCTGCAAACCGGGAGAAATTTTGTCTACCCTCCCCGCTGCTCACTGTGCGGCATCGCTGCGGTTTGTTCGGGGAACAATTGTGGTCTACAGATCCAGCAAATTGCTCCCGAGATCGAACAGGCGTGCGAACGCTGCGGCGCACCGGTGGGGCCTCACCTGGACACCTCGCTAGGTTGCAGTTACTGTAAAAACGAACGTTTTTTGTTTCAGCGTGCGGTTGCTCTGGGAAAATACCAGGGTCCCCTGCGACAATTAGTTCTCCATCTGAAACAAAATCATGGCGCGCATCTGGGAGGCGGACTGGGCACACTGCTGTTTTACCGGAATCAGGAAACCTTCGAAAAACTAGCCCCCAATCTGATAATTCCGGTCCCCTTATATTGGACATCCCGCCTGCACCGTACCCATAATCCCGCCAGTATCATTGCAGAGGCCCTGTCACACCGCTTGCAAGCAAAATACCACGGGAATATACTCGCCAAACGAAAACGGACTCCCACACAGACCAGTTTGACGCCGTCGAACAGGAGAAAAAATTTGCGAGACGCTTTTGAAGTACGCAGACGTAAGCAGGTAGTCGGTCAAAAGATATTACTGGTTGACGATGTCATGACTACAGGTTCGACCGCGAACGCCGCGACTCGTGTACTGCTTGAGACAGGTGCCTGCGAAGTGAACGTGGCTGTAGTTGCCAGAGCGCCGGGTTTGTGATTTAACAATTAAGATTCTCCACAAAAGACGGTCGCCGTTTTCGTGGATACAACTGATAAGGCAAGTACTTCGATGGAATCGAGTACCACTCAACCCCCGGATGAAAGACCCGACGTTAAGCCGGAGAAAAAACAAATTGCAACGACGCATCGTTTTTTTCTGAGAGGGCTGGCCATCAGTCTGCCTCCGATTCTGACGCTGGTGATCGTGATCTGGGTTGCCGGAATCGTGAATAATTACATCATCGTGCCTACCACGACCACGGTCCGTTACTGCATCGCTTATTTTACTGACGCCTCTCAACCGCGAGACAATTTTGTCGAGATTGAAAATCTCCCTCCCCTCGAATATTGCCGGAAAGAGTATCTGATCAGCAAAGCTCATGCTGAACAGTTTTCCGCAATTGAAAAAAATGCGAGACCTGAAGAAGTGACCCGCAAAATGGTAATTGCATACGCCTGGGTCCCGTTTGGAGATCGCGCGGTACCATACAAGGATTACAGTGAAGTCGCGAAACGAATTCGTGCCTCGGATATGCCCACGACGGCGATGGGGCTCTATATGGAACTCGCAACGACCCGCTGGTTTAAGAGTCTGTTTCAGTTAAGTGCGGTCGCTGTCGCATTAACGATTGTTGCCTTGTATTTTCTGGGACGTTTTGTGACCGCCCGGATCGGCGCGTGGATGGTGATCAAATTTGAGCAGGGAATCCTTGCAAGGCTGCCAGTTGTCAGCAATGTCTATTCTTCCGTGAAACAGGTCACCGACTTTTTCTTCAGTGAACGGACCGTAGATTACAGCCGGGTGGTGGCGGTGGAATATCCCCGTCGTGGAATCTGGTCTCTGGGATTCGTCACCGGAGACAGTATGCTGGAAATGACGGTAACAGCCGGAGAACCACTGGTCGCGATTCTGATTCCGACTTCTCCCATGCCGGTGACCGGTTATACGATGAGTGTCCCGAGAAGCGAAATTGTCGATTTGAATATCACGGTCGACCAGGCGTTTCAGTTCTGTCTTTCCTGCGGCGTTCTTGTGCCTCCCCAGCAGCGCGTCACTGACGAACTGCTCCGCGAAGAGCTGGGCAAGCGTCTGCTGGGCGACCGGAAACTGGCTGGGTTTAAAGTTCAGATTACACCCCCGGCCCCCACGACCCAAACCTCAACAATCGAGACGAAGCACGCAACCACAGAAACGAAACCTGAAGATTCGATGCCCGCTCAACCAGATACCCGGGAAAAGCCACCGGAGATAAATTGACCTGCAATTGCGCCGGTGTTGATTGAATATTCGAAATAGAGACTTCACGTAAGTAATTAGAAAGTCATTGATGAACCAGACGTCTGAACAACGTCCATTGCGGATCGCAACCCGTGCCAGTCGCCTGGCACTCTGGCAGGCGCATTATGTTGCAGACCTGCTGAAACAACAGACTGGCGATCGCGAGATTGAAATTGTCCACATCACATCGGAAGGAGACCGCGATCTGACTTCCCCTCTCTCCGAATTCGGTGGACTGGGTGTTTTTACGAGAGAAGTACAGAAAGCGGTACTTGACGGCCGCGCCGATCTCGCAGTACATAGTCTGAAAGATCTGCCTACGGAACAGGCCCCCGGCCTGCAACTGGCGGGCATCCCCGTACGCGGGCCGCTGTATGATGTTTTGATTTTTCCTCAAAATTCCGCAGGCGTCAATAGCGTCTCCGACCTGCCTGCTGATGCGAAGATTGGAACCGGAAGTTTACGACGTCGCGCGCAGTTGCTGCATCATCGCGCGGATCTAAAGATGTTAGAGGTCCGCGGAAATGTCGAAACACGACTGAAAAAACTCGATGCCGGTGAATACGACGCACTCTGTCTGGCTGAGGCCGGCATGGCCCGCCTGGAGTTACTGGAGCAACGTGCCTCGCTTCTGCTGACGCCCCCCGAAGTTTATCCTGCAGTTGGACAGGGAGCGCTGGGAATAGAGTGTCGTGATGATGACAGCGAAACCGCGTCGCTGCTGAACGCGCTTTCGCATCTTCCAACGAAAGCGGCCACCACAGCCGAACGCAGTCTGCTGGCGTTCCTGCGCGCCGGCTGCCATGCCCCGATCGGAACACTGTCTCATCTTGAAGAACACGAGTTGCGTCTGGAAGCAGTCGTTCTGAGTGGTGATGGTCAGGAACGGATCGCCGCTTCGGCTGCTGGTCCCTTTGATGATGCGATCGAAATCGGAGTCCGTGTTGCGAAAAAATTACAGGAAGCAGGCGCAAGCCGACTGATTTCAAATGATGATGAAGCCTGAAGTTAGATTTCGCTGGAGAGGTCAACCGGGAAAGTTGTGTCAAGCAGGAAGTACACCTATAAATTTTTTCCCTATTCTTCGAAAAATCGGACCTCAACGTATGTCGATTCTATTTTGCATATCAGTTATACTCTGACTCATAATGGACTGCCTATATTTTACCTATTCAGGAAGAGTGGAAGGTTTAAGACATGGAACGTCACCCTTATCGCCCTGGTTTATCCGGGATCATCGCATCAGAGACCGAGATATCCCAGGTTCAGGACGTATTGACATATCGAGGTTATCCCGTTGAGGAACTGGCCCGGGAAGCTTTATTCATCGAAGTTGCCTACCTGCTGTTACACGGCGAACTTCCCAGCCACGAACAATTGGCGGACTTTCAGACCCTGCTGGTCGAAACCGGTCAGCTCCCCCCGCCAGTCGTTGCCGTAATCCATGCTATTCCTTCCCATATTGATATGATGGAAGTGGTTCGAACAGGCGTGAGCCTGCTGGCACACTTCGATCCCCAGATGGAATATGGCGTGTTCATGTCAGAATTCGCCAATGCACAATATTTACTGGCGATGCTACCACAACTCATCTCGTATCGACACCATCTGGTTAACGGATCTATTCCGGTCAAGCCGAACTTTGATCATTCCTACGCCGGCAGTTTCTGGTACATGCTGAAAGGGGATGAACCGACTCAACTGGAAGAAGAAGCATTCAATGCCGCTCTGATTACGTATGCCGACTACGGATTGGCCCCTTCCACCTTTGCGGCGCGCGTAGTTGCATCCACCGGCAGCCCGCTCTATTCTGCCGTCTGTTCAGCCGTAGGTTCGATCAACGGGTCATTGCATTGCAGTTCGGGAGTTGGCGTTCTGGATGCGCTACACGAAGCAATGTTTTCGGGCAATACGGAGGACTGGGTCTGCCAGGAAATTACCAAAGGCAAGAGAGTGCTCGGGTTTGAGAGTTCACCCCACAAACCCAGGGACCCGCGGTCTGCCGTGCTGAAAGAGTATTGTTCTCAGTTGGCCAATGCCCTGGGACAAACAGAAATGGAAGCGGCCGCCGATACGATTGAAGAGATCATGGGAAAAATTCAGAAAGTATCTCCCCGGGTCGAGTGGCATGCGAGCCGCTTACTGCATTACCTGGGATTTGAACCGGAATTATTCACGCCGATCTTTACTGTTTCAAGACTGGTCGGATGGGTGGCACACATCATTGAGCAATCGGAAAACAATCATCTCTACCAGCCTTCATCACGTTATGTCGGCATGGATCAGCGAAAATACAAACCGCTGCCATTACGCAGCTGATTCAATTTTGTCGGTATAAAACAACCGTAACAGGATCGGCAACAGAATCAGTGATCCTAACATGCCGCCGATCATCGCCACACTGACCAGTGCACCAAAATAAATCAGTGGAATGAAGTGCGACAGCATCAGCACGCTGAACCCGGCCACCAGGGCACACGTGGCAAAGATGATCGCACGACCGACACTCTGATGCGTTCGCCTTAAGGCATCGGTAATCGAAGCTCCCCGCGAACGCTCTCTCAGAAAACCTGTAATAAAATGGATGCTGGAATCGGTGGTCAAACCCATCGAGACACTGGCAATCATGGCTGTACCGATATTCAACGGTAAACCGAACCAGCCCATGGCACCAACGACAAGAACAATGGGAAATAAATTGGGAACCATGGAAATCAGTCCCATTTTCAGGCTGCGAAACGCAATGGTCATCATTGCCAGAATACTGGTGCCCGCCAACAGGAAACTGAAGAGCTGGTCTTTCAGCAGGCTGTCGATCAGATAAGCCAGCAAGATAAAGATCCCGGCAGCTTTGCCCGGTTCCGTGTGACCGGAACTCGATTCAGCGGTTGTCTGTTTGATTTCAGAACCCGGAAAATGTTTCTTAGCCAGTGTATCGACTTTGTGAATCAGAGACAGTTTTTCTTCAGCCGACTGTCGTTCCAGCGCTCTCAAGACAATCCGCATGCGTCCTTTTTCAGGGTTATAAAGACTGCTCTCGAAATCCGGCTGCAATGCTTTGATCTGATCCAGTTTGGATTTCAATGGATCAGAGGCAAACGGAATTTTGGGGATAAAGTCGAGTGTCTCCGTAATGGAAATCACTTTAGTGAGTTGTTGTTTACCCGGAGGGTTGACCTGTTGCAGATCTTTCGCCAAGGCGCGCACGCGATCCAGATAAGTCTCATCCAGTTGAGGGGGAGCCGGGAAATTTACTTCCCAGGTCGAAGCGCCTCCCAGTCGCGTCTCCACAAAATTGAGTGATTTCACGATATCACTCGATTCCCGGAAGTTTTTACTGAAATCCGTTTCCACCTGTAACCGATTAAAGCCTCCGGCAGCGAACAGCACAACCACCGAAGAAATACCCAGTAACAGTTTGGGATAACGTTCCGTACCGATACAGACTTTTTTCAACAAACGTTCCAGCCCGCGTTCGGAAGAATGTTTGAGCGGCGCACTCAGATGGCCTAATGAAATTCCTCCCGGCAACAGCACGGTCGCTGCCAGGAGTACCATCATCGTACCGATGGCCATCATAATTCCGAAGCTTCTGACCGGCGCAATGTCACTGGAGAGCAACGAAGCGAAACCGGCAGCCGTTGTCGCACAAGTCCAGAAAATTGCCGGTAACAACTCCACCAGTGTCTGTCGAATGGCACGAGGACGCGAAATGTTCCTGCGCTGCAATTCCTGGAAGTGGACTGCGACATGCGCGACCGTGGCAATACCAATAATGGTCACCAGTGAGTTGAGCATGGAACTGACCATGCTCAACTGGAAATTTCCCAATACCAGAATTGCTTCCGTCCATAAGATGGAGCAGATCACAACCAGTAAAGGCAACATGACCCAGCGTAACCGTCGAAACAACAGAAACAGAACCAAAGCCAGCAGATTAAGGGAGACTTTAAACAGGATGTCTCCGTCTTCCTCTACATAACGGAACATATCATGTACTTGCACCGGTTCGCCGACTACATAAGCCACCGGCGTGTGTGTTTTCGCCAGTCTGCGAATCAGTCGAAACGTTTCCGCGCGGGGAACAGTGGTTTCATTCTCGGGCAATAAACGCAGAACAACGGCAGTTGTCTGATTATCCTCACCGATCAGGACGCCTCGAAACAATTCCGTTAACTCATCCTGTTTTCGTCGAATCAGAGCCCGCAGAAAAAAATTCAATTTGGGAGGCGCGAGTGCATCAGCCAGATTCTGGGTGACTTCGGAATTCACACCCGGTATTTTACTTAGCTCATCAGAAAACCTGCGAACTTCGACCAATGCTTCCGGTGTTAACAAATCGGGTGTCGTATACGCCACGAAGACAAATTCATCGCCGCCAAACAAGGATTTGCTCTCCAGATAATCCAGCAGATGCCGGTCATCTTTGGCGTACAGGGATTCAATCGACTGTTCAAAGGTAAGCTGCGAAGCCGGAAAGATGGCAAGCCCGGTTAAAACCATGGAAATCAATAATAAAACCCATCGCAGGTTGTAGAGACGATCTACCAATGATTCAAGCCATCGCCGCGGGTGACTACTCATAAAGAAAGACCATATCCCACTGCCTGCAAGGCAATTATTATTAACTATCGGCCCGTTTCTGTCAGGCAGGAATTCTTCCTGCCGTCCATACAACACAGTTACTCATGTCGGACTATATCGCAGAAGAATCATGATTTCATCTCTGAGCGGACGTTTTTTGAAGGGGGGGCTTATTTTCTATCTCGTGAAATGCTCAAAAACCCTCTCCCGCCTCCCCTTGTTTCTTCGCTTCCAGACCTGCATACTTTAGAAGTCTTCCCTTTCGGAACTCTACGGAACCATGTCTGTGACTCAAACAAGACGCTGTTATTTTGGCCTGCTTTTGATCCTGTTCTTTGCGGGTTTGCTGCGTATTGCGCTGGTTTCTCTGCAGACCGATCAATTGCAGCAGGATCGCGACGCCTATATCGCGATCGCCCGGAATCTGGCTGCGGGCCACGGTTATACATCCAGCCCCCAAGAGCCTGTGATTCAGCCCACCGCATTTCGCCCGCCGCTTTATCCTGTGATGTTATCCGTGATTTATTTTTTCAAAGCGGCTCCACTCGGCGTGGGGATTGTACAAATCATTCTGGGGGTTCTCACCGTCTGGCTGACCTGGAAGACTGGAAAACAGCTCCAGATGAAAAGCGCTGCGCTCCTGGCTGCTGCGATTGTGGCATCAGACCCGATTCTGCTGCAATACACGAGTTATGCAATGACAGAGGTACTCGCCGCATTTTTCACAAGTCTGCTGATATACCTGCTGGTGTCCGGTTTCGCGGTTGAATCTGTGCGGCATACAGAACCGGCTCTCATCCCGCGTTCCTTCTGGACAGGTTTCGTCTGGGGATTGGCCATTCTGTGCCGTCCGACTTATCTTGCTTTTTTCGGGATCTGGATTACGGTTCGATTTATCGGTTCCCTCCTCGATCGACTCCGCGTTCTCAAACCCGCCTCATTCAAAAAATACGAATGGAGTCAGGGGTCTTATCTGGCTGCAGGCATTTTGCTCGCGGTTTCTCCCTGGTTAATTCGAAATCTGATTGTGTTCCATGCTCCGATTCTGTCCACAACCCACGGCGGTTATACGTTGCTGCTGGGAAATAATCCGGTCTTCTACAAAGAAGTTGTCCAGCAACCGTGGGGGACCGTCTGGTCTGGCGAGAGTCTGAATACCTGGCAACAGAGTCTGGAACAACAAATTTCTCAGGAAATCCCCCTCATTGAAACTGAACAAGAACGAGATCGCTGGATGTACCAACGGGCAAAACAAAATATTGCAGCGCAGCCCGATCTCTTTGTACAGGCTTGCCTGCTTCGATTCAAACGGTTCTGGAATATCGCCCCGCTTACCAGTTCTACCCTGACTTCGGTTCCGATGATCGGCTGGAGCATCGCCGCATATTACACAATAGTTCTCATCGGCGGTGTTGGCGGGATACTAATGGTATTCTGGAACAAAGAGCGAAAATGGGAGCCGCTTATCTGGCTGATTTTCAGTTTTACGGTGGTTCATCTCTTCTACTGGACTAACATGAGAATGCGGGCTCCCCTCGTCCCGGCAATCGCCTTGCTGAGCATTTATGGATGGTCTCAATTCTATTGTTTTTTCAAATTCGGCAGTCCCGTGACTGACGAATCAAGTGATCGCCGTAACAGACTACAGGACAGTGCTTTATAACGTCCTCTGGTGCCAATCTGACCCGCCAACTGTTATTGACACTCTTTGAGAAACCGGCATATAATCCGCGCCCATTTATCCCGGTATGGCAGACGAAGTTAGTGCCTGCTGTCCTCAATCCGTTACCCCCTGTCTGCTGTTACCCCGGCAGCAGGGAGAATTCCATTCAGACCATATCCCCTTCATCAGAAGATTGACCTACTCGGTTATCACTTCAGGAGTGCCCGTGTCGGGCGAGATTAATTCCGTTACCCGGTATGTTTCGCACACGATCTGGCAAGCCATTGTTTTTGTAACAATGCTTGGCGGAATGGTCACGGTTGCGCCTGCGCAAACCAGTTTCTTCGGTGCCCCTAAAGCCTCTTATGAAGAATCAGAATTCGAACCTTCGGAAGAAGAACCGATTGAAATTTCTGCCGAATACTCTCAACAGTGGGAAGTAGATTTTGTCGAAGTGTCGATTCTGAAAGGCAACTGTCGCATCAAGCAGGGAGCTGCGGTTCTCAGTGCGCGACAGATGGTAATCTGGCACCGCAAGACCAGAAAAACGGATCGAATTTCGGTTTACCTTGAGGGAGAAGTTCGCGTGGACCTCCCGGGAGAGTCAAAAAACGAAAACAGCCTGCTGGTGAATCTGATCACGCAAAAAGGGCTCAAAACAAATATCAGACGTCCTTCAATGGATTCGGCATCCCCCGATGATCCCTTGCTGAAACGCGCCACACAGCGACGCGGGATTCCCCACGATCACCAGCTTAAACGGGCACAGTTCATCGTCGAAAAGCCTCCTCTCGAAGGCCCGGAATTGAGCATCGTGCCAACTCCGGAACCGAACGGCGATTTTCGCAGAGTTCGACTCTTTCCCCGCAGTGCCGTTCCTTACAATGTACAGAGTTTTCCCTCAACCCATACCGTTCCCCCCGAACAGATCTGGGTCATTACCGGAGGCGTGAATCTGCTGATTGACGGCGTTGATGGCCTGGAAATGGTGGATATGTCTGCCGACCGCATCATCATCTGGACCGACGGGCGGAATACACAAAACTTTAATTCTGAAATCCGCCAGTCAAAAGAGACACCGTTCGAAATCTATCTCGAAGGCAATATCGAAATCCGTCAAGGCTCCTACTACCTCAAAGCAAACCGTGCGTTTTATGATGCCCGCGAAGAAAGAGGTACCTTGCTGGACGCAGAACTCAAAACTCATCTTCCGGCACTGGGCGAAGACATCCGTGTTCAGGCCAGCCAGATCCGTCAAATATCAAAAGGCGCGTATCTGGCACAAAATGCCTGGGCCACAGGCAGCCAGTTCGGCAAGCCCGGCTATCGCGTTCAATCGTCTGATATCTTCATTGAAGATCGGTACTCCACCCCCTGGCTCGGAACAGGCTCAAATGAACTTGATCCCCTTACCGGTCAGCCTGTTCCTAACAAACGTGCCTGGCTCACGAGCTCGAACAATACATTCCAGGTCGGCGATGTTCCGCTCTTCTATCTGCCTTATGTCTCCAGTCCGGCTGAAGATATTTATTTTCCGATTACCGGTTTACGATTTGGTAATGACCGCATCTTCGGTTTCCAGGTTGAAACTGAATGGGACATGTTCAAACTGTTAGGGCTCGAGCGTCAACCGGGAACCAAATGGGAAGGTCAACTGGACTACTACTCGTATCGTGGGGTGGGAATCGGGCAGTCGGGCGATTATCAAGGTTCCAATCTGCTCGGTTTCGATAATATATTCAATGGTAAGGGAGAGCTGTTTTATATTCACGACAGCGGCACAGATAACCTCGGGCTGGACCGCAGAGCTCTGGTTCCTTCCACAAAAGACCGCTACTTTATGAATCTGCAACACAGACAGGAATCCCCCTTCGGTATGACGCTTACCGGAGAAGGCGGCATTCTCTCGGATCGAAACTTTCAGGAAGAATATTTTGAATCCGATTTCAACAACGGCAAAGATGTCGAAACACTGCTGCACCTCAAGCAACAACAGGAAAACTGGTCCTGGTCTGTGATTGGCAGAACCAAATTAAATGGTTTTGATAACACCACAGACTGGCTTCCCAAAGCCGACCTGTTCCTGCTGGGCGAACCTTTGTTTGGAAACCTGCTGAGCTGGACTTCACATTCTTCAGTCGGTTACGGAAAACTGAAGCCCGGTTCTGCTCCCTATAACCCAATGCAGGATGTCTTCACACCACTGCCGTTCATTGCCGATTCACAAGGTCTGGTTGCGATGACACGGAATCAACTGGAAGCCCCGTTCAACCTCGGTCCGATCAAAATGACGCCGTATGTGATGGGGGAAGCAGCCTATTGGGAAGAAGGCCTGCAACAACAGACGATTGACCGACTCTATGGTTCGGCAGGTCTGCGAGGCAGCCTTCTCTTTGAGAAAATTTACCCGGATGTTTACAGTTCATTTTTTAATCTGAATGGTCTGGCACACAAAATGGCGCTGGAAGCGGATTACTCATTCAGCGACTCCAATGAGAACCTGAACAATATCGCACAATACAATGAGTTTGATGACAATGCGCAGGAACGCTTTCGGCAAAGACTGGTCATCAATACTTTTGGCGGGACATTGCCGCCTCAGTTTGATCCCCGGTTTTATGCCATCCGCACCGGAGCGGGTCGCGGTGTGACCGACCCTTATTATGAACTGGTTGACGATCAGCAGGTACTAAGAATGGCATGGCGTCATCGGCTGCAAACCAAAACGGGGCCCGCTGATCAGCTGCGGATCAAAGACTGGATGACTTTAGACTTAGAGGCTTCGTACTTCCCCGATGCACAGCGTGATAACTTTGGTGAGGACTTTGGACTGCTTGGCGGACACTACAAGTGGTTTCTTGGTGACCGAACAATGGTGGCTGCAAACGCCTATTATGATTTATTCAATGGCGGACAAGAGCTGTGGGACGTTTCTCTCACCAGCCAGCGTACGAATCGTTTATCAGCCAACGTCGCTTTACAGCAGATCAAAGGGGGTGGCGGTCTTGATAGTCAAATCTTATCTGCAGGCCTGAATTATATCATGAGTCAAAAATGGAGTGCCGGGATCAGCACTGCTTATGATCTGGGTGAACAAGTCAACCGCGGGCAAACGCTTTCGCTTACCAGAACGGGTGCTGACTTCATCATGAGTCTCGGCATGAACTATAACCAAAGCACTGGCAATGCAGGAATCGGCTTAACCATCATGCCACGCTTCGGAAACTTTGGTATGGGGCCATCCGATTTTTCTTCCTTATTCGGTAATAATACTCAATAACAGGATTCTCGACGGTGATTCAATCACAAAAAACTCAAACACAGAAATATCGTGATGATTCTGGTACACGTTTCGTCACAGAAAAATTGCGACCTGAATGGAGGCAACGTCTGGTTGATGCCGAACGAGGCATCACATTTGGAATTCGCCTGGACAGCACTTTCTTCATTCATTTTTTTACTGGTAGCGCCGTCATCGCAACAGCAATGCTGCTCGGCTTATCGGCGACGCACTGGGCCCTCATTATTCTGGCGATGACAACCGTTCTGAGCGCCCAGATGTTTAATCAGGTTTTGAAATCGATCTGGAATCTGCTTGGCACCCAACTGCCTGCTGAATCACAAAATATGTTCAAAGCCGGTACTGCTGCTGTCTGTGTCAGCATCATTGGTTCCGTGATTACGATTGCAATCATATTTTGTTCCGCCCTCTCTAATCTGCTGTTTTAGAATTAAGACTTGAACCACCGATTTGCGCTCCTCGCTTGCGAACCCCGCTTCAACTACAGATAATCACTGTTCATTCCAGTTTCTTTGTTTTTGAAATGTGGTGTTTACTTCCATGAATGCGGTGCGTCTTAACAGATCAGTTCTATTTCCATTTGTCCTCTGCCTGCTGGCTCCCGGTTATTTACAGGCAGCAGACCTGATTAAGCCTGGCACCCATCTGCCTGAAACGACTCCCTGGGATCTGGCAGCGCTCAGCGAAGCGCCTCAATTTGAATGGATCGATCAGAAATCTCCTGTCAGAACACTGATTTACGAGGGATTAGAGTACCGGGGAAAACCAACTAAAGTCTTTGCTTTTTACGCATCCCCTGCAACACTCGGATTGAAAGACAAACCATCTGTCCGTTATCCCGGTATCGTGTTAATTCATGGCGGTGGAGGAACCGCGTTCCGTGAATGGGCTGAACTATGGGCAAAGAAAGGTTATGCTGCGATCGCCATGGATCTAGCTGGTTTCCAGCCGGTCGAGGGAAAAAATCCCCATGATCAAACCAGTCGCACACGACTTCCTGAGGGTGGCCCTGATCAGTCCCATGCTGCAAAATTTGAAGCTGTCAAATCAGACAAATCGGAGCACTGGTGTTATCATGCTCCCGCCAACGCGATTCTCGCACACTCTCTCATTCGTTCTTTTCCTGAAGTCGACAAAGACCGAACGGCTGTGACGGGCATTTCCTGGGGCGGATATCTGACGTGCATCGTCGCCGGGCTCGACAATCGCTTCAAAGCAGCCGTTCCCGTTTATGGATGTGGTTTTCTGAATAATCACTCGGTTTTTGAAAAATCGATCAATCAACTTCCCCCCGAAGATGCCAGGAACTGGATGCAACTCTATGATCCGGGACAATATCTGCAGGCTGTTCAGATGCCGATTTTCTTCGTTAACGGGACAAATGATTTCGCGTACTGGTTAAGCGCTTACCAGCGGAGTTATGAAGCGGTACCGGAAACGACGCCTCGTAATATTCGCATTGAAGTAAAGATGGGACATAGTCATCCGGCTGGCTGGAAACCGGAAGAAATCGCGCGTTTCATTAATGAGAAACTGAATCAGGAGTCTCCGCTACCGGTTGTCCAGAATCCGCTGATCAAAGATCATCAAGTGACTGCTGAGTTGGTGCAGCCTGTCAAAATCAAAACAGCAGTTCTACAGTACACGACCGACGAAGGTCCGAATCCGGAAAGGAAATGGCTCGCAATTCCTCTGCAGGTTGAGGGGACGAAAATTTCTGGCGCTGCACCACCCGAGGATACCAAAATCTGGTTCATTAATGTCACAGACGAGTCAGGCTCTATGACGTCCAGTCCATTAGTGAGCTATTAGTTCGATCAGGCAGCCGGTTTCTGGTAAACCTGAGGGGCAATTTTATGGGTCACATCCCCTTTTTTCTGTTTTAGATCGAACAAGCCGAAGATTTCTGCAGCAGTCAGACTTCGAGACTCACACGTTGTATCACCATCGCCGAGGATAGAACGAAACAATTCCCGTTTCTGTTCCAGCACCATATCAATCCGTTCTTCGATCGTATTATTGCAGATGAATTTCGTCACGATCACCTGAGTCTTCTGTCCGATCCGATGCGCTCGATTAATTGCCTGGTCCTCAATGGCCGGATTCCACCAGCGATCAAACAGAAAGACATAACCGGCAAACTGTAAATTTAAACCGACAGCGCCAGTTCCGTAACTCATCAACAGTAAGTGGGAATCCGGATCGTGTTTGAATTGGTCCAGAATCGGTTCGCGCTGTTTCGTAGGAATTCCCCCGTGATAAACCAGGGTCCCAAATCGCTGCAGACGTTCGGCCATTAAATCCAGTGGTTTCGTCCATTGACTGAATAAAATCGCTTTGCCACCGCTGGCGGCGATTTCTTCCATATCTGCCTCCAGGCGATCCAGTTTCGAACTCTCTCCCGTAACCGGATCAAAATTGGTAATCTGCTTCAAACGCAATACCAGCTCAAACACGTGTTGTATGGTGATGGAATCGCCCATCGCATTCAGTTGAATCACACCATCTTTCTCAGCCGTCTCATACGCAATCTGCTGAGCCGGATTCAAATCCAGGTACGCGGGGCGATCGAGTCGCGGCGGTAAATCTGACATTACCAGATCTTTTGTCCGCCTTAAAATAAATTCTTTGGAAAGCACCTGCAGCTGTCGTAGATCGGGAGTGGCCCGCGGTGGGACGACTTCCATCCATTCAAACAGCGACGACATCTCCTCGTGTCGATTTTCGATCGGTGTGCCCGTGAGCGCCCAGCTTCGCTTGCGAGGAATCGAACGGGCAATCTCCGCGGTACGCGAGTCTCGATTCTTTATCCGCTGCGCTTCATCCAGCACGACCAGATCAAAGCGGGGGATGTTTTCTTCGCCCATCATCTCAAAATCGCGCGTCATCGATTCATAATTGGCAATCAGAATGGGAGTGTTCGGCATTTCCCAGATCATCTTTCGACGATTTGAATCTCCCTGCACAACAGTGATCGGCAATTCCTCAGCCCAGAACTTAAATTCACGTTGCCAGTTGGGAATGAGTGGTTTCGGGCAGAGTAATAAAATGCGACGAACCTGACCGCTGCGTAATAACAGGCGGACACCGGTTATAGTCTGCATTGTTTTGCCAAGTCCCATCTCATCGGCGAGTAAGGCGGACTTTTGCGAAAACAGCCAGGCGATTCCCTCATACTGATAAGGAAATGGTTCAAAAGGCATCAGCAGTTCCTGGCCCGCCAACCAGGATTGCAATGGTGGCTGCAATAAATAAAACAGGCGATCTTCCAGAGACAACGCATTCGCGGGCGGTTTTAATCGCGTTGATTTTTTGCGATCTGTATTTTCAGAAACAGTTCCGTCTGGCCCTTTAATTTGAATCGATTCTGTTTCGTGCTCTTTTTCCGCTTTGGGAGGGATAAACTCCAACCCATCGGGAAACGTCATCCCAAACGTTTTAAGACGAGGCCGCGTCGGCTTCCATTTTGGCATCAAACCGGCCCGCTCCAGCAATTCAAGTGAAGTCGTTTCCAGATTGAATTTACGACTGAGTGCACCATTCATACCCGAGGCAAATACTGACGCTGATACCATTAACGGAATCGCATCACAGTCGATTTGCTGCTGGAATTGTTGCTGATCCTCTTGAGAAACCGGCACTGAATGCGGAGCCAGAGACAAGGGAAGAAAATGCGGACCGCCGGAATGTCTTACTGCAGTCTGAGAATTAATTTCGCTATCTGATTTTTTTGCTGAAAATTCCACGTACCCGCCTGATCTGAAACGAAGTGCCTCTCAATCAATTCACAATGCCACCATGAAAAATAATGTCAACGGGATGAACCCATTTTGACTGCTTCATTCAAGGCTTCGCGTACACGCTCAAAGGGTTCTCCCAGGTCGGCATCACCGGGTATTTTTTTGCTGGTGTTTTCGATGGCTGCTCTCCCAGATTGATGACCAGCATCGAACCGAAGTCTGTTTTTTCCGATCTGCTCGCAAAGAAACGAATCGCTGTCGTCCAGAATTTGCGCGATGTCAGACAAAATGGCGACCGGAATCGCAGTATGCTTTTGCAATTCGATTGCCTGCTCCTGCTCGATCAAAATCAGATTTGGTTTAATATTCATCTTTTCTACCAACGTCAATCCGATCACTTCGCCCAGGAGAAAGGGAATGAGCGTCGGTCCGTATAAAACCTCTTGTGTCCGGTTTGGTTTTACAGGAGTTGTGCACTGAAATTCCAAAGGTCTGCCATAATGGTTTGTCACCAGTAAGCCGCCAATTAATGCACCATCGGGGCATTCAATAGTGGTCAGGAATCCAAGTCTCAACTCATTGCTGCCGTCCGCTACCATAAAGTCCTCGTCTCTGGATGTCAGTTCTTATGTTGTCGTCAATGATCAGGCGATCCTGATTCTCATCTGAACCGTGTTTGTTTCTTCAATCAGGACAACCCACTGTATCGATATCATCGTCCTCCCCATTTCACGACTTGAGTGGTTGTTGAATTGATCATGTTAGATAGTTTCACTTCAATAACTCTTTAATTGACAACTGCTTTCAACAATTGTCCCCTACCGCTTTCCCGACGATTTTTTCTGCCGTTGAATGCCCTTTAGGTTGGAAATTCATTCAAGTTGCGGCAGAATAAGGGGTATCTTGAAATAACTTCCTCTGACGCCTCTCAACGAATCAAACAAGCAATTTTATGAATGAGCCACAAAACCTGCCGGAAAATATGAATCGGCAATCGATCGAAACACGCCAAGTGCAACGCTTGCAGGAACTTCTGAAAGAAGTATCAGCGACCAATTCCTTCTGGCGTAAAAAATGGGAGTCCGCCGGAGTTTCGATCGAGTCCATTCAATGCCTGTCTGATCTGCAGAAATTGCCGGTCACGACAAAATCGGAATTAGTGGAAGATCATCTGGCCCATCCCCCTTATGGCTCGAATTTGACGTATCCTGTAGAAAAATACACTCGCATGCATCAGACATCGGGAACAACTGGTTCTCCCATGCGCTGGCTCGATACGAAAGCAAGCTGGGACTGGTTTAGTGAATGCTGGTCACAAATTTATCGCATGGTAGGGCTTTATCCTGAAGACCGGTTGTTCTTTCCGTTTTCGTTTGGTCCCTTTGTCGGATTCTGGGCCGCCTTTGAAGGAGCTACGCGACGAGGAAACTTTTGTCTGGCTGGTGGTGGCATGGGCAGTGAAGCCCGGCTGCAGATGATTCTGGACAATCACATTACCGCCGTCTGCTGCACACCCACATATGCCCTGCGTCTGGCCGAGGTTGCCGAAGCAGAAAACATCAATCTCGCCGGCAGTCGTGTACGTGCTTTAATTGTCGCCGGCGAACCAGGGGGAAATATTGCTGCCACCAAACTCCGTATCGGACAGAGCTGGGGAGCGCGCGTGTTCGATCATTGGGGCATGACGGAAATCGGCGCACTGGGTATTGAACCCCTGGAAAATCCGGGAACTTTAAACATTCTTGAAACTGAGTGTATTGCCGAAATTGTGAACTCAGAAACCTTACAACCCGTTGAAAAAGGGGAACAGGGGGAATTGATTATTACCAATCTGGGACGGCTCGGCTCTCCTTTGATTCGTTATCGTACGGGAGATCTGGTCTGCGAAGAGACAGGTGAGTGTCCTTCCGGCCGTTCTTTACTGCGATTAAAGGGAGGCATTCTGGGCCGTGCCGACGATATGGTCATCATTCGCGGCAATAACGTGTTTCCCTCCAGTCTGGAGGCAATCCTTCGCACGTTCAATCAGGTGGCGGAATATCGGATTGAAGTGCGCACGATCCGTTCGATGCAGCATATGAAAATCGAACTCGAACCGATTGAGTCTATCGCGACAAAAGAACAACAGAAACAACTCATACATGAAGTCAGCAATACCATTAAAGATCGCCTCAACTTCAACGCTGAAGTATCCACAGTTGCTCCCGGCGCACTCCCACGATTTGAACTCAAAGGCCGTCGTTTCTTCAAAATTGACTGATTTCACAATTTTCACAATTCATAATACTTTCAGGAACTCACCAAAGAATGGTGCTGTCGTTCGAACATTGAGTCACATTCCAGTAAAATAAAACGCTACTCTGATTTCTACATACCGGCGCGTTCCACCTGACGAGAACCCTCATCATGACTGCACACTTGCGAAATTCATTGATTATTTTGCTGATCTTACTGGGGTCGTTCAGCATCACAAAGCGGACCTGTGCAGAATCACAAACAGATGCGCGTCCCAATATTTTGTTTCTCTTCAGTGACGATCAACGCGCTGATGCGGTGTCTGCTTATGACAATCCTCATATTCAGACACCGAATCTGGACCAACTGGTCAAAACCGGCTTCAGTTTTCGGAATGCGTTCTGTATGGGCTCGATTCATGGTGCCGTCTGTCAACCCAGCCGGGCGATGCTCAACAGCGGACGTTCCCTCTATCATGTTCCCATGGATCTCAAGGGGGTCATCACGCTGCCACAGTTATTGAAGCAGGCCGGTTATACCACGTTCGGAACGGGCAAATGGCATAATCACAGTGAATCATTTCAGAAAAGTTTTACGTCAGGCACCGCTGCTTTTATCGGAGGCATGTCGAACCATTTAAAAGTTCCCGTCGTTGACTTGAAGGACGGAAAATTTGTAAACAAGCGGAAAAGCGACACATTCTCGAGTGAACTGTTTGTCGATGCAGCCGTCGATTTTTTAAATGAGCATCCCGCAGACAAACCGTTTTACGCGTATGTCGCATTCACTGCACCACACGATCCCCGTATGCCTCCGGCTTCCGCAATCAAAGCATACGAAAACGCGCGACCGCCACTCCCCAAAAACTTCATGCCCCAACATCCGTTTAACAACGGCTGGATGACCGGCCGGGATGAAGTTCTGACAGGCTGGCCGCGACAACCGGATATCATTCGTGAGCAACTTGCAGAATATTATGGCATGATCACCGATATGGATTCACACATTGGCCGAATCCTGAACACAATTAAAGAGAAGGAGTTTGACAAAAACACGATCATCATTTTTTCATCCGACCATGGGCTTGCCCTTGGCAGCCATGGATTGCTGGGAAAACAGAATCTATATGAGCACAGCATGAAAGCCCCACTGATTTTTAAAGGCCCCGGCATTCCCCAGAATGAATCCAGCGACGCGCTGGTTTATTTGTACGACATCTTTCCGACGGTCTGCGACTTAACCAATACACAGGTTCCCGCGGGTGTCGAAGGCGCTGATCTGGCTCCGATCTGGAGAGGGAAAACAGACCGGGTTCGCGACTCTCTGTTTACCACTTATGAAAATTTAATGCGTGCGGTCCGCGATGATCGCTGGAAATTGATTCGTTATCCACAGATCAATAAGACGCAACTATTTGATCTCAAACAAGATCCTCACGAACTGCAAAATCTCTCACAACATCCGGAACAGAAAGAACGCGTGCAAAAGATGCTCGCAACTCTGAAGAGCTGGCAGCAGAAAACGGATGATCAACAATCACTCACATCTGATCATCCCCAGCCAGAGACCATCAATTTAACAGGCCGAAAACGAAAACCGGACCAGCACCAACCTCGCTGGATCGTAGAAAAATACTTCGATTCTGAATGAAATTGGTTTTCGGCCCATGCTATAATCAACACTCTTCCCGTGAGTACGTTTCCAGCCTGCAACAAACGAAGTGACTCCCCGATTAAATTCAAATAAAGATTAACACAGTCTGAGGTAACCATATGAAAGCTTTATTGGCAGCTGCCACTCTCACCCTGTTCATCGCTTCTACAACATTCGCCGGTAACTGGCCTGGCTGGCGCGGACCGACTTCTAATGGCGTCGCACAGGGAAGCGGTTATCCCGTAGCCTGGGACAGTTCCAAGAACATTCTCTGGGAAGCGGCGTTTCCCGGTGTCAGCGGTTCGACTCCCGTAATCTGGGGAGACGACCTGTTTCTGACAACGACCACAGCAGGAAAAAACCGAGCCCTCTGCCTCGATAAAAATACCGGAAAAGAGAAATGGCACGTTGATTTCGGTACCGAGCGTGCCGGTAAGCATAAAAAAGGAAGCGGCAGCAGCCCCTCTCCAGCCACTGATGACCAGTACCTTTTCACCTACTTCAAGAGTGGTGATTTAGCCTGCCTCAATAAGGATGGGAAAATTGTCTGGCAGAAAAACCTGCAGAAAATTTATGGTGAAGATACACTCTGGTGGGACTTGGGAACGTCTCCCGTTTTAACGAAAAATCTGGTTGTTATCGCCTGCATGCAGAGTGACAATTCTTATATCGTCGCCTTTGATAAAGCAACGGGTAAAGAAGTCTGGAAACAGGACCGAAACCTGAATGCCCCGGAAGAAGCCAGCCAGAGTTATTCCACTCCGATTGTCGTTAATCAAAATGGTAAAGAACTTATTTACGTACTCGGAGCAGATCACGTTACCGCACATGACGCCCGGTCCGGCAAAGAGCTCTGGCGGGTCGGCGGATTGAACCCAACACAGCATAAATACTTTCGCTCAATCTCCTCGCCGGTTGTCAGCGATGGTTATCTGATTGCCCCCTATGCACGTGGCGGTTCAGTGACAGGTATTAAACTGGGAGGCAGTGGTGATGCCACCAAGTCAAATGTGGTCTGGACTAATGAATCGAAAGGGGACTTCTCAGACGTTCCCACACCAGCCGCCATCAACGGCCGTTTCTATATCTGCGCTGATAAAGGCGACGTGCTCTGTTTTGATGTTAAAACCGGGAAGAAAATCTGGGGCGACCAGTTGCCCCGCAGCCGCCATAAGTTTAGTGCCTCACCGATCCTCGCAGACGGTCACATTTATGTCACCAGAGAAGATGGCACCACCTTTGTACTGGAACAAGGGGATGAGTTCAAACTGGTCTCGGAAAATCCTCTTGATGGAGTCGCATTGGCGACCCCCGTCTTTTCAGACGGAAAAGTCTATCTGAAGATGACTGACAAAATCTATTGCATAGGCAAGAAATAATTTACAAGCCGCCATCACACTTAGAGGGACAGGCCATTATCCTGTCCCTCTTTTTTCAAGTCTTTCCACGTCTAAATGAACCTAAGAAAATCAAACCGACTTTCAATACGTTCTCGACATCGTTTCACTGATGGAATTCACATGAAAACTGCACTCCGATTCGCAATACTCCTGAGCCTGATCCTAGAGACCAATGCTTCCCATGCGGAAGACTCGGTGAAACCCGAAACCGAACAGCAGGTTCAAGATCCTTTAAGGCTGATTCTTCCTGCCACGATCTACGCGATTCCCGGAATTGAAACCAACGTATATTTCGACAATGTGGTGCTGGTCATCAATCCTGCCAACTATGTATTTGACGTACACTGCAATAGAGGACATTTACAAACAGAACGCTGGACCTTCACCCCCGAAGAGAAAGACGTCGGCGATCACCAGTTCACATTGAATGTCCTTAACCAGAACAATCAAATCATCGCCTCGCAAAAGTCGATCCTCCGCGTGGTACCCAAGGATGCCGGTAAAGAAAAAACGCTCAGTCTGCTGATGATTGGTGACAGTTTGACGCACAATTCCATTTACCCCAAACATGTGCGGGATCTCAGCCAGAATTTTCAAGGGCCGACTCTGAAGTTCATTGGATCACACAATCCCAGCAACGATCCTGAAGTGCGACACGAGGGCTATGGTGGCTGGACCGCCATTCGCTTTGCAACACATTTCAAAGAAACGGCACGCACTGGAAACTACCGGGAACGAGGCAGCCCGTTTTTATATGCAGATGAAAATGGCAAACCCAAGCTCGACTTTCCCCGTTACTGCAAAGAGTTCAACGAAGGCAAAGCCCCGGATCTGGTCACAATTTTTCTGGGCCCGAACGACGTCTATTCCGCCACTGATGAGACGATTGAAGAAAGAACCGATACTATGATTTCAAATCTGGATCTTCTGGTGAAAATGATCCATGATTATAGCGGCGATACAAAAATCGGTTTCATGCTGCCCGTTCCCCCGGCCGCCTCTCAGGATGCGTTTGGAACAACAAACGGTCGACAACAGACTCGCTGGCAATATAAGCGCGATCAACATCGTGTGGCAGAGCGTCTGGCGCAGCATTTTGGCGACAAACTGGAAAAACAGATTTATCTCGTGCCGACACACGTCAATCTGGATTGCGTGCATAACTATCCCGCGAAAAGTGTTCCCTGGAATTCCCGCTCTACAGCAAAGACCGTGCGACAATATAACGCCGTCCACCCCTCAACTGAAGGGTATCTGCAGATCGGCGACAGTTTGTTCTGCTGGATCAAGGAAGTTTCAAAATAGGACTTCCCAACCGGTCACAAAATATTTGGATCCGATTTACTGCTGATCCAATGCCGGAAAAGGAAACATCTCCGAAGGAGTGCGGCCCGTTTTCATAATCGTTTTGATACGGGCTACCACCTTCGGATTCTGGTCGGCGACATCATGCTGCTCACCGGGATCGGTTTTGAGATTGTAAAGCTCAATCTTCATTTGCGGGTTTTTCTTCTTTAACAGATTCTGGCGTACCCCTTTCCAGTCACCCATGTGCACGGCCTGCTGGCCTGTGTACGCCGGGAATTCCCAGTAGAGATATTCATGCTGTTTCTGTTGATCGATTTTCCCCAGCAGCGTGGACAGAAAACTGATGCCGTCGATGTCCGTCGGTGTTTTTGTACCTGTTAAATCAGCAATCGTAGGCATCACATCCCAGAAAGCAGACAGATGATCGGTGACTTCTCCTGGTTGAATCTGACCGGGCCATTGTACTACTAAAGGAACGCGAATCCCGCCTTCATACAGGCTGCCTTTAAAACCGCGCCAGGGACCAGCCGATTCGAAAAACAGGGAATCCGTCCCCCCCAGCCGATCGTAGGCTGGGCCATTATCGGATGTGAAAAAGACAATGGTGTTGTCGTCCAGTTTCAATTCTTTCAGCAACGCCATAATCTGACCGACGCCTTCATCCATATGAGTGATCATCGCCGCATAACCGGCTCGTGGATGTGGATGTTTGATGTAACCACGGTGCTGATAGTCTGCTTCCGGAATTTTTCCCCGGTATTGAGCCAGCGATTTTTCCGGAGCCTGAATTGCCAGATGCGGAATTGCGAAAGGCAGATACAGGAAAAACGGCTGATCCTGATGCGCGCGAATAAAAGCAAGTCCGTTTTCTATAAACTTATCCTGAGAATACGTCTCGCCGTAAAGCGTCCGGTCATTTCCAGACAGAATTTCTTTCTGGTGGTTACGCCAGAGAAATTTGGGATAATGATTGTGAGCGTGCACCTGACAGTTGAATCCATAAAACAGGTCAAAGCCTTGCTGATTCGGATCGCCGGTTGTTCCGAAATGTCCGAGTCCCCATTTTCCCATCGCGCCGGTGGCGTATTTTTTCTGCTTCAGCATTTCCGCAATCGTGACTTCCGCATCAGGAATCGGATGTTGACCGGGATACTCCCAACCCTCTTTGTCTTTCAAATGCTGCACATATTCGGGCTTGCCATTATTGCGAACGTGGGCGTGCCCCGGATGTTTGCCCGTCAACAGATTACAGCGGGAGGGCGCACAGACAGCATTGCCTGAATAGAACTGCGTAAAACGAATCCCATTTTTAGCGATTTGATCGATGTGCGGAGTTTGAATCCACTTCTGGCCGTAACAACCCAGCTCCTGATATCCCAGATCGTCGGCGATTATGAAAACGATATTCGGGGACCGCCTGGGAGCTGCAGCCACGCCGGATGACATTGTGATTAAAAAACAGAGAAAACAGGCGGGGATGAAAAATGATGAAGTGACAAAGCAACGCATCACGGGCTCCTCTTTGAATCGTTCCAAAGTCGTATCCAGTACAGACCCCATCTTATACAGCCCCGCTCGGTGACCGCAATGATGTATTGATTCACTCAGAAACTACGGTCGATTATGCCTTACCCCAGCGATAATCCTGCTGCTTGCGGAATCCGTTTAATACCAGAGAACCATCTTCAAAAACATCCAGCAGACTGTAACCATTATTGGAAAGTCCAGAGCCTTCTACCATGGCAACCATCGTGCAATAATGAATATCGGCGATTTCCGAATAATGATTTTGATGACTGTGCCCCTGAAAGACGGCTGCAACTTTTCCCGATTTTTCCAGCAGTTTACGCACCACCGATGAATTTTTAACGGCGTGAGCATCAGTATCTTCCAGATCAAGCGGCTGATGCGCGAATATGATCGTGGGAAACGCAGTCTGTTTTAAATCAGCCTGCAACCACTGAAGCTCCGGTTCCGGTACATTGGCATCGGTCCATTTGAAATTATGACGACCGTAAGGTGTGCCATCGCTTTTGAAACAGGAATCAAGTACAACAAAATGAAAGCCGCTCTTATCGAAAGAATAATACGAGTCTTTCTGCCCTACCCCCTGTAGAAATTCCGGCTTCTTCAATTGATCAACACAATGGTTTCCCAGAACATAATGTTTGGGAAAAGGAATCGCAGAGATCGCTTTGACGACCGTCTGTAAATGTTCTTTTTCCTGATCCAGCGAATCTCCGGAATCGATCAGATCGCCATGAAATACCACAAAGTCGGGTTCGTCGCTTTGAAATCGATCAGCGACTTCTTTCAGTTTCGTAAGTGTCTCGCGATAATGTCGGGAGCCCACAGGCGGTTTATCTGCATAATGGAGATCGGTAACTAAACCGATTCGTACAGCGCCTCTTTTGCGAGATTCATCGGCGCGGACCGATAACAGCCTTACCGAAGGAGCTGAAAGCCCTGCCAGAAACAGGGCACCATTTTTGAGAAAAGCACGTCTTCCCAGGGACTCGGTTGGATTATGCATCTGGATATCCTCAATAAAAACATTTCGCGTATCTATCGTAAACCCTTATCTTGACAGACTTTTTTGAAGAATCAATGTCTAAAGAATGAATTCTTCTTTTCAAATATCCCTAAAAAACGAAATTAAACCTCATTGACATATCGTAACATCACGATATTATATATATGAGGAATGAAATTATGAAATTAAAAGAAACTCCCGATTATAACGGACAGGCGTTGGAACAGGCTGCAGAGTGCCTCAAAGTCTTAGCACATCCTGCCCGTATTCGGATTGTGCAATTACTCCTGCGAGGCCGTTATACCGTTGGTGAACTCGCTGAAGATTGTGGTATTCCGAGCAACGTGGCTTCAGAGCATTTACGTCTGATGCAGCGCTGCGGGTTCTTTGTCAGTGAACGAGAGGGAAGAAGCGTTTATTATCAAATCGCGGAGCCACATTTGAACAAGTTGATGGACTGTATTGAAGGGCGTTTTTTCCAAAGTTGATATTTTTTTAAACATCATATCGTATAATTGCGACATAACGAGGCTTAAAATGGTTGAAATAAAAACGATCAAACCGGAAGAGTTGGCAAAGCTTCACCAAGAAAAAGGGGTTGAACTGATTGACGTGCGTACGCCCGCTGAATTTCGCGAGGTACATTCCCAACTCGCTGTAAATATCCCATTAGATAAATTACGTGCAGAGCATGTCCAACAAGGGAAAAACGGGAATGGAAGCGATCCGGTTTACGTCATTTGCCAAAGTGGAAACCGGTCGGCACAAGCCTGTCAGAAGCTGATTGAGTCAGGCATCACGAATGTCGTCAGTGTCGAAGGGGGCACCAAAGCCTGGGATCAACTGGGACTACCGGTGAATCGTGGGAAAAAGACGATTTCACTCGAACGGCAGGTACGTATTGCCGCTGGTTTTCTGGTTCTTACCGGGGCGATCCTGGGCATGTTTGTGAATCCCTGGTTCAGCGGCCTCTCGGCTTTTGTCGGAGCAGGGCTCATGTTCGCCGGCATTACAGACACATGTGGTATGGCTATGATGCTCGCCAAAATGCCCTGGAATCAGGTTTCCGGAAGTGAAAAGAAACAATGTCATGTGTAAGAGCGTTTGATCATAGAGTTCACTATGTGTTTGAACGATATTCTCTGAATTGTTTATCACTGGCGTCTTAATTGATTGCCGACGAACAAACGCGAAAAGCAGTGCTCCTAAATCCGCAACCTGATACTGAAATCTAACTGGAAGATGCCAGACAACATGGATTTCAGATTGGGCGTGTGTTTCTGCACCACTCTCACGACGACTTTATGACCTGAACGAGAATCCCAGGCAGCCAAAAAAGACTCTGTCAGGTGCTACTCCGTCTCTGGGAGACATCGGTCATCCCAAACGGGTTTCGCAAACAAAGAGGATTTCGGTACAAGCATTGAATGAACTGGATAAAAAGTACACGATCCTTGATATTCTCTCCGAATCTGATTGGAAATCCAAACATATCTGTGCCGGTATTAAAATTCCATTAAATGAGCTACCGGAACCACTTACCAAAATCTCGCAGGACCAGACGCTGATTGCCCATTGCCAAGCCGGCTATCGCTCAGTGATTGTCCCCTGCCTGCTCGAAAACAGGGATAGAAAAATGTGTCTGATCAGGTCGAAGGCTATCAAGCCTGGCTTCCGACGATCGCCACATAATTTAATGAACGATCAAAATATCGTTGCATGATGAATAGAAAAACCTTTGCTCAATCCACTAAAATGGGGGAAAGGTTTTTTTCCGTTTATCGATAGGTTTTTATCAAATGGTGCTCCTGCCTGCTTCGCGACCAAAACGGTATCTCAACGCCGCAGAAGGCTACCTGATGCTCGAAATGCCAGAACAGGCCTTGCGGGAGCTTTCCCGAATGGCGCCTACTGATAACGATTCAGAAAGATACTATCGTCTGGCAGGTCAGGCTCAACAACTGACCAAGCGATACAGCGAAGCATTGGATGCCTACCAGCATGCTTACGAGAACGATCCCAAAAACCTGACAACACTGATGGGGATGGCCTGGTGTTATAAACGGACAAATCAGTTACCACTGGCGATTTCCACAATGGAAGAAGCCTATCAGCACCACGCCGAAGAACCCGTCGTACTTTATAATCTATCCTGCTATTTCGCATTAGCGGGTGACAAAACGAATGCCCTTTCCTGGCTGGGCCGCTCCTTGCGAATGGAACCCACATTAATGAAATTAATTAAAGAAGAAACAGACTTCGATTCTCTGCGCAGTGACAAAGATTTTCAATTCATTATAGAATCCACAGGAGACAAAACGTCTCAAAACACATAGCATGCTCGCGACATCACTTCAGATTGCCAGCATCAACTAAAAACAGCACGGAATGACATCAAATTGTATTCAGGCAGTTCACGGAATCGAAAGCCACAACAATGGATATTGACCAAAGTCGACTGAAACAGCATTGTGAGCTGCTTTGCAGAACGACTCGTCCTGCAGAAAGTGCCGATCTGGAAGCCGCCCGCCAATATGTAATCCAGCAATTGGAATCATCAGGCTGGGAAGTAGAACGACATCACTTTCAGGCACAAGATTCGATGCTGACGACGTTTTCCGGACAAAACCTGATTGCCCGGCACCCCGAACTCACTTCTTCCGATAAACCTCGGTTTTGTATTGGCGCTCACCTTGATACGCGACCTGAATCTCCCGGAGCAGACGACAACACGAGTGCTGTCGCCACGCTGTTGGAGATCGGAAGACTGCTTCCCCTGTTCAAAGAGCCTTCGCGAAAATGGGATATCGAACTGGTTGCGTTTGACCTGGAAGAAAACGGAATGCTGGGAGGTGCAGAACACGCCCGCCTGCATCAGCAGCAACAGACCGATTTACGTGGCATGGTTTCGCTGGAAATGCTCGGTTATTGCGATTCGACGCCGGGCAGCCAGACATTACCCAGAGAACTGCTGGGAATGTATCCCGATACGGGAGATTTTATCGCCGTCGTCGGCAATCAAAACTCAACAGATTTGATCTCCGCGTTTCAGCGGGGCATGGAAAAGGTAAGCGATCTGCCCGTTGAAACACTGCAGGTTCCCGAAAACGGCGAAATGCTGCAGGCAACCCGATTGAGCGATCACAGTCCTTTCTGGGACGCAGGTTACCCGGCCTTAATGATTACTGATACCAGTTTTTTGCGAAATCCACATTACCATCAACCTACAGATACTGTGGACACACTCGATTTTGAATTTCTCACGAAAGTGGCACAAGGGAGTCTGGAAGCCGCAAAAATGATATTGCATTGCGGATACTGAAATTAACTTTCCCTCACTATTGGATTCTGTTCGATAAGGATTAATTGGCAAAATATGAATGATGCGACCCAGGAAGAAAAAAAACTTCTCAATATTAAAGAGCTTACTAAACCACAACGCCGCGTTCTCGGTGTGTTGCTGGAGAAAGCATTTACGACTCCCGACCAGTATCCACTGACTTTGAAAGCGGTCACAACCGGCTGCAATCAAAAAAGCAACCGGGATCCGATTACGCATTACAGTGAAAGCCAGGTTTTCGAAACGCTGGAAGCACTCCGCGAGATCGGCATTGCGGCCGTCATTCACTCCGAAGGGGGACGCTCTGAACGCTACCGGCACTACATGCGGCATCGTTTCAATTTCACGGAACCACAGCTCGCCATACTGACAGAACTCTGGTTGCGCGGCCGTCAAACAATGGGAGAACTTCGAGGCAGAGCCAGCCGCATGGTGCCGATTGATACGCTGGAACAATTACGGGAGGAATTTAAGGGACTTCTTGATCAGAAATATGTACAATCGAATGGAAGTATCGAACGGCGAGGAATTGAAGTCGATCATAGCTGGTATCAGGAAAGTGAAGGAAAAACTCTGGGCTTTGAATCCTCGCCTGAAAATGAGCCCGCTGAAAAAGAAATCAGATCGCGTGAACAGCCTGTTGTGAAAACTGCTTCTCACGACTTAAACACGTTCCGCGATTCGATTGAACGACTACAGGCTGAGAATCAAACATTAAAACAACAGGTGGAAACACTGACCGAATCGTTTCAACTATTGAGCGATCAGTTTACACAACTGCGAGAAGAACTTGGCAGTTAATGAACCGGGTATCTCCTGATATAACATCACAGGAATACCAGACCCGATTCTTGAACCTCTATCTCGTGAAATTGAACGGTAAAGATCAGAAAACAGCGATTCCCCGCTCTATTTTGAGAAGATTAGCGTTTTTTATTTAATATCCATCAACATTTGTACGGAATTCGTATAAAACCAGAATACGAACCGATTTTCGAATAAATTTTACTTAACTTTTTGAGGACAAACATGTTTTCGATTTCTCGTGTTAGCCTGCTGCTCTGTCTGCTGATTCTCACTGTCGGCTGTCAGAAAGGCTCAGAACCAAGCAGTGAAAAACAATCATCCTCGTCAACAAGTGAATCCACTCCCATGGATTCCGAAAAGGCAGCGTCCTCAACAACCGATACCGCTTCCAAGCCAGCTGAAACTGAAGAAACGAAAAGCGAAGAACCAAAGCCCCCCGAGTTACCGAAAACAGTCGCGGGAAACTGGGTGTTAATGCTCCCACAGCGCGAGCAGATGATGCCACTCTACCTGTATAAAATCACCATCCCGGCGGCCTCAACAGAAGCCGATCAGAAAGAAAAAGACAAACCGGCTGCCGCAGCAGTTGAATTGCTCGCCAAGGGAGCCGAAGTCGCACCGGCAAAAATCGTATCCTCCACAGCGACCGAACAGACGGTGGAATTTGATGAGAGTCTGTTGAATGAGGATGAAGAATTTCTTCGCTTGAATTTTCAGGGAAAATTGAATCAGGGAGCAATTCTGGGAAATATCTCCTTTAACGGCGATAGCTGTACTCCCGCCATTCTGTTACCCACTACGGAAAAAGACCTCACTCGAATTAAAGAACCGATGCCTTCCCCTGGTGCTCAGGAACTGATGCAGGCGATGCAATCTCCTGATCCATTCGAGCAGTTGAATGATTTCACCGAAAAGATGAAAACGGTTCCTCTGGTAATGGACGCCTTTCCAGCCCTGGTTGCAATCGCACTCAGCCAGAAAAAAGAGGAAAAAACAATTGAAGAGATTTGTGGTCGCTATAGTGAAACAGCCGCAATCTGGGGAACACGCATGCAGGCGAACGCATTAATCAGCGTTGGTTCCATGCTGGCAAGAAGCGATTCTGATACTGGTCTGGCAACAAAATATCTGGATCAAGCCGATCAATTAATCAAATCCGGGGTCAAACCACTCAGCGGATGGGAATCAGAGATTGCATTGGCAAAAGCACGTGTCGGATTAAAGTCCAAAAATCCTGAACAAATTCAGGCAGCCGGCAAATTGCTCCAGGAAGAGTTTAAAAAAGATCCTCACAATCGTGAGCTTTTGACAGAATTGGTCAATTTTGAGAAATCACACGGCAGTATTGATAAAGCCATTGATCATTTAGGGATTCTGGCAGGCTCACCGTTAACGGGCCGTGAACGGCAACTCATTGCGGTTTCTAAACAAAATCCAGATGCCGTCAAATATGAACATCCTCAGGATACATTGACGGCACTTTGGAAAGAAAAACATGGTTCGACCGATGGTCTGGATGATTATCTGAAAAAATCATTCAAACGTTTTCTGCAGGGATTTGTCAGTAAAGAAGCAAAAGAAGTCGATTTGAAGAAAGGCAACCGTGTCTCTCTGATCGAATTGTTTACCGGCGCTTCGTGTCCTCCCTGCGTCGCAGCCGATCTGGCAACTGGTGCGATTGAAGCATCGTTCCCTCACTCCAAGGTTATTGTACTACGATACCATCAGCATATTCCCGCACCTGATCCGCTCACGAATACCGACTCTGAAGGACGGTTTATCCTTTACAATCATGGCGGAACACCTTCCACCAATTTGAATGGTCAAGCGATTCCAGGAATCGCTGGTGGGGTTGAACAGGTTGATTCCTCTTACAAACAGATTCTGGAAGCACTCATCCCGGCGCTCTCAGAAAACACGACTGTCAAAATCGATCTGTCTGCCGTCGCCAAAGATGGCAAGCTTGATTTAACCGCTAATGTGACTGGAACTGATGAAATTAAAGAGCCCCTTCGTCTGGTCGCTGTGCTTGCGGAAGATGAACTGCAATTTAATGCCCCCAATGGGATCAACGTGCATGACATGATTGTGCGTTCGATGTTAAGCGAACCGAATGGTTTTCCTGCCGTTGACGGAAAATTATCTCTGAAGAAAACCCTTCCGCTAAACGACTTTAAAGGTCGACTTACAGATTATCTGTCAGCCTTTGAAGAAAAATCAGGCGCGAATTTCACCGGTGTACCACTGGGCCTGGAAAAACTTTCTTTCGTTGTGTTCGTGCAGGGAGAACTTTCCAAGGATGTCTTCCAGGTTGCCTCCGTTCCAGTCTCCGGTCCGCTTGTTTATCAAACGGCTAAACCGGAGCCGAAGTCAGAAAAACCAAAACCGGCGGATGCAACAAAACCGCCAGTGAAGGCTGATAAACCGGCAAAACCGGAAGCAAAACCGGAAGCAAAACCGGAAGCAAAACCGGAAGCAAAACCGGAAGCTAAGCCGGAAGCTAAGAAAGAGGAAAAGTAACAGCAGTCCAATCCAATTTCGTGATGCAACAAATTAAAACAGGGCATGGAACAACCATGCCCTGTTTTTATTCAAGCCACTATCAGCCAGGAGACTGTTCACTCTTCTTCAGCAGGCGGTGTGGGCACCAGTTGCTCAACGACACCACTGCTGTTGATCTCTTCCTGAACGGCGGGTTTCCCGTCCAATGATAATTTCGAGGTCCGTGAAGGACCATCATCCCGCTGAATTCGGCGATACGGGGATGAAAGTTTTCCCATGCGAGTATCTCTCTGATCCATGATCACCCGGGCTGCTTCTCGAACTTCTGCATCACTCAGACGATTCAGGTTCCCCAGCTCGGCCAGCGGTTCCAGAATTCGTGTTGCTTTTGCAACCGTGGTTTCCATCAGGATAATATCCACCAGCTCACGCTTCATCCCTTTCATGGAAGCAACCTGCTCCTTCAACCGGTCCTGAAGATCTGCGAGCACTTCCAGCGTTTCAACAGCATCGACAACACGTCCCGTTTCTGCCAGCAATTTGGTCTGAATCGTCATCAGCGACTGCAGGTTCGTGCCAGCCACTGTCGCATTCAATTTGTCATCGGTCAGGGTCTCCTGCAGCGAAACCAGTTGATCTGCACTTTTCTGCGCGGCTGCAATCGGCTCAGTTTGAGCGATCAGGCTATCTTGTAGTGCAATCAACTTCTGGCTGTTTTCACGCGCCACATTCAACTGTTGCGACTGGTCGACAATCTGCTTATTGAATTGAACAAACTCATTCAAAGCTGCTGTTGCGTCTTTGATGCCAGATGACTGATTCAGAGCATATTTTTGAAGATTGATCATTTCTTCTAAAGTGGAAAACGTCAATTTGGTATGTGCTTTCTGAGAAGCCAGCTGGTCTTGCATCGCCAGCATTTCATCCAATGCAGCACGAGCGCTCGACGTTAACCCTTCTTGCTGGATCACGCGTTTTTGAAAATCATTGATCTTCTGAAAGGAAGCCAGAGACTGTTCTGTTTGCTTGGCCTCATTTTCAAGCAAGATTCTCAAATCTCGGATCTCTGCGATCGCTGACTGGGCTTCCGAGAGTTGATTTGCCTGGGAATTTAAAACCGTCAACAGATTGTTGACCTGCCAGGCGCTGGTCTTCGCACCAACCAGCTTATCCATATCCTGCTGGACTGCGACTAACTCTGTCTGCAGACGACCGATTTGACTCAGCATTGGCCGAGCGACCACGAAATACATGCTCAGTAAACCTGCAGTGACTCCAACCATCATCACTGGCCACAGATTCTGATTCGCCGATAACCGGGCGTTGGTATCCAATCGATAATGTCGTTCCCCTGAACTTCTCAAGGCTCTATCTCCCAGCATTCATGATTTTAACTCGGACGTAAAAATGGCACATCCTGTAGATATTCGCCATGCATCCTTGCAATTCCATTTAAGCTGTTTTACCTATTATCGCCATTCTCCACTCCTGGGATTCCTAATTCTTCAACAAAAACCAGAACAATTAAAAAATTGCCGGTACAAATTCAAATAATCTGAACCGATTGAATCAAAAGAAAAACAACACAACTTCTTTCATAGCAATAACAATGCCTGGAAGAAGTCGTTAAATTGAAACTTCACTTTCATGCTACCGCTCAGAGGATTATTTGATGCTGAAAATTCAAATCGATCAGGCAGACCTGAATGATTGCGACATCATTACTGAATTTAACATCCGGTTGGCCGAGGAGACGGAATCTAAAACTCTCGACAGGGAGCTGGTTCGGTCCGGTGTGATTGAGTCTCTCGGCAAGGAACGTGGCTGCCAGTATTATGTCGCCCGCTCTCAGAAAAATGTCATTGGTCAGTTGATGTTCACACGCGAATGGAGCGATTGGCGCAATGGCGAGTTCTGGTGGTTCCAAAGTGTATACGTGCATCCGGACTATCGACGACAGGGAGTTTTTCAGCGACTATCAGAGCATATCCAAACACTGGCACAATCAAATCCGGATGTCGTAGGACTCAGGCTGTATGTGGAATCAGAAAACGAGCGTGCCCAGTCAACCTATCGTCAGCTTGGTTTCCAATTTCCCGGGTATCATGTCATGGAAAAAATGCTGGAACGTTGACTCGCTCCTCCCGTTAATGATATACCATTCACAGTTAAAACCGTTCGCTCCTCAATTGCCACTTACAACATTGAATTAAACCGCCGGAATCGAATCCATGTCTGAATCAAATCGTCATACCAGCGAAGTCATCCTGCACAAACATACCAGGCGGGAGTTTCGTGAACGGATGCAAGCGGGTGAACTGAAGGCATGTATTATTCCTGTCGCAGCCACTGAGCAGCATCTGGAACATCTGGCGATGGATCACGATTGGAAAAGTGTGATGCTGGTGGCAACAGAAGTTGCCAGGAAATTATCTCCCCAAGTGATCGTGGCTCCTTCCATGAATATCGGGATCAGCGAGCATCACATGCGTCATCCGGGTACACTGTCTGCCCTGCCCGGCGGCTGGCTCAGCGTTTTATTTGACACGATTCGCAGCATGCATCAAGCCGGTTTTACAAATATTCTTGTCCTGAACGGACATGGCGGGAATGTAGCTCCCTGCCTGGGAATGTGGGGACAATTCCAGCAGCGTCTCGAAATCAATCTGCACTTTGAATCGTACTGGAATCTACTACCTGAAGAATTGGCGCTCGCCAATTTGAAAACAAAACGCTGGCCCGGCCATGCTCAGGAATTTGAGACGGCATTTGCTCTGGCCGCTTTTCCGGAAAATGTGCGACAGGATGCCATGCAGGACCAGGCAGACCGGGAACCTCTGGAAGCCACCGCAGAAGCGGGTCAAATCATGATCGATGAAATTGTTTATCAGGTTTCACGATATGTGGCAGGCATGATCGATGGAACAAACACAGCTGAAATCCCCCCGTTTCATGAGTGAAATATAAAACAGGGGAATGTTCTGCTGCTCCATTTTATTTACCAGGCTGGCAGTGTGACAGAGCTAATAAGGCGTATGCGGTTGCCAGATTAGGGTCGGCTTCATACCAGCGTTCGGCTTTATTCGTCCAACTGCCGTTCTCATGCTGCAGCCCTGCCAGATGATTGACCAGTTCTGCCCGCCAGTTGTGAACGCCGCCGTCTGCATCCTTGAACTGTTTTACCTGCCTGGTGTCCAGCGCTTTGGCAAAAGTGTGAAAGTAATAATAGAGTCCCTGCTGTCCCATTCCGGGATTTTCTTTTAACGAATAATGGCGGCGGATCCATTCATTTGCAGCTTTGACTCGCTTGTCATTCTGATCTACACCAGCGTAGATCATGCTTTTGAGGCCGGCATACGTCATGCTGCCATAGGAACGCAGTCCACCATCGGGAGTCTTACCCGCCTGTGAAGTTCCCCCGGCTGCCGGCGTGTAATAAAAACCACCGTCATTGACCTTGGACGAAAAGGGGGTCGTATTATATTCTGACTCCAGGTTTTGCGTGCGTGATACAAACACCAGCGCTTTCTGAATTGCCGGATCATCCGATTTCACGCCGGCTGTTCGGAGTGCTTCAATCAGATACTGGGTGTTTGACAGGTCGGGACGTTGGTGGCTTCCATAACCGGCTCCCCCAAAGGCAGTATCTGAGGATTCCAGACCTTCGCCTTCATCCCATTGCAGACCCCGCAAAAATTTTTCTGCATTTTTGATCAGGGCATCATAACGCCCGCCCTGATTGGCCGCGCTGAATGCCATGATGGAAATACAGGTTTCATAATTGCGATGATTACTTTTCGCATAATAAATCCCGCCATCTTTCTGGACAAAACCTTCCAGCCGCTTCAGCGCTTTGGCAACCACAGGGTCACTGGCGGGAACACCACTTTCCAACAGAGCCGTCGTAACCAGTGCACTGATTCCCGGTACGGTTTCTGTTGTCCACAGTCCATCATTCAGTTGACTGTTCTTCAGAAAATTGATCCCTGCCATTTGTGTTTTTTTCAACGTCGCCAGGTCGACTTCGGTTACAGCAGGCTCTTCAGCGCCGGCATTCGAAGACAAACCGGCCAGGATCATGACACAAATACTCGCAGCATTCATAATTCGACGATACGCTAACATCAGGTGTTCCTCACTCTTACTTTTATATGTTTTCGAAATGCAAAAGTATCATCTTACCTGAAAACGCACTGCGAGTAGACAAGGCTCGACATACGTATTTCAACGAGGCCAATTCGAACCGGCCTGAATGATACCACATGTGATTGCCCGTCAGTGATATGCAGATTATATACGGTCGATTCGAACTTATAAAACGCTTAAATAGAGATTTCACAAAAATTCAGCTGTGTCTGGATAACAGTGCTCAGTTATGCCTATAATATGGCTGATTGGAGTATTGTCAGCCCTCTCGGTACTGTCTGCACCGAAAATCCCCTACATTTTCCGGCATTCGTGTTTCATGATATCATCTGCCAGCGACGATGAAACAAACTCTGATACTGCTGCTTTACCTCTACACGGTCATTCAGCCCGGCGCGAAATCCTGGGTTTAGAGATGCAGATTGAGACACCGGAAAATGTCGTTTTAACGTATCAGCTGGCAGGTCCCGCACAACGCTATATCGCCTACATGATCGATCTGGCAATCCGACTGGCAATCATGTTCGGCGTGATGATGGTCCTTCCGATGCTGGGTATTGTCTTACCGGGAACCGCGACGGGGCTCCTGCTGGTCATTATGTTTCTGAATACCTGGGGCTACTACACGATTTCTGAAGGGTTCTTTAAAGGACAATCGATTGGAAAACATTTATGCGGACTGCGTGTGATTCGGGACGGCGGTTATCCGATTACTTTCTGGCCGGCACTCCTGAGAAACCTTGTCCGCAGTGCAGATGCCATCGTTTTTTATGGAATTGGCATTACCTCCATGCTGCTGACACGACGCTTTCAAAGACTGGGTGATCTCGTGGCGGGTACGGTCGTCATTCAGGAACAATCCCTGTCACTGCCAAGAAAACCGGTGATCCTCAATAAAATTCAACCGCTGAATAAAAACGACATAGGCAGTTTCCTGCCACGTGACGAGGTCCTGTCCCTGATTGACGAATTTATTGGTCGCAGACACGTGCTCACTTACGAGCGTGGACATGCATTGGCTGGGATTTTAGCCAGGAATCTGGCAGAACGATTGAATTATTCCGGCGATCCGAAAAAGGTGACTCTGTACCCAATGGCATTTCTGGCCGCAGTCTATAAAACATTCAGCTTTTCTCAAGAGGAAGAAGAACAGGAGTTGGTCTCGACCTCTCATCCCCAACAGCAATCTGCGGGAGTGAGTCTTGAATAAACACAAATTCATCCAGCACCGTCGACCGTATTGGAAACAGTTTGAAGAGTTTCTAGCTGGTACCTCCGGAAAATCACTGGCAAAACTGCCTGCAGAAGAAATTACGAAATTTTCGCAACTGTTGCGCGAAGTATCCCATGATCTGGCCACCATTCGATCGCGTGGCTGGGGCCATGATTTAATTTCTTATCTGAATGACCTGGTCGCCCGCGGTCATAATCTGTTTTATAGTGCGCCTCCCACAAATATTGCCGGTCTGTATCGGTATCTGGCGTTTGATTTTCCCCGGCTCTTTCGCGCCAACATCGGTTATTTCCTCACAGCCTGTTTACTGTTTTTCCTGCCGCTGGCGATCAGCTGGTGCGTTGTCCAAAACCACCCTGATCTGGCTAACAGAGTGATCCCCGCAGAAGTGATGGCGAGCTTCGATCAGATGTATGGAGCAGAAAGTCAACTCAATACAGACACGGAAATTTCTGAGGATCAACAAGACACGGACTCGTCAGAGGAATCTGACTTCGGAAGCTTTGGCGATGAACGTGCGACGATGGCGGGATTTTATATCAACCATAATGTCGGGATCGCGTTAAAGTGCTTTGCTTTGGGAATTTTGCTGGGAATCGGGACGGTATATACTCTGTTGTTCAATGGGATCTTTCTGGGCGCCGTTTCCGGCTATATTGTCAGTCAGGGACATGGAGACCGGTTTTTGAGCTTTGTCATTTCACACGGTTCATTTGAGTTGACGGCAATTGCCATTTCGGGCGGAGCGGGACTGATGCTGGGAAATGCCCTGATTCATCCCGGCCAGAGAACCCGTTTTCAATCGTTGCAGGTGCGTGGGCTTGAAGCCGTCCAGATCGCCGGCGGTGCCGCCGTCATGCTGGTGATTGCTGCCTTCATCGAAGCATTCTGGTCCCCGTCTGATATTCCTAATCTCGTGAAATACATTGTCGGCAGCGGACTCTGGCTGATCGTAGTCCTGTATCTGGGCCTGGCAGGGCTGCAATCCGATACCCGCCCGTTCTCAATGGGAAACAGGGAACGAAACAGATCCCCGGAAACGGATTTGAATGGGAGTCGGCAACCATGAGATTTGATCACGTCAATATTGCCTTCGCTCCCCGGAAGTCGGCCAATTGCCTGGATCTGGCAATCATGTTTTACGGGCGTTTTCTGATCCCCATTCTCAAACTCGGGGCCCTGTTTGCCATCCCGGCCTGCACTCTGGTTTATCTGCTCAGCTACTATTTTCTTCTGGATATCAGAACTGCAATCACAATCGCCTATTTTACGACATCTCCACTGGGAGTCCTGCTCACCTGGAATACAGCATTATTTACTTTTGGAAATTCGCAGGGGTTCCCAAGTTTAAGGCGACAATTTAATCCGAAACTCATCCCGTTGATGTTTCGCTGCCTGTTTGATCGCGGGTTGTTTTTTATCGGACCTGCTCTCATTTTATTCTCTGAAAACGTATCCATACTGCTGGGTTTCATCTATCTCTTTTTTCCGGGAATCTGGTTAGCTTTACGAAACGGCTTTCGAGCAGAACAGTTCTCACTCAATTATGCCGACATCGCTTCGCAGGAAGGCACCTCTCACGACCATCGTACGAAAGACCTGATTTCTCATGATTTTGGCGCACTGTTTTTTCGTGGACTCTCGACATTCTTTTTTTGCTACCTCCTGACGTTGGTACTCTTTGTCACCTTCGATTATCTTTCCTATAAATTACTGGAATTTCCGATCTTAATTGGCCAGATTCCTTATCTGATGGATCCGGAAGCCATTGATCAATCCCTGTCCAACATCTTTCTCCTGATGACAACTGATCCACGTGTTTTAACCATGCTGACAGGTTTCATCCTGCTGGTGTATCCCATTGGTCGGATCGCCTGGTTCTTTACTTATATTGATCTGCGCGTCCGACTCGACTGCTGGGACATGGAATTACGCATGGCTGAGGTTTCACAAAAACTGAATACAAGGGAGGCCATCTGATGAGAGGTAATTCCCTTCGCCTTTGCGATCGCACGACAATTCGTATGCTCGTTGTGTCAGCCAGCCTGTCTCTGTTCACGGGAACCACATTTTCGCAGACAATGGAGCAAGAACCATTTGACATGTCCTCTCCTGATCGCGTGATGATTGAACAGGACACAAAACAGATTCTCAAACGCCCCGAATTCCGCCATCTGACACGAGAACGCCAGATCAACTCAGAATCACCTTTTGATCTGGAAGATCTGCTGAAAGAAAAACCCAAACAAGATACGTCGAACAGCAAATTCGCTTTTTCCGCTGTTGCAGGAGTCGTGATTCTGGCATTGTCCTACGCTCTGATTGCCTGTGCCTGTGGTTTGATTTTGTATTTACTCTATCGATCTCTGACAGGTTTTAAGAACAGACGCATATTCCACGACAAGCCCCATCGTGAGGAATTACAAGGCGAAATGACGCTGGAACAGATTATTTCGCCCGCAGAAAGTGAGGCAGCAACTTACCTCCAGCGTGCAAAAACATTAGCCCAGACCGGGGACTACCAGAGTGCCATCATTCAGTTGTTATATGGATCGATGAGCTTTATCGAACGTTCGGGCTGGATTCGTTTTCGCAAAGGTTTAACCTACCGGGATTACCTCCGTGCAGCGCGACCCCACGGTTTACCAGGCGATTCATTTCGCCAGATGATACGGACTTATGAACCACTGGGATTCGGTCGTCGCGAAGCCACCAGAGAACATTTTGAAAGTACACTCCATCACTATGAAGCAGCCTTCCAGAAAAAAGCGTGAACGCAGGAACGCCGGCTGGATCTGGCTGTTTTTCCTCTGTGCCTTACTCCCCCTCCATCTCTGGTTCCCGGAATTTGGTACCGGAGCGCTTGACGATTCCTATAGTTCTTCAGCCAGTGGAAAAAAAGTATTCTACCTGTTGCTGGAGCAGGAAACATTCGCCGCCGAACGAAACCGCATCCCGGTCGCGGTTCTGAGTCAATCCCTGGGGGATGATGAATTGGTGTGTATTCTGGGACCGGCCCGATATCCCAGTCCCCTGGAATGGGCGTCGCTGCTTGCGTGGGTAGAAGAGGGCGGGCATCTGATTATTTCTGCAAATCACGAGCACCCGGAATTTGAAATTGAAGCATTAGGAATCAGCGTAAGTTATCTCGATGATACCGAACGGGCAAATATTCCCCGTGCGGAATCGGAAAAAAAGACAGAGAGTCGCCTCTCGTTCTCCGGAAATGACGCACACGGCCTGCTGGAAGTGAAAACCACAACAGTCTTTCCTGATGCTCCTTCCGTAGTCTGGGAAACGAACGCCCAGGTGCATTCGGAATCCGGACAGGCTCTTATTTCGTCAGGAGAAACAAAACAGGCGGTCCGTGTGGAACACGGATCTGGCGAGATTGTCGTTGCTGCTTCCTCAAGAATCTTTTCCAACCAGTCCATGATAGACGGCGGAAGCGTTCCCGCCTATCGGCTGATTGAATCGGCCGGAGCGACAGACTTTGTCATCATTGATGAATCGCTGAATGCCTCGGGAACCTCAAAAGTGGTGGCATTATTAATTGACCCCACTTTCCGGCCCTTGACGATCCAGCTCTTGATCACACTTCTGATATTTGGCTGGTGGCATAGTACACGATTTGGGCCGATCCTTTCGTCCCACATTCTACCCCGGCACAATATTGTCTCTCACACTGACAACGTCGGCAATCTACACTACAAAAACGGGAATGGACGTGCTTTACTCTACGCCTATGTCAAACAATTATTTACGGAATTACATCTCCGACATTTTCGGGGAGAAGAGCATCGGGTGATCGATCCGATCGCGCGGCGACTGAAGGAAGATCCACAACAAATCAAAGCCTTCCTGAAGCAGGCGGCAAAAGTCTCGAAAACGAAAAAAATCAATCGTCCGCAGATGGGTGATTTAATTCGAAAGTTATCAAAAATTCGTCAAGCAGCCCAACCAAGGCGTTACCAGAATTAATCAACGAAAGCGTTTCAGTGCTCACATACCATTCGATTACCAAAGTCGGAAACATTCCTGAAGGGGAAGGCCGCGCGTTCCATGTGGAAGGACTGATGATTGCCGTTTTCCTCAAAGAGGGAAATTACACAGCCATCAATGATTTCTGCCCGCACCAGGGAGCCCCGCTCTCCACAGGTTACGTCGATGAAGAGGGCGCCGTCACCTGTCCCTGGCATGCCTGGCGATTCTGTATCAAAGAGGGAACCTGGCTCGACAACCCCCGGTCCAAACTGCAGGTTCCCGTGTATCCGATACGGATTGAAGGCGATGACATTCAGGTCGGGCTGGAACTCCCTGCAGCAGAAACCGATGCTCCGGAAACTCAAAGCTGACAGGATTCGCCGGGTTTCAATACAACCGGTTCTGCTGAGGTCTGCTCTCGAATTGATTCAGCCCACGCAGCCGTATCCTGCGCAATCAGAGGCCAGGTATTGTAGTGCATGGGAATCACCCGTTTGGGTGATATCAGTTTGGTTGCCCGCACCGAGTCTTCAGGCCCCATCGTGAAATTATCGCCAATCGGTAAGATCGCGACATCCACACCTTCCTCGCCAATCAAAGACATGTCATAAAACAGACCGGTGTCTGCGGCGAAATAAATCGTACCGTCGTTCAGTTTCAACAGTATTCCGCATGGATTCCCCCCATAACTTCCATCAGGCAGCATGGACCCATGATGGGCAATGGTGAGTTTGATGGTTCCAAAGTCATATTGATGTGCGCCGCCGATATGTTGCGGATGCACATTTTCCACACCCTGTTTTCCCAGCCATTCAATAATTTCAAAATTGGCAATCACCAATGCATTGGTTCGTTTAGCGATCTCGACCGTATTGCCGACATGATCGCCGTGCCCATGGCTGATGAGAATGACATCTGCTGACGCTGCATTCGCAGAAATCGTGGCGCTCGGGTTCCCTGTCAGAAACGGGTCCAGCAGAATTGTTTTGCCTGCAGTTTCAATTTGAAAGGCGGAATGTCCCAGCCAGGTAATTTTCGTTCCCATGATTGCCTCTGAGTGTGGAAGAGGAATTTATGATGCAATACATTCCTGCAAGATACATCAGACAGGCAATCTATTTCAAGCGGCTTGCTTCACATATTGATAAGCGAAACAGATCGCACCGAGAATAAAACACGCCATCGCAAACGCGGCAATCCATCCCTGCAGGAATAACCAACCGGCCAGACCAACCAGAGCGAGTAAAACTCCCGACCATTTTTGTACCACTGCTGATTGAGGGCAACAGCTTGCAGACAGTAGCAGTCCGATCAAAACGACGCTCCAGATCAGGGTCCAGAGTAGCGCGGAACCTACCTCATATGTATTCTCCGGTCTCACGTTTAATGCCAGTTTGGGCTGACCATTAATTTTTGTAAATTCCAGCTTATGACCATGCAGAGGAAGATCAAACTTCAAAGAAATTCCCCCCGCCTGAGTCCAGCCTGCCTGCTGTGTTCCGTTCTGCATTCCCCATGTCACACCGGATTTACTCTCTTCAGAACTAGAAAAGGAATCTGCTTCCGTCCCATTGGATCTACCACCAATTTCTCCGAATTTTTCTTTCGCAAGCAGTTCTCGATTCTGATTTTCATTTTTAAATTCCGGTCTGAAACTACCAGCAGGGGGCATGGCATGCTGTTTTCCGGAACTTAAGCCATCGTTGTAATTTAAAGAGGAAAGACTCCGTTGTTGCTCTTGCTGCGGCATCTCCCTCTGTGAAGACTGAAGCTGTCCAACGGCATTATCGAAACTCTGCTGCCGTCGGAGCGCACGACTGTCTACAGGTTGGGACGCGACTCCCGTTTGTTTTTTAGCAGCAGCCTTGTCGGTTGGATTAACAATCGAAAACCCTTTTAATTGCGATTTCGCATCTTTGGCGGGATGGGGAGGCCCCGGTTTTCCCAGCGGGGTTCCGGATTGAGCCTGGCCGAAAGGCGCGTTCAATTCTATTTCAGAACTGTAGCTGCTATTCGCACGAAACAATGCATCATTATTTCCCAGCACCAACTGATTAAACGTCTCTTCTGAGTCAAAGTCCGCTCGTCCATTTGCATCCTGGGATTCACTGAGCAGCTTCTCCTGTTGCGCCTGACGTTGCTGCTCTTTAATTTGAATCTCATCAATCTGTTGTTTGAGCCGCATCCCTTGCTGTTGAGAATTGAGCCCGACATCCTGCCCCAGCTTCAATTCGACTTCTTTAAGATTCATGATCACCCGGCTGCGAACGCGATCACTTTTACTGCCGTTGTATACGGAGTATAAATTTTCAACATCATTGGACAGATTGCTGAAATTCAATCCCTCCGAGTCGATTTTTTCCACGGGAGTCATATTGGTCCGCGGATCATCGAGTAGTGCTGTCGCGGAATAATCGTTGGGAACATACACGGTCCACTTGGTCTGAGCCACCGGAATTCCATAGTCGGCATCTTCAGCGGGAATCACGATTTGCGGAGGTTGTAAATCAATTGTTTCTGCCTGCCAGCGAAAGACCCCTTTGGGTAACGCAGCCGACAAACGACCTGCCAGAATCAAATTCACCGAAAACGACAGATCGGCGGCACTCCCTTTGGGTAATGCGATCAGGTAAACCGCATCGCTCGCTTCTGTTTTCTGTGCATCACGTTTTAACAGGACTGGAGCAGTGGGCACACCTTTTACGAAAGCGCTCAAGACCTGCGTATGTTCAGGAAATCGTACCGCCAGAAATTGTCGTGAACGATTTCGTAATCGATAGTCGGCATGCGTTTTCCAGCTGCCATCATCGGCCAGTACCGTTGTCAACTCTGCCAGATTGACGGCCGCGGCGGCTCCCTGATCGGCCTGCAACTGTTGAATCTGGTAAGTGGGTGGTTTGTCATTGTGAATAATACGGGCCAGTTCCATCGCCTGATTCGCCAGAGCATCGTCGATCACCAGAGGCACTTCCTGACGATCAACAGAGGTAATACTTTCCTGATTCAATAAAGAGAGTCGTGCCCACGAATGATTCACGAGCATCAGATAATGTTGTTGAATCTCCAACTCGGTTGTCAGTGGATCAACCTTACCACTGGTATCCATCACGCGCACCTGCGGAATTTCAATCTGACCGGAGGCGGGAGGTGACAATGTCGATTCCGCCGTGATGAAGTAAGACCCTTCGACGGAATCCTGCAGATAAATCGTCCATTGCACGACAGCGCCGCCAATCACCCGTTTATCTACCTGACGGATTGATGCCCCGCGAAAATCAAGATGCTCACCCAGCCAGGCAGGCGTTGTAAACGATAACACATCTGTCGCAGCCCCTTGAATAGACCAGCGAATTCCCACCGTATGACTCACCGAAACATTTCCAACTGTCGTCATGACCAGCGAGTTGGCTGTAACACCGGGCTGAGCGGGAGCCAGATCCAGTTTGATCCACTCTGGCAATTCCGCCGTTGACCGGAATGCAAATTGAGGCAGCCGCGACTGCTGCGCTTTCAGTTCAGCCGACAATTCCTCAGCCGAAATGGAACGCCAGTCCTTTAATTCCGGGGCACGGGCCACCAGTGATTCATCACACCAGATGGCAAGATCACTGCGGACCGATGAAACTTCCAAAGGGGTTGGCATCACAATTTCTGCTTCACGCTGGTTCGCATCCCGTGAAACCACTCCTTCCAGAATGATATCCACCTGATTTGTTTTCAGCTCCGCAAATTCGAGAACCAGCACTCGCATATCATCGGCGTTCTGCTCAATGACATACCAGTCGTCCAGTTCTGCCGCGTTGACATTCAAAACCAGATACGATTCCGGCAGTTCAATCACAAACGTGGATTCCGGGATGCCCTTTAATTGATATCGTACCCGACTGGAAAGACTCAGCTTTCTTGGTGATACCAGAACCGCGTGTTCCGCGATCGCCTGCTTATCCGCCTGCCTGCGGGTCACAGCAAATCGAAATGACAAAGGGCGGCGGGAAAAACGATATGCCCATTGCGGGCTCAAAGTCTGTCCGGCAATTTTTAATAAAGATGATGACGTAGCCGGATTCTGAAATTGTCGCGAATCAATTTGAATCGCCCCTGCAATTTCTTCGGGTCGAATTTGAAAATAGGACTCGGCATAGACGCCAATCGTCCCGGTTTCATTTGTAATATTCTCAGGCACGATCTGGGGAAGATTGATGGAACGGGACTGTTTGCCGATCGATAACGGCTGAAAGGCGACTATATTCACACCGGTTACATCTTTGATATCACGTCGCAGGAAAATTTTGATGCGGCGTACTTCACCCGTACCCACAATTTCCCAGCCCCCCACATCGGGACCAGTGACCGACTGAATGCGTAATCCTTCTGATATTTGTAAAATGGCCTGATTAATTTCCCCTTGTCGGATGCGGTATTGATGCGTGCTCTGCAGTTCCAGACCCGCATCCTGAATGATCGTCGCTTGTGTGGACTGACATTGCACGATTCCCTGTATGGCGCCTCGCGCTTCTGCCGGCCGCCAGGCGATTTGGATATCGCCCCCCTGATCGATGGGGAGTTCAAGAACGGTTTTCTCTGCGACCGTCTGCTTGCGATAAGAGGCTCTGGTTCCTGTGACACTGATTTGCGAATCCTGAGCGGGAAGTTCCAGAGTGAATCGTCCACTGGCGACCGCCTGCAGATCGATGCGAAAACTGCCTGCGGTTCCTCCGGTCTGCTGAGCGGGAA
>CAXBFD010000040.1:0-52920 GCA_963974925.1 uncultured bacterium | reverse complement strand
CGGTGGAAACAGAGCTGGGGCCTGACGAAGCAAAATTCATCGTAGCGTATCGACTCAACGGTCCCGTTTTGACAGAGGAAGATCTGAATTCAGTCCCCACACTAACTACCGTGGGAGGGGGAATGAGCGAGAAACAGGCACTCAATGAACTGGCCAACGGGATTGCCAAAGCGGTCTTTTCCGAAGAAGGTGTTTCGGTCACCCGCGGAGGCCTCGACTTATCGCCGGGTGGCGCCTTCACCATCAATTCGATCTTTGATCTGATCGGTTCGGAAGTCGAAACAGAAATTGACGGACAGAAGACAACGCTTTCGAGTCCCTGGTCGGCCGATGCTGCTGCGATGACCGGTGATTTACCGATCCTGCACGACATTCTCACCACTACCAAAAGCCAGTATATCGAAGGACGGATTCACATTGAGCAGGCGCGGCTGGAAACGCTGCTGGGGATTCCTGAAATGGACGAAGATTTAGCCCATGCGATCGTAAATTCCCAGACGACCGGCACAAACGGAGCCGCCTCCACGGAAATCAGTCAGGCGCGACAAACTACGGGATGGCTTGTGATTGAGGGACTTACGACAATACAACAAATGAGAAAAATGGCTCCATATATTTGCAGCGGCGGAGATGTCTTTCGTGCCCAGTCTCTCGGTTATTTCGGACAGGGCGGCCCGGTGACTCGAGTGGAAGCGATCATTGATGGCACGTTCATTCCGCCTCGCATCACTTACATTCGTGATTTGAGTAATCTGGGCCCCGGTTATGCCTTGCCAACTCTGCAGGGGACAAATCAGGGGGAATAACGGATTTCTCCGGGCTCTCGTATTGAGTCCATCGTTGAAAATGAAATTGCAATCTTGTTACTGAAATATTAAGAAGCGCGTTATGGCAGACTATCTGGCAATCAATTGGGAAAAAACAGGCATCTCGGGTGTCGAAGCACACGTCAGTGGTTCTGCCGTTACCGTGAAGCATTCTTTTCGTATCGACTGGCCGGAGCAATTGAATCCGACGAAGGATCCGATTTCCGCCGGCAGCTGGTTAAAAAATGAATTGGGTCGTTTAAGAATTGCCAGCAAGAGTGTGCTGATTTCTTTTCCCCGACATGAATCCACAATTCGACTGCTGGAAATACCGGATGTCCCTCTGGAAGAAATTCCGGAAATTGTCCGTTTTCAGGCGGCCACCAGGTCTTCGGTTCCCCTGGGTCAGTTGTTGCTCGACTTTCTGCTACTGCCGGCACAGGCAGGCAAAGCAACCCGCGATGTGCTGGTCGCCAGTATTGTCAAAGACCTGCATGACCAGGCGGTGAAAACATTTCAGTCGATGGGCATGGATGTCGTTTCAACAGGCATCAGCGCCATCTCCTCAGCGGAATGGATCGCCCATGCGACTACCGGAAACATGGACGCCCCCATCTTGATTGTAAACCAGGTGGACCACTATCTGGAAATGTCTTTGATCAGCAATCGACAAATTCTGTTTACCAACTCAGCCTCTATGACTTCAACAGATCGCAGCGCCACGGAACAGGCGATGATCACGGAAATCAATCGTTTTCTACTGGCCCGCAGCGCGCAGCTTGTCGGTCAAAAAACGGAACGCGTGATTCTGGTTGGCGAACCGCAGTCGCAACAGGAGATCGCTGCGAAATTAGGTGAGCGATTTCAGTGCGTGGTTGAAGTGCTTGACCCGTTAATGGACGTGATGTCTGATTCCGGAACAATCGCTGCGTTGGAGTATCCGGGCGTTCTAGCCGGACCCATGGGACTGTTGTATGCTCAGACTCACAAAAAGCTGGAAGCAATCGATTTCCTGCATCCCCATAAAACAGAAGCCAAACCGGACCGACGCAAAATGCAGATCGGGCTGGGAGTGGCCGGCGCTATTCTGATTCTGCTGGCAGCATTATACATGACGAAGAGCAGTATTGCGGATCTGGAAGATCAAATTGCCGCACAACAGAAAATACAGAGAGATCTGGATGAGTTGCTCAAACGAGGTCAGCCCACGCTGGAATCGGTGGCGTTGATTCAGGAATGGGAAACCTCAAATTCGAAAGTGCTAAAAGTGCTGCAGGAACTGGAGTCCGTGCTCCCGGGTACTGATCGGTTAGTTCTCAACGAGATGGCGGTAACCCGTTCCGCCGGTCAATCCCTCAGTCGCTTGAGAGCCAGCGGCCATGCCAAAGATGATCTGGAAGTGCGAGATTTGAATCAGCAGTTGTCAAACAAGAATTACCGGGTTCATCCCCGAAAAAGCAACAGTGTCACTGGGGATGCTGCCTATCCGGTCCCCTTTGAACTTGACGCGGAACGACTGCCTCCCAAGGTAGAGCCGCCACCCAAAGCCGTGCCTGTGAAAGAATAGTAAATAATAAAATTGGTGGATCGTTAATTCTTTTATGATGCGTACCATTGAGTTGAATGTTTGAATGATGCAAAAGCGAGAAAAAATACTGGCGGCGATTTTTGGAACCGTGATGATCTTCTGGTTAGGCATGCCTGTGATCTACAGCACGTTTATCGAACCGGTTGAATTGCGGAAAAATCAGCTGAAAGTATTGAATCAACAGATTGATCAGAAGGAACAGAAAGAACTGGAACTTCTGCGTTCTGCCAGGCAGTTAGGCGACTGGGTTGCGCACAGCCTGCCTCCAGACGAACACGATGCGCAGCGGTTGTATCAGGAATGGCTGAATGATCTGGCAGAACTGTCGGGGATTTCCAATTTAAAATTAACCCCCGGTCGTCGGATCCGAGAAGGCAAGACTTATATCGCAGTCCAGGTTTCGCTGGAAGGGACTGCCACTTATGAGCAGTTATGTCATTTTCTGTTGCATTTTTATCAAACCGACCTGCTCCAGAATATCATCGAACTGGATCTGGATAGCACGGGTACCGGGAAAGCGGATCGTCTCGAAGTGAAATTGACGGCCGAAGGTCTGGCGTTGACGAAAGCGAAACCACGGGAGCAACTGTTTCCCCGCGCGAAGCTGGCATCGACGTTGAATTTTGACGCCACCCAGATAAAAGCACAGGGCGCGATCGATTTTCCGCAACAGACACCGTTCCGAATTCGCATCGATCAGGAGTTTCTCACCGTAAGTGAAATTGACGGCGATACCTGGACGGTCATCAGAGGCGCAAATCTGAGTGTGCCCGCCCGCTATGACGCGGGAACACCTTTCGAACTGGCGCCCCTGAATCAATTCTCCGAAGGCAGCACCAAATTACAACAGCCGCTGACTCTGGATGCACCGTTGCTCAAGGTCCTCAGCGCAAAGTATTTTCCTCAGGGGCAGAGTTTTTTAATCAGGATCGACAATGAAATCTTGAATGTAACCGCTCAGGCAGCCAATGAATGGACGGTGCAACGGGGAGTGCTGGAAACCAAAGCGGCCGCTCATCCCAAAGGGGCGGCTGTCGAACAGGTCCCCCAGTACCTGCAGGCGCTTTTCGATTATGGCCTGGTCGCTCCGGAGAGTCCTTTTGCAAAACCGGTTCCCGACAAAGTTTACAAGCTGGAAATGACAGACATTTCCAGACAGACCATCGTCAGAGGCAATACGCTCGACTTTACGGTCCCTCTCGTCGGCGTCAATCCGTCAGCCGATGCGCCGATACTGACTGTCAAAACAGAATTGCCGGGGCTGGTTGCACAAGCGGGTAAGTTGAAATGGACTCCGGCGTCTGAACAAAAAGCAGGCACCTACCCGGTCACCGTAACCGCCGCACAGGGAGAGCAGCACGTCGAAAAAACATTCCAGATCGATTTGCTTGAAAAGAATACGCCACCCAAAATTGAAGTCGTCACTTCGGTCACCGCATATCAGACCCGACCACTTTCCCTGTTCGTCAAAGCTACGGACGCAGACCTGCCGCCACAAAAACTTAAATTTGAATTAGGCTCGGGTGCCCCGGACGGGGTCACCATTAATTCGGACACGGGCGAACTCAACTGGACTCCCGCTGTTTCGACCGAGTTAAAAGACTATCCGATTAGCGTAAGCGTTACTGATTCGGGAACTCCTCCTGTCTCGGCATCGCAACAGATTAACGTCAAGGTGGCTTTGGATGATGCCTTTTTCACGTTCTTAACAGGCAGTATTGAGATCGACGGCAAAAAAGTAGCCTGGTTGCGTAACCGGGCCACCAATCAGAAACGGGAAGTCCGTGTTGGCGATATGATCGATGTCTCGGAAATCCGCGCCGTTGTCAAAACCATTACTGACAAAAATCTGATTCTGGAAATTGACGGCAAACCCTGGACTCTCTCACTGGGTGAAAATTTCAGAACCATGCGAAACCTCGCCTCACCTGCCGTGTTCAATTAGCGTCTCTCTTTCTCTCAGAGCAACAACAGATTCTACCCTTCCAACCCTGTTCTCCCATACCCACATCATCCTCAGGCACCTTTTTTACCTATTCAACCAATGTTATCTGCGATCAACCGACCTACCAGTGATGTTCGGTCGAAAACATATGCGCGCATACTCCTGTTATTTAAAGAGTTATGTATTTTTCATATCTCAGAAAATCTCTGATTTTTCTTACCAAATGTAAAACCTTTGTTCAACCAAAATGTCAAACTTTGCCGATATTAACGATTGTAGGGATTCTGTCGGAGATGATCTCGCTCGAGATGCGTCCACACTCCTTGGCTTTAATTCCTGAATTTGACACCTGATATCTATGGGGTGAAACGTTGTTGTCTTTCAAACGAATAACCAGAAATTTATCCAGACAGTTCCGTTGTCTGTTAGCGGGGCTTGTGCTCTGCGGGCCCTCAATTTCTGTTTACGCTGATAACAAACCCAGCCTTTGGAGCCGTTTACGAAAGCCATCCAGCACAGAGTCCAAAGAAACCGGTTCCGCAGCAGTGAACCATGAACGGCTTGCATCAAAGATCGAACAGAGTCGAAAATCTGTCAAAGAACCGGCAGACATTTTGCTTAACCATGTCCAGGCGACATGGGAAAAAGTATTAACTCAGGTCGCTGAGCAGAGTGAATTGACGCTGGTGATGGATGTCGTTCCGAAAGGATTTTATTCGCGCATCGACAAAAGGCCGCATTCATTAAGCGAAACATTTCAGATTTTAAATCGCGAGCTTGAGCCGAAGGGTTTCCGATTACTGCAGAAAGACACATTCCTGATCGTGCTCGACCTTCGTCAGGCCAAGCCGCACTATGTGCGCGCCACCATCCAGACGAGCGGTAAAGGGCATGAACTTACCCCGGATAATCGTCAGTCCGTGCAACAGGTCGATTATCAGGAACAGGCTGAGAATGTGAATTCATCCGTCAAGCAGGCCAATGTACCGGCTACACTTGAAACCAGCGCACGTCTGCTTCCACAAAAATCCGCGCAACCGCAAAAAACAGATTTCACAGTTCACCCCCGCACTCTGAACAGCACAGAGATTCTCAGACAATTGTATCACGCCTTCGAATCGCGTGCGGAATTGCAGGGCGAAGGTCCCGGCGGATTTCCGGGAGTCATTGTTTATTCAACAGAACATCAGAGCCTGCTTGATGAAAAGTCCGCTGAGACCCTTAATATGCTGGAAGCAAAGATCGATTTTCGTGTGGGAATCGACAAACAGAATAATGAGTTGATTTTCGAAGCGGCAGTTCCGAAAGCCAGAGCGTTAAAAGCAATGGTGATGAAGCTGGATCAATCTGCCAAAGGTTATGCGGAATCAGTACAACTGGTCTCGGGATCCTCGCAGATTGGACGGGTCGCACAGACTCTTCATCTGCAATTGAACTCAGGCACATCACAAATCCGTAACCCACAGGGTATTCCCGTCAAAACGTATTCAGATAATTCACTTTCACCTCGCAGTCAGCAGATTAATCAATTGCGGCAGCGAGTTGATCAAATCGCCTTTGATGAGCCACAGCCTGAACAGGCAAATCAGAATCCACTGCAGCCGCAGCCGGCAGAGAAACCGGCGGAAATGAAACAACAGCCATCCCTGCCGGAACTGCTGCAGGATCTGAGCGGCAATGTGAATATCGAGTCGGTTCCTGATCTCGGGGTTCTGATCCTGCGCGGGAAGGACGAAGATGTAAACGCTTTGATGAAAATCATCAAAGAACTGGAAAAATTAAGTGAAGGGACCCGTCCTGATATTCATTTATTGAATCTGCGTCACGTGAACTCAGCCGCACTCGCGGAACTTTTAAATGGTGTTTACGAAGATCTTGTCAAATTAAGAGCGATTCAGGGGCAGATTCAGAAAATCAAAATCATTCCTCTGGTGAAACCGAATGCATTATTAATTCTGGCTCCCGATACGGATATGCTTTCGATTCTGAAACTGGCGGAAGAACTGGATCAGCCTGTCAATCCGCAGACCGAGTTCGGTGTATTTCAATTGAAAAGCGCGAGTGCCACCCAGGTTGCCACCACTTTACGCGAGTTTTATAACGAGCGCGGCGGCCTGGGCACCCGAATTCTGGTCTCTCCGAATATTCGCACCAATTCGATTATCGTGCAGGCACAACCGCGTGATATGCAGGAAGTCTCTGCCTTGATTAAGAAAATTGATCTGGACCAGTCCCAGGCGGTGAGCCAGGTCAAAATCTTTCCGCTCAAGAATGCCATTGCGGAAGATCTGGCGGAAACGCTGAATTCCACATTGCAAAGTGTGCTGAATCCTGCTGCAGCACGTGCGACCGGAGCGGGAGGCAATATCGGCGGTGCTGGCGGTGAAGCGGCCCAGCAGTTACAGGAAGCACGCTCTGTCGTACTTGAGTTTCTGGCTCAGGAAGGAACTCAAAGCCGGGTCTTACGATCGGGGTTATTAGCCGATATCCGGGTGATTGCCGATCCGCGTGCGAATACACTGGTCGTCACTGCTCCTAAAGACAGTCTGGATCTGGTGGGTGCACTCATCAATCAATTTGACCTGCGAGTATCTACCGTCGCTGAGCTGAAAGTATTTACGCTGAAAAATGCAGACGCAGAGTCCATGGTCACTTTATTGCAGTCCACATTCGCTTCGGAGAATCAACAAACCGATCTGGGAATTCAAATTGCCGGTGTCAACGATGCCAACAGCAATCTGATTCCCTTGAAATTCACCGTTGACCGTCGCACAAATTCTGTTGTGGCCCAAGGGGGCGCCGATGCGCTGCAGATTGTCGAAGCCATTCTGTTAAAACTGGATGGAGCCGACAGCCGGAAACGTGAAACAACCGTGATTCAACTGAAAAACACCCCCGTGGCCGATGTTTCTGCGGCCATCAATGAATTCCTCACAACTCAGCGTTCACTGATTGCGCAGGACCCGGATCTGATCAGCGGTTTTGAATTACTGGAACGGGAAGTGATCGTCGTTCCGGAAGCAATCAACAATAATTTAATCATCAGTGCGACACCGCGTTATTTTGAGCAGATTTCCAATCTCGTCAAAGACCTGGATAAGGAAGCACCTCAGGTCATCATCCAGGCTTTGATTGTTGAAGTAGAGCTGGATAACGATGATGAATTCGGAGTCGAACTGGGTCTTCAGGATTCCTTGCTCTTTAATCGCAGCATTATTGATAACGTGTTGACAGTGCAGCAAACGATCACCGGGCAGAACAACGTCACACAAACCAATCAGACAATTGTCTCCCAGGAAGCGACACCAGGATTCCTGTTTAACAGCATCAATCCTCTGGGAACCAATAACACCAATAATGTTGGCAACACCGCAGGTCAGGCACTCAGTAATTTTTCATTACAGCGCGGCAACAGTGATCTGGGCTTTGGTGGTCTGGTGCTTTCCGCCAGTTCGGAGTCGGTCAGTATTCTGATTCGCGCATTAGCCGCCAAGCGAAATGTGCACGTGTTAAGCCGCCCACAGATTCGCACCGTGGATAACGTGACCGCCCAGATCCAGGTCGGTCAGATTGTTCCCGTGGTGAATGGTGTTTCGGTGACCGCCGTCGGTTCGGCTAATCCCGTGATTGTGCAGTCGGAAGCCGGGATTATTCTGACAGTCACTCCCCGTATCAGCCCTGATGGCAATATTGTGATGGAAACGCAGGCTGAGAAGAGTGACTTCAACGGATCAAGCGTACCCATTTTCACAGACGCCACAACAGGAAATGTCGTCGAATCACCGATCAAAAATATCACACAGGTTCAGACAACCGTCAGCGTGCCCAACGGTCAAACGGTTGTTCTGGGCGGAATGATAACTGAGTCAGACACGACCATCGAACGTAAGGTCCCCTGGCTGGGCGACATTCCCGTTATCGGAATTCCCTTCCGTTATGATTACAGTTCCACCCGACGCAAAGAACTGCTGGTCTTTCTGACTCCCCGCATCATTCGCAACGATGCCGATTCGGAATTCATCAAACAGGTCGAAGCAGAGCGGATTCATCTCCAGGTAGACAAAGCAGAACAAATGCAGGGGCCCATTTTTGCAGTGCCCCCGGGAGAACCGGAATTCATGCCTGATGGCGACGGATTGCTGGAGCCGGTTCCCACAACCGTCATGCCACAAACCAATCTGAACCCGGATGCAGACGGGGGAATCCAGCAGATTCATTACGAAACAGAAAAGAAACAACCTGAGCGCGCTCCGAAAAAGTCTGTCATACAAAGGCGTTTTCCTTATTGGGGTCGAGACTAAGCAATGAACCACCTGATCACACCTGTTCGATCTTTATTGATATTATTATTGCTCTCGACATCCGTTACCGGATGTACGAGCCTGGCTTTGTCGAGCTGGAACTGGAAGACAGCAAAAAACTTTGCCACTCCCAAAAAACCGGCCGTGGAAATTGTCGCGCTCTGGGAACCTGCGGAAGGAAAAGGCGTTGACGGATTACCGACGCGCGGTTTTGCAGGCCAGATCTTGTTTTTTCAGCACAACAACTCTTCACCCGTCTACGCCAAGGGTGAGGTGATGGTTTATCTCTACGATGATCGGGGCGATTTGAAGGAACAGTCAAAACCCCTGCATCAATACAAGTTTGATTCCGGTGCCTGGCAGGTTCACGCAGTGGAATCTACTTTAGGCCCCGCCTATCAGGTGTTTATCCCTTATGTTCGTAAAGGCAGAGATCAGGCGGAATGTGCGCTGCGTGTTCAACTGACACAAAAGGATGCGCCCGATATCTATTCCCGTATGATCTCAGTCAAACTGGATGGGAAAACGCCACAGGTAACAGAGCAGTCACTCACTCAACAGACCTCCGAACCGAAAGCGAAAACGATCTCAAACGTGGAAGTGGAAACTTTGGCACGGCGGGAAACGGGCAAACGTCTGGAGCTGTCCTCGAAGCAGAAACAGTCTCTGTTGAAACGTGCCACAGAAGATCTGAACCAGATCCAGCAAGTCAAAGCGGAAGTCATGGAGCCCGCGATTGACGAGCGCGATGAGCGAATCCGGCAACTGGAATCCCAGATGTACCGTTTACTGAATGATCCAAAACCGTTACCAGCCGAACGCAATCGACCGGAGACTGCCGAAGCGATCCGCACAGAATCAGGCAGTTACCGGCAGTTTCGTTTGAATGATGCCACGGAATAACCACTTTCAACCCTGAAAACAGATTATTTGCTTTGACTGTGAAATGACGATGTTATAATTAAGTCGGTTGCGGTCCTGTTCCGTTTTGAGTTCTGTTCCGGGGAAAATGATGCCACGCTCTTATTTCACAAACGCAATGTGTGTAACAGTTTGCGCATACTTCATTTTCGGGGTAATCGCGTCCTCCGAGGCACAGGTGCAAACCCTGTCCAGCAGTTCTTCGCAGCAGTCCAGTCGGAATACGACAGGCGGTACGGGAACCTCGATTGGCAGTAGTACCGCCGGAAACCAGTTATCCGGGAATTCTCAATCCGGATTCACCACCATGGGCAACATGCAGTCGCTCAGCTCCCAGAACGGTTTCATTGGCCGATCTGACGCAGCACAGGAATCGTTTATCGGCCGTAATAACACACAGAATGTCGGCACAAATAACGGCGGTCAAAACCGTAATTTTAATAGAGCCACCACAAGCGGATTTCAGTCGGGACAGAACCAGTTTAATGCCGGCCAGTCTGCTGCTCCGGTTCCCGCATTTCGTCCCCAGATGAGAGTGGCTTTTACCGCGGCCCCGCTTCCGCTTAGCAATGTCCAGGCATCGATGGGTCAATCCTTTGACCGGATCAAAGAACGGAACGAACACCTGAGCGGCGTGCAGTTTGAATTAAACGCCGATCATAGTGTCACGCTACGTGGACAGGTAGAATCAGCGGGTGCTAAGAAACTGGTAGAATTTCTGGCAATGCTGGAACCGGGTGTCCGCAAAGTCAAAAATGAATTGACGGTCGCCGAAAAGTAACTTTCGTTAAACGATCGTCATCTCGGCAGGCGTTCTCACCGATTTCATGAGTAACGCAAACTGCTGATCGTGGTCGCTGAGTTTTCCCGCGCTCTCCTCAAGCTGATTTTCGCTAAACGGAATCTTCACGACATGCCCGCTGCCGGGCGCGACATCCACCGACTCGGAATTTTTGTTTAACAGCGCTTTCAACGGGAAAACATAATTTCCGGCGGGAGTCATCAATTCCAGTTCATCGTCCAGACCAAACTTGTTTTTGACATCCACAATCAGTCCGTCTGCATCACGGTCGATGATATCGCCGACAAACTGCTGCTGATTGGCCATCGAACGACCATGCTCATAATTCTGCATGCTTTCAGAAGCATGCCGCTGGAAAAAGCCTTCGGTATAACCGCGGTTGGAAAGACTGTCGAGCATCTCCAGTAAAGTGTCATTGAATTCAATACCCGCGGCGGCATCGTCGATGGCTTTGCGATACACCTGCGCGGTCCTTGCGGCATAAAAGAAGGACTTGGTTCGTCCTTCAATTTTCAGCGAACTGATTCCCATGTCGCTGAACGTTTTCACATGCTGCACGGCACGCAGATCTTTGGAGTTCATAATGTATGTGCCATGCTCATCTTCATAAGCGGGCATATATTCGCCAGGTCGCTGTGGTTCTTCCAATAGAAAGACTTGATCGATAATCGGCAGTTGCTGCAGTTTTTTCGGCGGGGGAGGATTTTTGAGGACGATGTCCCCTTCCAGCGTCTGCACGGCATCATTCACTTTATAATCCCAGCGGCAGGCGTTGGTGCAGTTCCCCTGATTCGAATCGCGGTGGTTCATGTAACCAGAGAGCAGACAACGCCCGGAATACGCGATACAGAGCGCCCCGTGCACGAAAACTTCCAGTTCCATATCGGGACATTCTTCCTGAATTTCGGCGACTTCTTTGATTGAAAGTTCTCGCGAAAGAATCACGCGGCTCAAACCGAAGTTTTTCCAGAACCGTACCGTGGCATAGTTGACGGCATTCGCCTGGACTGACAAATGAATGGGGACTTCCGGCCAGCGTTCCCGAACCATCATGATCAGCCCGGGGTCAGACATGATCAGCGCATCGGGTTTCATATCGATGACCGGTTCCATGTTCTTGAGATAACTACGCACCTTCAAATTGTGTGGCGCGATGTTACTGGCAATGTAAAATTTCTTACCCAGCCTGTGGGCTTCTTCGACGGCTCCAGCCATCACTTCCAGCTTGTTGAATTCGTTTTCACGAACACGCAGACTGTAGCGCGGCTGTCCTGCATAAACGGCATCCGCTCCATAAGCGTAGGCATACTGCATGGATCGGTGTGTGCCGGCGGGGGAAAGAAGTTCCGGTTTCATATTGATACCTAAATCACAATTTCTATCGAAGAACACAAAGAAAACACGAATCACTCACAGCAGAATAGTATTACTCCTGAGGCAGTTTCCATAGGGCCTGGGCAAATTTCCTGCCTAAATCCAGATAACCTTCTGAATTATAGTGCCAACGATCTGAATAACCATAATCATCGGTACTGGTCACCAGCGCTGCACGTTTGTCTTTTTCGACGAACGCCGCCTGCCCGGCCCGCACAATTTCGCCATGTTTCCAGACCTTTCCCTCCGGATTATCGCCTGAGTCGGAGATCCGCCCGATGACAACAGGCAGGTCATCCGAGAATAACGTCGCGCGAATTAAGTCCATGAGTCGCTTCAGGTTGGCTTCATACTGCCGGGCAATTTCCTCGGTGTGATAGGCGTCGCTTTCCCCCTGCATCCAGACAATGCCCGCTGGAACCAACGTGTCCGCTTCGCCATCCTGGTCGATGTCTCGCGTTTGCAGCGCCCGTTTCATGCCAGCCAGAAAATGGTCGTACTGATTGATGCCCTGCCCTTTGCCGGTCCCTTTTTCATAATCGGGGTCCCAGCAGCCGAAGCTGCCCGCGGCATCGATGGCCAGCGAAGTACCGCCCCGTGAAATTTTGATCAAAGCGAAATTTTCGTCCGGCGCACGTTCTTTGAGTGCTTTCGCAAATGTCAGCTCGGCGCCAAAACGATCAGAATAGGTATTCGCGGTCCCGTCGGATTTGAAGCCGGCCCCGTGCCCCGGTTTCAATTGAGACCAGATACCTCGCCCATCTACGGGAACGCCATCAGGAGCCGGGTTCGCATGAAAGATCATCACTCCCGGCGTCGGCTGATTCAGATCCGCGGGCAGATCTTTCACATATCCGTATCCGTCCATATTGGACTGTCCGCCCAGAAAATAAACGTGGTAGGTTTTCGCAGAAGCGGATTCCGCGCTCAGTGTAAATGAAATCTGGACCAGCGCCAGAGCGAGACAGACAAGACGAAACATAGCGGAACCTTTCGCATCAACGTTGAGTAAAACAAATCCTCTGCGATTCAAAAACACAGAAGATTTATTATACCGATGCGAGCCGATTCAGTGAAACCGTAACGGCAATTCGTCTCTGCTGACTGGTACGCAAGGTTCTGAACCTGTTGAAAATAACCCGTTTTCGGTTTAAGCGATGATTTCGTCGATCGGGTGACCGAAATCCATTTCGAGCCGTTTCTGACCGGGTACTTCCAGACGGCGGGCGTTCAGTCCCAGCTGTTTCATCAGCGTGGCGTGCACGTCGGTCACATAATGCGGATGCTCTTCTGCATGGAAACCGAGCTCATCGGTCGTTCCATGCGCCACGCCGCCTTTAATGCCACCACCGGCCATCCAGATCGAAAAGCCGTATGGATGGTGATCGCGGCCGTTACTGCCTTGCGAACCGGGTGTCCGTCCGAATTCGGTCGCGAACACGACAATCGTATCATTCAGCAGGCCTCTGCGTTTCAGGTCTTTTATCAGACCGGCCGCCGGTTGATCAACCTGCATCGCCAGCTTGGAGTGACTTGCCTGCAGATTGGAATGTGAGTCCCAGGCGCCGGCGGCTCCATCGCCGTGCATGATCTGAATGAACCGCACGCCCTTCTCGACAAATCGCCGCGCGGCCAGCAATTGCATACCAAACGGTTTGGTCGCGGGATTATTCAACCCGTAAAGTTCCTGAGTCTCTTTGGTCTCCTGTTCGAACTGAATCACTTCGGGCACGGCCCGTTGCATCCGGAATGCCAGTTCGTACGATTTAATTCGGGCCTGAAGCGTGCTGTCATTCGGATATTTTTCCGAACTGAGCTGGTTGAGCTGATTGATGAGCGAGAATTCGATTTTTTGTTCTTCACTGCTGAGATCCAGTTCGGGTTTGGCGTAAGGGAGCGGATTTTTCGGATCGACCTTGAGGGGCACCGAATCGTAAGCGGGGCCCAGATAATGTCCGTCTCTCACATCAAAAAAGCGCGGTCCCATATTGATGAATTGCGGAAGATTCTGGTTCAGAGTACCCAGGCCGTAATTAATCCAGGCACCAATGGTCGGCACCCGATCATCGAGCATGTGACGTCCGGAATGAAACTGGACCTGCGCGCCATGATTGTCATCGGTGGTCCACATGGAACGGATAATTGAAAGATCATCTACAGTGTTGCCAATGTGCGGAAACCAGTCACTGACTTCGATACCGCTCTCGCCGTATTTCTTGAAACCAACCTGCAATGGATAGACTTTATTCCGTTGCTGACCGTTGGCATCGTTGACCACAACCACGCGCACCCGTTTCAGTTTTTCTGATTCCTGCACGCTTTTCCAGGGAGTTTCGTTGATCGATTTTCCCGCGTATTTGGTCAGCATTGGCTTGGGATCGAAGCTTTCCATATGACTGACGCCCCCCCGCATAAACAGCCAGATAACGCTTTTGGCTTTCTGGGGGAAATGTGGTTTTCCATCAGGTGCGTGATGCGCGGTCGAAGCCTGAACGCGATTTTCATCCTGCAGCAAGGAGGCCAGCGAAATGCCTGCGAGTCCGGAACTGAGGCTCGTGAGAAAATTGCGGCGGGGAAGAGGGGCGGCAGCGTTCTGTAGATCATGTTGTAAATTCATGACGCACCTTCAGCGAATCGTGATGAAATCGTTGTGGTTGAGTAACGCGTGAACCAGATTCTCACGCGATCGTTGTGTCAGATTCTTTGATTTTGTCTTTTTCAATGCAGCCTGTGTTTCCGTCAATGCGTCCAGGCAAAGGGCGGATTCCTGCGGCGTGGGTGCCACACAGAGAATTTTTTCATAAGCAAGTTTGATGAATTCAGGATCGCTGATTTCAGGATGCTCCGTGTGAATTCGTCCGGTAATGGTGCGGGCCATCTGCAGAGAGACTTTACTGTTGGCCAGTGCCAATGCCTGCTGCGGAACCACACTTTGGTTCCGGCGATAGCAGGCAAAAATGTCCGCTGCATCAAACATGCTGAGAAACTTCTCATTGTCATCGCGGGAGGTCGTAAAATAGAGGCTGCGGCGTTTACTGTCGGGGTTTTTAGCCGGATCGATCGTCGGCCCCCCTCTGGTCAGATCCAGTTCCCCGGCCAGATGGATCAGACTGTCCCGGATCACCTCTGACTCCATCCGCACCATATTTCGCCGCCAGTAATATTGATTCTCCGGATCTTTTTCCTGTGTGTGGGGATCTGCGTCGATGGTAGAACTGCCGAGCTGATAAGCCTGGGAGGTGACCATCAATGCGTGCAGATGCTTCATGCTCCAGTTGTGTTCAATGAACTCAACCGCGAGCCAGTCCAGCAGCTCGTGTTGAACCGGCTGTTTCGCACGCAGTCCGAAATCGGTGACATCATCTACCAGCGACTGCCCGAAGTGTCTCAGCCAGATATGATTCACTGCAACGCGGGCCGCCAATGGATTTTGACGATGCGTAATCCAGCGGGCAAATGCCGAACGACGTCCGGTGCTCGTTTCGGGATAAGGCTGATAGCGGGATTCGTCTTTTTCCGCGGGTCCTTCCAGTGCTTTGAGTGAAGCGCGAATCGGCGTGTATTGATCTCCCGGTTTGCTGATCGCCTGTTTTGCCGATTCGACCTGTTTCTGAGCGGCGGCGATTTCCGTTTCTACTTTTTTCTTTGCCGCGTCGTCTGTCGCAGTTTCCCGCTTTTCTTCCGCCTGAGCCAGTTTTCCTTCCGCGACTGCCAATTCATATTTCCTGGCAGCCAGAGCGGCGGCCTGTTTCAGCGATGCCTGCTCCGTCTCTGATTGATCGGTATACCGGGCTTTATCAGCCGCGAAAGCGGTCTGTAACGTTTCTTTAAAAAGTTGTGCTGTTTGCAGGGAGATTTCGGCTGTGTTTGATTTGGCTTTCGCCAGAGCCAATGAAGGTTTCGCGGATGACTTGCCTTCAATCATGGTTTCGTCGGCTGAAAGCGAACTGACATTGATCATCTCAAATTCGGCAGACGCATCAAAGGCCAGCAGATCCAGCTTCCCGGACTCGCGTTGCAGCGGGAGGCGATAGGAAATGGCATGCTCGCCGTTGAGAGACACATTCACCAGCTGATCGCGGACCTTAATTTCGAGTTCATAGGGTTCGTTCAGATTGACTTCACATCCATGGTGCGCATCGGCAGGATATACGGATTTGGAACCTTCATTGTATGAGATCTGCAGCTTGGAACCCGGTTTGACCGCGCTGAGATAGATCATCTTTTCCCGCTGCCCATTGACATCAAAAGCGAGCCCGACCGAACGCCATTTCTCGCCGCCAGTAGTTTTGAATTTGAAGTTCGCCTTAAAATTCTGCGGATGATCCTGCTGCGAACGCAGATAAGCGCGTCCGTACCCTGTTTTGGTCTGAATCAGTTTGCCGGCCTGATAAGCCCACTGACCGGGGCCCATCGTCCAGAGTTCCGGATTGGCTTTCTTAAAATCGTCCACCAGAAAGGGCGTTGCTTTCCCGTCCGACTTCTGCTGAACCAGTTCGGTTTGTGATTTTTGTTCCAGCTTCGCCAGTTGCTGCTGAGTCTGCTGAACCGTTTTTTGGGCAGCAGCAATCTTTGCTTCCGCGACTTTAAGCTGGTCCTGCAGAACAAAGTCCTGCAGAGCCGGACGATGTGCCGCTGGTGGCAGAGAGACTGGTGTAATCTGGAAGGAATCGAATGTAAACAGTTCGGGAGGAGCCGGTTTCAGTTCCCGACTTTGATCGGGTTTTTTCTCATCGCCGCGAATATGCAGGTAGGTTTTGGTATCAGCGTGCGCGTCGAAGATCCGGGGCAGGCCATTTTTTTCCAGATCTGTTTCGCCGGGAAGTGCATCCAGGCGCACCTGGTAGGGCTCGAAAATCGCCCGCATCTGATAATAATCCAGGTGCGTCAGCGGATCATATTTGTGATCGTGACATTTGGCGCAATTCATCGTCAGCCCCAGAAATGCCTTCGACGTATGTTCCAGAGTGCTGTCCAGCCAGGTTGTACGGTTGAAGAGATAATAATGTCGCGCCAGAAAACCGGTCGCGCGCAATGCATCGCGGTCGGTCGGTTTGAGTTCATCGGCGGCGAGCATGTCCTGAACCATCTCGGCATAACTGCTGTCCTGATTCAAGGACTCGATAATCCAGTCGCGCCAATGCCAGATATGTTTCTGGCTGTATCGCAGCTGTGCTCCGAGCCCGTACCAGTCCGTGTATCTCCAGATATCCATCCAGTGACGGCCCCAGCGTTCGCCGTATTGCGGGCTCGCTAATAATTTTTGAACGACTTTTTCGTAAGCATCACTGTCAGAATCATTCAGAAAGTCCTGAATCTCTACCTGCGTCGGCGGTAAACCAATCAGATCGAGATAAACGCGCCTTAACAAGACCCGTCTGGAGGCTGGTGCGACAGTGACTAATCCCTGCTGTTTCCGCTGTGCCGCCAGAAAGGCGTCGATCGGATTTTTAACGGCAGCGTCTGCGGCGCGCTGTGGAATGTCCGCTTTGAGTGGTGGCTGAAACGACCAGTGATCTTTGGGACTGCCGGGGATTTCTTCTTTGGGAGAGACCGCACCTTGCTGGATCCAGGCCTTGATCAACGCGATTTCATGCTCGGACAGCCGCGAACCATCCTCCGGTGGAGGCATCTGCTCATCTTCAGTCGCGAGGATGCGCTGCAGCAGCAGACTTTCATCCACATTGCCGGGGACAATCACGGCACCGCTATCGCCCCCTTTCAACATCAGATCGCGTGTTTCCAACCGCAGCTCTGATTCCTGTTTGAGCGAACTATGGCAGGCATAACACTTCTCTGCCAGGATCGGTTTAATCTGTTTGAGATAATCAATGCCTTCCGCGCCAGGCAGCGCTGGCGAGGAAAACAGTCCCATCAGACAGAACCCGAATACAGAAGCGAAACGAATTGTTCTATGATATTTTTGTCTCATACATTAATATGTACCACGGAACGCAAAGCCTGATAAGCCCTTACTTTTGATATTTATATATTATATATATTTTTCTTTGTATATTTTATATAAAGTAGACCCGTTTACACTCAAAATCGTTTTAGAAGATACAATGGGCATCGTTAGTTGTATCAAAAAGGGAGACAACTCAGGACTTGTTTTCAAATGACTTATGTTCTGCGAGCCGCATGATTTTCCAGACGAACAGCAGCCTTGAAGTCCTGTCTGATCACGTCTACTATTGCCGGTTCGAAGAGAGGGGCTGAAATCAGGTGGGAGGCGCGGAGGAAGCGGCTTTGGTAACAGAATACCCCACTGAAAACCCGCTTAATTTTACAAGTTTGCAGCTGATTTTGTGATCTATTTCAGAGATAAACGCGTTTCACAAATGAAGACGAAACATCCGCATTGTGCTTTAAAGCAGTTGAGTCAACAAGCGAATACAGATAAGGGATTCGATCATGGCTGAAGATTCCAAGACCAGTGGCGAACAGGAAATGAATCAGGGGTCGCACAAAGATGAGAACCCAACCAGTATTTATTTAATTTCGTATCCCAAAATAGTGTTTCTCTACCCGACCTTGCTCGTGTCGATCGTGGCAGCGATTTTCATGACGATTGCCGGCGAATCTGCTCATATCGGCGGGGACCGGGAGCACATGGCGGAAATCATGGCGTTAATTTTTCTGGGAGTCTTTGGCTTAAACATGACGGTGCTGGCGTTTGACTTCCCCCGTACGACTTCACTGACTCTGTTCTTTCTGGGAGCCGCCCTGTTTATGGGCGTCTGGATGCTGCTGCGGTTCAACCCGGATATTGTGCCCGCTGTCCACAGTTTTCTGAAAAGTCTGCGTCCCTGGGCCAATTCCCAGATGTATTGGATGTTTTCCGGCATCATGGGGCTGATTTTTATTGGCGTGGGGATCAGTGTCCGCTTTGATTACTGGGAAGTTAAAGGGAACGAACTGCTGCACCATCATGGTTTTTTAAGTGACCTGGAACGTTTTTCCGCCCCTAATCTGAAAATTGATAAAGAAATCAGTGATATCTTTGAATACATCCTGCTGCGTTCAGGACGACTGGTGCTGCATCCCCGGAATGAACCCCGGGCGATTGTGCTGGATAATGTGCCTTTTATTTCCAGCAAGGAAAAGCAGATTACCCGCATGCTGGGAGCGCTGCAGGTTCAGGTCAGGCAAGACAGTCGTTAACGCAACAAAGTCTCTGAACCTGTTGTCAGAAACTGGTGTCGCTTCTAGAATGCATTCAGCAGCACCGATGCTATTCAGGCTGTTCAAGCAGCTTCAGAACCAAATGTATCATCAATGCCGTGTCTGCTGTCGTTTTAATCTGTTTGTGCGTGGAGATCTGGGTTATGGGTAAAAAAGGCAAAAAGAGTGCTTCGAAAGAAGACCCCAACTCACGTACCGTCTGCCAGAATCGCAAAGCACGGCACAATTATGAGATTCTGGATACGCTCGACTGCGGAATTATTCTGGTGGGTAGCGAAGTTAAAAGTGTGCGCGCGAACAAGATTTCCATTGAAGAGGCCTTTGCCCGGATGCAGGATGGCGAAGTCTGGTTGTACAACTGCGATATTGCCCTGTATCCGCAGGCCAACACGATGAATCACCAGTCTCGACGCCCGCGCAAACTGCTGATGAAAAAAACAGAGATCAAGAAGTTTGCAGAACAAGGCGAAAAGTCGAGCCTGACGCTGATTCCGTTAAGCGTATATTTTACACGCGGCCTGGTGAAGGTAAAACTGGGGATCGCCAAAGGTCGCAAGTTGCACGACAAACGCGATAAACTCAAATCGGAGACCGCACGCCTGGATATCCAGCGCGCGATGCGGGCCCGGAATAATTAAAGCCCTCTAAATTTAATCAAAGAGCTTTATTTAACGGTTCCGCGTAAACCGTGATATTATGACGCTTATTCTTTCTTACTATTGGGATCTGTATACAGCTGAAGATGAATCACCGCTCCTGGCTGCACTGGCTCTCCTGCCAACGGTTTCTGATTATAAACATGAAACTTGAACTGGCCACGTTCAATCGCAGGTTTACCGGGATATACCTGTGAATTCAGTCCCATTTCTTTCAACTCTTTCTGAGCCGTTTCGTAATCTTTTCCAATCATGGAGGGCACTTTGAAGACTGCCTGTTGAACGGGTTGAACTTTTTGAACGGGTCTTTCTGCGTTGTTCTTTTCGACGGCCGCTACCACTTTTCCTTCCAGGCGATATTTATCAAGATCGGGGACAAAGGGATCTTTGCCCAGCCAATCACCGAAGAGCCCTCTATTTTTGTTTGCAACCACGTCCTTAAAGGTATAAACGGTCGACTGGTTACCACCCGGATGAATCAGCTGAACCGCATCGGGTAAATAGGTCTTCGGATCCAGCATGACCTTTGCTTCACTGTAATTGGCGGCATCGGCTTGTCGGCGGGGTTTGACGGCAATGATAATCCGTTGCGGAGAATCCTCTAATAACTTCAGGAAGTAGCGTTTTTTTGCTACCGCAGCTGGCATACCAAACAGAAATGGCAGCGGCCCTTCCATGATATTCGCGCCCCGCGCCTCCGCAGGAATCGGGTAGACTTCATAGGATTTCTCGTCTTCGTTGATCGAAAAGATCCGCTTGCCATCACAAATCCAGCGTTCATTTTCCCCTGGTTTCAATTGATAAGGCTGGCCTTTTGGATTTCGTTTCTGACCCTGCGCACCTTTGGGCACTTCCGCACCGGTAATATCGATGCGTCCTTTGTCAGGCTGTTCGTAATAGAATTTGCCTTTTGACAGTTTTTCGACCTGAAAAACATCATCATACCAGTAACGGGTATGACTGCCTTCCAGTCTATTGATCTTTCCCGACTCCACTGCCCATTTCTGGAGGATATTCTCCAGATTTTTTGGCAATTCTTCGATCTTAAGAACCGCGTCGGCCGGGTCGGGACGTTGTTTAAGTTGTTCCGGTTGTGCCTGTGCTTCCTTGTTGATCAGCAGCAATGTCAATGCGGTACAACATGTGAAAAGGAGCGCACTTTGATGTAATACAGATTTCGATTTCATTTGTTATCCAAATCCTTCCCTGAATTGCCGGTCTGGCTGATCGATGAGCCAGTGAAACTGGCATTGGGCCCGATATGATTTAGCAATCCGTGCTTTTGAAGAAGATAGGTCAATTTAGTGAGGTGGGGGGGGTTGATTTACGTTGTTGCAAGTTCTGAAATGGTCCGCGACCACACGTGGCCGCAGTGTATCAGGTATCAAATATTCTGACTATCCATGTTTGTCTGTTCTGTTTACCAGGGGGCTTCCATTAACTGGACAATCTGGTTGGCCAGACTGTCTGTGGCGGTTTTCGTCGCCGTCGCCAGCGATTGCCCGACTTCCGGTGCAAACGAGGCTTGTGAGACTAAATTTACGACATCCGCAGTGATGGGAACCTGCTGTTGAGACAGGATTCTGCCGCTGCGCATATCTTCCCAGGTCACCTCCACCACAAACTTCAGGTCCAGATTCCGGGGGTCATTATCCTGGGTTGTCCCCAGAACGCTTTTGTCAATCTGTTTAATGGTGCCAGTGAGTTTAGTGTCTGCTTCGACTCCTTTCGCCAGGCGAAAGGGAGTCCGCGATTGAATTCTCTGCTGGACGGCTTCCGTCAACTGATATTCAAATCCACGGCGAAACGTTTTGTTTTCAAAAATCGGTACGTAAACCGTCTGCACATCGGGTTGGTAGGAATTTCCAACCGTATAACCACAGCCTGTCAGATCGATCGACAGCAGTGACAGCAGTAACAAATTGACCACAAGACGTTCCATGAATTCCTTCAACAGAAATCAGTTTTTCTGCCACGAGGTAACAGGTTTTTACAGTTTGACTCTTGCCGGTTCCGCATCTTCTTCAAGAGGGATTCTTCTAACTGGTTCATCTAAATTATCCAGCCTCAAACGAGCCGGAGGTTCCAGCCCCGGACTGGCGGCCGGGGTTTTGGCTGGTGCTGGCACGGGGGTAGTGTCTGCTTTTCCAAATGCAGGCAGGCCGGGCATTTCAGGCAGGAATGATCTTTTTGGTTCCGGTTCTTCGGGCACCGTCTTTTTCGGCGTGGCATAATTCGCCCAGAGGTGGTTTGTATTGTCCGGTCCTAATTCCGCCAGTAATTCCCGGGCCTGATTCGCAAAGCTGGATGTGGGATGGCGTTCGATCAGCAGGTTGCAATAAATGGCTGCCGACTTTGGTTTGCCGCGCCGCATCCAGTATTGAACGGTTTCCCATTCTCGCTTGGCTTTGGCCTGTTCAATTTTTCGCAGCTCTTCTTTGAGTCGCGCCTGTTCGGATTCCGGGAAGAGACGCATGGTGGTCGCTTTGAGCTGTCCCGCGTCGGTCAGGACGGTGTCGTCATACTGGGGTCCCTGATAGGACATGAGTTTGACGTGAGTTCCCAGCATAAAGGCGTCTTTGAGGTGAGGACTTTTAGGATATTCTTCACGCAGCAGGCTGAACGTACGGTCGGCGTCCATGTAACGCCCTTTTTTCAAATAATGGCTGGCTGTCAGCATCAGTGAATCATCTGCCAGCGGGCCGGTAGGATCATGCAGCCAGATGGATTTCAGCGCTTCCAGCGCCCGGTTCTCGGTATCGAAGACGGGGCGCGAGCGATCGAAAAAATTCGGAATCAGTGCCAGGCGGGTTGCGCGTTTCTTACCATCACTGGGTATTTCCGGCGTTTCTGAGCCCGGCTTTTCCAGATTGACCTGCTGAATATCACTGCCCGAGACAATCGACGGTTCCTGCAGCCAGTAACGGGCAATCGTAAACAAGCGTTTTGTGGTATCGTCCAGATGCCGTGTGGAAGGGAAATCAATCAAGAGTTGATCGTAGCTGTCTTGTGCCCATGCGTATTTTTTTTGCTCATACTGGCATTCCGCCACCATGAACTGGGCATCTTCCTTGATCGGATCGTTTTTGTATTTCTTAACGATGGCTTTGAAATCCTTCTCAGCCTCTTTGAATTCTTTGGCCTGAAATTTTTCGTTCGCCAGTTTGTATTCCGCTGCCCCTAAAGCCGGTTCAATGAATGTCGAATTCTGTTTCTTTTTCCAGAGCGCCGCCTGCATCACGCGCTGCATGGGCCCCTGCACTCCTTTGATCGTCGGATTATCTACCTCACTCTTTTTTGACCAGGGAGGTTTCATGGCAGAAAAACCAGACGATTTTTCACCAAACATCGCGCAACCCGAAATCAATCCGCAGAGTACCAGAGTAACACTGGGGATTAGTGTGCGGGACACGCACGACGATTTATTTTTTAAATCAGAAGTGGACATGGTCATCCCTGACTTCCACCCGGAGGAATTGAAATGTTTATAGTTGCAGATAGGGCGCCATTTTAGGACGGCGACCAAGGATATGGGACATGGTTGTGGACAGCAGTTGTCGAATCTCTCGTTGTTGCTGAAGGGATAAGTTCAATCGCTGGGAAAGTAATGTATTCTCGTCTGACAGCTTTTGCAGTACCGAGATTGTGCCTCGAGAAACACGAACATTTCCGTGTCGCTGCTGCTCACAATACCGACAATACAGGCCGCCGTTACTGGCGTCATAAAGATAGGATTCCAACTGCCCTAATTCCTGACCACAGCCGGCACAGTATTCGAACTGGGGAAGCTGACCAATCTCCTCTAAAATAGTTAACTCAAACTTTATCAACGCTTTTCGGAAATCATCCTGTTCCTGCAGATGTTGTATTGCTGCATACGCCGCATCGTACAGTTCCGGATGAGGATCATATTCCTCAGTCAGAGCGTCCAATAACTCGGCAATGTAGTAACCCACATACAGGTTGGAAAGACTTCCAGGATAAGGGCGAAAACGATTCACAAGCTGGGCTTCGGTCAAAAGATCGAGCCCGCCGGAAGATTTTCGGATGAAGACTATCCGACATGTGGCCAGCAAGTCAATAGCAGCCTCGAACGAGCTTTTCAGCCTCTTCGCACCTTTCGCCAAAGACGCAGTTTTCCCAAAATCTCTGGTAAACCAGGTAATGACTTTGCTCGACTCACTGAAGTCAGCCAGCCGGATAATCAAACCTTCGGTTTTTTCATTGGACATAATTGCTGCCGGATCAAAATTGCTGCGCTCACTCGATCACTGGTCCAAGTGTGGGGGGCCCAGGTAACACACCTGCGAATATGATGCAACCGGGGACTGCGCGAACTTCCCGCAACTGATTTTAGGTAGTTGACCTAGTTTCTGAAAAGGAGACTGAGGGGAATCATGTGTAAGCCGCGGGAAATAAAAAAGCCTGCGAATGATTTCGCAGGCTTTTATTGTTGCTGAAACGCAACTGGCGCTCAATTGGAGACACACCGTCACAAAGAGAGTGTAACCACAGTTTTCCGCAGCCGGAAAGCTGTTTCTGTTTGATAGTTTCAAGTCTGTCAACGACCAGACAATCCCGTGGCGACGTTTAAAACACGTCCAGAATGAAGTGACTGCCTTTGTGGTAAGGTCGCTCCGTGGGATAAAAATTGTGCCAGCTCTTGTTGTACACGGGAATTCTCATATTTTCCGGATAGCGGTAATAGAGATTATCGTAACTTCCCTGCGGTCGCTGAAAGTTCTGGGGATAATAAACATAGGGGTAGTAGTAAAATCGATTCCAGTCAGTGGGTTGTCCTCTACCGGCCGCCATTGCATCGGAAGGCGAAAAAGTAGACGTGGCCAACCCAACCACAAACAGGAACAATCCTGCGAGCATGAGACGCCGCACCATTATAGTTCTCTCCTTGCCAGTCAGTAGAAAAAAGCGATCAGCCCACCGGGGCCATTTTCAAGTTTCAGCGAAAGGATTGCTGAAATATTTAAGATACCGCTTTATTCATCGGTCTGATCAGGGGCGTCACAACAGGAAACTTCTGCATAAACGGATTAATCGTCGCAAGTAAAACTGTACACGTACACTAAATATAGCGCGAGGCAACCGCCTGAAGACTGTTAAACCAGCCAGGCCGTTGAAATTCCTTCCATGATCCAGCGATCAAGGGCCGTCAGCAGTTCGGATTCGCTGTTTAACTCCGCCTTCAGAGAATTCACGGACTGCAGGTCTGCGCCTGTGGTTTTCCACATGCGTGTAATCCACTGGGAGGAGGTCTGGCCATCCACGTCGCTGGCAAGACGATGATCCATCAGGATTCGTTTGCCTTTCAGACTGACACTGGTCGTACTTTGAAAGTCGGTTTTGTTGAAGTGGCCTTTCATCAAGGCGGCTCCTGCAAAAAAACGGGGGAGTTGCATCAGTAATTTTGTAGCGACCGAGCAGCCTGCTCCTGTCCCCGCCAGATAGATGCGTCCTTCGTGAATATTGAGCACCTTGCTCAGTTCCTGCACGGTCTGCACGAGATTGTCGGCAAACTGTTTCACAAACAGGTGGCTGTCTGGCCAGTGATAACCATTCGCAGGGGCAGCCGGATCAATGGCGGGGGCTCGAAAAGAAAGTCCCAGGTAATTTCGTGTACTGATTTGCGGCATGATTTCATGCAGATCGTGTTCGGAACCCGTGTCCGGATGCAGCCAGATCACCAGCGGATAAGCGTATCCGGGTTCGTAGTGTTCCGGCCGGAACAAGGAAACGTGTTTGACCGGTAATTTGACCTTCGTGTCTGACGGACAGAGTGTGTCCGTCATTCTGTCAACGGGCAGGGATTCCATGAACCCCGCTCTCTCTGCGTTGAATACTTTTTCAATCCATTTAAGACGCTGCGTATAATCCATTGTCATTTTTACTTTCAGTGAGTAAGTCTGAGGTAAGTCTTAAATGTGGGGAGGTAATAGTCGCTTATTCCCGAACCAATTCGATTTTTGTGGAGGGAACTGGTGCTTGCGGGGAGGTGGCTCCCAACATGACAGGCAGGTCAACAGCCGCAGCCACTTCGCTCATGGGGAAGTATTTTCCGGGACAGGCCGTCGCTTTGACATCACGATGACCTTGTACATTTTCGCCGGGAATATTGTATTCTGCTTTGAGTACCCCGACCAGTTTCTTGACAGCCGCCAGCTGTGCTTCGGAAGGGGGTTCGTTTTCAAAATTGCCAACCAGGCAAACGCCAATCCCTTTCTGGTTGTATTTGGTATCTCCAGCATGCGCACCGTGCATCTGCTCGCGCCAGCGGAATGTGGATTCGATGCCACCATCGGGCATGCCATTTCCATTTCCAATCACGAAGTGATATCCAATGCCCAGCCACGCGTTGCCGGATTTGTCTTTTTTCTTGCTGTGCAATTCATGAATGCTTTCCACACTCCCCGTGGATGAGGCGGTATGATGAATCACAATATATTCCCAGTCACGCAGTTCGGCATCAGGTTTCCACGGGTTTGGTGGTTCAATGGCGATTGTGGGGGGAGTTGTAAACAGCGGAGCACTCGGTGTCGCCTTTGCAGCCAGTGGGGGATACTGTCGGATCGGCGCAGGGGAATTAATGGTTACAGGAGGCAGTGATGTGCGATGAGTACATCCTGAGATCTCAAATGCCGGTAACATCGCAACGCAACACATTATGATGCCCTTCATATTGCTGCCCTCCCTGACAGCCAACCTGCAGATCAAATCATTTCAAAAACAAAGAAAACACGGGATTGATTCCGTTCGTTCCATTTCTAAGTCGGGACTGTAATTCCGAGCCGATTTTGTGTCAATGCGGGGAGTGTTGGCTGTTTAAGTGGTCGTTCTTCCAGAGAAAAAACAGGCCCAAAGCAGAGGGCAGATTGACCCAAACGGACTCATTTGGCAGCAAAAACAGGACATATTCTCAACCCATGCACCTCAGGTATCCCAATTTACGTAACAGGCTCGATTTTGAGTAAAAATCAGAGTTCTTTAAATTCAGGGTGAATTCGGGGCATGAATCTGCCGAATGCCCGCAGCAACATCAAGGGGAATGTTTTTCATAGTACTGTCCAAATGGATCGATTCCGGAGGTTGCTGCTTTTCCGTCCGAATTCAGACTTTGCTGACACCAATAAAAAAGGCGGCTGTGGTCCAGCGTTTGAACCATTGATGGAGCTGCAGCCCCAACTCGTCTGGCTCCATGAGATCCGATTCCGCGAATTGAGTGATGGCGTCTCCCACTTTCAGTCCTTGCTGCAGCTTTGAGAGCAGAAAATATTCAGACGGAGTGATCGCTTCGCGACGTACGATAAAGTTTCTGCGTGTGACCGCGAGATAGGTAGTCTGCTGGTCCGGAATGTCGGGCGTGTTTCCCTGCCTCGCGCTCGACACGTATTCATGAACGGGAAACTGAAACTGCAGCAGTCTGAAACAGGGGGCCATTTTGAGCGCAAGTTCCCCCCAGTCATCTGGTGCGATGGAACTCAATGCCTCCGCCGTCAGAAGCGTTTCCTGTTCGATGCCCGGACCATCGAAGACTTCGCTGTAGCTACGCTCCAGTGTCGCAAGCTCAATCAGAAAATCGGGCCAGTTGACTTCATCCTCGTCTGCAGGCGGCTTATGTTCCCGTAAAAACTGAGGAAAGTGCGCCCCCAGTTCGCCGAGTGTATAACTGGTGGGGGGGTATTCCTGAAGGTACTCCATGCAAAACGCACCAAAGGCTGTCTCACCCATTGCACAGACCAGAGCCGGATATTCCTCGCTTAAACATTCCAGCAGGCGGGCATAGTAGGCGTTGGCATAAATGCCCATCCGTTCCAGGCTCGTCATTTGGCTGGAGGCGGTGATCACAGTCTCCAGCTCATCACTGTTCAACGGAATTCTACTTTGTGCGACTTCTGACTCAATGCCGGCTTTCACTCCAGCGGGCCAACTGATGACTGCCTGCATCCAGTGCTGGATTTGATCGAGATTACGTGGTTTGTCGCTCATTCGACTTCAGCCGTAATAAACGAGGCCGGATGCGGAATTGCCGTTGAGGCTGGACTGACGATCGTTTCTACTGAAACGTCCTGGTCGCAGACTGGCAGATGCTCATCCATATATTTTCGTGCTTTCAGAACTTCTGCGTGTACCTCAGGAAAGGGGGGGATCTCTGCATCCCACTCAAGCAGGGTGGCAACGCCGCCGGTCCGCTGGTGCATTAACTGAAACAGGTTCCAGACCGGATCAATCACTTTCCCGTTATGCGTATCAATTAAGTGTGTCCCGCAGTTCGTGTGACCTGCCAGATGACATTGCACGACGCGCCGGGCCGGGATCGCTTCGATATATTCGACGGGATCAAATTCATGATTCACACTGGAAACATACACGTTATTCACATCCAGCAATAAACCACAGTCCGCCTCTTCTGCCATGCGGCAGACAAACTCGGATTCACTCATTGTCGAATCCTGAAACTCCAGGTAACTGCTGGGATTTTCCAGAACGAGCGGACGTTCCAGAATCTCCTGAACGATGCGAATGCGTTCCACGAGGTGCGAAAGCGTACTTTCATTGTAGGGGATCGGTAGGAGGTCGTGTGTGTTGCGGCCTGCCACTCCGGTCCAGCAGACATGATCCGAAATCCAGCGGGCGTTGATTGATTCTGCCAGCACTTTCAGTTTTTTCAGGTATTCGCGATTGAGGGGGTCGGTACTCCCAATCGAAAGCGAAACGCCGTGCATGACAACCGGATAACGTGCGGCAATCTGCTCTAGGACATGTCGGGGCCTGCCGGCCGAGTCCATGAAGTTTTCTGAAATGATCTCAAACCAGTCCACTTCGGGCCGGTGTTCCAGAATATGGGCAAAGTGAACGGTTCGCAGTCCCACTCCCAAACCCAGGTTTTCATGTCCGAGGCGTGGTTTCAGCATATGTCGCAACTCCCTCTCCTCGACCATGATTTCTTGTGAAGAGATCGAAGAGATTTTGCCATTCAGTCTGACAATAAAAAGCGGGCTCCTCATCAATCCGGTTGATAGAGGAGCCCACCTGCATTGTCACAAAAACACGATTTATTTTTTAGGTGCAGGCGCTGGCGCCGGTCCCACTTTTTTGCCGGCCTTTTCCATTGCTTTTTCGAATTCGGCACGGGCCAGTTTCCAGGCGCCTTCCATCAAAGGCACATGGCAGCCCCCTTTTCCCTTGCAGGAATTCATGCCGGGGTTTGTACCACAGCCCCCCTGCCCTTTGCATTCATTGGCACCAGAGCAACTGTGTTCGGCGACGGAAGCACAGGCACCCAGACCCGCACACGCATTTTCGATACTCGCGAAAGTTCCTTTGCAGGTATTTAAACCACGGCAGACGTGAGGTTCGGTCATTAATAAACTGACATCTTTGTCGCTTGTCTCATCAGCGGCGTGATCATGGCCGTCCTTGGTCGTACTGCCTGCTTCAGCATCAGTGGCAGCAGGAATATTGGAAGCAGGCGGAGCCGGTTTCTCACAGCCTGTCATAGAGCCGGCGACAATGCCGCCGAAAGCGGCAAATGTCAGTCGATTAAAATCACGTCGATTGATTTCAGGGCGTTTCATTAATTACCTCACGGTGTATGCGGGAAGAGGATATAGGTTCTTACAAGCAATCAAAATTAGAAAGAGTTTCTTTTTTGTTCTGTGAGTTATCTCACATTTCCTGCTGAATTTAAACTACGGATTCTTGATTTCACTGAATTTTCCGACTTCTTTTTTCAGCGCACTCCAGTTGTTAATTTTCTTGATTTCCCGACATTCGCAGTATGCAGGCCTCACTAACGCAGAGCTATTCCAAAGTGTTGTGCGTTAACTCACAAACTCCCACGCCGGGAAGCTCGATCATCATGGCAGACGAACCACTCTTTTAATTCATGGAGGATCACAGGAATGAAACCAGAATGGAAAATGCCACTGACACCCGGAATGTGCACGCTCCGGATGATGCTGTTAAGTCTGCCACGAAACAGTCGCAACCGGTATTCTGTATTAATGCGTATCGCGACTTAATACTGGAAGGCATCATGCAGGTTTATCCCACCGCCGGCATCCGCAATCATTGGGCGAAGGTGCTCGGAGATAACATCGGGAACGATCTCCCTTTGCTGGCAGGGGGAAAAAACGACTCTTTTAATCAAATAAAACACGACATTTTACGTAAGAGAAGTGAGCCCCAGATCTATTTTAACATTGTCTGTGTCTCGACCGGCTGTCCAAGGCTCAGAACTGAGGCCTGTACAGCAGAAACATTTCAGATAAACCCCGCCACTAAGATCATTGATCTCAGTCCGATTCTGGATTGGTTTGCGACCGATTTTGAATCTACGCAATTGAAACAGCTTCGCTATCTCTCCAATTTTGTTCCGGACTTAAAAACCGTCAAGCTCAAGGTTTACAGAGTGATATTCCTCCCCAGATATCCACTCCCCTTAAGAGAATATGGGAAGTATAAAAAGTATACACAGTCGTTATGAATCATCTGTTTTTACTAATCGTTCTAAGCCCCAAATCAATTATAAAAATTTGAACCAGAATATTCGTGCGAACTGAACATAACATCAAATCGGACCGATATGTAAACCGTGTAGGACATTTGGGCCAATATCATAAGGGATTATTATGCGTGTACATAACCTGCTAATTTTGTCACTCAGTTTGATTTTCATTCCATCACTGTCCCTGCTCGCTCAAGGTGAGGAAATCAAATGGCAAACTGACCTCAAACGGGCCGCACAACAGGCGCGGGCTGAAGATAAAGCCATGCTGATTCAAATCGGTGCCACCTGGTGTGGGTATTGCCATAAAATGGAACGGGAAACCTATCAGGACCCCAAAGTAATCAAACATGTTAATTCCTGCTTCATTCCGATTCGGGTCGACGCAGATCAGCATGCAGAACTGGTCGAAGCCATCGGTGTCTCCGGATTACCGACCACGGCCATCATCACACCGCAACTGAAAATCGTGAAAAAGATTTCCGGTTATGTCCCTGCTCAGGAGATGGAAGGCCATCTGAGTAAGATTTGTCTGGTGAACCACGAACAGGGAGCACCCGTTCGTCCAAAGCCGTCGATTCAAAAAATGAGCCAGAAGCAGATCGCCCCCGAATTTGCATTCAGAGGCGTTTGCCTGGTCAGCATGCTGGATGAGCAAGAGCTGGTAGAAGGGCTCCCCGCTTTCAGTTCTGAATACCACGGACGCAAAGTCTGTTTTATTTCAGCACAACACAAAAAACAGTTTGAATCGAACCCGGACCGTTACTGGCCGGCCTTTGAAGGAAACTGCCGTGTTTCGCAATTGGAAAAGAATCAACCCGTTGAAGGCGATCCACATGCAGGTGGCGTCTATCGTGAAAAACTGGTTTTTTTCTCATCTGCAGAAGAGCGAGATCGGTTTTCGTCCAATCCCACGCAGTATCTTCTGCAACGCTGAATCTGAAAGACACCTGACAGCATTCCTCGACTCTGGTCGGGAGGGTGAGGGACAAAGTTGCTGCCAGGTGCTTTATTGAAAATATCAAAAATCAGCCTGCCGCCTTTGAGGTAGCAGGCTGATTTTTTGGTGGCGTTACTGAACTTTTTCAACAGACTGCGGTTCGAGCCAGACAAATTTTCCCTTGCGGGCCAGCTCTTTGCCTTTGACGCTGATCTTCAGACTCTGGAAACGACTCTTGTAGAGATCAGGGTGTGAATCATGCGCGCCTTCAATCACATAAACCGTTCCATCATCGCTTTTCACAGCCAGTCCCAGTTCTTTGGGGTCTTTTTTGGGATGAACCCCAAATTCACAAGCGGCACAACCGCTGGTTCCTGTGACTGACACCATTTGCGAATCAGGGGCTGTTGTGCTGCCCGTTTGTGGTTGGCCGGTTTTCTGAGCGGTATATTTCTCAGGGTTTGCCTGGAATTTCTGCATCACACTCTCGCTGGGAAACTGATACCGCAGGCCTTTGTAAATCGCAGTGAATTCCGGTTTTCCCGGAACTTCTTTCCCGCCATCCACTTTACAGACGATGCACTTACCGTCGCAGGCCAGATCGACGTCTGCATATTTCTGCGGTGACTCATCAAACAAGCCTTTGATCTTGTCGTTCGGAAATAAGAACGCCCGTCCCTGATAAAAACTGACGTGTTCCGTCGAGCCGGGGTTGCGCACACCATCATGATGCGCAAAACAGACCGTGCAATCGCCATTCAGCGCGGGAACATATTTTGCCGGATTGGCGGCAAACTTTTGTTTGACTTCCTCTGAAGGAAACAGATAAGTCTGGCCATCAAATACTACAGCATGCTCGGCTTTCCCTTTGACAATTTTCTGACCGTTGATCAGACAGACGGCACAATTTCCGTCCAGCGCAACCGGGGTCTGTTTCGTCTTTTGTTCTTCTTTAGCATCCAGCGAATGACCGGTGATGGCCATGGCTGCCAGCAAAGCGGTCGTCATTACGAATCGGGTCAACTTCATCAACTTCTCCTGATAATTTTTCTCTGGGTTATACTTTCGGAGAGAAAGCCCTGATTGATTTCAGTAGCCCCGCCCCGCTCGCTTCATGAGTTCGACTGGTACCAATTCTCTGCTCATGAGTCACAGAACAAGTATGGCCGTGTCGCTGGCGTGAATCTGTGACATATTTCACACTCTGGACAATTTTTTCATTCCTTTCACAAAACAGACCCGGCAAAGCCGACGATTGGGGATCACGACAGCTTCCTGCAAAACGGTATTGCATGAATTGGCCAAGTATTGATAATCACCGTCTCTCTCCTCAAACATGATTTTCCAGACATCTCCCAAGTCCTCTCTTACTATTCAGTTATATAAACCAGGTGCGTTATGTGGTGCACAAGTTGTCAGTCAGATGTGGCTGCAGAAGTTTCTGCAGACTCAAAACGGGTTCATTGCGCGATTTGTGGCAATGACCTGGGAACGACGGCTGCTGCACGCATCAGCGATAAGACCAAAGAAGCCCGTGAGTTACTGGCCCGCTGGTCTAACCGGGAGATCCTCGATCCTTATGGGCCTTTGACGAAATCGGAATCACGGACTCCTGCCAGTTCTTCTCTGTTTGACCGCACGGAAAAAAAAGTCCCGGAAAATGTGACACGATCTGCTGTAGCCAGGGAACGGGAACTTGAGTCCCCCGCGCCGGCCGCGCCCCAGACTCGCGTTTCCGATCATCAATACCGGGAAACCCCGGTTCATACAGACGAAGTCTTGCAGCAAGAATTTTGCGAACAGCCGGAATCCGTTTCCTTTCCACAACCGGCGCTCCCGCATTTGCACAGAGAGTATCGTGACATTCAGGATCTGATTGAAGAAGATGAGCAGAAGCCGAACTGGCTGGGACTGGTGGGACAATTAATGGCCTACGGTGGTGTGGCTGTGCTGACGATTGGCACGACGCTCATTCTCTGGGGTTATTATGGCGGACCGGCAAACTACGCTTCCACAGGCTGGCTGATCAGCACAGCCGGTCAGATGCTGCTGTTTCTGGGCGTAATTACGCTCGTCTCTGCTGGCATGGAACAGGCTTCGACCTCGGTGAGCCGCCGAATCGATCGACTGGGGCAGCGAATTTTTCTGTTTGAACAGGCAATGCTGGAACAGCGGGAATCGCAGCAACACCGCCGCACGGTTCCACAACGGCAACAACCCAACGCCTCTGCGCCGGAAACCGCATCCCGAAAGTCTGCCTGAATTTAAAGCGAAAACATCAGCTGTCCCGCTACCGGCTCCCAGGCGATTCCAGTGTTAACAGATGATGCTTGAGCGAAGTTCCCTGCGGTGCGGAGAAGCCGCCCAGTTTTCCTCCTGACGCAATCACCCGGTGGCAGGGAATGATAATCGGAATCCGATTCGAAGACATCACCGTACCCACGGCACGTGCGGCCCGCGGCGCCCCCGCTTTTGCTGCCAACTCTCCATACGTAATCAGTTTCCCATAACCGGTTTTTCTCAGTTCACGAATGACGCGTGCCTGAAATGTGGTCAATCGCGGCAGATTAACTGCAACGTCCCGGAAATCGACGACCGCTCCCTGAAAATAATTCAGAAGCCTCTCGTGTAACTCCGGAAACCAGTTTTCTTCCTGGATTTTGTCAGCATCGCTCACTTGATCCTCTCGACTGAGACCCGTCACTGCCTGACGAACATCCGCGGCAGAACGGTGTCCCATGAACAGCCTTTCCACAGTCTCGGCCCGCCCCAACAGCCCGCACCAGCCGATTTCCGTGGAAAATACCGACAATTTTAATGGGGAGAATCCATCAGGAGTGGCTTTATGTGCTGTTCCAGTAACAGCTTTGGAAACTGAGACAGTTCTTTGACCCATCTGAAATTCTCCGATAGAATGGAATCGACTCGCAAGGTTCAATTGACCAGAGTTTATTTTAAGACTCGAGTAGCCAAAATAACAAGATAATAGAGCGATTATGCACCAATACAGTATGTTGTCCGACGATTTTTTCATTAACCTGAATTTATGCACTGAAATGACGCTGCCTTCGTCGCGGGACACGGTGCTGAATTTTTTTGAACGGGTGCAAAAATCGTTTCCGAGCATGCGGAATTTTTATAACCGTGGCGAAAGCGGTTTCATGCTTGAGGAAGACAAAGAAGAGACCGGGCGGCAGCGCTGGATGTCTCTCGAAACGCAGCGCATCTGTAGCGGATATTTAAACCCGAACGCTCCGGAAGACTGTCTGGAGCAGCACCAGTTGATGCTGGAACTGGTGCCTTACATGCTGTCGGTCAGCCCTCTCGATTGTGAAGCCCTGGATTATGTGGTGGGCTTCGATTTTTCTTATCAGGGTAATCACGATGCGTTAGTGGCTGAAGTGCTGGGATCGAATCACGCGATCGACAGTCTGCTGCAGATTCCGGGTGCCCGCGCGCTCAACTATGAGCCATCGATCACACTCAGTCTGGACGACTCCTGCCGCTGCCAGGCACGCCTGCTGATTGAGACGCGAACCAATGCCTACCAGGTCAGGCGCGAAGATTATTCCGATGAACAGATTTCCGTCTTCTTTACCTTAAGGCAGTATGGCAGCCAGACTGCGGAAACGAAACTGGAAGACACCCTGCTGAGTCTGAAAGCAAAATCGGATCAATTGATGAACGAGTATGTCATCGAACAGGTCTTGCGGCCCTTGGCACAGGCCATCGCCGCGAAATAAAAGTGTTTTTTAGAAAAAGGTGCGGACAAGTTTCAAAATGAATCCAGCCCTTATAAAGTATTCAACAGAGAGTGCATCCTGTAACTTCCATATCAAGGGGATTTTTTCGTGGCTTTACCATTAAGCGATTTCGCTCAGTCTCTTACCGTCGAAACAGCATTCAGTGTCCTGGCGATTGCAAAACAGCTCAAAGCAGAAGGTAAAGATGTGGTCGAACTGGAAGTGGGCGACAGTCCCTTCGACAGTACTGCTTCCGCAAAATCCACGGGGATCGAAGCCATTCAGAATAACCAGTCGCACTATTGTGCTTCGCCGGGTATTCCTGAATTCCGGAAAGCGGCGGCTGAATTTGTATCACGTGAATTTAACGTGGCCGCTAAACCGGAAAACATTGTCGTGGGACCGGGTGCCAAAGTGTTCGAACAGTTCTTTTGTGAAGCCTTTTTGAATCCCGGCGATGGTGTCCTTGTCTTCAGTCCCTACTTTCCAACCTATCTGCCCAATATCCAACGCCGCGGCGCACGCATGGTTCTGTCGGATCTCAAGCAGGAAAATCAATTCAGCCCCAATCTGGCCGACATCGAAAAATTCCTGGCAGAAGATCCTGCCCCCAAAGCCATTTTCCTGAACTCGCCGCATAATCCGACCGGCGGAGTGATTGCCGAATCAGAATTGAAGGCGATTGCAGATCTGATTCGCGGAAAGAACATCGCCGTCTTCAGCGACGAGCCTTATTGCCATATGGTCTGGCAGGGAAAACACCATTCTATTCTGGCGCAACCGGGCATGCTGGATCAATGTGTCTCAGCATACACCTTCAGTAAGTCTTACAGCATGAGTGGCTGGCGTCTCGGGTTCTGTGTCGCTTCGGAAGAGGTCGCAACCTCCATCGGGAAAATGGTCAACACCACTCTTTCCTGTACGCCTCCCTTAGTACAGCTGGCCGGAGCGGCTGCCTTGAATAAGGATTCCCAAGAACGTGACGAAGTCATGTTGAAGTTCCGGGAGAAAGTCGTTCTGCTGACGAACAAATTGAATCAGATCGAGAATTTTCATGCCCTCGATCCACACGCTACATTTTATGTGTTTGTGAATGTGGCTCCCGTCTGCAACGAGCTGGGAATCACCAGCCACGGCCTGGCGCTCTACCTGCTCAAAGGTGCCGACGACGATTTTGGAATCGCCTGCCTGGGGGGAGAATGTTTTGGAGAAGCGGGACACGGATTTTTGCGTTTCAGTTGTGCAGAGCCCAATGATCGTCTGGAAAAAGCGATCGACTTTATTCCGGAAGCGATTTCCAGAAAAGATCGGATTGACCGTTATCTGGAAGCGAACCCGAATGCCCGGTTGAAATCACCCTATCCGGTATAGGCCCGTACGCAATCCATTTGTTTCCGGACACATCAGGAACCGACAGACAACGGTAATTCAGGGATGTTATGAATCGTTATCAATTACTGGTACGTACCGCGCTGATTCTGTACTGGATGCTGCTCTTCACCGCAACTCATATTCCGTTGAAAAAAGGGACACTGCCACCGGGAACCGATGTGCCCCTGCATTTCATCGCTTATGCCGGGCTTTCGTTTCTCTTAACGTGGTGGTTGTCTCTCAAATGGGACAAGCTGACCTTCAAACGCCTGCTGATTGTATTTGTGGGAGTCAGCCTGTTCGGCGTGCTGGATGAACTGCTGCAAGGCATTCCAGTGCTGCATCGCGAACCAAGTATCGATGACTGGGTGGCAGATACAACGGGCGCCTTGCTGGGAATGGTTCTGTTTCTGGCGATTCACAAACCCTGTCAGCAATTCTGCAAGCGATGGCAAAAAACAGAAGAAACACCCTGAGCCATATCAACAACAAATCATAGCCGACAACTCAAAAAAACGTCCCCATTCAGCATTGCGGCCCTCATATCTAGGATACTCGGTCCAAAGGGCTTTGGAGATGCTGCAGCGAACCTGGATACAGGCTTATAGTTTTTTGCTGGTAGACGGCGTGCGCCAGCGACGGTTCGTTTTGCTCATAAGCTCAGTCGCACACGTCGGCCCCCAGGTCCCCGCATAATAAGGATCAGGGCTGTGATCTGCTTGCTCCCACGCTTCCAGAACCGGCGTCACGAATTTCCAGGCCGCTTCCAGTTCATCGCTCCGCGTAAACAGGGTCGAATCACCTCTCAGCACGTCCATTAACAGTCGCTCGTAGGCTTCAGGCAGACTTTTGTGGTAGGCATCTTCAAATGCAAAATCCATTGTCACCGGCTGGATCTGATACTGCATCCCGGGCCGCTTTGTCGAGAACTTCATTGAAATCGACTCTTTAGGCTGAATGCGGAAAATCAGTTCGTTTGGTTTCCGCTCAACGAGCGAGCAGATATCTCCATCACACTCAACAGTCGTAAACAGATTCATGGGAGGATGTTTGAACTGAATTGCAATTTCACTGACACGTTCCGGCAGTCGTTTGCCCGTCCGCAGATAAAAGGGAACCCCTTCCCAGCGCCAGTTTTCGACCTTCACTTCCATTGCCACGAATGTTTCACGGTTTGAGTCGGCGGGCACGCGTTCTTCTTCCCGATAACCGGGAACCGCCTGACCGAACGATTGTCCCGCCGTATATTGACCGGCGACCGCCCATTCGGAAATAGCCCCCTTGCTTCCCGGCGAGAGCGTTTTCAATACTTTTAATTTCTCATCACGGATTTCTTCTCCCCGGAACAGCGCAGGAGGTTCCATCGCTATTAAACAGAGCAGTTGCAGAACATGGTTTTGCAATACATCCCGCAGTGCGCCCGAGCGGTCGTAATAACCGCCTCGCCCGTGTTCGATTCCCTGTGATTCGGCGACAGTAATCTGTACGTGATCAACGTGATTTCGATTCAGCAATGGCTCAAAGATTGAATTGCTCAGCCGGAATAACAGAATATTCTGAACCGTTTCTTTACCCAGATAGTGGTCGATACGATAAATCTGGTCTTCGCTTAAGAGTTCGCTTAACTGGTGGCTCAATTTCTGCGCCGATTCCAGATCGTGGCCAAATGGTTTTTCAATCACGACCCGCAACCATTCCTCTGCCGTATTACGGGGCACCATCTGCGCCCGGGATAATGCCTGGACGGCGGGATAAAACAGCGAGGGATCCGTCGCCAGATAAGCAACGCGTCTGGTGATCACATCGCCGAGCGTTTCGCGTTCGACTGCTTCGACCGACGATTTGAGCCGGGCATGGTCAGCCTCATCGGTGATGTCAACTTCCCGGTAAAAGAGCCGTTTGGAAAACGTGGCCCATTTTTCATCGGTCACTGTTCCCGTGCGCGTAAACTGGGCAACGGTATCGCGCTGTTCGTTACGAAACTGTTCGTCTGTTTTTTCCCGCCGCGCCAGACCGATGATCGGCAGATCTGCAGACAGGAATCCTTCACTCCAAAGATCGTACAGCGCGGGAATTAATTTCCGGGCGGTTAAATCGCCCGAGGCGCCAAAGATCAGGATGGTGGCAGTGGTCAGGTCGATTGAAGAATTTGCGTTGGCCATGACTTACATCCGTGTTTGAAAAGAAAATAGGATTCGGGAATAAGTGAAGAACGGATTCACAAATAAACGCGTTCAGATTTTTGCCGAGAGTTGTTCAATCAGGGAGTCCAGTTCGCCTTTGAGCCGCGGCAGGATATCATCATAAGAGTAGCGGCCTAAAGATTCGCTCCCTTTCTTCAGATTGACATAATTTGGACCACACCAGAGACCGAGATCGGCATCATCGGTTTCGCCGGGACCATTCACACGGCAGCCCATTACCGCGATCGTAATTTTGTGATCTTTGGCATACTCGGTCATTTTTTTGACATCTGCGGCCAGATCTACAAAAACTTCATTCTCCACGCGGGAACAACTGGGGCAACTGATGATGTTTAATCCTTTCAGATCGTAATCAACAAACGAGCGGACCCGACCGGCGGCGATATCTTCCAGAATGTTATGACCGGCGGCAATTTCTTCCCCTTTGCGATCATTGGGAACCGTCAATGAAACGCGGATCGTATCCCCAATGCCTTTGCTGACCAGTTGCTCAAAAGCCATTCTCGTTTTGATGACGCCATCTGGAGGCATCCCTGCTTCGGTTACCCCCAGGTGCAGGGGAATATCAGGGCGTTTCGCAGCAAACCGCGTGTTCACTTCGATGACTTTTGCCGGATCGGAATCCTTCAGCGATACACAGAAGCGGGTGAAGTTGATTGATTCCAGAAACTCGCAATGATCTAAAGCGCTTTCCAGCATGGGAGAGATCGAATCGTCCGGATCATACTTTTCCAGTTTTGCCGGATCGACTGATCCACAATTAACGCCGACACGCATCGCACAATCATTGTCTTTGGCGACTTCCGCAATGTACCGCACTTTCTCCTGCCAGGCTTTTTCCGGCTCATGATGATAGAGGTGACCCGGATTATAACGCAGCTTATTCACATAGGGTGCGATGACTTCGGCCAGTCGATAGTTTTCCTGCAAATCGACGGTCAAAGGCACCGACGTCTGTTTGCGAATTTCGATGAGGGCCGCCGCTTCCCGTTTATTGTCAACGGCGATGCGCACGATATCAGCCCCCGCCTGTTCCAGCGAGTGAATCTGGGCAACTGTCGCGTCGATGTTGGTGGTTTTGGTCGCTGTCATACTTTGAACGGCGATCGGGTTTCTGTTCCCGATGAGAACTGCACCTATCTTCACTTCTCTGGTTGGATTTCGAGGTAACTGCAAGTTGCTGATTCCTTTAGGATATGTTTCTTTCTGAATGGGAAGCTCACGGATTGTAAAAGATCGCGGCCTCAACGTCTATTCATGAAAAATGGATAAAATTCGATTGGGATTGACAGAATTTTGATGTCGTTTTACAAGCCGTCGATCAATTAATGGCATTTTATGCCAAAATAGCTGATAGACAAAGTAGGTGGAATAAAAAAATGAATCGTCACATGGCATGGATGCTCGCGGTTTTGTGTATAATGCCTGGCTGCGGATCCGATACGCAACCGACTTCACAGCAAGCAGTTAAATCAAATAAGACAACAGACACTGCAGCGAAAACAGCTGCCAGTCCGACCGAAACCACCGCCCAAAATGGCACACAGACTGGTGCGGCTCCGCTGCCCGCCGGACAGGTCACCCAGAAACAACCGGCCACCAATACAGCCAATCTGAAACAAGTCGAGGAAGTATTCCGCGAAGCGATGGCATATCAGCAGCAGGGAAAACTGGCGGAATCGATCCAGTCATTAACGTTGGTGATCAAGGAACTCCCTCAGGAATCAAAATTCTATTTTCATCGCGGCAGCGCCTGGGCTGATTTGAAACAGGATGCCAATGCCATTGTTGACTTAACAAAAGCGATCGAATTGAGCCCTGATAACGCGCAGTATTATTCGACGCGTGCCCTGTTTTTCATGACGCGTGGCGGCCCTCAGCTGGCGGTAAAAGATTTCACGAAAGCCATCGAACTTAATCCGCTGGACCATCAGGCGATTAATAACCGGGGCTTACTGTTCGCAACCTCGGGAAGTTTAAAGGAAGCCCGTGCCGACTTTGAGCGGGTCTTGCGCATCAAACCCGACAGTATCGACGCGATGAATAATCTGGGTTTTGCTTTGATGAATTTAAATGAATCAGACAAAGCGTTTGAAGTTTTGAACCAGGTGATCAAACTGAATCCCAAATATCTGAATGCGTATGATAATCGGGGTCTGGCCTGGGCCAAAAAGAATGAATTTGCAAAGGCAGTCGAAGATTTCACCAAAGCTATCGAGTTAAGCCCTCAGAACCAGAAATTTTATCGGCAGCGGATGCTCGCGTATGAGAAAATGGATCAACCGGAAAAGGCCAAAGCCGACGCGGATAAGATTCTCTGGCTGCAGCAGCTGGCTTTTTATAACGAACAGATTGCCAAGGCACCGAAAGAGGTGGAACCGATCCTGGAACGTGCCCAGTTTTATCTGAAATCGGGTATGCGCGACGAAGCGATGGACGATTATGCAAAAATGGTCGCGCTGACTCAGGATACTACAGGACGCGGTTATTTTATTCGCGGCGCGCTGTATCTGGAAGAAAACGAACTGGATCGCTGCATCCAGGAATGTTCACGGGCCATCAATATCCAGCCGAATCCGGAAGCCTATTCGGTTCGCGGAGATGCGTTCATGAAACGTGGCGATATTGAACACGCCTTGCGTGATTTCGAACGGGCCAAACGCATCGATGACGTTGTTGCGAAAGCTTACCTGATGCGATCCAAAACACATAAAGAACGCGGCGAACTGGAAAAGGCAGCACAAGACTTCGAACGGGCCGTCGCCATTGATCCCTCGCTGGGGCCTGCCAAATTGAATCAGGAAAAAACCGCAGGAAAACCCGTGATTCGTCCGATCGATTGAGGTGCTATTGCCGCCCCCATCAGAGCGTCTCTCGTTCTATGATACCTGGTCTCAATGGCCTGGGAGACGCAGCAGTAAACTTGGACACAGGCGGAAATATTGACTGTCCCTGGGTTCCCGTCTCCATCAGATACAAGGGAAATTCATATGAACGGCGGTTTTCTGGACGACACAGAATACGCGGACAGACGCGCACAGGATTCTGACTCCATCACGATCGCAGACATACTGTTTGTCAGTTTCAATTCCCGAGTCTTTGCACTGAATCGAGATACGGGAGATCTGTTGTGGAACTGGAAGTCCTCAAAGGGAAGATCAAACTATGTCTCAATCCTGGTAGACGATGAACAGCTCTTTGTTTCGATTGACGGGTACACTTATTGCCTCGACCCTTATACGGGACGCGAAATCTGGTTTAACCCGCTTAAGGGATTTGGTTACGGAATCCCCACGCTCGCCATTGCGGGATTGAACACTAACGCTTCTGCAGCGGCTGAGTTGAGCGCACGCGCACAGCAAAGGCAGCAATCAGGGGGATAATCATACGAAGTCGAGTTGTACGCGTTGAAATTGAGCGCGCAGTCGATATCGGCTGACAGAATTCAGGAAAGCAGTTCCGCGTTCGTCAGATGCCAGCGATCGGGATCGAGAATTGATTCTATTTTGAAATCCGGAAATTGAGGATTGGCATACGCAAAAACTTTGATTGCAGAGTGTCTTTGAAAAAATCCGAACCGGGCCAGAAGTTTTGAAACTTCTTCCCTTCCGAAATAATTGATCACAATCGATTCCAGACCCAACTCGCGGCTACGGTGGCAGAAAGCTGTCAGCATTTGTTTCAGGGAAGCCAGATCACGATAGAAAAAATCCTGGATCCCCGCTGCATAATCTCCACTGCGGCCTGATTCCCCCAAAACATAAATCAAGTATCCCAATAGTTCACGTTTATGATTCTCCAGCGTCATAATATGAAAACGCGTGCTGGGTTCATGACGGAAACGCCACTCCAGAAATTCACGCGTTCGCTCAACCATCACGATTCCTTGCGAATGATCTGCAAATAGAGTTTCAAATCGTTCATCGATGGGAGCATCAAAATTCACTTTATTGCGGTGAGACAGAAATGTACGCGACTCAAGCGAACAGGCGCGCAATATCAGATCAATAACAGACGCTGCACTTTTTCGTAATACTGTCGAATGGATTCGTTCTTTGAGTTTGTACTCACAGCGAATCGGCTTGACCCAGTGTTGAAACGTTCCCACTTCTTTATAGCGGCAGCGTTTGAAAATGGCTGCTGCCTCATCCGTCATGCCATAAACAAAATTGAAGTCAGTTTCCGGGATGTGCGAAATCAGTGCGCGTTGCAGTTTCAGCGCCGCCTGGGCAGATCGATGTTCTTTGTCAATATTAATGGATTCTGTCTGTCCCACGGCAAACGGTTTTCCCTCATAACACATGCGGCGCGTCAGCAAACCGGTTGAACCAATCAGTTGTCCGGCCGTATCTTCTCTGGCCAGCCAGCAATAATTATCGCCGAACGGATTTTGATGATGAGACCAGTTAAACCAGTGAGAATCGTTTTTCTTGAAATTCCGATTGATCAAAGATTGCAGTTCTTCCTGATTGTCACTCGGGGTCGCCTGAGTGATTGAATAGCCCATGCTTTGAGAACCTGTTCTTGCATTCTGGATAGTGAAGGAAATACCCGCTTATCAGCAACTATGAAGTCTATGTCACACACCCCGGAAGTCAAATTGACTCAGTGCTGACAGATGCGATGCGATCCAAGTCAGACGCACCCGAAAAACGGCAGCGCTCCGACGCGCTTTCAGGCGGTCGCATAGGTGCTTACCAGCAGTTCTATTAACCGCGCGTTGGCTTCGGGAAACCGCAGTTCCGCAAGTCGTTCAGCAGGAAACCAGTGGAATCCCTGCAGATTCCGGTCGATCAGATCTTCTGAACCGGAAACGGGTCGGCATAACCAGAAATGCAGTTGTACTTCCGCATGCTCATACGAGTGCTCTTTGTAAAGCAGCTCTTTTAACGCGACGACTTCGAGCCCCGTTTCTTCCCGGCACTCTCTGACGGCACAGACGTCGGCCGCTTCCTCCGGCTGGCATTTGCCGCCGGGAAACTCATGAAATCCGGCCAGCGATGCATTGGCAGCGCGGATACCAATCAGGAATTGCCGTTGAAATTCGACAACGGCAATTCCAATTCGGTTTATTTTCCGGCTGTCCATGGCAGAATTCAGCTCCCTTCCGGAAGTGTTTCAGCGTGCCGTTAGCGACCACCCTCGGTAACTCGACCAAAAATCATGCGGCCGGCACTGCTCTGTAGAACGCTGGTGACAACGGCATCGACATCGCGACCCACCAGATGATTTGCCTGTTCGCAAACCACCATCGTTCCATCATCCAGATAGCCCACGCCCTGAGCCTGAGACTCTCCCTCTTTAATAATTTTCAACTGAATATGCTCGCCGGGCAGGTAGCGTGGTTTTAGCGAATTGGCAACGTCATTGAGATTGATCACGTCAACTCCCTGCACGCTGGCAACTTTATTCAGGTTAAAGTCGTTCGTCACCACTTTTCCGCCGAGTTTTTTCGCGGTCACCACCAGCCGCTGATCAACGGTGAGCCCCTTTTCTTTGTCGGTTTCCTTGGCTTCGTACATCGAGATATCCACGTTCGGATTGTTCTGCAGATTCGACAGAATATCCAGACCGCGGCGTCCGCGAACCCGTCGGACTTTATCGCTGCTGTCGGCAATATCCTGAACTTCTTTCAGAATGAAGTCGGGAACGACCATTTCGGAATCCAGAATTTTGGTTTCGACGACATCCGCAATCCGTCCATCGATGAGCGCACTGCTGTCAAGCAGCAGGGGGCGGCCCCCTTTTAACTCGCGTGCGAATTCAACGTAAGGCACGATAAACCGGAAGTCATCTTTGGTTTGCAGCAGAAAGGAAATACACAGATACGGGAGAGTCAGCGTGGTAATCATCACCACTCCCTCTCCCCACGGAGTCTTTGATATCACAGGACTGAGCGCCTGAATCAGCAGGTAACTGAGGAGCACGCCGACCAGCAACCCGAAGTAGATGGCTGACATGACTTCAATTCGTTTACGACTGATCAGAAGATCCATACAGGTTACCCCCTGCGTAAAGATCATCAGCAGCACAAATGAGATCAGCGGATATTGATCGACGGGGGTGGGGGGATTCGAACTGACATACGTGGCAATGGCCCCCGCGCAAACAAAGGCGTAGAGCACTCGGATACTGATTAACAACATTTTGAATGAGTCACTTTAAATTTAAGACAATAATTCTAGTAATTTGTTCCCATAAGTTCTCCGCTGCTAACACTCATTTCAAAACAGATAATGCACATCCGGCAAACAGGCGCGGACATGATCCAGAAACATTCCTGTTCTCCGGAAAATGGTGTCAGACATCCAGAGAGTTTGGGAATGATTTTGACATCGGCTTTCACAGGTTTTCCTGAATCATATCTTCAAAAAGATAACTCAAATTACCTGCTGAACTGATCCGGTAAGATTTTTCCTCTCACCACAAAATCAGCATTGTTCAATCTGTTTGCGATTCCACTCGTCTGGGCAAGTTCTATTTTGGTTGCGGACCTCGTCAATCCCTGCACCAAAATTCGTTTTTGTGAACTGCTCAACAGTCGTCCCGTTAACAGATTCCGAAGCAACAAAATCATTGTGTGATCTCCCAAACACACAACACTTTTCAGCTTTCGTTTCATAGGTGGTATCACCTTTGAAATCGTAAGCCCCTATTTTAAACCTGTTTTCTCGATTTGAGAAAAAGGATACTCGTACACTATAGCTAAACGAAATTCGTGCCGCCACTGAAAAGGAATCAGTATCAAACGATTCTGAAACTTAATCCGGAGTCCTACTCAAACCATCAGTAGTCCTGCCCTGTATTCGCACTTATTCGAGGACCATACCGTATATAGAGTCACCGAACAAACGCTTCCTCACAGGGATTCAACGTAGAAACAGATGGAATGGTTCAAGAAAATTAACCTCTGTTCTGAGATCACTGCGGAATGGGCGGCAGAGCAGAATCTGCTCTGCCAGCACAGGAACCATGTCTGAGCCGGGTGATGCTGTAAAAAAAGTGCCCACAGTTCTCAGGAACTGTGAGCACTTTTAAGAGATGCTGAGTTTTGAAATTAACCGCTGGTTTTGGTCCCACCCACGGGGGGCGCAAATTTGATTTTTTCAATGTAACGGATAATGTGCTTGCCCGAAGAATCAAGCCGTCCGGTACAGGCGCTGACCGCTTTCAGGGTGTATTCATAATGCAGATTGTAGTCGGCTTCGAGTTCCACTTCCATATCTTTGGTAATCGGGTTACCAGGCTTGCCGATGATCTTCAGAATTTCGTGGTTCAGACCAGCGAAGACATTCGGCCCATTGCCGAGATTCACCTGCCCCAGCCGAATGGTATTCAGCGAACCATCTTCATTGGCGACCAGCCTGACTTTGATATCAGGTAATTTGGGCATATCATCCGACGGGGCGGAACTGTCCGTGATCGGCATGTTGACATTAAAGTCACCTTCCGGCTCGACAATATTCAATGTCAGCATAAAGAAGATCAACAGCTGAAACACCACGTCAATCATCGGCGCCATCTGCGGCTCGATCTTTTCTGCTTCCCGACCTGAACTGCGTAACTTCATAGGAATCGTTTCCTGCAATCATGAAATCTGTAACGTTTACAGAGAGTTTCAAATAATTTCGCTATTGAGTCTTTTGTGTCGCCTTGAATGCGAACTTGGTAAAACCGCTTTCCTGCGCAATCTTGATCAGATCCTGTATCATTCCCGTCTGGACGAGCGCATCTGCTCTCAGAATCACGGGAACATCTTTCGGGTCCTGATTTTTCTGCTTGTAGATACGCGCTTCCTGCTCGAAACTCGATCCAAACTTCAATACCGGAATCCGTTCGCCGTTATAAAAGATGTAAGCCTCAGGGTCGGTAATTTCTCCCGCCTTGTTGCGTTCAAATCCAATATTTAGAACCAGTTCGTCGGCCGCTTTGACCTCGGGAGGTTTCGCCAGTGAATCCGAAGGCAATTTCACGCGTTCATCCGCCTGGATCTGCTCGAAGTTGGTAATCACCATAAAAAACGCAATTAATTGAAAGACAATATCAATCATGGGCGTCATATCGATTTCAGCGACCGCCGGCTTTTTCGATTTGATTCTCATTGAAAAACTCTCTAATCCAACAGAATAATGCGCCCACTCAATGCAGAGTGGGCGGTGTTTGATCGCCTCGGGTACTACTTCGTCGTGGAAGAGAAACGGTTCATCAGACTTTCACTGATCATGCCCACTTCCAGTGAAAAACGGGCAACCCGGTTTCGCAGCAGACTGTAGAAAATCATGGCCGGAATCGCGACCGTCAAACCTTCCAGAGTCGTAAACAACGCGGTGGAAATACCGTCTGCCAGTTCGGAAGGTTTGGGAGAAGTCGCAGAAGCGGCAATCGTCTGGAAACTCAGAATCATACCGTAAACAGTTCCCATCAATCCGATCATCGGAGCGATGGCACCAATCAGCGCCAGATAACTCAGTTTGTGTTCCATGGCCATGTTTTCATCTTCACCGACTTCCTGCATCCCCTCGATGGCTTCGGAGTAACCCTGATTCAATTTGCTCAGGCCGGCAGCCAATACGCGGGCGACGAAAGAGTCATCGCTTTTGGCTAACTCGTAGGCACCCTGATAATCTTTGCTGTTGATTTTTTCTTCGAAGGCGGCAATCAGATCCGGAGGCATCAGGTTGTCACGTCGAATGGAAAGCACGTTTGCCATGATCAGAGCGACCATTAAAAACGAAAGCAAAAGCAGAATCAGACCGAAGAAACCAGACGCACGAATCATCCAGGAAAGAAAGCTCTCTGATGCAGCAGCAGGGGCAGCGCCGTTTCCCGCCCCGTCACCGCCGGCTGCAGGTGCCTCACCAGCCGCAGGTTCGGCAGCAGCAGGTGCTTCCGTCGCCGCGGGTTCGGCAGCTGCGGGCGCTTCACCGGCTGCGGGGGCAGCTTCCTGATACGCCCAACTATGTGTATTCAGGCCGAGCGGCGTAAAAACGACGGCACAAAGAAGTAATATGCTCAGGCTGCGATAAGCCAGTGAAGTCTGATTCCGTTCCAAGGAATTCCCCATCATCATCGTTGTGGTCTCCGGTCTACTGAAAGGAGTGTTAATCGTGGATATCTTGTGATTGGACTTGGTAGTCTTTTTTCAAGTTTTTATTATTATTTATTGGTCAAAATTGCATTGTAAAGAGAAGAGTGAACCAATCCTACCAGCAATCTGACATTCGCGTCAAAATATCAGCTTCCTGTCGCTTTTTGTGTCCATTCACTGTCGGGATACTGCTGTTGCAGGATGGCACGGGCTTCCACACCCCGTTCCGGTTTCTGAACTTTTCCCCATAATGTGGAAAGGTGATACAAAGCTTCAGCATGCAGTGCGGGCTCCGTGGGAAATAAAACATCAATATGCAGATAGGCAATCAATGCTTCTTTGGACTCACCTAATTCCCGATAGCAGTCTCCCATCCGCAGGTAGGCTTCTGCCAGAAGAGGACTTTGTTGAGAGCTGGTGGTTTTGATCACGTCATTCAGAATGGCAATCGCTTCTTTCTGCTTGCCTTCTTTTTCCAGACACAGGGCACTGCCTAATAGAGCGGCTCGCTTACTGGCCTGTTCCGGTTCGGTCTTGGCATCCATTTTGGTAACAGCAGTGAATGCTGTCAGAGCGCCTTTGACGTCCCCTTGTGCAAGCAGGACGCGTGCCTTCAGGTTTTTAGCGTCCATCTGGTAGTCTTTCCAGGGGGCTCGCTCCACAGTCCCGAAAGCCGTGTTAGCGGCCGGAAAATCTTTTTTCGCCAGGTTCGCTTCGCCCAGCAGCTTCAGGGCCGGGTAATATTGATAATGATCTCCGTTGGCTTTGATAAACTCATCAAGCAGTTTGATGCCGTTATCCAGCGCGGCTGCGTTTGACTGGGCACTTTTAACAGTGGCTCTGGCAATCATGAACTGCAGGTCTTTCTTGAGACTCGCGCTCGCACCTGCCTGCGCTTTTTTATACTCTTCCAGAGCTTCCGCATAACTCCCGTTTGCTTCCTGATTCCGGGCGATATTCAGTTGCGGCGGCTCTCCCTCCCAGCGTACGCGTTCAATTTCATTTGCCGGGATTTTGACTTCCGTTGTGCCGCGTTTGAACGTCAGTTCTGTTTTCGTATAACCACTGACATCACCTAACTGCGGGCTGCTGCTGTTGTATTGATAAATCGTATCTGCGGCTTCGAGATGTGAGACCGACAGAATTTGCAGGCCTGCCAGCAGAATCAAACTTGACCAGATCGGGCACTTCATGAGTTTATTGCTCCTCAACGATAATTGATGTCTCAGCACGGGTAGTTGTTTTAACTGATGATCCCGAAAGAAACCGGGAAGGTCAGGCATCTTTGGATTCATTTTCCGGACGGGGTCTTGACTGTTTCTGCTGTTTTGCCTGTGCAGCTTTTTTCTTGGCGATCGCCGCTTTCCGCGCTGCGATTTCTTCCGGCGACATCTGGGCCAGCTTGGCTTTTCGGGCCGCAATCTGTTCCGGTGTTAATTTCCGTTTTTCTTTTTCCGGCTGACTTTGCTCCGGTCGTTGTTTTGTTCTGGTTTTTTCCGGCTCTGCTTTCTGTTGTGGTTTATCAACCACAATGTTCGGCATGACAGGTTTCGCCGGCGCGGCGCGGTTTGGTTTGGGAGCCGGCGTCGATGGCGGGGGTAAAATCTGTGAAGGCATTGTCACATTCGAAGCAAACTGATAGGACGAAGGTGCTTTCTTCCCTGGTTTTAAGCCGAAGAAATAAAACGCAACAGCACCTCCGCCTCCCAGCAAAAGCACCGCCAGGATGATCACGGTGTTGGACCCGCCTTCGGCTTTCGCCGTTGCGTCTGTCTGTTGTGCGACTTTCTGCTGTGTGTTGGCCGGTGTGGCCGATTCCAGTTGCTTGTCGTTCATGGCCAGATTCTCTGTCGCAGTCGAGCGGCGTTCCAGATCTTGCGGATCTTCGCCCATGTCGGTCTGAATCTGTCGATAGAGCTGATTGAACCGTTCCCAGACATCCTCCGGCAGATCAACGCTGATCTGGCCGAAGACATTGGTTTCATACTTCGCCAGTTCCAGCTGTTTGACATCATTGATGGCAATGCCGTATTTGCGTCGGCACTCGATGTTGTTGTATTGCGCGTCGTAATACATCTTCTTTAAATCATCACGGCCGGAAGAAGCCATCGAACTTTGCAGCAGGCGGGCCAGATAACTCCAGCCACGCACAAGAACACCGTCTGCCAGAGTCGTCCCGTTAATGGCTTCCAGATATTTCTTTTCGGAATCAGCCTGACCGCTGCCGGCCCAGTCCTGCAGAATGGAAGCCGCTTCGAACTGAACTTCAGGCGACTTGTCTTTTTCTTTGAGTACCGGTGTGATCAGTTTCAGAGCTGCTTCATACTCCCCCTGCTGCCGTTTGCAATTCACCAGACGCAGAGTGATTCCCACCTGATAATTCCCCGGAATGAAATCGCCGGTCGCATCCTGGCGTTTTTGAATTTCCTCAAAGGCGGCTGCCGCTTTATCAAAATAGGTTCGGGCAATTGCCGGGTTCTCACTCGCCCCCTGCCCCATGCCGTAATAGGTTTCGCCGATCCAGACCAGTGAACCATACGTCTGATCTTTTCGCTTGAAGATATCGGTCAGGAACGTTTCCAGAGACTTGCGAACATCGTTGATGCGTTGGGTATCGCCGGCTGCTTTCAGACGTTCAATCTCTTCCGTAATTTTTTCACCCAGCTGGCGATACATTTCCGTGATCGATTCACCGCCGGTTCCCGACGCGGATTCTTCCAGTTGAGTCATGGCATTCCGGGCCAGATCGATCTGCTGCAGACCTATATAAGCACGCAACTGCAGTTGATAAACCAGATTCGCGAACTCACTGCTTTGGACTCCTCTTTCAGGACGTTTTTTCCCTTTCGCCATGAAAATCGCCTTCAACACGGAATGCGGGTCTTTGCTCAGAATATCAATGGCTTCCTGATAGTTGCCACTGTTCAGAACAATCTGCGCGAGAGAGGTTTTCGCAGCGGTCAGATTTTCCGGCGTGGCGGCTGTGGGCGGAAGTGATTTCATGGTCGCGTCAATCCCGGTACGCAGATGTTTTTCAGCGAGTTGCGCCCATTGCCCCACGTCCTCCGGTTTATTTTCCGAGCGACGTGCCATCGTGGTCAGATAACTGTTCCAGTAGGCCTGACCTGCTCTGATCTGAGCGTCGACGTATTGCGGTGCTGTCGCGGGGACCTGCGAATACCATTTGGCTGCTTCCGCCGGACGATCGGTCTGGCTGTAGATATTCCCGAGTTGAATCCGCGCGTCATTCGCGCGATCGCTGTCGGGCCACTTGGCGGTGATCAGATTGCAGATGCTTTCCATGTGCTGGTTATCAACATAACGCTGCTCCCTGGGAGAGTCGTTATAAGCCTGCAGGAAACCGGCCAGCGCCAGGTAAGCAGCGTCCAGAGCAATCTGTGCGCTGTCTTTATGATGGTTGTTGGCAATGTATTCACCCAGAATGGCACACTCGTAACTGCGCCTCAGATTATAATAGGTGTAACACAGCAGAAATCGAGCGTGATCCAGTTCCTTCGGATCGGTTTTCTCATCCGTCAACCGCAAGGCGATTTTCAGAAGGCGGGCCGTTTCGTCCATGAACTGATCGAGTTCGACCTGTGCATTCTTTTTGTCCGTCGCCGATTTGGCCGCAGCAAGTTTGTCTTTTAGCGTTTTTGTCTGTTTGATCCGGTCCTGCCCCAGTCCATAGGCGGTGGCGAAGTCTTTCGGATCACCCCCAGAATTCCCCTGAAGCCGTGCATTGATGCGGCCCACCATCAGGCGGGAAACATCGCGATACTTGCCGCGGAAGGCGTTCACAAACCGGGCGTTCGCCAATGCCTGCCGCAGAATGCGTTCCTGATCTCCTTTTTTCATTCCCTCTGTATTAGCCAGAGATTCCTGTGCCAGCGCCAGTTCCCAGGTAATCCCCTGGCCAATGGATGTTCTGTTCCGTGCGCGGTTTTCTTTCAGCCACTGCTCTGCTTCGTTGATGACCAGCTGATAATCTTTTTTCTTCTCATCATTCAAACAGATCAACCGGAACTGCAGAATGTTATCTTTCAATTGTTTGATCGGCGCTGATTTTCCCGGATGACCGAGCAACTCGTTGTAAATCCCCAGAGCGCGTCCCAGTTCCCCCTGTTCTTCAAAACACTTCCCCTGCCACATGCGGGCATAAAGTCCGCCGACCTGACTTCGATAGCGCTCGTGAATCTTCGCGTATTCTTCGGAAGCCTGCTTAAGCAGACGGTTAAAGTCGGCACTGCCGCGATCGTAGGTCTGTGCTTCCTGATAAGTACATTGAGCCAGATCAAGCTGGGCACTCATGAATTGAATTTCTGCTTTAGCCCGGGCCGCGTACTTTTCGGGTTCCTTCTGCTTATCGATGAAGGTGGCCGGAAATGATTTCCAGGTCTTTTCGTGCAGATCGTACGCTTGTTGAAAAATCGCCCGCGCTTCGGCAACCAGTTTTCGAGCTGCGGCCTGATATTCTTTTTTATTCCCCTCAGCCGGCGACTGTGCTTTACGGACTTCGACTTCGGCTTTTTCGAGAATAATTTTTCCGCGTTCGGTATTCGCCGCTCCCGCTTTAGGATGATTCGGGCTCTGCTTCGTGAACAGGGTGAGTTGAGCGAGCGCCTGATTCAGTGTTTCTTCCTGATCTTGCGGAAGTTTCTGAGTCCTTGAGAACACCATTAACGTCATGGCACGCTCAAAGGGAATCAAATCGCGGATCTCTTTTGGTGTTTCTTTGTCCGCTTCAATTTGAATCAGATAGTCCAGCGCGATATCGTGATAATTCTTGTCCCGTAATCCCTGCAGAAACTCGAGATACTGTTCTTCCGCAGATGCGGGAGAGACGGCAGCCAGAATCGTAACAAGACTTAATATCGAAACAAAATGGAATAGACGCATATTATAAATTCCATCGCTAATGAACGGATGAACCAAGGCGGTAAAAGAAAGGGGTCATACTGGTGAAATCACGGATTGAAGGCAGCCACACAGAATGGAAACACCTCGGCACTCATTATACCTACTTCGTTTACAAAATGTTCGCTGACAGATTGTTTTTTTCTGCGAGTCGTGATTTTCCAAAGATGAGAGAGAACCATTCTTTACAGAAAACATCTATCAATACCAGCATATCTCGACGGGGAAGACTCTGCAAGAAAGATGCCTGGAATCGTTGATATTTCCAAACGTTCAGCCGGTTTGGATTGATCCCACCCCCTCTTTAACGAAAACAAACAAAGAGTATCACAACATTTCCAGGCAGAACATTGGCAAGGCACGGAGTCCCGCATCAAAACAGGACACTGCAAGATTAAGAACCAATAAGGCCAAATCCAACCACGTTCGAATTTGACGTTGGGCACAGATATTTATATAAAGTAGGACAACCACTGGCATACAGATTAAGTCAAGACTCTTAATTCAACCGGAGAGGTGGCAGAGTGGCCGATTGTGCCGGTTTCGAAAACCGGTGT
>CAXBFD010000039.1:0-53489 GCA_963974925.1 uncultured bacterium | reverse complement strand
TCAAGCATTGCATCGAAACCGAATTCATCAAACCCAAATATCAGGATCTGATTATCACCGATGAAACCCCAGCCACGCTGCTCGATCACCTGCAAGACCATGAATTGCCTCTGATTGAAAAGATTCTGGATCCCGATCAGATTTGAATCGCGGCGCTTTCGGAAACCTGCTCGGAATTTTTACTGAGGGTTTCCCAGGGCAATCGCCGTCGCCGTCGCAAACTCGCGACTGTGGGAAATCGTAATCAGAATTTCCGTGATGCCCATCTCAGCAGCGTGAAGTTTTACGCCCCCCGAAATCACAATTGTCGGCTTGCCGCTTTTTAAATTGATGATTTCGATGTCCTTCCAGCCAATTCCCTTGATGAAACCCGTGCCCAGTGTCTTCATGACCGCTTCTTTCGCCGCCCAGCGACCGGCGTAATGCTGCTCTTTGTTCTTCTTGGAGCCGCAATACTCGTTTTCCGTTTCCGTAAACACACGATTAAGAAACGTATCTCCATGCCGCTCAATCATTTGACCGATGCGCGAAATCTCAACGATATCTGTTCCCAATCCCACGATCACTGATATTTACCCTGCTTCTGTTCGCATGTATAATTTAACCGGCTTCAAATCTTTTCTGATTTCTGAAACAGAATCGTGTTCAGAGGGGTATCTACTTCAGGAGCGGTTTAGAAATACCGGCACGGCGGTCCCCGTCCTGAGTTGACTGGACCAAATGGTTTTCAAAAACGCTACCATCAACCCGAATTCGGGTTAGATCACTGAATGGTTTTCTTTCAGAATCAGCGCCCATCATTAAATAAGAGTTGAGAGGGGAGTTCAAGGTCGAATGCAAGGCTTCTATTATCTAATCCCGGGTTTCCTGTCCGCCTGCCTGTTGACGTCCTCGGTAATGGCCGCATCAACCGACTCGCTCATCGGAAAAAAAGTAGAGAACTTCAGCCTCAAGGATTTTCGCGGAAAAACCGTTCAGTTGAGTGATCAGAAAGAGCAGAAGTTCGCCGTCATCGCTTTTCTGGGAACGGAATGCCCGCTGGCCAAACTGTACGGCGGCCGCCTGCAGAGACTTTCCGAGGAATTCGCAGCGCAAGGTGTAACCTTTTATGCAATCATGTCCAATCAGCAGGATTCCCTCACCGAAATCGCCGCTTATGCGAAAAAACATGAAATCACGTTCCCGGTTCTCAAAGACGTCGGCAACCATGTCGCTGACCAGATCGGTGCCAGACGGACTCCTGAAGTTTTCCTCGTTGATCAGGCAGGAATCATCCGCTATCACGGTCGCGTGGACGACCAGTACGGCGTGGGATATCTCAAAGATGAACCGAATCGGGAAGATCTGAAAGTAGCCCTCACGGAACTGCTGGCGCAGAAACCGGTCAGTATTACCGAAACAAAACCGGTTGGCTGTTTTATCGGTCGCCTGCGGGAACCAGATGCCCAGAGCACGGTCACCTATTCCAGACAGATTTCCCGTCTCTTTCAGAAACATTGTGTTGAATGCCACCGCGAAGGAGAAATCGCGCCCTTCGCGCTCAACGAATATCAGGAAGTCGCCGGCTGGGCGGAAACGATCGCCGAAGTCGTCCGCGATCAGCGCATGCCCCCCTGGCACGCCGACCCGGCACACGGAAAGTTTGCCAATGACCGCAGTCTGAGCAAAGAGGAAAAAGAGCTGATCTATCAATGGGTCGAACACGGTGCCCCCGAAGGCGATCCCAAAGACCTGCCAACGCCGCAGACCTATGTCACAGGCTGGAAGCTGCCGCAAAAACCGGACGCCGTTTTTTATATGGATGATAAACCTTACACGGTTCCCGCGCAAGCCGGTAAACGGGGCGTGAAATATCAGTATTTCACAGTCGATCCCGGCTTCACCGAAGACAAATGGATCACCGGTGCCGAAGCGTTGCCCGGAAACCGGGCCGTTGTGCATCACATTCTGGTCTTCGCCCGGCCTCCTCAGGGAAAACGGGTCCGCGTGTTTGGCGAAGGAGATCAGTTTCTCGTTGGTTATGTACCCGGTTCACGCGAAGTTATGATGCATCCCGGGATGGCCAAGAAAATTCCCGCCGGCTCCAAACTGGTCTTTCAGATGCATTACACTCCCATCGGCTCCGAGCAGCAGGACCGCAGCAAAGTCGGGCTGGTCTTTACCGAGGAATCAAAGGTCACTCATCAGGTCGTGACGGCACAGGTCATCAATGAGGACTTTGTCCGCCGTCGTTTTAAAATCGATGCGAACGACGACAATTTCAAAATCGAAGCCACTTCACCCCCCAATGATCGCAAGGCTCTGCTGTTGAGCTATATGCCTCACATGCATCTGCGGGGAAAATCGTTCCGCTATGAATTGCGAAAAAAACCGGATCAGCCGGGGGAAATCCTGATTGATGTGCCCGCCTTCGATTTCAACTGGCAGACGGCGTACGGCATCGAAAAGCCGATTCCCCTCGAAATCGGCGATTATATCCACTGCGTCGCCCACTACAATAATTCCGACAGCAATCTCTCGAACCCCAATCCGAACGAATCCGTTTCCTGGGGCGATCAGACCTGGAATGAAATGATGATCGGTTATTTCAACGTCGCCATCCCCAAAGAAGAAGCGACTCCCGAAGATCAGTTCAAAACGGTCGCCTTCAAGCTGATACGCAGTCGGGATAAAAATTCCAACGGCCAGCTGGAACAGGCGGAAGTCCCGCTCCGCGAACTCCCCCTCTTCTTCCAGGCCGACCAGAATAAAGATACCATTGTGACCGTCGAAGAACTGACTTCGCTCCTCGAAAAAACACGCGGCAAGAAACAGGACTAGTTTTCGCGGGATCTCAAAGAGAGTGTGTCTGTTTAAAACAGCCGGTTATAACCGTTCAAAGCAGCCACACGGTAGGCTTCTGCCATTGTGGGATAATTGAAGGTTGTATTGATGAAGTACAACAGCGTATTCGCCGTACCGGGTTGTGACATGATGGCCTGACCAATGTGAATAATTTCCGAAGCGTTTGGCCCAAAACAGTGAATGCCGAGAATTTCCAGAGTATCACGATGAAATAACAGCTTGAGCATGCCGATCGGACAGTTCATGATCTGCGCGCGGGCCAGATGTTTGAACATGGAGTGACCGACCTCATACGGGATTTTGGCTTCCGTCAGTTCCCGCTCAGTCTTGCCGAGAGAACTGATTTCCGGACTGGTGTAAATTCCCGTCGGAATATCGCGAATTAACGCCCGCTCGCATTCCCCGTTATCCAGATGACTGGCGGCATAACGTCCCTGCACATACGCGGCGCTGGCGAGCGAAGGATAGCCGATGATATCTCCGACTGCGTAGATATGGGGCTGCATGGTTTGAAAATCGTCATTGACTTCGATCAGTCCACGTGAATCAGGTTGAATTTCTAATGTTTCCATTCCCAGATGTTCCGTATTTCCGGAGCGACCGGCGGCAAACAGCAGGATATCGGTTTTCAGTTTCTTACCGGACTGAAGTGAGATAATCACACCATCTTCGGTCCCCTCGATCGATTCATAATGCTCACAGTGCCGCAGCAAAACTCCACTTTCGCGCATGTGATAACTTAACGCATCACTGATTTCATCGTCCAGAAAATCGAGCAGCGAGCTGCGCGTATTGACCAGATTGACCTTCGTGCCCATCATTCGCAGCATCGATGCATACTCACAGCCCACAACACCGGCTCCGTAAACGGTGATGGATCGTGGAGTGAAATCCAGATCCAGAATCGTGTCGCTGCAGAAAATGCGGGGATGGCTGAAGTCGATATCATCGGGGCGATAGGGACGGGATCCGGTGGCGATAATCGCGTAATCAAACGTAATTTCTTCCGTCAGACCATTCGGGGTATCGATGTGAATCCGATGCGGGTCCATAAACCGGGCTTCCCCTTCCACCAGTTCCACACCATTACGCTCATAGAACGTACGCCGCATGCTCACCTGCTTCTGGATCACGGAAGCCGCTGTTTTCCGTAATTCGGGAAACTCCACGTCAAACACCATACCGGCACGCCCCATCTGGCGCATGTAGTGATTGATTTCTGACATTTGCAGAATGGAATACCGCAGCGCTTTACTGGGAATGGTTCCCTTATGCGTGCAGCTGCCACCAATCTCAAAGAACTTCTCGATTGAGATGACCGATTTCCCCTGTTTGATGGCCTGCATCGCTGCCCCTTCTCCGCCGGGGCCGGTTCCAATCACTGCCACGTCATAATGTGTCTCTGACATCCTTGAACTTTCCTTGATTTTTTCTCATCACAGGCAACCGGAACGAGCCGCTGTTTCTCAGCCAGAATGTGATGATCTTGATAAACTCTGATCGAAAATTAATTGATACATTACCACCAGGCCGGTTCCGCAAATAAGTCTTTCACGTCCATGGTAAATCCAGGCAATACATGACCGCCGGTGAGTTTCCCATGCACATCAATCACTTCACTCCCCCTTTCGGGAAGATATTCGAGAACTTCCTGAACGTGAGGATCAATCACCCAGATCAGATCAACCCCCCAGGCAACATAATCGCTGACGTGATCACTCATGATCTGACGCCGGGGATTGGTTGACGCGACCTCGATAATCGCAACCGGCTTCCGTTCGGAAAGGACTTTGTCAGTCTCTTCAAATCGGGCACCACTGTTAAAGATACTGACCGGCGCAAAGCGGATCGTATCAGGATTCCGCTTCACCAGCAGCCCCAATTCAAAACAGGCATACCCCTGATCCACCTGATGCAAATAGACCGAGAGAACTTTTGAAATATTCAGAACAATCGTGCCATGCTCGACATCGGGCGGATCCAGGTTAATGATTTCCCCTTCGACGAGTTCCATCCAACGACCTGCATCAGGCAGTTCATGCCGGGCTTCCAAAAATTGTTCTGCTGTGTATATTGGTAATTCTGCCATCCACGGTTCCTGTCGGTTCCCGCTGATCTTAAGTGAGAACGTCTCTCTTTAAAAGGTTTATCTTTGTCTCCTTTAATTTTTCATTCAAACATCATAGCATACATCTGGTTCTCTCGTCAGCCTCATCCGATGTTTTGGCCCGGCAATCCCGCTTGATCATTCCCATGAAAATTCGCCCCTATCAACCTGAAGATTTAGCGATCCTGCAAGAAATCACTGTCGAAGCGTTTCAAGGCGTTTCGATTGATGAAGGAATCGAACGGGAATATGGCATCGTCAACGGTCGCGACTGGAAATGGCGCAAAGCCGGCCATGTCAAAGCAGATGCCCAACGGGAGCCGGAGGGAATTTTTGTCGCAGAAGTAGAGGGCCGTATTGCAGGCTATATTTCGACCTGGCACGACCCGGATGCGGGAATTGGTTATATCCCCAATATGGCGTTTATTCCCGAATGCCGCGGACAGGGGATGGGACGCAAACTTCTCGAATATGCGCTGGATCATTTTCGACGGCTCAATCTTTCTCTTGCAAAAATCGAAACTCTGGAACAGAATGCGATTGGTAACCACCTTTACACATCACTGGGATTCAAGGAAATCGTCAGACAGGTTCACTTCGTTGCCCCGCTTTCGGCCACTCCGACAGCGGAGAGACAGTAAATCGACCCAGGCATCTTCCTTTCCATTCTGAACGCGAAATCGATTCATTTTTCATCAAAGGCCAAATTTTTATGATGCGAATCACAGTGATCGGCGCTCAGGGACAGCTGGGGCACGATCTGATGTCGAGCCTCTCTGAAGACGGACATGAGCTGACAGGTCTGACCCATCAGCAGATTTCGATTGAAGAGGCAGCCAGCATAGAAACAGCCCTTGATGCCAGTGTCCCGGAGCTGGTGATCAATACCGCCGCTTACAACAAAGTGGATCAGGCCGAATCGTCGCCCGAAGCGGCATTCGCCGTCAATACATTCGGGCCACGCAATCTGGCGCTGTATTGTCACCAGAAAAATATTCGGTTGATGCAGATCAGTTCCGACTACGTCTTTGGCCTCGACGCGGCCCGCCAGTCAGCCTACAGCGAACAAGACGCGCCTGGGCCCCAGAGTGCCTACGGTCAGAGCAAGCTGGCGGGAGAATATTTTGTCCGCGCGCTCTGCCCTCAGCATTATGTCGTGCGTACCTGTGGCCTGTACGGGAAAGCCGGCAAATCGGGAAATGGAAACTTCGTGGAAACCATGCTGCGTCTCGGCAAGGAACGCGATGAACTTTCCATCATCAACGATCAGCACTGCACCCCGACCTCCACACGCGATCTCGCGACAGCCATCTCGCACCTGATTCAGACAGACCGCTTCGGACTGTATCACGCCACCAATCAGGGGCAGACAACCTGGTTCGAATTTGCCCGGACAATCTTCGATCTCGCGGGAATCGACGTCAAACTTAATGCCATCTCGACCGAACAGTATCAGGCCGCCGCAGATCGCCCCCGTTTCAGCGTGCTGGACTGTTCACAGCTTCAGGCGGCCTCCGGTTTTTCGTTCCCAGAATGGCAAACGGCGTTAAAAGCCTATCTGGAACAGTAGGAAACCCGTGTCGATAAGTGTTTACCCAAATATAACTTACGTCATATACACTGTCTGACCGCCCTCGCGGATTCCGTCTGGATCGAGAGCGCGTCCCCTTTCACCATTGCGCCCCTCATTTTATAATACTCGGTCCAAATGGCTCTGGAGACGCGACAGTAAACCTGGATAGAGACTGGCGATTCTTGCCGAGTTACCAATTATTTCCCCGCTGATTCCCCGCATTCACGCTTCTGAAGATTGAAAGCATTGCAGCTGGGATTTTGGTTTGATACACTCCCTGTCCGCTGTAGTGTCATATTACCGAAGTCTCTGCATAATCAGGGCTTCAATCCGTTGACATTCCACGCGGAAATCAGCATAAAGAGTTCTTATCGGCCCTGTCCGCAGCGGTCGGCAAGGTCAGGAGAGATGGCAGAGAGGCCGAATGCGCCGGTTTGCTAAACCGGTGAGCCGTGTAAACGGTTCCACGGGTTCGAATCCCGTTCTCTCCGTATTCAAATCGATGGTCGTTGCAGACACTTAATAATCAGTGATTTGCAACGACCATTTTTTTTGACACCGTCAACTGTGACAAACACTGTGCTGTGATCTGTTAACTGACGTATTTCAAAGATTCTCAGTCCTCCAACGCCCACTCCCAATGTGCTTCGACGGAATACCAACTGCTGGCAGACTTTGCCTATGGTTTTCCCCACATTCAGCATCGCCTCGGCGTCTCGCACCTTGCGGACAATCTGTTCGAGGGAATGTCGCATCCACGTCGTTTGGTCATGGTCGTCTCCTTTAGAAAAGTCTATTGGAAACTCTCACAACAAATGGATCAGGTTTAGGGGGCCATGCCACGCGTCGTCACGAAACGTGGTTTGTTCGGGACGAAGCCTGTTATTTCTGGTCAAAAAATAACTGTGCTGAAATTTCTTGACATCGAAACATATCGGAGTTATTTTATTAAACTCTGTTAACAATGTGTTATTCTGTTCTTAATATGAACTGTTAATTCTGTATGCTATTTGAATGAATCTGGTCATTTGATGCTTCTTTGCGCACAAAAAACTACTTGACACTTTTTGAAATTCAAAACGAACATCCTGATCATTCATTAAGTTTTATAAATAATGGTCCTTTTATAGTTGGAAAAGTTAATCTGAGCTTGAACGAGTAATCATTTGAAAGTAAGGAGAACGAAATGGCGATGTTCTGCAGGCAGAAAAAATCCCGTAAAGGCTTCACTCTCATTGAACTCCTGGTGGTGATCGCAATCATCGCGATTCTAATCGCGTTGTTGCTCCCCGCTGTACAACAGGCTCGCGAGGCAGCCAGACGCTCTCAGTGCAGAAACAATCTCAAGCAAATCGGTCTGGCGTTCCATAACTACCATGAGACGTATACCTGCTTCCCGGTAATGCGATGTCAAAAGTATGTAGGAACCGCTCTCAGTAATACCGCATGGGGATGGGGAACGTTCATTCTGCCCTACCTCGATCAGGCGGTCATGTATGAAGCGCTGGATGTCGGATCTGTCAGTTTGTGGGGTGCCTTAAGCGATCCGGTCAAACGTCCCTTACTGCAGACAAAACTCTCGGTTTATCGTTGTCCTTCGGATGTCGCTCCAACAGTGAATAACCTGCGTCCTTTCGAGTTCTCTAACCCGCCGATTCTCAGCAGCACGTCAAATTATATCGTCAACAGCAGTGCCGGAGTCATTCTGGCTGACGTCTATCAGGGAAGTACCAGCGCACCTGTTTTTGCGGGATTGATTCAAGGCCAGAAACCCATTCGTTTCAGAGATGTTACCGATGGGTTGAGCAATACGATCGCCGTCGGTGAGCGGGGTTGGAAGTTTCATGCGAAAGATGGTGTGCGGGATGCCAAGGCGGCTCTGGCATTTGGAATTTCCCGTGAAGGGGGAGATCTGCTAGCCGGTGTGAATGCCAGTGATATTGCCGCTGCCGGATTTTATAAAATCAATCTGACCGGAACAGACCAGTCTAATTCCTCAACGGCTGTAGCCGGGTATTCGGCTTTTGAACGGGGGGAACGGGCTTACGTCAGTAACCATCCGGGCGGCGCGATCTTTTTGCTCGGAGACGGCAGTGTGAAATTTATCGGTGAATCAATCGATGGAAACTTTGGCAGTACAGGAGTTGCCACGACGTTGAATAACGTCGATACCACCTGGGAACGACTTCTGGCTCGTGCAGACGGTCAGGTCATCGGTGAGTGGTAAACTTTATCAGTTAGCAGCCAATCCTGATTGGGAGACGAATTCAATTTAAGAATACAGGAAGGTAGTCATGCTAAAGTTCCAGGTACAATTAGGCAGCGCCTTGTTACTGGGGGGTGTCTTGGGAATTTCCGCCTGTGGTGAAGATACATCGAAAATTCCTGATAAAGGAATGATTAAACCCAAATCGGAATTCGATAATACGCCTATCGCCGATCCTGCAGACAAAAACAATTCCGATAAGAAATAAATTTTGTCTTTCGAACCGGAATCATATTTGCTTTCCTGCTGCATGGCATTTTCAGTCAGTCTGATCCAGATTTCAGCGGGAGAGGCAGGATTGCGGTACGGCTACCGCCCTCGCTGTTGAAACCCGCAACGGAGACAAATCGCTGGAGCGGGCCATTTTTGTTTCCTGCGATCTGGTCTGCATTCGCGGAGGTGATTCTTTTTACGGGGAAACCCAGGAGTTCTATGGCCCTGTTCGCGAACAGTTACAAGGGCGCATCCCCGATTTCCTCTCAGGTCTTCTGGTAATCAATGCGACACATACGCATCATGGTCCGCTAATGATGGACGGTCGCCACGACCTGCCGGAAAAAGGAGTGATCCAGCTTCAGGATTATCGAGAGTCTCTCTTTCAACAGATTGGCGATGTTATAGTCCGGGCATGGAACAAACGGGCGCCCGCACAGGTAGCCTGGGGGCATGCTGTGATTGCACAGAATCGAAAAGCAGTTTATGCAAACACGACCGCAGAAATGTACGGCAAATCAAATCGTTCCGATTTTCGCGGGATCGTAGGCGACGAAGATTAGGGAGTCGAAGTCCTCTACTTCTGGGACCAGCATGACAGGCTGATTGCCACTGCAATCCACGTGGCTGCACCCTCCCAGGAAACACGCGGAGGTTCGCGCAGTGCCGACTTCAGTCTACTTTTTGAGCCACCGGTACAGAGTTTTTCGCGTCACATTGAGAGCCGCTGCCGCATGGGTCTTGTTTCCCCCGGCTTTCAGGAGCGCCTCTACCGCCTTGCGATGATTGGATGAGGCCGCAATTGACGGAGGTGCGATTTGCTTCGTCATGGCTGTCTCCTCCTCGGGCTCAGGAACGAAGGACCAACCTTCCAGAATGCTGCCTTCTTCCAGTATCGCACTCCGATGAATCACTTGTTCGAGTTCGCGAATATTGCCGGGCCAGGCATGTTCCCAGAGTTTTTTCTCAAACGTGCTCGAAATTCCTGAGATCTCACGATTTAAACGTGCTCGAAGATCGGCAAGTATGGTTTCAACCAGAAGCGGTATATCATCAAGCCGATCCCGTAATCGAGGAAGCTGAACGCAGATGGTGTTCAGGCGATAATACAAATCCGCACGGAATTCTCCGGCAGCGACGAGTTTGTGCAAAGGACGGTTGGAAGCTGCCAGGATGCGTACATCAACTAAGATGGCGGAATCTCCCCCGACCCGCGTCACTTCTCGCTGCTGCAGCACTCGTAGAAGCGCAACCTGAGCATGGGGACTTAAGTCGGCGATTTCATCTAAAAACAATGTCCCTCCATGTGCCAGTTCGAACTTGCCGATCCTGCGACGTTCTGCACCGGTGAATGCGCCTTTTTCATGACCGAACAGTTCACTCTCAAGCAATGATTCAGGAATCGCTCCACAATTCAGTGTGACGAAGGGATGATTAGACCGGGAACTCAATCGGTGCAACAGAGCAGCAACCAGTTCTTTACCGGTGCCCGATTCACCTTCGATGCATACCGTCACGTCGTTCGGAGCGACGCGACAGATTGTTTGAAAGACATCACGCATTGCCTGGCTGCCACCGACCATTTCGCCAAGGGTTTCCGTCGTATGGCCCCGCTGGCTCATGGTGACCCCTTTGAAACGATGCACGGTCGTCTCCACAACGTCTCGCACCGGAAGACGCTCGAAGACAGATCCTCCAGCAAAGCCATGAATCGATGTATGTCGAAAAACTTCAGAGAGGTCTTCAGGAGTCACAATGGGGCCACCGAAAACAATTTGAACGCTGTCACGCTGATCATCCGCCGCTTTAGAAAGTTGATTCAGACGTGTGATGGCGCGGTGTAAGTCGTCGCGTTTGGCCCGAACATCGTCACTGACGCGAGTGAGTCCAACGTCCAACACCAATGCATCAACCTCGACTTTGATAAACTTTTGAACTTCCGTCACCCCCAATGCAAAGCCAAAAGTGATAAAGCCCGCTTCCTGTGCCATTGCCAGCATCTCTGCTTCCAGGTCAGAACCGAGCCCTTCAGATTCGAGTACTTCTCGAAAAGTGCCATCAACAAATCCGACGGCAGGCCAATTGACGATGCCAGCCACACCTAAATCCTGCAGAGTTTTGAGACGGTCACGAAGTGGTTGAGTTTGATCTGCTGCGAACACTCCGGCGATGACGGGGACATCTTTGGAACGTGGCAGAATCTGTTCGCGCAACAGGGACTCAGTCTGATCATTGGCATTTCCAAAGGGAAGGAAAGAGGCCAGCGATCCCGTTCCCAATGAACGATAAATTCCGGCGTTAAGCACCATCAATGCATCTGCATTTGAATTTACCGCACAGCGCGCAATTAAACCTGATCCGGGAACAACGATGAGTAACGGACGCTCCGAACGAGCAGCAGAGAGTCGCTCTTTGAAACCCTGAGGTGATGACTTTGGATACATTGATGAAACAGTGCGCATACCCTCAGTATACATTACTGTGTCTAAGATAAACAAGAAAATTCTCGCTGTGAATACTCTGTTGAATGTAAAGCACTTTAATTTAGATCCTTTTAAAACTTTCTTCAGGATTTCATGTTTATTCGTGCAATACGGCACCAGATTCGCATAAAAGAAAAACGTTGTGTCATTTTTATTCACACTTGTTCATTGAAGGTCCTCTCCGGAATGCGACAGACTCGAAAAGAAATCATGAATCGGCTTCGGCAGAAAGTGCAACGGGGCGAGCCTGTTGTTGGAGCCGGAGCCGGCACGGGCATTTCGGCGAAATGCGAAGAAGCTGGCGGAATCGATTTGATCGTTATCTATAATTCAGGTCGGTTTCGCATGGCGGGCCGAGGCTCACTGGCTGGCCTCCTGGCTTTTGGGAATGCGAACCAGATTGTCATGCAAATGGCGCCTGAAGTGTTAACGGCGGTTAAAAAAACCCCCGTTCTGGCCGGCGTTTGCGGTACAGATCCATTCCTGCTGATAGAACCATTTCTACGGGAACTCAAAGATATGGGTTTCAGTGGAATTCAGAACTTTCCCACTGTCGGTTTGATTGATGGAGTTTTTCGGGAAAATCTGGAAGAGACCGGTATCAGTTTCCGTCTTGAGATCGACCTGATTGCGGCAGCGCATGAGATGGACTTCTTAACGACGCCCTACGCATTTGATTCGTCTCAAGCTACGTTGCTGACAGAAGTGGGTGCTGACATCGTAGTGGCTCATATGGGGTTGACGTCATCCGGCATGATCGGAGCACAAACGACCAAATCGTTATCAGCCTGTGTCAAAGAAGTACGTGATATTGCTATCGCCTGCAAGACTGTGCGCAGCGATGTGCTTGTGCTGTGTCACGGGGGGCCAATCGCCACTCCTGAAGATACCCAGTTTGTGCTGGAACGCGTCCCTGAAATCGATGGGTTTTATGGTGCCAGCTCCATAGAACGGCTTCCCACCGAAAGTGCGATTACAAATCAGGTTAAAGAATTCTCCAGGTTGCAGCTGGCACCGCGTGAATCATCTCTCGGCAGAGAGGGACTTCACACTGGAGAGCACCCGGTGATTGCCAGAACTTCTTTTGATTGAAGAAGTGATGAACAAAACAAGTTTCACATACAAGTTATGTGTTCTGGAAGATATCGCTGAGTCATCATCGCAAAGTTAAATTTCATTTAAAAATAATCGCAGTTCCAATTCTGTGACCTTATTTCGAGAGCTCCATTGTTCCAATTCATACTATCACGTCAGGAGAATCATGATGAATTACACTTTACCGCGAAACCGTGGCTTCACTTTAATCGAGTTACTTGTAGTGATTGCCATTATTGCCATTCTGATCGCGTTGTTATTGCCAGCGGTACAGCAAGCCCGGGAGGCTGCTCGCAGGTCTCATTGTAAAAACAGCCTGAAACAAATTGGCTTGTCGCTTCATAATTATCACGAAACACACCGTGTTTTCCCTAGTGGATGGATCACGGCAAGCGGTGCGAATCCGTTTGGGACGACTCCCGGAAGCACCTGTCCCGGGTCAACAAGTTCATCAGCTGTCGGAAATGCCCCCTGGACAATCATGGTTCTGCCCTTCATGGATCTCGCCAATCTGTATCATCAATACGATTCAAACAAGAACATTGCCTGGGCAAACCAATCTGGATACACAGGCGCTACAGAAAATTTCGACGTCTGGCAGGCTTCGGTCTCTACTTATGTCTGCCCCAGCGATCCACGAGCTGTGGAACAGAATAATTTAGGCTGTTATTACGGCGTGCAGGGAGGAGGGAGCAACTATGCCTGTGGAGGCCAAACACCTTTAAGAATCATGGATAACAGAGGTGTCCTGCACGCGAACTCTCGAAATTCCTTTCGCAACGTTACGGATGGCACTTCCAATGTTTTCCTGGTAGGTGAATCGAAGTATCAACTGTCAGCTGCAGAATCGACGAAGCCAAATGGCTGGGCTTCAGCCGGGGTCACCGGCAGCTTTGCAGCGTCGGGAGTCGTTGCGGCAACATTCAATCAGATCAATACCGTGATTGCCACTGCAGCAAGAAACCATGCGGATCAAACTAGTCATTTCGGAAGTTTTCATGTGGGGGGGTGTCATTTTCTCATGGCGGATGGCTCGGTTCATTTCGTCTCAGAAAATATTGACCTCGCAACCTATCAAACACTAGGCAACCGTGCCGATGGAATTCCAATCGGAGGATTACAACGTTGATGAATATAAACTTCAATCTACCGACACTACTGTTCATATCGATGACGATTGGGCTTATGGCGTGCGAACAGGCCGATGGTCCATCCAGAAACCGTATTACAGGCACAGTTCAGTTCGATGGTAAGCCCATTCCTTATGGAGAAATCAAGTTCACACCTGATGCAAAAAATGGAGGCTCGGGACCGCAAGGGCAAGCGATGATTGTCGATGGCAAGTTCGACACCGCAGAACTCAAGAAAGGCCCGACGTCCGGGCCGCACATTATCGAAATTTCAGGTTACGATGGAGTTCCAAATGAAGAAATGGGAAAATGGGGAGCACCCCTCTTTTTTCCTTATAAAACAGAGTTGAGTATTGAAAATGAGAATAGTCATCTGGATCTCAAGGTCCCACCCGGACCAAAGCCTGAGCTTCCGCCTCTCTAAAGAATATTCAATTCAACGGCCAGCATGATAAAATACTGGTCGTTGGGCCCATGATCATGGCACTGGTTCGCATGACAATCTGTCAGTGAGCCACAAAGCGACTCGTTACAGTAAATCCGGGGATTCGGCTGCAGATAGCAAAGGACGTCAATCTCTGAGAACATGGAAATGGAAACTGACGAATGAGGTCAATGAGGGATGAATCGTAATAAGTTCTATTCCGGGACAACTGTGATAGTCGGTCTGGCTTTACAATGTTTCTTCATGGAGACAGCAGCACAGGCAGGGAGTGCGTTTCCACGATTCTCCATGGAAACTCTGATTCAACGAGACAGTCATACCACCGTAACGATCGGACCGGATGGGCATCTTTATGCCACGACCACAAACTCAGGTGGTCGTAAAGAGGTTAAGATCGACGATCATCGTCAAAGTAAAGAGTACATCGGACAGGTCTTCCGTTATGAACTTGATCCAGTTTCCGGAAAGATTCTGGGGGAAGAACTATTAGCAACACTTCCCGGACCCGTTAATGGTTTTGTGTTTGATCCGTCATCCACTCAGAGTCATCTTGTTTTCTACATTACGGTTCTCAACGGAAGAGGACATATTAACAGAATTCACGTCAAACCATTACATGCGTCCGACCCTCTCATTGAAAACAAGATTATTGTGGATCAACTGGGACGCGGGGGGAATCACGGGATGAATAATCTCGTCTTTGCCCCCGATGGGATCCTGTATGCAAATCAGGGAGGGAGAACCTTCTGGGGGACAAAGGAAGATAATCACACTGCCGCGGTATTGGCAATTAATTTGAAACATCCTGATTTCAGAAAAGGTGCCATTAAGCCGAGTGATTACTCGCTGAAGCAACTGCGGAGCTCAACTTCTCCGATTCAACTGTTTGCAACAGGCTTACGAAATCCGCATGGGATCGTTCGTCATTCAAATGGTAACTTTTATGTGACGATCCACGATCCTCCCCGTGGACCACTGGCAGTGGGCGGTCCTATTAAAAAAGAAGTTGTTTCAGACGGGCCTCCAGATCTGGTTGCACGCCTGCGTAAAGGAGCGTATTACGGTCACGTAAATCCAAAACGGGAAGAATGGGTTTCCTATGGTGGCAACCCGACTTCGGCCGTCGATCCCTTCGAAATTCCTGAGTATCCTGTCGGAATTAAGCCTCTTCCGAATTATGATCTGAAACTCATGCTGGGTACACGTCGTAATCACTGCATCAGTGGGATTGACGAATACCTCAATGGTGATTTGATCGCCGGATACCTGTATGCCCAGGGAGCGGCTGGAATTCGTCTGGCAGGGATCGAACGGTTTGAATTAGATAAAGCAGGGAATTTCACCGGATTTCATGAATTTCTGAAAGGTGCCAACCAAAAACCACTGATTTTCAATGGTGTCATGGATGTCCACGTGACTCCACAGGGCTGGATCTATGTCGCCAATTTCGGGAGAAGATCTGGCGATGGTGGAAAGTCTGGTTCAATTGAATTACTTAAGCCGCTGGGAGGAAACATTCCTCCCGATGTCGCGATTGTAGCTCCTTCGAATCGATCAAGGTATACGACGGGAGAACACGTCACGTTCCGCATTAATGCCCAGGATTACGATGGTCAGATCGGATCTGTGACTCTTTCCATTAACGGGAAAGATCATCCTGTTCCAAGGAATTCCGGAGACGCAGCGGAAACCTGTTCGCTAACCCTTAATAACATGCCCGCCGGACACTATCACGTGCTCGCACGAGCCAGCGATAACGATCAGGCGGAAACGATTTCTGACCCGATCTATTTAAGTATTGATTCCAGGTTGAGTTCCCCGCGCATCTCCAGCAGCCCGTTAACTTCCGCTTTTTCTGGATATCCTTGGAAGTATCCCGTAGTTGCAGCAGGAACACCTCGATCAAAAATCACCCTCAAATCGGGACCTCGGGGGATGTCGGTTGACTCGCAGAGCGGCGAAATTACGTGGACGCCTGAAAAAACGGGTACTTTTCAGGTTATCGTTCAAGCGGAAAATGGGACGGAACCCGCAGATGTCCAGCAAATTGACATCCAGGTCACAAAAGAACGACATCCAGAATTTGCAATCGGTAAGTCGAAACACCTTGTTCCCGGACTGATGGTCCGAACCTTCCCCAAACCGATTCCAGATCAGATCCCATCTGAAACTCAGCGAGAAAAATCACCGTCTGTTGAATTTGTAGATCAACTGAACGTGGCTTCCAGCACTGAGACAAGTTATTACTTTTCCGGTTATCTGGAGGCACCAGAATCAGGACGATACGAATTCTCCACATCCGTTAAAGGACGACTTCAATTTAAGCTGGGATTGCACACCGTACTCGACACGCAATCCAGTCTGACAGGAAAAATTCCGCTGAAGGCCGGAAGACATGAGTTCTCACTCTCTATCAGTTCCCTGGGAGTCCACCGCGGTTCCGTGCTGAATGTGAAAATGCCGGGGAGTTCGAGCACGGTTGAAGTCGCAAAGTCGATGCTCTTCCGGGACGAACACGCATATGGCCTGAACCGGACACTGGCAAATCAGCCCTATCTTGGCATGCCTGAAAATGAAAACGATTTTCTGCCTGAAACTCTCTCAGCCACGGGGGCTTTTACCAATGTCAAAACCTTGAAACTGACTGAGGGAGCCATTCCTTACGATGTCAATTCACCTTTGTGGTCAGATGGCGCTCTGAAAACCCGTTGGCTGTTCTTACCACAGGGAACTCAAATTGACTTCCATCCGACTCTTGCATGGTCTTTCCCGGCAGGAACTGTGTTTGTGAAACATTTTGCACTTGGAAAAGAACAGAAGCGTGTCGAGACGCGGTTGACGGTGATTAAATTTGACGGTTCCCTGTACGGAGTCACCTATAAATGGCGCGACGATTATTCTGATGCAGATCTGGTCACAACCGGGATGGAAGAGGATGTTGTTTACGATGGAGGGCACCGTCAGACCTGGTTTTATCCTGGAACGGAAGACTGCATGAAATGTCATACTCCTGCTTCGGGATACGTGCTGGGTATGAAAACCCGTCAATTAAACAGGGATTATCATTACGCCTTTTCGGGGATCAATGACAATCAACTTCGAGCACTCAATCATCGTGATGCTTTCAGGAAACCCCTCGAATCAGGCATATTGAAAAACCTGGATCGATTTGTCGCAATTGATGATCAGTCTGCAACGCTGGAACAAAGGATGCGTTCTTATCTCGACAGTAATTGTGCTCATTGCCACCGAGTGGGAGGGGTCAATGCAAACTGGAATGCTGAATTCGATACGCCTTTGAAAGATCTGGGATTGCTCAGTGCCGCACCGCTGAACCACATGGGGCTATCGAATGTAAAACTCGTTGCACCAGGAGCTCCCCAAAAGTCTGTAATGCTCCTGCGATTAAACACAGATAAAATCGGTTATCGTATGCCGCCGGTAGGACGACTCCAACTCGACCCAGCCGCCGTTCAAGTGCTTGAGCAATGGATTGAAAGTCTCAAAAGTAAGAGCGGGGGTGCTGCTGAATGAGCCTGTCATTATCCGTTCTACGTCACCATCCTAATAAGCTGAGGAAAAAACATTGTACGGTCTAAGAAGTTCTCTACTGGTCGCTGTGATTCTGTTGTTCCTGACGGTCTTCGCCCGGGGCGAAGGGACTCCGCAAACGGAACGATCAGGTGCATCACTTTTTGCAGATGACAACCTGACAGCCTGGCTGGTGATGTTTACTGATAAGATTTCCCGGACACCGGAGAAACGGGCTGCCATGGTGGAGAAACTTGGGTTTAAACGCGTCGGTTTCGAAGCTTTTGAAAAATATATCCCCATACTTAACGAACAGATGGATGCCTATGAACGTCACGGGATCCAGGTCACCTCCGTGTACTTTCTGATCAAAACAGAAAAACCCTCTGAAGAAGAATCCGTCCAGAGAATTTTAGAGACTCTGAAGCGACGCAAGGCGACACCAGAACTCTGGGTGATGTTCCCACGAGGTGCGTTCGACAAAGCTTCTCAAGAAAAACGCCTGGAGTCGATGATTACTGCATTTTCCGACATGGCTCGTGCTGCCAAAGACGCTGGTTGCCGCATGGGGCTTTACAACTACGGTTCATGGTTTGGCGATGTGGACATGCAACTGGCAATTATTAAAGGGGTACGTGAGCGAACAGAAATTGAAATCGGCACCGTTTTTAATTTTCATCGAGGACACCAGCATATGGAGGACTTCGCGATCGCGATTCGTCGCATGCAGCCACATCTGATGGCGGTGAATCTCAATGGGATGAAACAGGTCGATGCGGGAAAGACGGGAGGCAGCGCTTTGATTCTGCCTGTCGGCGAAGGTGACGCGGAACTCTCTATGATGCAGGAACTTGTTGACTGTGGATATCAAGGCCCCATCGGTCTGATCGATCATCAATCCGGAGTCGATGCAGAAATCCAGTTAAAAGCGAATCTTGCCGGTTTAAAGCAGCTTCGCACACAAATTAAACCACCGGCGACTTCCTCTCATAAAGATAAATGAGAATGTTTTCGTTTCGTTCATGGTACAGCAATGATTGCTGGTATGACTTTATCGAACTGTATCAATTCACTATTGCGAGTCAGAACTTGAAATAATTGAAGGCGGCATGTCCGACGATCATGGTTGCAATGTGATGAAATTATTTTTGATCCATTTCTGATTTCTGCAGTCATCATCAGAGCACATCAGAATTCCTAAGGGACACATTAATGCTTAATTCCCCTGCTACAGTTTTACTGTTGGGAACTTTTGATTCCAAAGGATCGGAGTTTGCCTATTTGCGGGAATGTTTAATCGAATGCGAACTTAACGTCATTACGATGAATGTAGGAATTCTTGGTTCAACAGATCAATTGCCTGTCGATATTCAGGCGAGTCAGGTTACGGAAGCAGTCGGCTGTCAGTTACAGACACTCAGCCAGACTCGTGATCGAGGAAATGGAATTAAAGTGATGGGTACCGGCGCAGCGGCACTGGCACTCTCGCTGTATGAGCGTGGTCGCATCCAGGGCGTTATCGGAATGGGAGGATCTGGAGGGACTGGTCTTGTCACGTCTGCGATGCGCGCATTACCGCTGGGAGTTCCCAAAGTTTGTCTTTCGACAGTCGCATCAGGCCAGGTGGCTCCCTATGTTGGAATTAAAGACATTGTGATGATCCCATCCATCGTTGATGTGTCAGGATTGAATCGAATTTTAAAAGGGGCGATCAGACGCGCTGCCGGAGTCATGCAGGGATTGATGAAGGTCACGGACCCCAGGAATGATGTGGATCGTCCATTAATCGCAGCCAGCATGTTTGGAAACACCACGGCTTGTGTCGATCACTGCCGTCAGCTACTGGATCAGCAAGGTTATGAGACGCTGATATTTCATGCTACGGGAACAGGTGGACGGGTTCTTGAATCACTGGTCAGCGCTGGTTTCGTAGACGGTGTATTGGATATCACCACCACAGAATGGGCTGATGAAATCTGTGGGGGAATCTTCTCCGCCGGTCCAGAGCGCCTTGATGCCGCTGGAGCTAATTGCATCCCTCACCTCATCGTGCCGGGCTGTCTCGACATGTGCAACTTCGGACCGCCCGACTCCGTACCGCAGGTTTACCGGGACGCTGGACGGCAATTCTATGAATGGTCTCCAGAGGTTACGTTAATGCGCACCAACATCGAAGAGAATATACGACTGGGAGAGATCTTTGCCCGGAAGGCTAACGCGGCGAAAGGCCCTGTTGCGTTACTGATCCCCTTACGAGGTTTCTCCCTGCTGGACGGAGACGGCGAGAGTTTCTGCAATCGTGAAACAGATCTGGCGTTTCTTGATGCTCTGAAAAAGGATCTCGACCAGAACGTTCCTCTCATTGAATTAGACACCCCGATCAATAGTACAGAATTTGCGGAAACTGCTACGAAATTGATGCTTTCGCTGATTCAAAAACAGGAATTTGCCTCAACCAAATACGATTCTTCGTTCCATTGAGTTGGGGACAGCTTCCACTTCAGAAGTAAGCGGATTTCTCCCTCAGGATACGTCGCTCTCGTCGGGGATTCTGTGTTACCTCCCAATCTTCTGCTGCAATCAGCCGACTGTCGATTCATGGCAAGATTGATCTTCTTTGACCGTGGGAACGTACTGCTGTGTACTCCAGGTGCCTCGTCATATTTAATAATTGTAGTGGCAGGGCTCGCGTAAATATCAGATGTTTCACGTATTCAAGGAGGATCTGATATGGAAAAATAATGCATCGTTCGGCTGTCGCAGAAGGAGCAGATACGTTTACGGATGTCCGCAAGCGGCTGAAAGGTTCACCACAGAAGGTCAGGCGGGCGGAGATTCTGTTGAAGGCGGATGTGCGGGGACCGAACTGGACTGACACGAACAGCGGCGTGGAGTGGCAATTCCAAGTGCGGGACGCCCGAATGAAATTGAACTCGCTTTATCCCAAACTCAAATCCTGACACAGCACTAAAGGTTAGTCATTCATTTCACTCCTCTCTCTTTACAGTCAGGGATCGTAAGAATACGTGCGGTGATTGCTTTAGAGTCATCGCGAATCTCATAATCAACAATCAGCAATTGGTTGGCAGAAAGAAAGACCGGAGAGACGTAGCTTCCGTCATGGATGGCAGCACCGTTGCTGTAGTACCTGTAACCGCCAGATGGTGCATTGATGTCCCATTTAAGATATTCAGGGTCCGATGTCGTGACCGCGGAGACCGATACAAAACGCTGGTTGGGGTATATTACCAGCGGTTTTCCACAGAAGACGGTGATTTTAGCCGGGGCGGGCGTCGTTCCCGTGTGCAGATTGGTTCTTCTGGGGATTCCCCACGATTTTCCAAAATCTGAACTCTCGATGGCCCACAAGTAGCTTTTCTTCTCACGAAATCTATTTCTTGAGAGTCCTACCAATCGACCAGGGGCAACCTCGGTCACATCCCATTCATCCCCGACAAAGGAGTCTGCGTTAGGCAAATCAGCAATATTCCAGTGCTTACCTCGGTCGATGGATCTAGCTGCGATACATCGTCCATCATTTGTGGATGGACAGTACAGTGGAGCAAGAAGTGAACCATCTGACAGCTCGACTGCCGCGGCCCGCGTGCGTGTCTCTTCAGGGCCCATTGGTGTTGGGGTAGACCAAGTCACACCGCGATCTTGAGATATGACAGAGTAGGCTTGCGACTTCTGGTCTTTTGTGTATTCGTTAAAAGATAAAAATAATGTGCCGTCCTTCAAGGCGGTGATTGCCGTGTTTCGGTCGTCAATGCCGGGCTTGTCAATAATCGTTTTCGCGGAAGCCCAAGTCTTACCGCTGTCCCTGCTCACTGAAAGCATAATTCTGCCTCTGGAAGAGAAACCGTGGCGTTCCCCTTCTCGGAAGACACAGTAGAGGACCCCTTCTGAATCTTTCGTTACCCAAGGCCAACCGGGATACTCTCCAGAATAGATGATTACAGATGGCTCTTGGTAAAGTGATGTCTGAGCCCCACGCTGCTGCTCCACTTCTGTGTTTAAGTCACCTGCTGCAGCAACTTTCATCCCAGTGACTGTGGAGTGCTCAATCGCTATCAATATCAGAGCCAATACTACCCATTGGATGCAATCCGCCGTCTGTCTTGCCAGGCGGCCTGGCGTTAAATCGATCTCGTATTTCATCTTGGTCCTGTCCTGAGTCCATGGGGAGTTTAACTTGTGGCATCAATCTACCCTCCGCTACCTCACCATTCGGCATGAAGTTGAATTTTGAACTGTTCTTGTTCGATTGATGCTTGCTTGTAAAATTCTTTGATTTCCGTTTCAGATAGAACTAACTTTGATCACAATTCAGAAACATAGTTTCCACAGGTCGAGACTCGAGCGGGCAACGGTACGCTCCGCTATCCATTTTTTTATCTATCTGAAAAACTCGGTAACCTTCCCGTGGTGGGAGAATCGGCTGAAAATGAGCGGGGGCATCCAGTGCGTTGGGCTACCGGAGGCCAGAGGAGTTTGTGAAATTTACAGACCAGGCATGCCTGGTCTGTAAATCCTTGTGCACTCACATTCCGACTGATTCAAGATCGGGTAACAGTCTTCTTCTCGGCGGGGATTAGCCAAAGTCATGAACGACTGTGTTTATTTATTACCATGTAGCTCGAACGTAAACTCATTATTCGTATCGGTTACAACTGCTTCTAAACCTGATGTCGTCGAATTACTGTACTTTTCAGGAATCAGCGATTTTCTTTTAGCCCCCGCCGCATATTCTTCAACGGTGGGGGCATTTTCAAATGCCGTTATTACAACATGGTATTTTCCAGGCAAAAGGCCATCGCCCGCCTGGAATGTGGATAACTGAAAACGCCCGCTCGAATCAATTTCGCCAGTAGCAGGTCGTTTCAAGTTGTTCTCGCCTGTTGTGATTGGTTGAAACGTCACTGTACCCTTTTTCAAAGGCTGTCCGTCAATTGTTACGACCCCTGACGAAAACACAGTTTTTTGGTTTTTGCTTTCACTACATCCTGTCAGCAGGAATAGAATGACAGGTCCGATCAAGATTGAAAACTTTTGACAATGCTTTCGCGTATTCATAACACACAGTTCTCCATAAATCATCTGAGTTGATGCCGGATCGTAAAGCTAATCAGCTTCAAAATTCACCTATTACCTGTTGGTCATCTTTATCTCCCAGATAATTCCAGGTCGAGTAATCAATATTCTCACTAATAAAACGCACACTCCCGTCGGCCAGGCACATATGAGCTCCACCAACGTGCTGGCTCATGAAACCTCCGAGATAACCGTAGCAGTCACCAATTCGCGAATCTCTGGATTTGGGACAGGCCGTGTATGTTTTATGATGGTTGGGCGGTGGATTCGTCGTGCCAATATGCATGTGTGATGCGAAATACATGTTGAAGCTGCTGTAGATCGGTAAAGTTTCCCCAATCAGAAATGTATTACTCAACCCATCTGTGCAATCACGGAATCGATAGGAAATGCGACCTCCATTAAACATCCCTGGTGCCTGGAGACTATTGTAAGCCCCACCGGAACTCTTGCAGTTGATGTTGGGGGTTAACGCAGGAATAGCGCATACATTCATGTTCAAGGGGCCCGCAGAAGGTTTATAGCTGGCTCCAAGAGATTCCCCGACGGTAGGAGTATATGTCGCTTCTCGCGAGTTGGGGTATAATCCACTATCAGGGTCTGAAGGGCACATCAGCACACCTGCTTTCCAGTTATTCAGAACTCCTGGATTAACCCCCTGATCATTTGAGATTTCAAAATTGATTTGATTGTAAAGCGCAGCCTGGTCAATAAATGGCAGTAAAGACTCGACCCAGGTGTGACAATGCTTAAGCCACTGGGCATCACTGCAATATGCGGCTGCCGGAAGAACTCTGTGCGTCTCCTGGTAGTTGTGCAAGCCAAGCGCCAATTGTTTTAAGTTATTTTTGCAGGTACTGCGTCGTGCAGCTTCGCGTGCCTGTTGGACCGCGGGCAGTAACAGCGCTATTAGAATGGCAATGATGGCGATGACGACAAGTAATTCGATTAAGGTAAATCCGCGATTCTGTCTGAGTTTGAGTTTCATCTTTTTTCCTTTGATCTAATTGGGAGAAAAACAACATCGATAATTAAAAGAAACAACTCTTTGAAACGAACCTTTACAATCACTTCAATATTCTCTATTTCAATGAAATAGTCAATAGTAATCATGAATATAATATGATAATTATGAAGACAGATGATTGACAGATACGCGAATTCGCACTTAGCCTTCACTTGACTGCGTTTCGGTCACAAAGTTCGCCCCTCACATCCGGAATCCATTTGCGCGCAATCTGGCTTTCGCCGCTCGTAACGCTGATTTTTCACAATCCGGATTCGTGAGTCACCTCACGGTAACTCTATGCTTATCATTCAATCTGCTGTCAGCAAAAGTCTCTAACAGCGCTTCGTATATTTGCGATACGCCACTGTAGTCGGAGGTAAAAACAACATACTTTCCATCTGGCGATATGTTAGGATGCGGATGGGTATGCTGCGGCGCATAAACATTGACGGGGCCATCATCATAGGGGCAGTGACCCGTATCCCAGTGCTCGCCAATATTGCTGGATCTGGATCGGCATACTGGCCGTGGTATTGTCAATTCCTCTTTGATATCGAACAGTTGAAGCCCAATATCGGGGTTCTTGGTGTCGGCGATCATGTAGGTCCCTGTCCGGTCTACCATGGGGTGCCAGGCATTAAAGCAACTGACCCAGCGAGTCTTTTTTGAGTCAATATCAATGGCCATTACGCCGTGTGGCCAGTTGGTAGTCAGTATATCTCGCGTATGTGGCCGCCAGCACTCATGGACAATCCATTCTTTCCTGGAAATATTTCGATTATAGACAAGCTGGTGATTGCTGCCGTTTCGATTTACAACCCAGATACGTTGATCGTATGAGCCGCCATATCGTAAGAGGCTGGTATCGTTGGGATGGAATTCGGGATGGCCTATTGAAGTGTTCTCGCAAATGGCATTCGCGTCACCTGTCGAAGTATTTACAACGAGAAGTTGTCCCCGCGCCTTCAGTTGGACAGGAATCGCCCACCACTGGTCGTCACTGCTGAGTGTGGTTGTTCCCATCCCGGCACCAACCATTCCAGACGCTTTCTCGGCACTTCCGAAGCAGACGATTTGCTCCTCACGCAGGGACTCCATGTCGAGACGCCACCCGCCTGTTTTCGTGGTGAAATAAACAGAATTACTATCATGCGCTGGGTGTAACGACCATTCATTGATATCGCTGCGATTGGTAAGCTGAATCAAATCACCGTTATTTCGCCGTTCTGCAAATATTTGAGGCGCACCAGAGCGATAAGAGATAAAAAACAGCCAGCGCATTTCGTCATCGTATGCTGGAACATAGTAAAACGGGTGGTGATGAATGGAATGCTGGCTGGTAATTTGACGTATCTGGACTCCCGTCTCAGGGTCATGAGACTGGTATGATTCACTGGGAGATATATCTCCTTTAGCCATTGGGGGCCTCTACTTTCATTTCTGATACGCATGCTGAATCTCACTATTGCTGGCTTTTCCTGGATCAGTCCGAAGCCATTTCTGACCGGGACAGGGTCCAGCAGACTACGAGCTTGCCATCAGCAAATTTTCGTTATGACTGTTATTTCTGGGCGCGCAGGGAATCGTGTTTTCAGCAGATTCTCTCTTTGTTTCTGGATTAGCTTTGAGTTCGTTGTCGCTTTCAGGAACATGACTGCACCGTTTGTAGGTCACTTGATTGACTTTTTATTACACCCTGAATTGCTCAGATGGCATTTGCAGAGCAGTTATAGCCGACAGCCTCCAGTTCCGTTCTGATCCGCTCGATCTCAGTTTCAGGCAGAGGGCGTACGGGACGACGAAAATGCGGACTGGGAAATTTCCCCATCAGCCAGCGGGCCACCTTCATTCTCTGATGCGCATCACAACCCGGTTCGCCAAAGTTGTAAACGATACGGGCCAGAGGTGCTACGGTCTGTTGGGCCTGTTTGGCACGTGGTAAGTCACCATTCAGGGCAGCGTGTACAATCTCAATCATCAGTTCCGGCACGAAACCTGCGAACCCGATAAGTGCACCATCGCAGCCATCAACCAGGGTTGGCAGCAGAAATTCGTCATGACAGGTGACGATGCTGACATGGGGGGCAGCCTCTTTCAGCTGTTCGTAATCCCAGCGCCAGCGTGCCAGGTCACGCGTACCCATCTTGATCATAACCACCTGTTGCAACTTCACCATTTCCAGCATCTCTGAAAGAGAGTAGCCTGCCTTGGTCCATGCGGGATACTGATGCACAACAATGGGGATATCAGCTCCTTCGGCAACGTCTGCAAAGAAGCCAACTGCTGTTTCACTCTTGCGGCCGAAGCGTAGCCAGTGATGAGGTGGCATTAACAGAATGGCATCAGCGCCTGCCGCTTTAGCAGCAAGTGCATGTTCAATTCCTTCTTGAGATCCTTCTGCAGATACTCCGGAGATGACTTTCACGGCGCGTCCAGTTTCAGTGTTCGCGTCATTGACTGCTTCACGGATAACCCGCGTAACACTTGCCCGTTCCTGTGGTGCCAGCGACATAATTTCGCCCGTATGACCATTGCAGGTCAAGCCTTCAATGCCGTCAACGCAGGCAAGCTCCCTGGCGTAGGAATACAAGCCTGCTTCATCAATCGACTCGTCCTGATGAAAGGGGCATAAAGTTGCCGGAAAGACGCCGCTCCAATTGTGTTCGTCCCATGTCTTATTCATACGTCACTCCTGATTGTGAACAATTATTTCCTGACGAAGCTGATGCTAATTTAATATGAAAACTTAAATTTCAGCTCAGCAACATTGACTGTTTCATTGAAATAGATTATATTATCCATGATTACAAGTCAAGCAATATGGTATTAATTCAAATATATAGAAAATTATTCATGGTGCTAATTGCCACGAAGGACCAGAATTGCCTGTAGTAATTAACAAAACGGAACTGATCGAATATAGCGGAGTACTATTGTGAAGACGAAAACAAAACCAGCCACCGTGAAGGACGTTGCGAAAGCGGCAGATGTTTCATTTGGTACTGTCAGTCGCGTGCTGAACGGTGAGCCGAACGTTGCAGCTGAAACGACCGAACGGGTATTGGAAGCAATCCAGAATTTAAACTATTCAAGAAACCGTCGACAAAAATCAGCACCAGAAGGGAAACTGTTATTTAAAAAAAATATTGCGATGTTGCTGTTGGGCATGGATCGTTCGTTGGAAAAGTTACCTTCTGTCTCGCAGGGCATTCATGGTGCCGAGTCTGCGCTGGCAGTTGCAGGTGCCAGCGTATTGCTGTCCGATCTGCCTCTGGCTGATCGTCTGCCGGGATTTCTGTTGAGACGTCAAGTACATGGCGTACTGGCGAAAGGAGCCCTGCAGGCACAGCTGATCAGCAATGCGGATTCAAAACTGATCAGTCGCTTGCGGGAATTGCCTATGGTCTGGTTTTTAGGACGTCCGCAAAAAGCAGACTGGGGCGATGTTGTTGAATCAAATAATTCCGCTGTCGGTAGCCTGGCTGCCGAGTATTTGCTTTCTCGCGGCCACAAACGGATCGCAATCCTTGATCCGAAACCAGATCATGTCACGATTGGGCAGCGAAACGCAAGTTTTATCTGGCACGCGACACAAAATGGTGCGAGCGTGGAAAATGTCTTTGGGGAAGCCGCTGACTGGAGCCTACCGCTAAAAACAGTCGATGATGTCGAACTGGTTGATAAGCTGGTTGGTCGACTGTTGAAGCTGCGTAATAAGCCTACAGCAGTATTTACTCCAGCGGATTGTATTGCCGCGATGGTTTACCGTGCCTGTGCTCGACGAGGGTTGCAGATCGGCAAAGATTTGAGCCTTATCTCGTGCAATAACGAATTGCCCTTGCTCACAGGGCTGTATCCACAAGTCACAACCATTGATATTTGCGCTGAGCAAATCGGACGTCAGGCTGTCGAACAACTCATTTGGCGCATGAATCATCGCGATTCTCCCAACATCAGCGTTTCTGTAGAGCCAAGACTTGTTGAAGGTATGTCGGTTGCTGATCTGAACTGATCACGATCACACCGCAGTATTCATGCCTCATTCTGATACATAACCAACGATTAAGGTAAATTGATGCTAAAACAATTTTATATGATCTGCTTGTTGGTATATCTCGTTTCTTTTTTTTGCGCTGGAGCCCTGGCTGAAGAAGATTCGGATCGATTGCCGATCATCCCTGAAGGTTTCGCAGTCGACGTCGTTGCAACTGAACCACATGTTAGAAACCCCTGTGTGCTCGCCTTTGATCGGCTTGGTCGAATTTTCATAGGCCAGGGACCGCAGTGGCGCAGCCCGTCACCAGATTCGCCAGGCGACCACGTTGATATTCTCATCGATGATAATGGTGATGGCGTAACGGACCGCGTGAAAACATTTGCTGAAGGTTTTAACTGCATTCAAGGTCTGGCCTGGAAAGGGCGTGATTTATGGGTAGCCAACTCGCCCGATCTTACAATTGTGCGTGATCTGGATGGCGACGACGAAGCCGATGAATATGTCCGGGTTTATACAGGGCTGGGAAATCTGGAACATGCATTGCACGGGTTGAATTTTGGACCTGACGGGAAACTGTATATGTCTAAAGGGAATTCCAAAGGATATAACACACTCGAGCAACTGGCACCAAAAACATTTCGGAAATTATGGGGAATTCCCTCTCCCGAAGGTGCGCCCGATTACACAGCAATCGAAGTCTTCAAGAAAGGTGAATACCGTAAAAACTATCATTCCCCTGCTGATGACTGGGGGCAGCAGGGGGGAATCCTGCGATGTGATTCTAACGGACGAAATCTCGAAATTGTATCAAGCGGTTTCCGCAACCCCTGGGACATCACCTTTGATGATGGTTTTGACTGGCTTGGTACTGATAACGATCAAACACAAGGCGACAAAATCTTCTCGCCATTTTATGGTGCCCACTACGGTTGGGGACATTCCTGGAGTTATCATTGGACCGGTAAAGGGCATCTACCTACGGTTCCAGCCAGCGCCCCGCTCTTTGAAGGATCAGGTGCGGGCGTGATTCATTATCACGCAAAACACTTTCCAAAAGAGTATCAAAACGTATTCTTCATCAATGACTGGATGCGTCGCGAAGTTTATATCCTGCGCCCCGAGTGGCAAGGAGCTTTGCTGAAATCCAAGGGGGGGTTCCCAGACGTGTTTGCGCATGCAGGTGGAGGTCGTTCCATCTCCGGAAGCTCAGGACGTGTATTTGATCCAACGGACATCGAAGTCGGACCGGATGGCGCCCTCTATATTTTGAGTTGGGGACAGTCTTATAGTGCAAAGATAAAAACCGGAAAACAGACGGACATGGGCCGTGTATTCCGGATTCGTCACCAAACGAACCCGCTTATTTCCTGGAAAAGTACGCATCGAATTAAGCCTCTTACCGAATGGTCACTTAATGAGCTTTTCGCAGATCTTGGAAGCCATGTTCCTGTCTGGCGAACTGATGCACAGGAAGAACTAGTGCGTCGTGGAGAAGACGCTCTATCATTTTTGTCAGATAAATTGGATGGTGGCAAACTCACTAAAGCTCAGCAAACTTGGACGTTATGGACTCTGGGCAGGCTCGACCCGGAAGACTCTTCTATCGAGCATCGTCTGGCTGCTTTAGCCAGTGATGTAAATACTTCAGAAAATATACGAATTCAATGCTTGCGTATTCTTGCATATCGCCTTCGTCAGTCAGGCAGGCAACGGCAGTTGCCAGATAACTTGAGCGAATTACTCTTATCTCAAAACCCACGAATTCGTCATGAAACCGTGCAGGCAATCTGGCTGGCAAAACAAAATCAGTGGAACTCTCTGCTATTGGATCTCGCGTCTAATGAAACAGATCGTGTGACCTACTACTCAACCTGGAACGCACTGCGAGACCTAAGCACTCTGGAAGACCGCAAGATCTGGCTCAACGATGAACGCGCGGGCGTCAGGTTGGCTGCATTGTTGGGACTGTTTGAGGATGATTCGATATCGACTGAAGAAGTCTTGAAAATTCGGCCAGATGCAGATTCCCGAATTTCTGCATTAATTGAAAGCTGGCTGAAAATAACTGGTGGTGCCAAACCGATTGTGATGATGAATCCGCCGCCTGGAGAGTATACGGAACCGGTCTCTGTTGCATTGGAAACTTCCATTCCAAACGGGATCATGACGTACACGCTCGATGGTTCCACTCCGGTAAGAACATCAACTCGTTATACCCGCCCCATTGCAATCGCTGAAAACACAGAATTGAGAATCGCGGTATCGAAGGATTTGATACAGGCGGGCCCAATCAGCTCAGGAAAGTATGAAATCCGCCGCGTGAAACCTTATCGGCACCGGGCATTTATTTCAGATGTGAACGCAAAAAGCAGACGCAGTTACCAGATGGACTGGACTGGTTTGGATGCCGGGAAACGACACTACACTGATCGCGACTATCAGGTAACCGATATACCACCCGAACTGATTGGCATACCCTTTCTACAGACTGCAAATCATGATGATCGTTCGGAGGGAACCGAGCTGCTAAGTGTCAATTCGTCTGAAGCTGTGACGGTTTATCTGGGAGTGGATGCTCGATGCGACACACCTCTGGAGTGGATGAACGTTGGCCAGCCAGACGGGTACGAGGACACAGGTTTGACAGTGGTGACAACCAATCCGACATTTCGAGTCTATAAGAAACATTATCCTGCAGGACAAATCACGTTTGGTGGAAACACCAATCATCCGACAGATTCGAGACGTGGGAATTATATCATCCTGTTTGAGCACTCAATCCTCTCGTCGACATTTAGCACTGAATCAGTCACGATGGAGGAAGTGCTCGCTGCAATGGCATCAGCCGACAGTGAGCGAGGTCGTGAGTTATTTTTACATCCACGTGGAGCGGGGTGTTTCAAGTGTCACCAGATGGAAGGCCGTGGGAACGTGCTGGCACCGGATCTTTCCGACATTGGCTCGCGAGCTAAAACGCCACAGGTGCTGATAGAATCGATTCTGAATCCAAGTGCTGTGATCACAGAAGGGTTTGCACAACAGCAGATTATCACTGTAAACGGCAAAGTATATAGTGGTGCCGTATTGGAAGAAACGGCACGATCTTTGAAGCTTGTCAACTCCGAAGGAAAGCTGACGCCAATCCCTAAAGCAGAGATAGAAGAACGTATTGGAACAAAAACCTCACCCATGCCTGCGGGATTCGGTAAGATGATGTCCGCTCAGCAGGTTGCCGACTTGACGGCCTGGTTGATGACTCAAACTGTCGTCGGTGATCGAAAGGGGTTTTCATTCGGCGATCGTCCTGATCAACTTGATATTTCATTTGGCAAACAGCGTATTGCCACATACCTGAAGAAATCTTCGAAACTCACTCGGCCTGCTCTCATCAATGTCACTACGCCCGATGGAATTCAGGTGACGCGAAAATTCCCAACTCAAAACCCGGGAGACCATGACCACCAGTCTATGCACCCCGGCATCTGGATTAGTTTTGGTGATGTTGATGGAAACGATTACTGGCGTTTGCAGGCCAGGAACGTGTTTGATGGTTTTGTCTCCTTACCTTCAGGTGATAAATCGTCAGGACAATTCGGCGTCAGAAATCTCTATTTAAGCGAAGATGATTCTCGTGTTGTCTGCACTGAAATTACGCAGTACAAACTATATCGGATTCCAGAAGGAATATTGATGCAGATCAGCGCCACATATCAATCAGATGATCATGATTTCTATTTTGGCGATCAGGAAGAATCGGGACTTGGTATCCGTGTCGCCACGCCAATTCGTGTCCAGGGGGGAAACGGGACGATTATTAATAATCGTGGTGAAATCAATGAAGGCAATTTGTGGGGAAAAGAAGCGAAATGGTTTGATTATCATGGAACCATCAAAGGCAGGGAGGTAGGGCTGATGGTTATTCCCGATCCAGGTAATCCGCATTCCTCATGGCTACACGCACGGGACTACGGCGTTGTCGTCACGAATCCATTCCCAAGGCAACCCGGAGAACGCCGCCAACCCTATGTAAAAATCCAGGTAAAAAAAGGGGAGCCGTATCGGCTTTCTTACATTGTTCTGATTCATGACCTGCCTGAGAATACTCCACTCAATCGAGAAGCAGCCTATCTCGAAGCACTGAAGTATGTGAAATAAATTTGATTCATATGGAGTTCCAACATTTTATGAGCGGCATACATCCTGTTGACGCTATCGTGCTGATTGTATATCTCATTGGGATTACTCTGCTGGGTTCATGGATGGCACGCGGCGTAACCAGTATGGCTGATTATTTCATGCCGCGTCGGTTCGGCAAAGCCACAATGATCATGCACGCGTTTGGCACCGGAACAGCGTCTGATCAGGCTGTCACTGTTGCCTCTGCTACTGTAAAAGACGGTCTTTCTGGAATCTGGTATCAATGGATGTGGTTGTTTTCTACCCCCTTCTATTGGATCATCGCGCCCATCATGCGACGTTTTCGCGCCGTCACTACAGCCGACGTTTATGAGCTGCGTTACGATCGTAGCGTGTCCGTATTATTCGCAGTCGTTGGTATTGTAGGAATGGCGGTTAAAATCGGGGTCATGCTTAAAGGCGCTGGTGCTTTGATCGATTCCGGAACTGGTGGACTGATCGATGCTGACTTGGCGATACCCATCATTACCGTATTATTTGTTATCTACGGCATGGCAGGCGGACTCAGTGGTGCGATTATGACCGACTTTGTACAGGGTCTCATGACTATTGTTTTTTCGGTGATGCTGCTTCCCGTAATCTTATCAGAGGTAGGCGGGATCAATGGCGTACGCGAGACGATTACCTCAGCCCATTTAAACAAAAACATGCTGAGTCTGGTTGCACCGGGTAACATTGGAATTTTTTATGTGACACTTTTATCAGTCAACTCATTGTTTTTAATCGTAGCAATGCCAAGTGTCATGGGTAACTGTGCGGCTGGTCGTACTGAAATGGACGGTCGTGTCGGATTCATGTTCGGTACGCTTGCCAAACGAATCTGTACCATTGCCTGGTGCGTAACCGCCATTGCAGCGGTTGCCTGGTATTTACAGAATGGAATCAATTTGTCTGATGTTGATCCGGATCAAGTTTACGGGGACGTTGCCTATCGGTTTTTACCAAAATTGCTTCCGGGCATGCTGGGAATTTTTATCGCTTCACTGCTGGCCGCGGTCATGAGTAGTTGTGATTCTTTCATGCTAGCTTCGTCGGCACTCTTTACCGAAAACATATATAAAAACCTGCTCCCCGACAGATCATCATCGCACTACATCTGGGTTGGTCGAATATTTTCATTAATCGTAGTCGTTGCAGGTATTGCAGTCGCCTGGTCTATTGAAGGCGTCGTCGAGGGACTCAAGGTCTGGTACAAGGTGTTTCCCATGATGGGCATCGCATTCTGGATGGGGTTGCTTTGGCGGCGGGCAACAGTCGCTGGTGCATGGACCAGTACATTGACCGGTTTTGCAGCCTGGTGGCTTGTAACACAAACGTATTTCATCGACTGGGTGGCTACGCTTGGAGTTTCTCAATCACTCCGACTCGTCATCGAAAATAACGGCACTTTTGAGATCTACGAACCCTGGCAGATTATCTTTTACTTGGGGGCGGGATTGACGGCTGGAATCATCGTCAGTCTTTTTACTCCCTCGGTGAATGAAGAACGTTTGAACCGTTTTTATGACCTTACTCGAACACCTATTTACGACAATGAAACAATTGGTGAACCGTGTACGCTACCGGAGGGAATTGAACCGGTCAAACGTTTGATGTGGACGACTGCTTTGGGCCTCGAAATCCCAAGACCATCTCGCACTTCGGTGATCGGCTTTATTATTGGCTGGGTTTGTATTGGTGTGTTGATTGGAGGATTTATAGCCCTGATCAACTATTGAAACACCAGAGCACTAAGTGGCTATGTTAGTCGTTTTGGGACATGATTCTGGTTCCGATATGAGATCGAATGCCAAAGTTCATGATTGACCTTTTCCCCTCGCCGTCATCTCTGAACTTTTAGGATTGCCTGAAGAAGATCGGGCGAAATTCTCTCACGGGACTTCCAGTTTTACGACCGTTTCAAGTGCCTTTGATAGGCTGTAAGATTCGCTGTGTTCTCCGGGCTGTAAACACCGGGCATGATTCTTAGTTCTGCCTCTCCTCAGTTCTGGCAGCAATATCACAGCATACTATGGGATTGTATTGGCTGTGACAGCAGGCATCACAGCTGTATGTGGGTTTCAGGCAATGCGAGCAGCTGTAAACATCGGCCTGAAAACGCAGCTCCTGTCGGGAAGTGATAAATTGCTTTAAAACCATGGCGATCAAATGATCACTCATACTTGATCAGCTGGAGATCATCGGGGCGCTGCGGCGTTTACAAATCTCCACGTGCCTTCGCAATGATCCCTTCAAAGTGCTATTTCTAAGCCCGAATTCCACTAATTTTCCACAAATTTCATGAATTCTGCAATTTTCATGTAATCATCCTCCGTCTCAGCAAATAACAGATAGTAATAAGTAGTGTAATAAATATATTAGATTGAATATAGAAATGGATCAGGTAACTTCATCAGACTCTCCGGTAGATAACGAATCGAAGCGGCGTCAAGAATTCGTCGAACTTCTGGCGGGGACGATCCAGCCAATCCAGGCCTGTATTCACTCTCTGATCCCCAATCGGAATGTCCTGGAGGACGTGACCCAGGAGGTGTGTCTTACACTTTGGCGCAAGTATGACGAGTTTGAATCTGGGACTAACTTCCGTCGTTGGGCTTGCGTCGTGACTTACAATGTTGCTCGAAATTATTGGGTTAAAGAGAGGCGTCGCATTGGGGCCGGGTTAAGTGAGGAAGCTCTGCGCAGTCTTATGGAAGTTCGCTCTGGAACATTGGAACTGTTGGAACTGAAGCGAGAACTTCTCGAGATATGCCTGCAGGCTTTGCCCAAGGTTGATCGCCAGGTCCTGCTGGATGCCTATGGCGACAAAATCACTGCCAGGCAACAGGCATCTGCCATGAAATGCACAAAAGGTGCGTTGTTTACCAGGCTCTCCCGAGTCCGAAATAAATTAATCCAATGTGTTCAGAGGCGAATGAGTTAGGAAAATAAAGGTCAATTATGTCTATTCAGGCTGAACTTCATCATTTGCTTGATCTAGCCGTCGACAATCGTCTGGATGCAGCCGGTTATGCCAGGTTAGATGCGTTGATATTGAAGGACAATTTCGTTTGTCAAAGCGCCGTCGAGTTTCTTGATCTCGATTCAAAAGTTTACGAATGGTGCCAGGATATTGCAGCAGTCGATTATATTGAAGGTTTGCTTGTTCAGACTCAGCCTCCCAAAATGTTCCGCTGGAGAGCAATCATCCTGGCGGCATCAGTCAGCTCAGTGGCTCTGTTATTGATTGCTGCTTTGATCGCGGGCTATTTCAATTGGCAGCCTGAAGCCAGTGAGCCTTTGGGGCGAATCGCAGCTCTGTCCGAAGATGTTGAGTGGGCCGATCGTAGTTATGTTTCGGGAGATTTAATTCGTCTTGAGGATCCTTTGGAGATCACAAAGGGTTTTGTCACGATCGAGACCAATCTGGGGGTCATGATCGACCTCAGTCCTAAGACGCAAATTCAATTTCGGGGAGATAACAAACTTTATCTGTTTCAAGGGGCATTATCTGCTCTGGTCAGCCCCCGGGGAACCGGATTTACTGTTGAGACGGAAGATGCTCGTATCGTCGATCATGGAACCGAATTTATTGTTGAGAAGAAAAATTCGCTGGGAACATTCGTTGCCGTGAACCAGGGAAATATTGAGTGTTTCCTTCTGGATTCTTCGGGAAATTCCATGCGTGTTATTGAGCTTTCGGCTGGCTCTGCCGCCAGATTTGACTGGACCAGCGAGACAGGAGAAACCATTGGGGCATTCGCACAGATGTTTAAGCGATTTGAACAAAGTCAAAAAATCCGTTCCGGACTGAAGTCTCTCAAAGGCGAGGCCCGCTATGCAATTGCCCCCCCCGCCGATTTGACAGCAGGTGCTTGCCGTACGCAGAATTATGCATTGTTAATTGCTGAGAATATTGGAGTGGTTTTGCAGGAAGATATTTCCTTTCAATCTCTCGAAGGCCCGCGCACACTCCCTGCCGGCTCGGTGATCAGCAGTTATCTGCTGCATTACGATCCCTCTGATAATGTCTCACGAGCGGGTATGGGGACGATTGCCTTCCACCAGCCGGTTGCAGCCATTATCGGCGATGTCGCTGCGCTTCGGCAAACTGATACTTTATTCGCAATTCCCAAAACCCGGTTTTCTGAAAATGCCATTCGTGGAGTCGAAATTTCTGACGACGAGGATCAGATTGAGTTAGATGGTTCGAGGCATTCTTTATTTTTTCATTTTGATATGGAACCGATTGGTTATTTAGATCAGGTCCGCATTCTCGTCCATCACCAGTAGGAGTAATACTCTTATCATAATTATATCCCAGGTTTTCTTTGCTCAGGAGCAACCGTAAATGTTTAGAAATTATACCGTTCGTCGTCGACCAGGCTTTACACTCATCGAGTTGCTGGTGGTGATCGCAATCATTGCCATACTCATTGCCCTGTTACTCCCTGCGGTGCAACAGGCGCGCGAGGCAGCACGGCGTAGTGCCTGCAAGAATAAAATGAAACAGATTGGCCTGGCATTGCACAACTATCATGATGCGCACGGCGTGTTTCCTTCCGGATTTGGTAGTGAGCGAAATGTTCTCACATCCAGTGGCGGTCGCGATCTTTTGGGGATTAGCGCCGCTTCCGGGCAGCGTGCCCCTTGGGCTGTTGTGCTGCTCCCCTTTCTGGAGCAGGGAAATTTGTACGAACAGTTTGATCTCTCTGGCCCGTTTTCTGGCGTCGCTACAGAGAATGCGGGAGTGAATCAATCTTTGATTTACAAGCAAAATTCAACTTTTCAGTGCCCTTCAGATCCTAATTCCGGGACGGCAAGTAATACAAATTATATTGCCGTCAGTGGCGGAGGAACAAATTCGGATGCCTGGCGCGATGGTCATACTTGCTGCTCCAATCGTGTGCACATGAATAATGGTATCTTCTGGGTGAATTCTTCCACAAGAATTCGAGACATCACGGATGGCACAACGAACACCTTCATGGTCGCTGAAACAAAATATCAGGCAGTGAAAGCAGCGGTAACGACTTACATGAGCTGGGCAGGCACAACACGTTCCGGGGGAGCTTCAGGTGATTGTTGTGTCACAACAGTCTCAATCGGGGCTGCCATTGATTCGATTAACAGCAAAGTTCTGAACGGACCTCCGGGGTTAGATACTGAAACCATTATGAGGCAGTTCGGGAGCTTTCATGAAGGGGGATGTCATGTGACTCTGGCAGATGGTTCAACGCGTTTTTTGAGTGAGAATATGGATATTACCATCTATCGCCTGTTGGGCCAGCGAGGTGATGGCACACCCATTGGAGAATATTAGAAGGTGACTCCCATGGTTTGCCTGTCGTCGAACGATTCTCGAAATATTTCAGTGGCAGAGTCTGCTCTACCGTATCGCGGACTGTGAACCGGTAATGAATGCTACTGAAAGCGTTACTGTGATCTCAATTTTGGAATTAAAATGAAATCGATTTGTTTCCTGCTCAGCTTTGTCGCATTGATTGCTGGATGTTCTTCTGCTGTAGATGGTCCACCCAGGTACAAAGTTTCGGGTGAAGTCTCTTACGACGGAAAGCCTGTTCCTGCAGGCTATCTGGTCATTGAACCTGATCACGAACTTGGGAATCAAGGGCCTCAGGCACGGCTCGAAATTGTTAACGGAATGTTTACGACGAGATCTGGGAAAGGAGCGATTTCAGGACCGGTTATCGTTCGTATTTACGGAATGGATGGCATACCTGATGAGGAAAAAGGGTTGAACCAGGGAGCCAGCCTGTTTGATGAATACATCACGAAACTGGAACTCCCAGCCGAAAATTCCGTTCATACATTCGTCGTACCCAAATCGAATGCTGCAAAGACGCGCTGAGCCACATGAAAAGAATACTTGGGGGGGCGTAAGGCCGTGCGAGAAATAATATTTCTACTCAATTGTTTTGTGCCACTTCGTAAGCATGTGTCGTGGAATGTGTGGGAGCCTGAGGGGTGGGAAGTTTTTTGATCAGATGTCTTATTTCTGTTTTTTGAAAGGCATGGAGATCACGAGTCCCGCCACACGGTCTTTGTTGCTCTTCCTGCCGGGAAGATGGCATTTCAGACACTGCGAAGGCAAGCGAATGGAACCGGCAAAGTGATAGGTATCGTCGGAGAGGATTTCGTACTCGGGCTTACCGTCAGATAAGACTTCCACCGCCGACTTCTCGAATTCAGTTTTGGGCTCATTATCGATGTTCATTGCTTTCGCATTGACTGCCAGCCAGCGGACCTTGACTCCGAAAGTACGATTCAGCTCTTTAAAAACATCTTCCAGCGAATGAGAGGGAATCGTAATACTTTCATCTTCCTGAAAAAAATCGCGGTGCATCACCTGTAATGAACCGTGTATCGTCTCATGCAGTAACCGGGCCCGGACTTGTGCTTCCGCTTTTGTTGCCGGCAGGAAATCTTCTTTTTGTTTCAACTGCTGGTCATTGCTTTCTTCTGCATGAGTCGTGTGCGAGTCTCCATTCTGCCAGTATCCCGCTTCAAACAGGCTGACAACGGCCATCAGGATCAGACCGAAGCATATTTTTTGTGTGATTTGTTGCATCATTGATTCTCTGAATATGGTTTCATGAATGTCTCGAACCTGTCAATCGCCAGACAGGAAGTTCAGATTTTTCTGGCTGACTGGCTGACTGATCAAGCGATTTTGCCAGTTGTTATTTTTCTTTTTCGTTCACAGGAATCGAAATGATCAATCCGGCAAAGCGATCTTTGGTATTCTTTTTAAAGAAACCCACGTGGCAGCTCAAGCAACCATGATTCATCAGTGAAATCACGCCGGCCCGTTGATAAACTCCGTTTTCCACCCGCTCATATTCGCTCTTACCGGATGCGATCTCTTTGGCAGCTGCTTTTTCAAAATCAGTCTCCGGTTCATGATCGACGCTCATGGCCTTGGTGTTCACGGAAATCCACCTGGCTTTCATATTTTCTTCCCGCTCCACATCAGAAAACATGTTTTCCATGACTCTTGCAGGGACGGCGGCCCGCTCATTGATAAAATAATGCTGGTGCATCGCATGCAAGGTTGCATCATAGATCTTGTGCGTCAGTTGTGCTTTCTTACGTGCCTCTGCCACGGTTAATCGCGGGCGATCTTTGGACTTCTCTGCTTTTGTTTTGAGCGTCGTGTTTGACGTATCTTCAGGAGATGTCGCCTTATCGGCCGGCGGATCTGCAAACGACATCAAAATAAAATTGAACATGCTCAGTGATACAATGAAACAGGAAATCATTTTCAAGCGCGACATTATCTTCTTTCCTTCGCAGAGAGGTAGATCACAGACTGTCATTTCAATTACGGTCGGCGAGAGTTTTTCACAGACCTGAAAAGGCGATTCTACAAATCGCACAACCTCAATAAAAGATAATAACATCCAATTTATTGAGATTTTGAGAAAAGTCCAGACAAAAGTCCTGTTAAGCGAGGGACTCGATTTGCCCTTTTTTCAGATCACTGGTTGATTGGAATCGACGCTGGCCGATGGCAAATTCATCATTCGCAAACATGATCTCTAAACAACCGTAATCGTTTACAAAGCAATGCCTTCGCGCTCCGGCTGAAAGATGACTTCTTCAATACGCATTCGACTGGCGAGCCCGGTTAAGACGTCGCCGACCCGAAACCCGAGTATGGCAGTTCCGATCGGAGTGAGAATCGACAGTTTACTTCTGGCGATATCAGCCTGATCGGGATAGACCAGAGTGTATATTTCATCCTGGTTAAGATCTAAATCTACCAGTCTTACTTTCGAGTTCATCGTCACGACTTCAGAATCAATATTTTCCGGTTCTACAATCCGGGCAACAGCCAGTTCACTGCGCAATCCTGTTAAATACGGTTTATCCCCGATTGCCTGTGCGTAGTCGCTTTTCAACAGATTCGAAAGCCTTTGATAGTCATCGATGGTGACCACAATTTTCTTTTGTTTTGTATTCATGATTTCTTTCCTGATTCCAACAGGGTTTGCTAAAACAATCCGGAAGCCATACGAATGGTCCGCAGTGGCATTCCTATACAGCAATTTTCAAGCCGGAATCAGAATCATTTTCGAAATCATTTTTTTGACTCAGGTAGACCATGAATGCGCATAATTCGACCAGTCAGCAACGTGCCGCGCCCGGGAAGTGTGAATTACGGGCGACACCTGTCATTTTGCGTTGACGTTTCGCACAATCTTCCGGAAGTTCCTGCAGGTACGACTAATCGCGATAGTCTGACGCCGCAATACAGTGTTTTTTCAACAGTTTATGCAGTCCCTGGCGGGATAACCCGGCCTGCTGCGCTGCCTGCGAAATATTGCCCTCGTACTTCTTCAGCAGAGATATCAGGTACGAATATTCGGCCGTATCCAAAACTTCTTCACGCGAGCCTGTCGCGATATCCGGTGATGTATTCCCCTTGGCGGCCCCCTGTCTGCGCAGTGTCTCTGGAAGATCCCCGATCTCAATGATTTCAGATCGCGCGAGCGCAACAGCGCGTTCAATCACATTTCGCAGTTCTCGAATGTTACCCGGCCAACTGTAGTTGCGAAAACAATCCAATGCTTCTGCCGAAAACTGCAGGGTTAACTCATGATCCGCCTGGGATTGCTTCAAAAAGTGCTCGGCCAGTAAAACGACATCTTCACCTCGCTCGCGGAGCGGGGGCAACTCGACCTGAATGACGCCCAGCCGATAAAACAGGTCACGCCGAAAGCGGCCGGCACTGACTTCCAACTCAAGAATTCGATTCGTGGCGCAGATAAATCTGGTGTCAATCGATTCCACCGTGCTTTTTCCCACAGGGGTAAAGCTGGATTCCTGAATGACCCGCAACAGTTTAGACTGCGAGGCTGCCGGCAATTCTCCGATTTCATCAAAAAAGGCGGTCCCTTGATGGGAAAGCGTCAGCAGACCAACCTGATCTTTGATGGCACCGGTGAAAGCCCCCTTGGCATGTCCAAACAAAATCGACTCAAACAGCGATTCGGGAATCGAGGTGCAGTCGATGACCTGGAACCGTTCCTCGCTACGGTGACTGTGCTGGTGAATTGCCTGCGCCACCACTTCTTTTCCTGTCCCACTTTCGCCCGTGATCAGAATATTCGCATTCGTTTCTGCAATACGGTCGATGATATCCAGCACTTCCAGCATCGGTTCGCTGCTGCCAACAATACTGGGAAATCGGGAAACGAGCTCAGCGGGTTCTTTAAGTCTCGCCTGTTTTGATTTCAGACTGGGGAGTGACAGAACCCGTTTGACACTCACCAGCAAATCTTCATATTTCACCGGTTTCAGCAGGTAATCTGTAATACCCAGGCGAATACTTTCAATCGCCGAAGGGAGCGAAGGGACACCTGTCACAACAATCAGCGGAATATGAGACCAGTTTTTGCGCCCTTCATGCAACAGTTCCAGTTTCAGATTGCCGGGCATATTCAGATCAGAAAGAATAAGGTCGAACGCTTCTGTCTGTAATTTCTCAATCGCAGAATGGGCATCAGACACACAGACGCAGTCGTATCCCGCTTTACGCAGTAATTGACCGGTTGTTTTTAAATACAACGGTTCGTCATCGGCAATCAAAATCCGCGGGCGTTCTGGTTCACTCATGTTTGACTCAATTATCTCAAGCGGAACTTCGTTCGAAATTCTGTGATCTGATCATTATCTTACCGATTTGCTTCACCTTTAGGAAAGGTGGCTGTAAAAACGGTTCTGCTACCGGGCTGACTGTCGACGTCAATACTGCCTCCCATGGCTTCGATCAAGCTGCGCGAGACGGAAAGCCCCAGCCCCATCCCCTGTTTTGACTTGCCGGTTTTCGTGGTAAAAAAGGGATCAAAGATCTGGGGGAAGATATTCTTTTCAATGCCCTGCCCGCCATCGGAAACTTCCACGCGGACTGTGGTTTCGGCTGGTATCATGCGCAATTCAACGGTCTCGCCGGAAGGCGACGCCTGAATGGCATTCTGTAGCAGATTCAACAAAATCTGTTTTACCTCTCCTTCAGGCAGGGTCACCTGCACCACGGAATGAGTGGGCTCGAATTGAATCGTCACATCGGCTTTCGCCGCGACAGGATTCGATAAACAGACGACATCTTCGATCGCGTTCTGAAGCGAAAATGTCGTCGCGTCATGTGAACTAGGGCGATACAGCTGATACATCTGATGTGTTATCGAACTGATGCGTTCGATTTCACTGTCGATCAATTCCAGCAGTTCATAATGCTCATCCTCAGGAGACAGGTCAGCTTTGAATAACGCAAATGCATTGCGAATCCCCGCTAAAGGATTATTGACCTCGTGCGCAACGCCGGCTGCAAGCTGTCCCAGTGCCGCCAGTTTTTCCATTTTGCGACGATGAATTTCCAGCTGGGTAATTTGTGCTGTTCGCTCTTGAACAAGCTGCTCCAGATGGGCTGCATACAATCGCAGCTGTTCTCGCAACTGTTGACGTTCGGTAATATCGCGGATACTGGTGCGAAAACCTAAATGGCTGCCTGCTTCGTTATACATCGGTTGCCAGGAGACAGCCATCCAGAACTCGTGACCGTCCCGGTGAATCGAACGAAACTCAACATCATTTCCCAGTTCGCCATCGCGGGCCGAGGACAATATTTCTGCAATCTTCGTACGGTCTTCCAAGACAACCATGGGCAACGGATAATCCTGCATCTGCAGGCACTCTTCTGGAGTATAACCGGTGATACGCTCCACAGTGGCATTCACCCACAGCAGTTGGCCATCGGGCGCATGCCAGCTTTCCCAATCATAGGTATAATTGGCAATCGCTCGAAAACAATCATCACTGAATTCATTAATCATTCAGTCTCACTAAGCTGCGGGATCATCGTATCAAAAACTCCACCCGAATCTGCCATTATAAAACGGCAGATTCGGCTCAATCGTATTTTAACCCACGCAGAAACATTGAATAGTGACTCTTTGATAATTTCACGATCACAGCGACTGCAGGATTATCGCAATCAGAACCACCAGAAACAGAATGATCTGGCCCAGCAGATATTCCCCGGCTGAGTGAGGCGTATATGCGGAATGAGAGACCTGCGTTTCCTGACACATTTTTTTGCTGGAAATGTTTAACATGACGACACCCTTTCTTGCACAGAATAGAACAAGTTGGCTCCTCGAGGTGACTGAATGTAATAGAAGCAATTCGCATGCCAGTTTCATCTCAGACTGATCTAACGCGGTAACCTCATGAAATTCAGATAAAACGGTCTTTTTATGTCGAAAAACGTCATCTCCCGGCGACGGTGTCAACGGGCGTTGACACAACCTGCGCGTATTCCTCGAGCCCTTCCTGATCAGCGTCGGGTTGATCTGTCAGAGAAATATCCATCTATCCAAATTCGAGAATCATTGGTGCCTGTATCAGGGAGTCTGGAGCCGGCAGTCTCTATGCTTTGGCATACCGTTTGCCTGTCATTACTTAATCAGGAAAACGATACCATCTGCCTGATACTCAATTCGCAGAGTCGAACAGGATTCCCTGAGACCGTTGTTTTGAAACAAACGACGAGTTGAAAATCAGTGATTCCAGAATACTCAATGCGAGTGACACGTTGATAAGGGAATATTCATGTCCAACAAAGGAGTGACGGCTGATTCTGATGCGCCTCTCCGTTTCATTGTCAAAGAAATCTTGACTCGGCACGGGAACCATTTTCAGGAGATCGATTGCAGGCTGGAACCGGGGCACCTGCTGATACAAGGGAAAACGCGTTCTTTCCATGCCTTACAAAAATTACTGAGTACGATCAGACACTGGCTCTCCAGTCGAGCGAGTGCAACAGACTACCGAATTGACATCAGGGTCCTGGTCGGGCCGGAACAAACCATTTTTGAAACGCATTATTCGATCCAGGAAAGTAAACATGATCCAGTCTTTACCAAAAGTGACAATCAATGCCGCGTTCCTCAAGGAAATTAAAGATGACAATCTTAACTTATACAGCCTGCTCGAAAATTTAAGATCATTCTGGTTAGTCAACGACCCACTGGTGCTGAACCCGGAATGGTTCAGTGCTCTGGTGAACCAGCTTCGCGATCAACTTGCCATCCACTTTGCGCTGGAAGAAACTTTTGGATACTTCGATCACCCCGTGATTTTTGATGTTTTTCTGTCTGAGGAAGCAAAACGGCTGAAAGATCAACACGTCGAGCTCTATCTGGAAATCAATTTGATTGCAGAAAAATCTGAGGAAATGCTTTATCCCGACTTCAACGAAACCAGCTACACAACTCTGGTGAATCAATTCAAGAAATTTTATCAATCCTTCCAGCAGCACGAAGTCGCCGAATTTGATTTGATCATGCGGGTTTCGCACGAAGAACATAAACGGACTAAAAAAAATATTCTGATGCACGAACTGATCCCCCGTGAGCGATGAGTGATCCGCAAGGTACCACCAGAAAGGTAATTTTATTTTGAGGGCCTTGCTGAACCAGAACTCAATTAATCAACGTTTCTTTTTTGAAGAGGAAAGTACGATGAGAAGATATGAATTTGAATGTATCGTATTGCAGAACGAAGGCAATGCACGGATCAGACGGTATATTGAAAGTGAATGGAATCAGGCAGTAGAACGGGTCGAAAACTGGATTCGCAATGTCAGTATTACTTTAACCGACGTCAATGGCCCCCGCGGGGGAATCAGCAAACGCTGTCGCATCATCCTGCAGACCCAACTCGGTGCGCCCATCATAGTTCAGGAAACGCAGGATCGGATCTCGAGTGCAATTTCACTTGCCATCAAACGTGCCGCGCACACTCTCAAACGTAAAATTGCAAAAAAACATGATCAGAAACACCGTCCGCCTCAACTGAATCTTGAACCAGATCGCGAACTGGAAGAGGCACAGCACGAAGAAGACTGACCTTCGCAGCCTTTGCCTTTTGAGACGGTGAACTCAAAAACGTCAGCATGCTGCGACTCAAAATTATTTTTGAATAAAGCCACCAGAGCATCGGGACGACATTCGTCTCGATGCTCTGTGCTGATTCGGCAAACTATCTCAAAGCACAACGACTGGCGGTTCCTACTCACTGGACGAATTGTTGCGTTGTGCCGCCTCAAGTTTTTTGATGTCTGCCGGTGACAACTCCGGACGTTCAACTTGAATCGTCAATTTGTTGAGTTTTCCTGTAAACGTGAAGGGGGGCTGGTAATCCTTATCATTCACCCCGGTCAGGGTATCGGAACCAATGTCAAAACTTTCATCCCATTGCAGAATCATGGGCAGCGTTTTTTCCATCTTTTTAGTGGCGACTTTCTTGCCATCAACCTTGAGGATACCGGTTCCCGAGCGACCGAGGCCGCTCATGTTGTTGAAAGCCAGTGTGCCTGTGCCCAGACCATCATACTGAAAGTCAAACTCGATTGTGTGTTTGCCAGGTGTGAGTGATTCAGTGCCTTCCCATTTAATGCGTTCCAGATCAATGAGATTCCAGAGGAAAACCGGCTTGCCCTTGAGCAGGTAAAAACCGTAACCGGCAAACCGTCCCCCTGATGTGAGAATCATGCCCTCTGCCCCCGCATCAGGCACATCAATCTCAGCAGTGATGGTGTAGGAGCTGTTCAGCAGAACGGGAGAATCGCCTTGCGGGAGACCGACCATCGGGTGCGTATAAACAAATTTCGTACGACCGGCGGTGATGTTGGGTCGGGGAGCTACCAGACGACCTGCGACAGAAGCATCCAGCGGAAAGACCTGGTATTTTTTTGCTTCCTCAATGAACATGGCTTTCATCAGCTTCAGTTTGTCCGGATGCTCATCGACGATGTCCTTTGACTGACTGAAGTCGGTATTCAGGTCGTAAAGTTCGAGGACCTGATTATTTAGCGGATCGGGGTTAGCAACTCCAAAGGCCTCCCAGGGGGCACGATTTACCTTCGTGCTGAGCAGCCAGCCTTCATGATAAAGTGCCCACTGCCCCATCATCTCGAAATATTGTGTCTTGTGATGCGTAGGTTCCTTCGCATTTTTTGCATCAAACGTATAAGCAAAGCTGGTACCTTCGATGGGCGACTGTTTGATCCCGTCGACAGTCTCGGGAGCCGTAATACCGGCTACTTCGAGGATCGTGGGTACGACATCGATCACGTGGCAGAACTGCTCGCGCAGGGCACCTTTGTCCTTGATGCGGGCAGGCCAGGAAATTGCCATGTTCTGTCGGATGCCGCCCAGCTTCGAAGCATTTTGCTTGAACCAGGTAAACGGGGTGTCGAACGCCCAGGACCAGCCAGCTGACATGTGATTGTAGGTCTCTTCCGTTCCCCACACATCATACCATTTCATCTGTTCCGCAACTGGCATCATGTTGACACCATTAAAAAAGGCGACTTCATTGGGAGTACCCAGTGGGCCCCCTTCCGCACTGGTGCCGTTATCGCCGTTGATGTAGATCACAAGCGTGTTGTCCAGTTTGCCCATGTCGTTAATCGTATCGATGACACGCCCGATCTCATGATCGTTGTAAGCGGCGTAGGCAGCGAAAATCTCGACCTGTCTGATGTAAAGCTTCTGTTCCTCAGGCGTGCATTGATCCCAGTTTTTAATCACATCTGTCGGCCAGGGTTCCAGCTGCGTATCCTGTGGAATCACGCCCAACTGCTTCTGGTTCTCGAAAATCTCCTCGCGCAGTTTCTCCCAGCCTTTGTCGAAGAGATGCATGTTGTGAATCTTCTCGACCCATTCTTTTGTTGGATGATGTGGTGCATGCGTGGCGCCGGGCGCGTATTTCACAAAAAATGGTTTGCCCGGATCAATCTGGTTAATGCGATTCAAATAATCGATGGCATCGTCGGCCATGCCGGTGACCAGATTCCATCCCGGTTTTCCCTCGAAGGGGTAAATCTGAGTGGTGTTGCGAAAGAGGTTGGGTTGCCACTGGTTCGCATCCCCCCCCACGAAGCCGTAAAAGTATTCAAACCCCATGCCTGTGGGCCACTGGTCAAACGGACCAACCTGGCTGGCGGCAAACGCAGGTGTATTGTGGTTTTTGCCAAACCATGAGGTGGCGTAACCGTTATCGAGCAGAATTCGTCCGACCGTCGCCTTATCCTTAGCGATAATACTGTTGTAGCCTGGGAAACCCGTGGATTGTTCAGAGATGACTCCAAAACCGGCCGAGTGATGGTTGCGGCCAGTGATGAGAGCCGCCCGCGTCGGCGAGCAGAGGGCCGTGGAATGAATATTGTTGTAACGCAGTCCGGCCTTCGCGACGCGATCCATCGTAGGAGTCGGGATGACACCACCAAATGTGCTCGGCACGCCGAAGCCCGCGTCATCGGTGATGATCAGCAGCACGTTGGGAGCTTCTTTTGGGGGCACGATGCGCGGTGCCCACCAGGTTTTCGATTGCAATGCATCGTTTTTGATCACGCCGCCGAATTTTGGATCAGGGGCCGGCAGTTGTTTTCCGTCGATGGTCGTGGAAGCGTCAGGGGAACCGGGCGCTCCTGTGGTTTGTGGCGTAAATGATGATGCGATGTCGGTTGAGTCCGCATTGAGCGCCACACTTGTTTCAGCGGCATCTGCAGTTTCAGCCGATGCGGACTGCGTCGTAGCCTGTGTGCAGCTACTGGAAAAAACCGTCAGCAGGATTGCAAAACTGAAGAGTACAATCACGTTTTTCATTTGATCCCGGGCTAGTCTCATCAGGTTCTCCGTTTGCTGTTCGTCATGGATTAAAGGTATCAGCGTGCGATCAATTCGGCTGACTATCGATTTGTGCAAACGAAACATTTGAAGCAGTCACGCCAACCCGCTTTGTTCCCACCGTGGAAAACGTCGGGATTGCTGCTAAATCAGAAAACGTGATTCCTCTGCCTGCACTAAGTCAGTCCAGCATTCTACCTATCAGAGCAAAATAAGAGACAGCATTCAAGTAATTAATTTCATATGAAAATGGAATGAACGCTTAAAGAAAGCGAAGATCCGTTTTACGAATCTGAAGTGTCCCTGATCACTGATGCATTGCTGTTGCCGGAGTCTCTGTGAAAGGGTCGGTCTCCGTGCGGCAGCGATTGACTAAGTTAAGCCAACTGCAATGTGAGCGTGAGGCGTGTGAAATGTTTTGAATCGCCAGTCTGGCAGAATATTGATAGACCAGGAATTGTTCCCTGCTGCCGGAGAACACCTGAACCCACGGGCAGGTGCGTGACAGCTTCAGCTATGAAATTTCAGCAGGCAGTGGCAGTTGCAACGGTATTAAAATCGCAGATTTGCCCGCAAGCCTGGTAACACCGATGTTTTGTCGGACGCGTTGGCATCTTCCAGCACCTGCAGATCAGCCGTCAGATGGAACCAGGGAGTCAAAGCGGCGTTGTAGTACAATTCGACCCCTTGCACATTCCGCAATCCGACAATGGGGTTCACCAGTTGTTTGAAATCACTGCTGAGTTCGTTGTAAAAGTAACCTACGCCCATTGAATCCTGTTCGCGACACGCAATTAAGCCATTCCCCTGTAACGCCACATTACTGCTCCAGCGATAAAAATTGGGATTTCCATCGGCGATCATCCACTGACTCATCAGACGCAAATTGCGATTTTCATTACAACGGTCAGCCCACAGTACCTGATCCAGAATATAACTGACGGTCCATGATCCTGTCTCCGTACCTGCGGTCACACTCTGCCCCGGAAGGACCGTCCAACTGGTGGCATCCACAGAGGTGTAAGAACGGCTGCTCCAGTTTCCGAGCAACGCATGCGAGCCAGGTTTTCCCCCCAGTTCGGTAAAGATTCGTCCGTAGCCAAGGATCACTGCTCCATCAGCGAACAACTCGTCCAGTCCGGCTGTTGTGGACGAGTTGTTTGTATCATACACCATCAAAGCGCTCTGGATCTGTCCTTCATGCATTCCCAGGGCACCTGCCCCGTTAATTGATAAATTGGTCGTACGGATAATCGGAATGGGGGCAATCAGCGAGAGGTTCATAAACCCGTTGATCCCGCGTCCCGTATTGGGATAAATCATATTCCAGAGATCAAGCAGATTAAACTTGCCTGCCGTTAACGCGAAATCTTCACTCAAGGCCTGCATCAACATCAGGCCTGTGATGGCTGTCTGATTTGCACCAGGCAGGGGATAAAACATGCTGCTGTTGGGAAAACTTAATGCTCCTGCGTCCGCATTGATGTCTTCCCCAAATCGTGTTTCCGCGTGTAGTATTGCCGAAAATCCTTCATTCAATCCCAGCTTCGCTCCCTGGAATGTGAAGATGTAGTCCCCTTTTCCCCCATACGCAAAGTTCCGTCTGCGGCCTCCGCTGCTCACACCCTGATAGAACTGAGTCAACTGCAGATCCATCAGGACCCCGCTCTCGGCAAGGCTCGAACGTGCACCGAACAGGTCACCCGCTAAATACTGCCGCGTGAAGAAACTCTCTTCGCAGTCATATCCGCAGCCCGTCCTGTCCAGACATTCATCGGAAACACAGCCTGCTTCCGCTGTGTCGCAGGAACCATCCTGATTCATTGAGTAGCTGATCGGTGCCAGCTCAGAATCCAGCCCCGGATCATTGATCGTTCCACCAGCTTCATGAAAAACATCCGCCTGCGATTCGATGGAACTGAGTTGACGGGGCGGTACATCGTTCGCGCCGGCAGACGTCCAGGCAAAGCCACTGACCAGAAGCACCAGACTGACAGAACGGAGATGGAATACAGGCGGCATGATTCTCTTCTACGGCACTGAACAGAGCAATTTGTCCACCATGCTCGAACGGATAGAAATACGGAATTCGATCTTCAAACATGGCACGTTATGTTTGGATTAATCGTCATATTCCGACTTCGATCAGTCTGAGGATGCCGTTTTTTTATCAGGGAATGACCAACCGAGGTCTGGTTTTAGGGGTTGTAGCGATTATTCACAGCCAGCGCACCGGACGAATCAACATCCAGAACGGTGAACTCTCTCAGGCACTGGGACAGAAAAGCGTAAAATGGATCAGCGATTGTCTTGAAAAATGTCAAAAGTTGACCAGAGTCCCTTTTGATTTATTCTGTAATTTTCAATTTAAGAATGCTAGTCGGAATTTTGAACATTCATTTAGTTTTTCAGTGGCAAACAACCGGAATCTTAGCAAGCAAATTATCGGTAATTTTTTGTAGATCTAGTTTTTGTCTTATGGCCTTTGAATTTGGTAGGCGACTGAAAATTATTACTTCGGAGAAAACGCGTCTGTGCTCGGGCTGACGAGCAACTAATGAGGTCCGATCAACTCTCACAGCCCACCAATTTCGGTAAAGCTCAAGAATGTGACGGTGGAAAACCCCACTCACACATACAAAAACTCCCCGATGCCTTGCACGACTTGCTGCTTTAGCTAAGCGCATTTGATCGGCCCAACTGAATAGCCGCTCATTGTACCTAATAAATCCGTTGTTCTGTCCTCTACTTGTGTACGGTGGATCAGCGTAGATTACGTCGCCATTCTGACTAGTATCAATTGCTGTTTCAAAATCTAATTTTTGTATGTTTGCGTTTCTTAGACTTTTAGCGAATAAGAAAACACTTTGTTTTGAACAAATCTTGCGATCTGAATTTCCAAATGGGACATTGAATTCTCCATTCTGATTCAGCCGATAAATCCCTCCCCAAGCCGTTCGATTCAGATACAGAAATCTTGCAGCCTTACCCAAGTCGGATCGAGGTTTTGATGAGCGAACTTTATAATAACACTCTCTCGTATTAGAAAATCTCCATACATGATGAATTAGCTTTTCTGGATTATCTCGAACTACAGATAAAAAGTGAATGAGATCATTATTTATATCGGACAAGCAACTATTGTTACTCCCAATGTTTAAAAATACAGCACCACCGCCAAAGAAAGGCTCAAAGTACTTTCCCTGAAGTTCAGCAGCTAGCAATGGTGCAAGCGTCGGAGCGAGCCAACGTTTACCACCTGGCCATTTCAGACAGGGTTCCACACACACAATGAAATTCCATTATTGATTTTTTAAGGCTAATAAGGCAGTTGAATCACGAATGTCATATCTCCAGTAGAAACCGGAAGGTTTTGTCTCAACCACTTGGTGATGGTCTGGGACAATATATAATACCGCACATTCAGGCTTCATCATTGCTCGAAGAGTCATTCCTAGCGATTGTGGTTTTGTGCCACAGCAGACGAAAAAAGTATTTTCATCGTTTGTCTTTTCTTCATTATTTTCACTTAGGATTCTCCAAGTATCAACAGCATCTGCGGCACTTGCTCGTAACACCTTACTATCAGGATAATTTTCAAAAAGCATTTTATTTCTGTTCCTAGTACGCTCAGTATATTCTGGTAGCACAGCAGGATCGGGAAAAAGAACTATTAATCTGTCCGGCTCAGAACGCGAGACAAATCGAAGAGTTTTTGTACCCTCAAATCCGATAGAAACTAAATAACATCGTTTCTTTCCAGGGTCCCACTCGCCTTCTAGACCTGGTATAGGGATTGAATCCCAACCACCTCTTGTGAACAAGTCATGGCGATCAGCAGGCGAGTCTTGTGGATATTCCCCTTCTGCATATAAACAAGAAAATTCAACTGCAATTCCGAGCCTAAAGCACTCGGCTACAAGTCCCAGAAAGTAATATCTGGGACAGGTTGAAATGTCGAATAGAAATCGAAGAGCAGTGCTCTTTTGGACTGCATATTTTTCAATCAAAGAAAAAAGTCGGGTCCAAATCAGTTGCGTATTACTTGAATCTTCTTCGATATGAGTAGTCGTTTCACACCTAGACCAAAGAAACTCTGTTAATAATTTTTCGCTCTCATCCGTAATTCCCAAGTCATCCCGATCAGTAAAGGAAATAATTATTCCTAAATCAGCGTGAAATCTTGAAGCTTTAAGAATAGACTTAGATCTATGATCCCAGCTTGGAACCACAATTACTACATCGTAGTTCAGATTTTCTGGGAAGAGCGAATCAACAGAAGAAGCTCGGGTAGACACCGCAGATAGATGACGATCATTAAACTCCATCATGATCATCCTTCCACTGAAACGATTCTAACTCATCTGGGAAAAGTAATCTCTGTTTTTCTTGTTCTGCTTGAGGTTTTTCGAAACGTTGTGCAATTGAGCGGGCCACTTGTAATATCTTGTCTTTTCCCTCACAAGTAAGGAACCGTTCAAGGTCTTCATCTTTAAGTGGCACTGGATAATATGCACCACGATAAGAGAGCCCATATACTGGAGAAAGGGAACAGTGAATTCGGAATGCGATAATCCCATCATTTTCCGTTTTCATTTTCAAAAAACCAGCATCCGCTGCATCTTGGATCATTTGCGTAATACTATCGGTAGCGCTTCCAGAAACACTCTCGTATTTAATGAACACACCTCGCTCACTCGACTGTAAGTGTTTTGTATTTACTCCACCGCGTTGGAGTATACCTGTTAATTCGCCAAGGCCTCGAACAAGTTTCCCTACTTGAATTGGAGTAAGAACGGGTGAGTCTGGAATGGATCGATCTTTTTCTTCACTAGCTTGGTGAATTGCATTCGACTGAATTTCCGAACTGATGGGATCTTTTCCTTGTCCTTCGAGTAATTTTCCAAATTCACTTACCGAGAGGCCAGTTTCGCGAAAGATATAATCCATCTGTGAGATGAAATCTCGAATACAGTTATCACTAATTCCTAACACCATATTTGCCGACGCATATGGTATTTTCTTTACTTTCAGATCGTTACATATTGATAAATATGCTGCTACAATCTTTTTCCGAAATTCTGCACTTTCTTGTTTGCGCCGTTGCTTATTTTCAGTGGAGTCATCAGGCACTTTTAGTTCTAATTTATCTGCAAGATATGCTTCAATATAGGGCAGATTTGCAGAACCAATTCGATTTTCTGCCCAATTGGAGCGAAAATTTTCGGCAAGTCCTTTCAGTTGAACGGCTGTATCAGACTCCGAGCGATTGACCATACTCTCCACTAGGCCATTTAAATCAAGATCACCAAGAACCTTGCTGGAATCAAATATGAGTGAGTCGTTATTTACAGCAGACCTTATTCTTACAGTCGCAACTCCCTCACACAACTTCTTGAACTCATTCCGTCCCAAGTCGTCAAGGTACTGAATATTGCAATCAGCTTTTTGCTGAGACAGCTTAGGGAATAGCGTCGTTGTAACATCACGAGGTTGTCCGACAAAAGAAACGACATATGAGACCGGCCATTCACAAAGCCTTACTAAAGTGTTGACTGTTCTCAATTGAAGGTTCGATAGGCATTCCGCTTCATCCATACAAATTTTGAAGTGCCAATCAACTAAGTCATGATCTTCTGCTTTTTTCATCAATTCAGCGAGGTGACTTCCAACAGTTCTAGATAATTCTCCAATACCAGGCACGTCATAACGCTCTAGGAATTCTTTGGGATCTATTCGTAGTCGAGCGCTTTGGTCATCACGTCTGCCTTGAACTCAAAGTTTTTGAATTCTTTTTCCGTAAAGAG
>CAXBFD010000038.1:0-54023 GCA_963974925.1 uncultured bacterium | reverse complement strand
CGACTGTGGCGACAGACGTATTTTTTGAGCGGAATTCAACCAGCGGTGTGACATCACGGCGGGAACCATCTGAATAATGGGCCGTTCCGGTCAGCTGGTGTTGATCATGATGACTCAGTGATTCGAACGCGGGTTCGACGGTTAACTTGACGATCTGCGGTTTGTCTGCCGGGCCGTGCGGGGTGTTGGCTTCAATCCAGCGGACTAAGCGGTTGTATTCCGGTGTGGCTTCTTCCAGTCGTTTACCCCCTCCATGTGGAATTTTCATGGTGGCTTTACGAAGCAGCAGAGAGTCTTCAGGAGCTGCGGGAAAAATCCGTCGCCCCCGAATATCGCGGGTGATCCATTCGTAGTCCTGTTCCGGCTGAAAGCCGAACAGGGAGAGCTGGAATCCGCCGCGTCCATCCGATTTTCCGTGACAGCCGCCGCCATTACATCCGCGTCGGGTCAGAATGGGAGCGATGTCGTTTTCGAAACTCAGCGGGAGATACGTTTCTCCCTGCTTAATGACGACGGGCAGGGTCTGCTTGAGTTTGCCCCAGCTGATTTGCAGTTCAGTTTTGCCAGAGGCTGCGGGAGTGATGATACCCAGTTCATTCACGGATGCCAGTTGGGGATCTTTGAGTTTGTATTTGACAGCACGCGTGAGGTCGAAGGTTTTCTCGTCGTCGGCGAAACCGGTGACCAGGAGTTGCTGCCGGCTGTCTCGTCCGCGCAGATAAATTTTCTCGGGCCATGTTTTGAGACGGACCGTTTGCTGCGGGGAGATTTTAGCAGGCAGGATTTCCGCAGCCGGTTTGTGTTCCGCTTCCGAAGCGGCTGCGATCCGGGTCATCCCGCAGACGGACAGCAGCAGACAGAGCACGGTTTTGCCAATGGTGCTTTTCCTGAAGAGGATGCTGTTCTCTGTTTTGATTTGATTCAAGATAATCATCATATCAGGTTTGATTTTCTTTAAGTATGTTTGACCCCGGAACATAGCTCACTGTTGGTTGATGAGCCTGGATTCGACTTTTATTTTGACTGTTTTTTCCGGGGTTGAGTTTTCTCTTGATTGGGTGGTGGCTGGATCTCCAGTGTAATAATATTGCTGACCGCTTCGATCTGGATCGACTTTTGCTTTTTTTTGTCGGCAGTCTGTGACGGTGTGACGTTAAGGGTGGCGGATAACCAGAGCGAATATTGCCCCGGCTTCATTTTGGGGGGTAGTTGTGCGGTGAGGGTATTCTCGGATTGTTTCAAATCGAGTGAGGTCACAGGTTTGATTAATGATGCCTGTTTACCTTTGGCATCGACCAGATCGATGTGCCACTTCAGAACAGGTTTGCCAGAAATCTCAGAACCGGCAGATTCCCACTGAACATTCAGTTCTATTTTCTCACCCAGCGCCAGTTTCGCCTGGTGTGGCTTGATCGTCATATTAAAAGGGGCAGCCTTTGCGGTTCCTGCTGCCAGGGTGGCGACCTGCTGAAACGAATCGCTGCGCGAGACAGTCTGGGGGTGAACCTGTTTGACGACTTCCTGGTCCTGCACAGTGGCGATTGCCTTGAACGAAAGGGAAGCTATCTTCCGCGGCGCATTTTTCGTTGTGAAAATTGCAAAGCGGGCCTCGCTCTGATGTGCGGGGATGATGACCTCATCTGCAGACAGTCCCTCAGGAAGATCAACGGCCTGAATGCGGATCGGTTCGGAAAAACCGTACCGGCGTTCAACGTAAATCGCCACGTGCGTGTGTCCGCCCTGGTGGAGAGAAATCCCGGAATAGCGATCGCCGGCAGCGGGGTAGGCATAGACCTGAAAATCTGGTTGTTTGTTTTCGATGCGTACCCGGTACTGTCGATCAAAACCACCCAGGCTGCTGCCGTACAAATCACGAACCAGGAGAGAGTAAGTGTCAGTTTTCGGTGCTTTCCAGGTTCCCTCCGGATCGAGAGACGTGGCAGAGACGGGCGTTGCGGTCCCTTTCACTTCTGCTTTGTTCGTCAGACTTTTCAATACCTTGCCACTGCTGTCGAGCAGTGACAGTTCGAGATCCATCTGCTGATCCAGCTGTTCGCCGAAGGCAATAATGCTCAGTTCCTGTCCTTCCTCTGCGGAGAACTGATACCAGTCCAGATCGCGGGGTTTCAGAAATTGACCGGCAATGTCGCAGGGGATTTTGATTAGCTGTGCCGTTTTCTGTGACTGATTTTCCGGTTCCTGATCAACTAGGACGGGCAGGGCAGTTGTCATCAGTGGTACAACGCCATGAAGTTCCGGCAGGCTCAGATTGAAGCGGTTTGTGAGTGTTCTGTCGGGCTGATGTGATATTGCCAGTTTTTCAGGATCAACCGTGATTTCTTTTTGTTGCAGAATCTGTGAGGCATTCTGTGAAACGCCAGGCAGCCTGATTCCCTGAATTGTGATTTTTGCTGGTTGACTGGAATTGATCAGAGAAGGAAATGCGGACAGCAGACGCGGCTCTGTATTCACCGAGAGATGATATAGAGAGGACGGATTACTGCTGTAGTCACGATTAAACACTTTAATCTGATACTCGCCTGTCTGGGGGAGCCTCTTATGCAGGACTGGTTCCCGTTGGTGGGCGGACGTAAAAGCGAGTTCTTCACCGTCGGGTGAAACGAGTGTCATCAGAGGGGCTGCGGAACCATTCAGGGATCTCGAAAGACAGCGAAGCGTGACTGTTTGATCTTTGGTTCCGCTAAACGAATACCAGTCGATGTCTCCGGTATGTTCGAAGCGGGCATCGACGCCGCCAGGGAGGGGGAGTTTCAGTGCGGAATCGGGCTGATCCGATTTTTCCGTTGCTGTCAGCGTGGGCCAGGTGGTGATCTGTATGGGATACGGCTGGCTCAGTCCTCCGTCGGTTAATACTCGCAGATCATAAATGCCCGCAGGGGTCTTTGCATCAACGAGGATCTGCAGACTCTGGTCATCGATGACTTTGACCGAAACTCCCGATGCAGCCACCTGACCGAGACGCACAGCTTTGAGATTCTTTCCCTTCAACTTGACATCGGCCGTGGTTCCCGTCTGGCAACTCAATGGAACCATCGATTCCAGTTCAGGAGAAGCGGCGGTAAGCGGGACAGCACAGCAGAGACTCCACCCCAGAATCAGTAGAGAGTCGAGGAGTAGTTCTTTGGCTGTCATAGGCGATCTCCAAAGTTGTGGCGGGGTGATGGTAATCACGTGAGGAATGGCACTCATTAGTAATATAACAGATCGGTTGTGATGATTCAATGTATGTGTATTTGTGGATGTAATACAAGGGATGAGCTGCATCCATCCTTAATCAAATGTCCAGAAGGGAGCCCCGATTATCCCGCGGAAAACAGCCTGTTTATGAGACGTATTTCATTCAACATTGAAAATCGAATGGACTCAGAAATAAAACCAATTCCCGTTGCACACGATTCCAACTGTTGTCGACAGGGTAAAGGAACTTGAAATAGAAAACCGCCGTCTTAAGGAGATGCTGACCGGATCGAAACTTGACAAGTGCATTCTCAAAGAGGTCATTGAGGGAACCCGATCCGACAAATGCCAATGAGAGTTTCAAACATCCTCACATTCAGTTCGAAAAACTATCTTCGTGGGACTATAGGCCTGATACTGCAAAATGGTTTGTCATTCGATTCGAAGTAAAGGAAACAGATACGGAATATTTTGTTTGACAGAATCAAAAAACTCTGCTCAAATATGATCAATCTATTAATAGTTCATGCATTAACCAATTCTGCCTTTTCGCTGGTTGTTCGATTTTATTTCCAGTTTCGTCCTGTTGTATTAGGAAGGAAGTTAAGATGATCGTCAGAAAACCGAAGTTAACAGATAGTACAGGATTTACGCTGATAGAATTATTGGTGGTCATTGCCATTATCGCGATTCTGGTGGCGCTTTTGTTGCCCGCGGTTCAACAAGCCAGAGAGGCGGCACGTAGAAGCACGTGTAAAAACAACCTGAAGCAGCTCAGCCTGGCACTTCATAATTACCACGATACCCACACCGTTTTTCCTCCCGGTTGTGTTGGAAATCAGGTGTTTTCTTCTTTGGGGGTGGGGCATCCTACCGCAAATCGTGTAAGTTGGATTCCTTTAATATTGCCTTATATTGAGTATTCAAATATTTACAACCAGATTGTGCCGTACATGAATGGAACTGCACCAGGACAATCTCCTTCCAACTCTCCCTCCGTCTGGCCTGGGGCAAAAACAAGTATTCCCATGCTGAAATGTCCCAGTGATCCGAATAGTTCCAAGGAATCCGGTCTTACAACGTCTGGCTCTTTTACCGAAAGAGTTTTTACAAATTATGTTGCCTGTCAGGGATCGACGGGGACTCGAATTAACGGTGATCCTACCGGAACGGCCTTAAATGGGATGTTTTTTGCGATGTCGAAAATCCGGATGCGGGATGTCTCGGATGGAACATCGAATACGGTAATGCTGGGAGAGATCCGAATTGTTCTCGATGAGGGGACTGATTATGCAACGGATGTAGATTTTCGTGGTTACGTCTGGAATTCGGAGGGACCAACCACCTGGTTTACGACACAGTACCCGCCTAATAACTTTGAACCGGATCGCTTTTCCCGCTGTGTGAGCACCACAGTCTCTCCCTGCACGAAGATGCCGAATACCACCGGATATACGGCCAGACTCCAGTCTCGCAGTGCACATACCGGAGGGGCTCATATTTCTTTGGCCGATGGATCGATCCGATTTATTACTGCCAATATCGATTTAGAACTGTTCCGGGCTCTGGGGACGCGGAATGGAAGTGAAATAGTCGGTGAATTTTAAAGTGAGTTGCGCACCGCTTCTACTTTTGACTGTTGCAGAAGATCATTTCCATTGAAAGTTCGCAGTGGGAATGCATTGTTTACCGAGATCCTCAATGCCGGGAATATGTGTCATATGCTACCAATTGAGATAGTCCGTAATAAATTGCAATCTGGACTGTTACTGACTCTACTTGTTCTGCAAAACGTGGGATGCAAACAGTCGGATGAATTAACAGTTCTGTCTGGAAGAGTCCTGGTTAAAGGGACCGTTCTGCTTGATGGACAACCTCTCGATACTGGAATGGTTACACTGGTTCCGGCAGATTCATCTGCCACGACCGATCAGGACAAGTGGATTATGGGGAATATCAAAGACGGGAAATTTCAGGTTCAGGCAGGTCCCAACTCTTACGTTGTCAGAATTCAAAAATATGAATACCAGAAACGTGGGGATGCAAAACCCTTACTGAATGAAAAGTACGACAAAAAAACAACATTGAAAGCAACGGTTCCCGAACAAAAAAGTACTGAATTGCTTTTCGAATTGAAAAGCAATCCCGAAACCTGAAAGTTAACGGGGTGTTATCGGATATTTTTCTGGCACTTTCTGATTTCTCTTATTAATAAAAAAGCGAATTCAAAAGAATGAATAAGGAAAAACAGATGAAGCCCGATCAACGTCTGCTTCCTCGCAACGGCATCTTCGTAATCGCATGCCTGGCGAATTTATGGATACTCACTATTGCCCGGGCTGCTGCCGCCAAACCGCTGCGGTTAGTCTCCCCAAAACTACTGGAATTCATGGACTTGCAGGAAAATACTGATTAAACTGACTCAGAGGAAACTACCGCTCAAAAAGCAAAAGAGTTAACTTTTTTGCCAAAGACGTAGGGGAGAAGCATGCCACAGATTGCACAAAAACCTCTTTGGCTCCTGACGTTGTTGTGGTCGGTTGGCATGTTGTTTGCTTCACTTGCGGCGTTGGCTCTTGCGGCTTTCGTATTGTTTCTGCTGTCATCACTCCTCGGAACGCCACTGATTCCTCTTGGCTTTCGTTTCGGGTTATTGTTGCATTTGGTTGTGTGGGGGCTTGGGGTATTCGCTGCCCACCGAATTCATCGTTCGAATGCCTTGATGGCATCGCTCGTGATAACTGGATGCATAACGTTTGTTGCTCTTCCTTTCATTGCCTACTTCCTCGTATTGAGTTTTAGTGGCGGCTGGAAGATGGGGCATTAGCATCATCTTCCCATCAAATAGAGACAAGCCAACAATGACCATCGAGAAATACCAAATAAGAGAATGTCTGGGAACAGGTAAAGCATTGTAGTGATAACTGTCGCAGGCACACGAAGTCGAACGTGATGAGGATGAGGGGGGACCGGCGACATGTACCTAATCTACGGTACCGGTGCTGAATGGTGGATTCGGCGGACATGCGTGGGGAGACGCCTGTTTCGGCGGAGTTGCCTTCTGGATCGATAAGAAGTACCCGATTCGGGCAAGCAAATATCAACAAAAACATGCGCTCTCGAAGTGGAAGTCTTATACTATGAGGAATATAAAGGATTTCATTCTGGACAAAGCACATGTTTATCAGGTTTTGAAGCCAGCGTCTGATAACAAGAGTTTTGCTTTGGGACTTTATACAAAAGGATCGCTGGCCACATTCATCAAAGCCCTTAAGCCGGAAAGTGACTATCTCTTCGAATGGTGGCACGTTGAAGAAGGTGGCTGGCATGGCGCAACGATGATCCGTTCGGGCGGTAGCGGTAAATTAAACGGGGATGTCGTGTCTGATACATCGCGAAACTGGGGCTACCGACGCCGGATCAAAGGGTATGCTCCTGACAACACGGACTGAGTCTCATCCCTTTGAGACTCGCCAATGCAGCAACCTGCACCAGCGACAGTGGGTGGGATGTGAGTGGTGAGTACGCTGTTGGACTGGTGCACGATAGAGACAAAAAATCGAAAACGCACTCTGCCAGCCTGACAGTCGGAACAGAAACCTGCATCCAATATGAATTAAAATGCTCACACTCTCACACATGCAAGTATCCTGGAATACAACGGAGGAAACCACCAGATCGACGATTGGAAGGTTCAATACGAGAACGGTGCATGGAAAGACACGTATGCTATGAAGAATTCCAATTCAGAGATATTCCAGGAAGAAGACTTTCCCGACATTGCGGGAGTGGCCAAAATTCGATTGGTAGTTACGACTCCTGATAGCTCAGATCCCAGAGCAGAAGTACTGAAATTCAAATGCTACGGATTTAGCAAATAAGCTCCTCACTACAAATAAGCTCCTCACTATCAGCTGAGTGTATTTTATCAGCAGAAGTGATTGTTTTATCAATCAGTTTTATGCTGTTCAGTTTCTGGTTCGAAAAGTGAACAGATCAGGGGGTCGGCTCGTCCCACAGGCGGTTTATCGCTTTCACGGTTTCTTCGACCAGCATCTGTCCCCCTTCAGGGCCTACCAGATTGCTTTGCACGATGGCGCTGTAGCCTCCGCCTTCTGCAGCGCGCCTGGTGGGAACATAGCCGCCTGTCTTACAGGCCAGTTGAATGACGAAGGTCTGGAGGGCCTTGCTGCGGGCTTTCATCTGAATGCCATACATCGTGAAAAGTTCAAACGGATTGTTGCAGATGGCAATATCGCCCAGTCGAATTGCGTGCAGTTCGACTGGGTAAGTCTTATCCGGTTTTTGTTCTTCATACCTGTCTATGACGGCTTCGTACCATTTGCGTTTTCGCATCGTATCCTGTCCCGCCTGTTCCTGTTTCCGTAAATCGGCAACCATAGCTTTGTTTTCCAGGTATTCGGCTTTGGTGACCAGGCGGGCGGGGAGATTGATGGTCTGGACGGTATGCTTGAAAACCACGTCTTTATGAATGTCATTTTTTGCGACGGCATGGGCTTCATTGACTGCCAGTGTGATGCGGCGGGCGATTTCCTGCATGCGGGTTAATTTACGACCTTCCCGCATCCGGTCTTCTGCAGCCTTGCGAAATCGCAGATGCGGTGACTGGTCGCCGGCTGCACCGATCCAGCCTGACAACTGGAGCTGGTCGCCATACTGTTTTCTCAACTCCAGACGGACTTCGTGCCAGAAATCGGCGTTAACCGCTCTGCCACCTTCCACTTCCTGAGCAGGGCAGGCGACATTGACTGCCGTTGCAATGAGTTTGTTCTGTTGGTCCCAGAAAAACAGGACCTCGATGCCATGATCTTCATAGCCTTCGATCCCGCGAAAATTGGGACTGTTGGTCGGGCCATACATGCGGGAGTTTCCATCTTCGTAGAGCGTACGCCTGTTGTAGGCAATGACAGCGTGTCCCATGCCCCAGCTGACGCCCCCCTCCTGACGATTTTTCCAGGCAGTCGCGGCGGCTTCTGCCAGACGCGTTATCAGGAACTCTTTGTATTCCTTTGGCTGAATAACACCTTCGGTTGGAATGGCATAAACGCCTTCGGTGGTCACGGGAGCCGTATGTGTATGAGTGGCGTTCAGAAACAGCTTGTTGATATCCAGGTCAGGTAACTGGGATTTTAAGCGACTGCGAAGCTGATCCTGTATGCCTGCGCTGATTCCAACCAGATCACAACTGATGATTAACGCCTGGTCTTCAACCTGAGCTGCGTTACGGGTTTCCAGCGCGAGCGCCGTGGCGGTGACGGGGGCTTCCACCACTGTCGCGACTCTGGTGGCGAACTGGCCTGAAATGGCGACCGGCTGATCGGGAGTGATGTTGACATTCGCTGTTCCGATCCAGATTTGTCCGGCATTTGACTCCGACGTGAAAAACGATGAGAACAGACAATACAGCAGAGTGACGACGAGTGGATGTTTCAGTGTGGGGAAATGCATGTTCTACCTCGTATTCAGGGGGGGAATTCAATTGGGTTCGGTGAATGCCGTTCACGTTGATGATTATGGTGAGAGTCTCTTGAATCAAACAGAGAGTTATCGCAAACATGCGGTAGATGATCTAGCTTATCAGTCACTCGATATAAACAGTCTACAGATATTGCTGGAGTTTTTGTATCGGAATCAACTTTGCATTTCAAAAATAAATGTACCCGAATCCCACTTCATTCTCCTTGCACAATCAGTGGTGAAAGCATAGTTTGAGTAAAACCTGTTTCGTATGCCCCCTCAGGCCTGATAAACGGCCTTGAAACCCTTTGCTGTTCAATGATTGCCCTGCAGACACCTGCTGCTTGAGAAAGGTAGATGAATGTCTTTGCTTTGTTCCCGATTCCTGGTTGTTTTCTGGAGCCTGATGTTGATTACTGCTGTCGAGGCGAAGCCCGCAGTAGCCATCAACCAGCGGGCGATTGCTGAATTGAAGGCGGGGAAAACCAATGTCGCGTATGCGTCCTGGTGGGGGTACGATGGGGAAGATTCGACAGCAGCGTTGCAGGCAGCGATTCATTCCGGTGCGAAAAAAGTAATTGTGGAGAAGATGGACGGGCCTTGGATTGTGACTCCGATCCAACTGGCCAGCGATCAAGAAATTGTGTTTGAAAAAGGGGTCACTGTTCAAGCGAAAAAGGGTGAATTCAAGGGGGCCACGGCTTCTTTGTTTACTGCTTCGCTAAAAGAGAATATTCGACTGACAGGGTCGGGAGCCATCCTGCAGATGCGAAGGGCCGATTACCATGCGGCTCCTTATCAAAACGCTGAGTGGCGGAACGGCATCAGTCTGCGTAGTTGCAGCAATGTCAGTATTTCCGGTCTGGTGATTCGGGAAACCGGCGGCGATGGTGTTTATCTGGGCGTGGCGAAACGGGGCGTCACCAATCAGAAGATTACAATCAAAAATGTGGTCTTTGAACGCAATTATCGCCAGGGAATCAGCATCATCAGTGCCGAGGATTTGTTGATCGAAAACACAGAATTTAAAGAGACGGCTGGCACAGCACCGATGGCCGGCGTTGATTTTGAACCGAACCTGTCTGATGAATGTCTGGTCAACTGTGTGCTGCGAAATTGTGTCTCGGAAAATAATCAGGGGCCCGGCTATTTACTGTATCTGCCGAACTTAACCCGGGATTCAAGGCCGGTCTCAATCCGTTTTGAGAATTGTCAGAGTACAGGGAAGGGGAGGGCGCTCTCCTGTACTACAAGAAATAATACGCCGGGAAGTGTGACGGGGTCGATTGATTTTGAAAACTGTACATTCAAAAGTACCGATGCGAGCCCCGTTCAATTTCTCGACAAACCGGCGGATGTCTGTCCAATCACTCTTAAAAACTGTACGATTATCGGTCCGGACAATGATGATGCCGCGCTACCGGTCATCCAGTTTACCGCGCGGACAGGAGTCGTGGGTGAAATTGGTGGCGTGACCTTTGATCAATGCGTGGTCAAATCAGCTGCCGGACATCCGGTGATGTCATTTTATGATGCTTCGTATATTGGTTCTGTAGCCAGTGTGACGGGGACATTACAGGTTCAACAGGGGGATCAGCAGGTTGACTACCGGCTGAATGAAGCATTGATTCAAAAATGGATGCCTCCCAGTGAAGCGGGCAATATCGCGGCTTACCAAATTGATCCAGCCCGGTTTCAGCCTCTGGATGTGAATACACGGTTCAATTCAACTCCGCGACGCATCGTTCGCCAACGTGCCTTGTCCCGGTATCTGCTGTATGCCAGACAGGGAGACAAGGTCTCTGTTCAACTGACTTATCATCAGCTGGTCCGTTATACGGGAAATAAGATGCCTGTGACGGTGATTGCTCCTTCCGGGAAAGTGATTCCCGTTGCCGTGGTTCCATTCAAACAGAGTGCGAATTGTGAATTCGCGGCTCCCGAAACAGGCGTTTATCGGATCAGTTGTGATCCAGGCGCGAACTTTGTCACGGTGGACAAGTCATCGCATCGTCTCTGCCTGACTTCGGAAGGGGCGCCGATTCGACTGATGGCTGCGACGGGGGAATTCTATTTCTGGGTTCCCGCTGGTGTTGAGAAGTGGGCGATTGGCGTATTTGGTGGCGGTGTGGGAGAACGGGTCAGTGCGAGACTCTTTGATCCTTCCGGGAAGCAGGTCTGGTCGGAACAGAATATCGAAAAACCCAAGTTGTATACTGAAATCCGGAAGCAGCATTCTTCGGGAGAGTTGTGGCGACTGGTTCTGGACCGCCCCACACAGGGAGGCTTCGAAGACCATTACGTACAGCTCGTCGGTGTCCCGGCTGTGCTGGCATTGACGCCCGCGGAGATGCTTGTTCCCGTTGAAGCACCGGAGAAATAGCCCGGGAACGATTCAAGCTTTTTAATTCAGGCTTGCCTTCTGGGATTCTGATTACTGAATCACTTCCTGGCGTGATATCAACCAGACGCCGGACAGCCTACTGAGAGGCTCTCAGTAGCGATTTAGGGGCAAGGCCTAAGAGAAAGAGAGGTCACGTTTGGATTCGAGGGGCGAGTGAAGCGATTCCGGGCGGCCCAGAGGGATGTAGTTTTACACAAAAAATAGAATAACGGACCACTTAACGGACCAAGGTGATCTGGTGGATAACGGACCAGAAATCGTTTTCGTAAGTCATTATTAAAAAGCAACTTAAAATTCGGGATGACAAGATTTGAACTTGCGGCCTCTGCGTCCCGAACGCAGCACTCTACCAGGCTGAGCTACATCCCGCGGGAACGCCTATTCTATCATGACAGAATGGATGGTCAACACAACGGGGACCTGGCATTGAAGAATCGCTTCTGATCTTTGAGGCCCGCTTGATCAGGTCGACCTAATAAGGCTGAAGGATTGGTGCGCCTGCTGTCGCTGGTTGTTCCGTGGGGAAATGAGCGGGGTCAACGTTCACTGGTTCGGGGTAAGCAGCCATGGTAGGGACGCCGTATTGAACCGGTTGGCCGGGGGCAACCATCATGGGTTGTGAAGCCATGGACTGAGTGGAGATTGCTTCCGCATAACTCATTTGAGGGGAGTTCATCATCGCGATCGTTCCCGTGCTGGCTCCATTTGAATAAGTGGGCAGGGGGTGCACATAACTTGCCTGGGCTGTGCGATTCTGGCTCTGGTAACGGAGTATGCTGCCGTTTCCGAGTGGGCCGTGTTCCCAGCCTTTTGCGACAATGCGATCCTGGGGGCCCGATGTAGAGTACGGTTTTTTGATGGAAGCGATGCGTGATTGTACCTGTGGCTGATACCATTCGGAGCTGAGTGATTGCTCATACATGGCCAGCGCTTCTTCCGATCGTCCTGTCTGCTGGTAAACCTGGCCTAAATGCGCCAGAACTTTGGGGTGGTTGGGATCGACATTGGATGCGGCTTTCAATGACTGCTCTGCACCGGCGACATCACCTGATTCCTGCAGCAGCCATGCCATTTCCAGATGCGATTCGGCAATATAAGGCTGGGTGTCCCGCCATGCAGTGACGTGCTGTACTGCTTCCTGCTGGCGTCCCTGGCTGATCATTAATTCGGTGAGGCCATGATGTGAGGGCTGGTGTGAGGGATCAAGCCGCAATGCGTTGCGGTAGGTTTGTTCTGCTCCTGCCAGATTGCCTTCTTTTTCCATCACGACTGCCAGATTGTGAACATAGTCCGGATTCCCCGGATTATCAGCGATGGCTCGTGTGAAAGCTGCTTCCGCTTTGGCATACTCGCCTCGTTGGTAATAGCCATTCCCCATTTCATTGCTGGCAACGCCATGCATGGTATTGCAGCCGGAGAACGACAAGGTCCCCAGTGAAAAGAGAAGAATCGAGTAGCTGATCAACGAATTGCTTGTCCGAGTTGAGTGCATCGTGCACATCTCCATCGTCTGTAAGTATGATTTGAAATATCAGAGACTGAAATTGATTCTGTCGAAAATCGTTTTGACAGGAATTTGCGATTCAGGGTTTGTTTTGTGAGTCACGTAATGACAGGGGAGAGAAGTGCCGGAAAGATACCAGTCCCGCGAAATTGCAGCAAGAGGAATATTTTGTTTTTTCGCTGAAATCCGGAGAGTGTTCGAAAAAATACTGGCAGCGATAAGTCTATTATAAAAAAGAAGATAGAACTTCACTTCTGGGCTCAGTTTGTGGCCTGTTTCACAGAGTTCGCGATCATTGAGGCAGGTTCGCTGGTTTATCTTTGGGAGCAGAAGTCGTCGCGTCTTGCGGATCGAGCAGTGATCCATGTTTTTCAATATGGGCGAACCATCTCCGGGCCGTCGCACGTCTTTGGGTGGGGGTTGCAATCGCTGAGTAGTCCACAGGTCTGCCTGTCAATTGATTGATGTAATTGAAGGCCAGCTCTCGTACAGCAACGTGACTGTGCTCAAGCCATTCGACGAGTCTGCCTGAAATGAATCGATCCTCCGCATCTTCTTTCTGGAAACCCCAGAGCAGTCGTTCCATGATTTCGGCCATCTCGGGAGAAAACTGGTTCTGGAGCGCTTCCTTCAGTAATTCTCCATTTTCAGGATCGCGGGGCAGCCAGTTGCGGATGCCGTTGATGGCAGCAATACGAGATTCATGATGATCAACTTCATCCAGCACTTTCACCAGTTCCCGGTACTGGTTTGTTAACGCCAGGGATTTGGTTGCCAGGTCAGAAATGTTCGGCTTCAAGTCTTTACTGATCGCAGGCATGGTCAGTGAAACGAGTTGATCTTCTTTCAATTCTTTGACAAATGCAGCAATGGAGCGGCGGGATAGATATGAGTTATCTTTATAGTCGGGTTCAACCCAATGGGGAACGCGTAGCGGTTTCGGCTGGCCGGAAGGGTCCAGGATACCTGCAGCCCGGTCCTTGGCCGAGAGTGACATCCAGTGCCCTGCATCGATGGTATGTACTTTCCCTTTACCGTCCGAGAAACGGATCATGCCGGAATAGGCATAAAGAGTCCCCGTATAACCGTTTTCTCTCAGCACTTCTCCCGGTTTCTTGGGTTGGACCGGGTTGATTTCAATTCCGCAAACACTGTCCCTGGTGACAAGTTCAATCCTCCAGAGTTCATCGTTGACTTTGATGGATAAAATCGGCCCGGCTGCATTTTTTGCATCATTCAGTCCACGGGAAGCTTCAATGCGGATGCGGCCTTCCTGGATCTGAAATCCCATGTCGGCGGCTTCACTCTTGCCTGCATAGGTGACTTCGGTGCCTGGCAGAAGTACAACTTTGCAGAGTGCTTCCGGAATATTAATCCGCGCTGTGAATGGTTCAGGCGATGCCACGGGTGATCCCGCTTGTATCGGGCTGACTTTTGAGCGGATCACCCAGTCGTTCTTACTGGCTAATTCACGTTTGTTGTTGTCGGCCCGCGTCAGGAAAAAGCCGTCTTCCGATTCAATTTGCGCAGCCGGTGCATGTGCAGGCATATCAGCCAGTTCAATTTTTGTCGGCGGCGGCGGAGCCGTTTTCTGGCTGGCGCTGTTCATTGCGACGGTTTTATCGTCGGGGGCAGTTGCTGCAGGCGGAGTGGTAGCAGGCTGATTCGGTGTTGGCGAGTTTTGTGCGGCGACTGGTGTGCCCGGAAGTGCTTCCGCTACCGGAGGCTTGGCCGGGATAGCCGTAGAGATCGCACCGTTTTCTGTATCAGCCGGAGGCGGGGCGTCGAATGCCGGTGGTTTTTCGCTCATCGCAAGCGCCTGATCACTGGCTGCAATATTGGTCTCTGGTACTTTCGTTACGGAAGGTTTTTTTGTTGTGCCTGGCTGAGTATTTGTGGACTGATTGGTATCCGGGGCTGTCCCTGTTTGTTTGGTGGCGCCGGGTGCGGGAAGATCGACTTCCTGATTTTCAGGCAGATTACCTGCTAAGTGAGTTGCAGCGTCGCGACCGGAAAACAGTTCCGGGAAAAATGTAGGATCTCCAAAGAACAGACCAGCCCAGACGACGGCAGCCAGCAGGACGAGAAAGTAGGGAGTAAAACGTCTCCACATTGGTTTGGTTTTAAGATAGTCCGGAATGCGAGAAGAAAATGGCTCCGGGTCTTCCGAGGGAACCGTCTGAGGGCTGACCGGAACACTGTTTCTCAGCGGTGCTGGTGAAGTCTGGGGCATTGGTTCCGATAACGTATCGAACGGATCTGATTCTGTGCCAGTGCCGGCACCACTCATGTCGTGACCTCCGGCGATGGGGCCTAATGCATAAATACGCTCTCTGGTATCCGGGTTGACTGTTGCCGGTTCTCCCAGAACCAGTGTCAGGATCTGGTGAGCGGCAGCAACTTCCACCAGATTGACATCTGAATTCAAGCAGATTTTTTCCACATCAGCTACGCTCTCTGGCGTTAATGTGTTGTCCAGATATTCGGAAATGGTATTGGCGTCCGGGTTCGAGCCGGGGCCTTCCACTTCGGGGGCGGTCAGCCGTCGACGACGCATGACATCCTTAATTCGCTCAACGAGGGAAGAGGCATAACCGCTTTCCTCAAGTTTCTTTCCGATTTCTTTGATCTGAGCCGGTTCAAGAACGTCGTCGAGATAAGCAATTAAAGTTCGTAAGGTCAAACGCATGGGGCACCATTGTCTATTAAAATAATTCGAAAGTTCCTGAATACCCGTGCAAATCAGAGCCGAGAGTTCAGGTAAATCGGGTCTCTACACTAATAGTGACCAGCCCGGCGGAATTCCGTACAAAAAAACGACGGATTTCAGAAAGATGCAGAAAAAAACGCCTGTTTCATGATTCGCAAACCTCAGCCTGCTATGCGTTTAGGTGGCATTCAATTCGCTTTGGGAGAAACCGGCTTATTTTGTTGCGCCGTCTGCTGTTCAGGTCCCTGGATGATGAGCGGGACATAGAGTTCGGGAAAATCAAGGTCGTTGGTTTTCATCACAATCAGACCATTATGTTTTCCCGGGGGTATCATGTCTTCAACAATCACTTCCACTTTATGCTGCCTGATCCCATCGTTGATTTCCGGCTTTCCAATTTCGACTTTGGCGTACTTCGATGTGCTTTCCGCGCTGATGATTTTGAAATCTTCTCCGGCGCGATAATCAGAAACCGTAATCGGGTGTGCCGTGCGACCTGGTGTGAACTGGTAAATCACCAGCGCTTTTGGTTTCACGACAAGTCTGCGAATGGGGAGTTCCAGCTTAAACGTTAATCTTGTAGAACGTTCCCGGGTATCTTCGTATTTGAAATCGACGAAATATTCTTTCTGTCCGGGTGATTCACCGGCGGTTTCCATTTTAAGCTGAAACTCACCTGTTTCCCGGGGCAGATAAACTTTTTTCTCAAGATGAGGATTCAGGCACCCGCAACTGGGAACGAGTGCTTTCACCGTGACGGTATGATCGCTGAGATTCTTGAAGCGAAAGCGGGCGGCGACAACACGGGATGTTTCTTTGACAAGGCCGGTGTCGACAAGATACGTTTCGAAGGCCAACGCTGGTTTGGCTTCACCGGCCGTTGATTCCTGAACACGTGAGCCGGACCAGTGTGCATAACTGGCTGTAATGAAGGGCAGGATAGCCAGACCAAGCAGAATCGGTCTGGTCCATTTTGAATTCGAAATTTGATCGCGCATGGCATCCGTGCCTGTCTAAATATTCGCCTGGTTTTTGGTATTCAAACTACGAATACCATTAACAGATGATGTGATTCAGGGCAAGCCCGAGTTCTGGCCGCGACCGATACAGGTGAATCTCACGCATCAATCTGTCGCTGGTTCAGTTCTCAATAGACAGCTTGACAGGTACCTGAAATCTTCCAGAATTCTGAAATAAGCGTCGCGCGCGAAACAAAAACCAGAGTCTCTTGTATCCCTCAGCATTTTCTGGTCTTAGAGCGATTTTGACCAAATCAGGCAACGCATAACAGAGCGGCTTTCCTGATGAACCATCTCTTCTGAAACGCTACAAATAGAGATTATAATTCATGTCGCGGGCCAATAAAGTGCGGTTTCTTCATCACGCCATAAACACGCTTAAAGGCCTCTTTATTGACTCCCAATTGTCTTCGCGATGCGTCAACTTGCGAAGACGGTCAGTATTTGTGACAGAAAAATGAGGTGAAAAACAGGGAGCATTTCGAAGTCCGCAAATGCCCACTTGTCTCCGGGATGTATTTGATGAAAATCATCCGCAGCCGACAGGAGCAACGCGTCAGCTTATGAGGAAAGCCCCATTCAAAACCAGATCCGGCGGAGCATGGCGACACTTTGCGAGCTTGTAAGATATATGGCAGCCTGATAAATTCCGGACACCCACGCTTTGTTGAAGTTAACACAAAACTTCTGAATCGTTCGGGAAGATGTCACTGGTGGTTTCGGAGTTATTGTTTCGACTTGTTGATCTTACTTTTCTCTTCGTTTTTTTTAGTACTCAGGAGTTTCTCATCGTGTCACATCAGCCGAAGCATCCGCATCACACGCAAGCTAAAAAAAAGTCGGATCTGCATAAGGACTGGCGAACGTGGACCGTCGTCATCCTGATGCTGGCAGGCATGGCGGCTTATGTTCTCACAAATGACGAAAGTGTCGTTCCCGCTGTGCAGCCGGAAGAACCCATGGAAGCCATGGGAGAATAAACGCCTGCATTCGCTGGATCGTTGTCGAACGACGCGGGTTGTCGCGACCTTGGGGCTGAAGGCAGGGTAATTCAGGTTTGCGGGTTTTCCATTTTGGCGGATTTGGCTTTCAAGCCGCTCATCAGGATCAGTCCCAGAAGCATAATCACGGCACCCGCCCAGTAGGGGGCTGTAATGCTGCCTGGAATGGCTCCGTTTTCGGTCCCCTTAAATAATACAATGCCTGCCAGGGGCCCCAGAATGCGGGCCAGAGCCGAGATGCTTTGGCCAACTCCCAGAACGCCGCCCTGCTGATCATCGGATGTGTTGAGTGACAGCAGCGACTGCAGTGAAGGGGTCGTTGCGGAAAAACCAATCACCGAGATGGGGAGAACGGCATACAACAGGGGGTAGGAACCTGAATTACCGGCGACGCCGATCAACAGGAGTCCGGCGACCATCAGAATGATGCCGATGATCCCCATTCGATATTCACCAAGTCTTGGAATCAGGCGTCGGACCAGAATTCCCTGGCTGAGTGTTAAGATCAACCCGATGTAAGCGAAAATGAAAAAGTTGCTGCGGGCGGCAAAACCGAGTTCCTGTGTGAGCAGGGAAAGCGTGGACTCAAATTGTGCGAACGCGAACGTCGTTAAAAAGATGGTCAGCAGAATCAGACCAATGCGTGGTTGTGCCAACGCGTGACGGAAGCTGGAAACATCAAACCAGTGCAGGCGTTTCTTAAGTGAGCCAGAAGTTTCTTTATTGAGTGATTCGGGCAGCATGAAAATGGAGAGCAGGGCAGCCACTCCGGAAAGCACACAGGCGACATACCCGGGGGCAGCGCTGGGAGTGGCGCCCGTTTCGGCAGAGACAAAAGCTGCACCGATCAAAGGGCCGAATGTAAAACCAATTCCGAAGGCGGCCCCAATCAGGGCCATCCCTTTCCCACGTTCTTTGGGGCCGGTAATGTCGGCGATATAAGCCTGGGCGGTCGGGATGGTGGCACCGGCGATTCCGGCTCCGATGCGTGTGATGAACAACCAGGACAGCGCACCAATTCCCAGAAACATGCCTTCTTTCCCCAGCGACGTCGCGAAACCGAACATGCCATAAAAGACAGTCGAACCAACCAGGCCCATAATCAGAATCGGACGACGGCCAACGCGGTCTGAGATGCGGCCCCAGATGGGGGCGAACAGGAACTGCATCGCAGAAAACGATGCCATCAACAGCCCCAGTGTGCCGCCGCCTGCTTCAAAGTGTTCTCCGTATCGAGGCAAAAGTGGTAAGACGATTCCAAAACCGAGTAAATCAATAAAGACGGTCACGAAAATGAGAGTCAGACCTGCCTTGCGTCCATCCGACACGTAGTTCCCCTTTGAACTGAGATATTGAGTGAATCAAAAAAACAATGCCGAGGAAAAGTGCCCTCGGCATTGTTGAATCATGATAGATTTAGTGTGGGAATACAATAGACAGCGATCAGGCCGTCTGGGCTGCGAAGTCTGCTTCCGGAGTTGCCGGATTATCAGGATCAAACCATTCCGGTTTGAATTCAATCCGCACCTTGTGCTTCATGGCCAGATTGGAAGTCAGAGCCATAATCGCATCTGCCATCGCAACGGTGCCGTTGCATTTCAAGCCGCCTTCGTGAGGCCCTTTGAAATTATTGGTGCGAATGCAATGGGCGAAATGTTCCATTTCTTCCGTGTAACCGCGACTGATTTTATCGCCAATCCCCTGTTTGACGTCCGTAGCGGCCGCTGAAGGAGCCGTCGTTTCATACGCATCCAGAACTGGACCGCTGCCATCGCTGGAGTTGATGACCCACAGTCGCTGATCTGGGCCGCCACCACCGGTGGAAGGGCTGGCTTCCTTGAAGAGCAACGCTTCTTTTTCGGTTTTGACGATCAGCGTGCCGCGGCTACCGAGAACGGTTTCACCATAAGGTTCCCAGCGGTTGGTGTTGATCGAGGAATACGTCACGATACAGATATCGCGTGGATTGGTTTCGGCATCGTAGTGCGGACCGGGGAATTCAAACGTCACATACACGTGGTCGTCGATTTCTCGATCATCTGCCTGTTTGTCTTTGGAACCGATTCCCTTGACGCCGTAGAAATTTTTACCGCCATAACCCTGCACGGCCAGGGGATGTACTTTACCCAGAAAGATGCTGCAGGCATCCAGCTGGTGGCTTCCCAGTTCGGCCATCAAACCGCCGCCCGTTTTATTGTACAGACGCCAGTTAATCAATTCGTCCATGTTGTCGTAGCCGTACTCCTTGACTTTTTCAGCCAGGGCGGTGGCGTCTTCCTTGGGCACACTCTTGCGCCAGCTGTCACGTCCCGGGAAGCTGTTATTGCGGTGCCACTGGGCGCGGATGTGCCGAATGTCGCCGAGCTCACCATCTTTTACCAGTTGATTTGCCTCTTCATACAATACGCTGTAATGACGCTGATGCCCGACAGCCAGCAGCAGTTTTTTGTCGCGGGCTTTTTTAATCAGGTCTTTGCACTCGGTAATGTTGTGTGCCATCAGTTTTTCAGAAAGCACGTGCAGGTCGGCATCTAAAGCTGCCGCTGCAATCGGAGCGTGCTGGCTGAGCGGGACGGCAATCACGACTGCTTCCAGGCCGAGTTCTTCTTTGGCGGCGAGCATCGATTTGTGATCGTCGTATTGTTTGATCTTCGATGCTTTTTCCGCACCAAGTTTTTCGATCAGGCCGACCCGATGCTCATTGCCGTGCCCGTGAAATGCTTTTTGGCGGTTGGAAGGACGCAGGTCGGCAATCGCGACGATTTCCATGTATTCGGGAGGGTGCTGTGTGATGAGCACGCTCCCTTCATCGCCAGTGCCGATGAAGCCGACTTTGACTGGTTTGCCTTTGAGTTTTTCATACCCAAAATAGGTGGCCCCTAAGCCTGTGCCCGCTGCAGCAGCTGCCACGATGAAATCACGCCGTGAAAACGCAACCGCTTCGTGAAAGTTGTCTTTGCCGATTTGTTCCTGTTCGGGAGTTAATTGCATATGTTTGCTCCTGATACGCGACGCGTATCTGTTACCGGTAGGGAAGAATGAGTTGTTCAATGATAAGCGGAAAACAGGGCATTTATGAGACGTATCCTTATTTCCTACGAAAATTATGGCTGAATCAGCTGGTTTAGTTTGTGGTTTTCTTCTTTTTATGGAAAAAACGGTGTACCAAACGGTCAATGCCAAACCAGGTTCCCGTGGGAAGTGTGGCTATGGTCAGTAACGCGATGACTTCAATCAGATTTTTATTCACGATAAAACTGTGTTCAGGCCCTGGTGCTTCGGGTACTCCCGGCCAGGGGGGCATGACCATGTAAAACGACAGCAGCATACCGGCGGCAGCAACCGCTGCGATGCGGGTGCCGAAGCCGATCAGGAGCAGGATTCCCAGTATGGTCAGGCTGGCAATCGTCATCATATTCACTCGATGGATTTGTGTGTCTTCGAGAGGTATAGGGCCCGCCGCAAATTGTTCCGGCGTGAGCAGCTCATTGGCTTCTGTTTCCATTTCGTCTTCCAGGGCACGGATCGGATTAACCAGGCTGGCTTTCATCTGTTGGATTTCGGCCCAGAGTTTATTGAGGTGATCCACTTTAAACTGCTGATCTGCCTGCACCAGTTTTTCTTCGTAGCGCTCCAGGTTTACTTTGTATTGCTCAATCTTACCGACGCGTTTGCCATCGAGAGTACCTTCCTGCTTGACGTTGATCTGGCCAGCCAGTTCCGGATTTCCTCGCAGCGACGCCTGCATTTTTTCAATATAACTGAGCCGAGCAGAGCGGGCGTAGGCTTGATCAACGGCGGTATAAAATTCCTGATCCAGTTTGGTGCCGCCGATCAGCTTTCCATCAGGTCCTTTTTTGACAGGCACCATTGATTGCAGGCGTTGTTTTTCCGCAGGCGTCAGGTGTTGTTCGCCATCGATGATCAGGCGTTTTCGTTTCGCGTCATATTTCACGACATTTCCCAGGCTGCCTCCAATTTTTACTTCGGGAGGAAGGGCACTGAGTTCGGCTGCAAATGAGGGGCTGCCACTGACCATCTGATGTAATTTTGATTTCTGAGCATCGGTTATATTCGGATAGTGATTCAGGAATCGTTGTTCCCAGGCGAGCCATTTCGCTTTCACTTTGTCTGCGTCCAGCCAGTTCAGATCATCGGGATCACCGGTCATGCTGCGGAAATGATCGCGGAGCGGCCCCTGGGCATTATTCAGATAACCGGCGGCGGTCCAGGGTCTGGTCGTGCTTAAGGTCTCGATCTTCCACAGGCCTTCATACAGCAGTTGCCAGCCGATACAAAGACGTAATACAACAATGAACAGGATCGCGATTCCTGAAATTCTCTTTAGATCTTGCACTGATAAACCCTTTGTTATTTTAAGGGGATTTAATGATTTCGATTTATCTGTTCTGCGAGAGTGTTCTCGCGGGCGACTTCCTCTGTCCTGCAGATTTGAAGTCGAAGCTTGTGGCAGGCACTCCCCGGGAGTCTGGAATCTTCACCGGGAGTGAACTTGTTCTTCTTAATTCCCTTTATAACGACAAATCATTGTGACAACAATTGGTCGCGATCCAGGAACAGAAACTCATTCGGAATTCCACGAATCACCGGGGCGAGTTTTCGGCCTTGGGCAGGGGGGGGGATTAAAATCGTACCGACATTGCTATGATTATCGCAATACTCCAGGGCTTTTTCGACCCCGATTACGTAAAAAGCGGTTGAAAGTGCGTCTGCCAGAGCCGCATGCGGGGCAATAACCGTTACAGACAGCAATTCTGAGACGGGCCACCCGGTTCGCGGATCCAGAATGTGGCCGTAGCGTTTTCCCTCATGGCGAAAATGCTGTACTGAAGATCCACTGGTTGACATGGCGTTATCGTGCAGCAGGATCGTCCCTAATCGCTGGCTCGTAAACAGCGGATTTTTGATGCCGACAGGCCAGCCCGGAAGTTGATTGTGGGTCCCTTTGGCGAGAATGCTGCTGAATCCCCCATAAAACAGCCAATTTTCCAATTCCTGTTCTGTCAGAAACGCCCCCGCCACGTCGAGCGCGTAACCTTTGCCGATCCCTCCCAGATTCAATTCATTCTCAGAAGATCGGAATTGAATGGTTTTGGCGGCCGGATCAAATTGAAACTGTTCCATGCCCGTATGTGAGAGACAAGTCTCAATTTCCTGTTGCGAAGGAATGCGTCCCTGCAGTCTGCACTCTCGCCATAAAGCGATCAGCGGTCCGGAGCTAGGGTCGAAACCTCCTGCCGTTTCCAGGCAGATCTGGCGTGCCTGGTCGAGAATTTCAAACAAACGGGCATCCATGGCCACAGGACCTGCAGCCGCTTCCGCATTCACACGCGACAGTTCGCTGGTGCTTCTGTAAACCGTCATCAGCTGTTCGAGCTCATGCAGCTGATCCAGTGCGTCAGAGGCAAGCATGACCTGTCTGCTGGGACCGGGGTTCATCACGACGGCGAATTCCGTTGCCATCGCCCGCGTGCCCAGTCTGATCGTGGCCCCGCCCGTTGGTGCAGCAAAATCTTCCGTTGCTTCATTCAGATAATCGGCCAGATTTTCCCCGGTCTGCTCGACGGCTTGTTTTAAAACGCGTCCAGTCAGAAATTCACGACGATTGCTTTTCGCTTTCTTTTCAGACATAAAACCACGCAGGAATGTCACGTCAGATGCATTATGAACCAATCACCGCTGACATTCACTCGGTCTGCGGAGTTCGCAGGCAGGGTAAATCTCGGCAGCTCAGGCAAAGGCCTGGAAATAAGGAACCGCTGCCGCCTGTGCTTTGATTTCGTCGGTGCTTTTGAGTAACTGGGCCAGAAAGTCATAAGTTCCGGACGTCAGAGCGGCACGGGCATTTTCGGGTAAAGTACAATCAAACTGCTGATCGCCACAAATGATTTTCATGGTCAGCAGATCGACGGTGATTTCCTGTTCCGGGTGTTTCTGGATGGTCTGATTGAGCGTTTCCAGGGTGGCGCGGCTGGCACAGACGGCGGGAACTCCCAGAGAAGTACAGTTTCCAAAAAAGATTTCCGCATACGACTCGGCGATGATGGCATTAATTCCCCAGCGAATCAGTGACTGAGGTGCATGCTCGCGCGAAGAGCCACAGCCAAAATTACGGCCGCCCAGCAGAACCGAAGCGTTCTGGTACTGTGGTTTATCAAACGGATGATCTGGATCCTGCTGGCGATCATCTTCGAACGCGTGTTCTCCCAGACCTTCGAAGGTGACGCAGCGTAAAAAACGTGCGGGGATAATCCGGTCGGTGTCGATGTCATCCAGTACCAGAGGGATACAAGTGCCAGTGATGCTTTCAATCTTATTCATGGGTCTGTCTTTAAAAAACGCTTTAGAGGCTGTTGTGTTACTTGTGCAAATTAAACGGGAACGGCATTCAACATTTCGCGAACGTCAGACACGCAGCCGTTGATGGCCGCCGCCGCTACCATTGTGGGGCTCATCAGCAGTGTGCGGCCTGTCGGGCTGCCTTGTCTGCCTTTAAAATTACGGTTGCTGGAAGAAGCGCACAGTTCGTTGCCGACCAGTTTGTCGGGGTTCATTGCCAGGCACATCGAGCAGCCGGCCTCTCTCCATTCAAAGCCGGCATCGGTGAAGATTTTATCGAGTCCTTCTTCCATGGCCTGCTTGCGGACGAGTTGTGAACCGGGCACGACCAGCGCTTTGACATGCTCGGAAACATGGCGTCCCTGGACGACTTTGGCGGCTTCTCTGAGGTCGGAGATTCTCGAATTCGTACAGGAACCGATGAAGGCGACATCGATTTTCTGCCCCTTGATCGGCTGGTTTTCTTCCAGGTCCATATAGCGAAACGCTTCTTTGATCAACGTCTGTTCGTCTGCGGGATAACTTGAAATCGGGGCCAATGTTTCAGAGATTCCCACCGACTGGGCGGGTGTAATTCCCCAGGTAACAGTCGGTTCGATATCTGCAGCGTCGAATTCGACGACATCATCAAATTTCGCATCGGGACCGGAAGCCAGGCTGAGCCACCATTCTGCCGCTTTATCAAATGCGGCTCCTTCTGGAGAAAAGGGGCGTCCCTTCAGATAGTCAACCGTTGTCTGGTCGGGGTTGATGTAACCACAGCGGGCACCCCCTTCGATGCTCATATTGCAGACGGTCATCCGCTCTTCCATCGACATGCGGTCAAAGACGTCGCCTGCATATTCATAGGCGTAACCAACACCCCCCTGAACGCCGAGCTTGCGGATCACGTACAGCGTAATGTCTTTTGCTGTCACGCCGGGCCCCAGTTCGCCATTGACCAGAATCTGTCGCACTTTGGGTCGGCCCAGTGCCATTGTTTGCGTTGCCAGAACATGGGCGACCTGACTCGTACCAATTCCCAGAGCAATGGAGCCGAAGGCGCCATGCGTACTGGTGTGGCTGTCGCCGCAAACAATGGTCATGCCCGGCTGTGTCAGTCCCTGTTCGGGGCCGACGACATGCACGATACCCTGGCGGCTGTCAGCAACATCCAGCAGTGTGACTCCAAACTCACGGCAGTTTTTTTCAATCGCGGTCATCATTTCTTCTGCGAGATCGTCTGCGAAAGGTCGTACCTGGCTCAATGTGGGAACAATATGATCCACGGTTGCGATCGTGCGTTCGGGGAACAACACGGTCAGGCCACGGTCCCGCAGCATTTCAAACGCCTGAGGGCTGGTCACTTCATGAATCAGGTGTAAACCAATCAATAACTGATCCTGGCCGGATTCCAGAGTTTTGACGGTGTGTAAGTCCCAGACTTTGTCGAACAGGTTTTTTGTTTTACTCATCTTCTTTTTCGTTTCAACTCAAATTTTCAGTAACAGATGAAGTTAAAATATCCAGAGCAGATCATGACGGCAGCGTTTTACGGGTGACACGGTTGAACCGGAACGGGTTCCCGTGTACACGCGGGTAGGTATTTGGGTGCAAAGCGCGCTTCATTACCATACACGATTTAATGCCTGAATAGAAGGTTTCCAGACCTGACAAATCGGGAAATCAGCGGCAATTACTTTCGTGAAATCGAATATTCAGCAGAATCCACCGGCTGTCGTACCATGATTACGGACATTATTGCGTTTTCAACCGCGATTTGTATAACATTGTAGGAATTGCGATGACCAAAAGGGGCAAGAATTTTAAAAAGAGGGGCTGGAACCGTTGTGTATTGTTCAGTCAGCTTTTAAACTCCACGGCTTGCTGCAAGTTATTGTCTCATCATAACTTTGCGAACACCAGTATCAGCGGGTAAGCAGGGCGTGTGCCCTAACTCCCCGTAAGTGCTAGGTTTAGGAGCGCGTTTTGCGCTCAGTTTCCGCAATCACCAAATTGATTTGAGGCAGTGTTCCAGGTAAAAAACGGTTTGTTTTCGAGCTTAGTTATTTCAATTTTTAACGATCCGGGTATCACAAGTGTTTGAAGGATTAACGTCCAGTCTGAAAAGTGCACTCAGCGGTCTTGCTCGCGGTGGGAAACTCACCGAAGGCAATATCCGGGACGGTCTGCGCGAAGTTCGTCAGGCATTGCTGGAAGCAGACGTTAATTACGAAATCGCCACGAACTTTATTGAGCGGGTTACCGAGCAGGCGATCGGTGAAAAAGTTCTGAAATCGCTGCGACCCGATGAGCAGATCGTGGGGATTGTCCACCAGGAACTGATCAACCTGATGGGGCCCGTCGAACCGGGATTCGAATTCAAGCCAACGGGTATCACCATCATTATGATGTGTGGTCTGCAGGGATCTGGTAAAACAACAACCTGCGGTAAGCTGGCACGTCTGCTGAAAGAGCAGGGGCGCAAGCCGATGCTGGTGGCAGCCGACCTGCAGCGACCAGCGGCGATTGAACAGTTAAAAGTTATTGCCGGGCAGGTCGATGTCCCTGTGCATGCAGAGGCTCCTGAAGGAAACAATGCCGTCAAAGTCTGTCAAAACGGACTGAGCCAGGCGAAAAAACTGGGCAATGTCGACACCGTCATTCTCGATACCGCCGGCCGATTGCATATCGACGAACAGTTGATGAAGGAACTGGAGCAGATTGAACGCAAGCTCCAGCCGGACCAGGTGATTTTCGCCTGTGATGCGATGACCGGCCAGGACGCGGTGAACAGTGCCAAGGCGTTTAACGAAGCCTTGGAGCTCGACGGCGTCATTCTGACAAAACTAGATGGCGACACGCGTGGCGGGGCCGCGTTGAGTGTCAAGGAAGTCACCGGCGTTCCGATCAAGTTTATCGGTGTCGGCGAAGCCCTGGATCGCCTGGAACCGTTTCATCCGGACCGGATGGCGGGCCGTATTCTGGGCATGGGGGACGTGGTTTCTCTGGTGGAGAAAGCACAGCAGCAGTTCAATGAAGAAGAAGCGGCTGACCTGCAGAACCGGATGGCTCAGGGAAAATTCAGCCTGAGTGACTTCCAGAAGCAGATGGCAACCATCCGCAAAATGGGACCGATGCGGGAAATCATGAAAATGATTCCCGGAATGGGAGGGCTGCTGGATACGAATCCGGATGTGGACCCCAATTCGGAAATGAAGCGGATCGATGCCATCATCAGTTCCATGACCCCCGCTGAACGCGAGAGCCCTGATCTGATTGATCACAGCCGCCGTCGCCGGATTGCCATCGGGAGCGGAACCGATCCTTCGGAAATCAGCCGCCTGGTCAAAGATTTCAATAATATGGCCGGAGTCATGCAGAAAATGGCCGGCATGGGCATGCGTGACAAAATGAAAGCCATGCAGGAGTTATCTTCCGGTGGAATGATGAATCCCATGGGCGGTCTCAATAAACAGAAAGCGCGCAGTAAACGTGGCGGTGACCCGCTCAAGCTTCGCGAAAAGAAGAAAAAAGACAGAAAAGCGAAAAATAAGCAACGAAAGAAAAATCGTTAATCGGATTAATGTGATCTGAAGTTGTTTTAAGTGTATTACAAATGGTATCTTCCCAAAGGTAAGAGTTAGTTTCCAAAAGGAGAATTTAGTGGCAGTTCGTATTCGTATGAAAAGAATGGGTCGTAAACATCGCCCCTTCTATCGTATTTGTGTAATGGATTCACGCAAACAACGTGACGGCGCAGCAATTGAAGAAATCGGGACGTATGACACATCCGTTGCCGACAAGTCAAAGCGCGTCGCAATTAATATGGAACGTGTTGATTACTGGATGTCAGTTGGTGCCAAACCTTCTGATAACGTAGCCACACTGATCAAAAAAGTGAAAAAGAACAAGTTTGGAACAGCGGCAGCGCCTGCTCCTCTGATCGCTCCCAAAGAACATCCAGCTCCCGAGCCGGAAGCACCGGAAGCATCGGAAGAAGCAACATCCGAAGAGGGTGCGGCCACAGAAGAAACCCCCTCAGAATAAGTTTCTGAGTTGTTTTTGACTACGGTTCGCTCTTTGAGAGAGCATAATGCGATTTGATATTCTAACTTTGTTTCCTGAACTTTTTGACAGCTATCTTGAGCAGGGTCTGCTTAAGCGGGCGATTCAGAATCAGTTAGTAGAGATTCAACGTTGGAATTTTCGAGACTGGGCAACAGACAGACACGCCTCGGTAGATGATCGTCCCTATGGAGGCGGTCCGGGGATGTTGATTGGCTGTGATACGGTTTTTCAATGTGTCGAACACGTTCAGGAAGTAGTTCCTGCATCAGGCAAATTGATCATGCTGACCCCGCAAGGGAGAACATTGAATCAAAGCCTGGCTCAAGAATTATCGAAAGAATCGCAACTGACGTTACTGTGTGGAAGATACGAGGGATTCGACGAACGAATCCGCATTGGACTGAATCCAATGGAAATATCGGCAGGCGACTTCATCACCAACGGAGGGGAAGTGCCGGCCATGCTGATTATTGAGACTGTAATCCGGTTGATTCCCGGAGTATTAGGCGATGAGAGCAGTGCCAAGTATGATTCGTTTTCTGAATCGGGACTGCTGGAATATCCTCAATACACGCGGCCTCAAAACTTTCGTGGAATGGAAGTTCCGGAAGTGTTGTTAAGCGGAAATCATCAGGAAATCGCACGTTGGCGGCACGAGCAGAGCCTCATTCGAACTCGTGAGCGGCGCAGTGATTTGTTGACTGAGTCGGAATCAAATTCAATTTGAACTAAACCTAATGGAAACAGTCCGGTTTGAGTGATCTTGTCAGATCACTTCAAAATGGACCAAGAGGATTTTGAGTCATGCAGGAATTAATGAAAAAGGTAGAAGCGTCCAGCCTTCGCGAAGAGCCTCTGAAATTTGAAATCGGTGACACCGTCGATGTGCACACCCGAATTCAAGAAGGTGACAAAGAACGCATTCAGATTTTCAGCGGGATTATCATCGCCACTCGTGGTGGTGGATCTCGTGAAAATTTCACGGTTCGACGTATCGTTGCCGGTGAAGGGGTGGAACGGATTTTCCCCGTGAATTCACCGAAAATCGCCAAGCTGGAAGTCTTACGTCATGGCCGGGTTCGTCGCGCCAAGCTGTATTACCTCCGTGATCGGGTTGGTAAAGCAACACGTCTGACAGAACGACGTGCTAAAGCAAAAACAAAGTAAGTCGCAGAGTCGATCTGCATCGGATCCATTTCAGAAGCGCTGAATCCATTTCAGCGCTTCTGTATCAGCTTATGGTATTCCGTGCTCCTTTGTCTCAGCGTCCGTTTACAAGTAATCGCTTATGGCTGGTAAATGGCTTGGAAAACTCCTGGGTGATCAAGGCGAACGTGCTGCGATTAAGTTTCTTAAGCAGCAGGGATATTCGATTCTAGCGAAACAGTATCGCACGGACCTGGGGGAGCTTGATATCATTGCCCTGGACCGTGAGACGGTTGTTTTCGTTGAAGTCAAAACGCGGCAAAGTGATTTCAAAGGGTTACCCTTTGAAGCCGTCACGCCCCAAAAGCAAAGTCAGCTCACGCGACTGGCCAGCTCCTTTCTTAAAAACCATCAACTGCTCCACAGCCCCGCCCGATTTGACGTTGTTTCCATCGTCTGGTCTGCGAATCAATCAAAACCCGAAATCCAGCATTTTCAGAATGCATTTGCACCTTCCGGTGAGTTTCAGTTTTTTACTTAATCTGACTGGATTGTAAATCGCCGACGATCCCTCTACATTAGCGATGATTCGTTTCTGAAACGTTCGCCTGTATCCAGGTTTATGAATAGTGTCTCCAGGCCCATTCGGATCGACTGGCATTGCATGGGAAGCTCCATGCGGAAATGGGGGCACACTCTCGTATTGAAGGAATTGAAGTTATGTCTGTTGAACAAAAAGCTGCGGAACTGGGTCTTGTTTTTGAACCGATTGAACCCGGTTATCTTAAGCTCTGTATCAAAAGTGGTAATCTCTTAATCACCTCAGGCCACGTCAGTGACCAGAAGGGACGACTGGGCGAGAATGTCAGCCTGGAAGCGGGGATCGCCGCTGCCCGCGATTGTGCCATCAAGATTTTGCGTTCCGTCCGTGACGAGCACGGCACGTTAAATGGTTTGAAAGTCATTAAATTGCTGGGTTGTGTGAATTCAACCCCGGATTTTACAGATCAGCATCTGGTGATCAACGGGGCATCCGACCTGTTTCACGAACTGTTCGGCAAGACCGGCGATGGTTATCATGCACGCAGTGCCCTTGGTTTTGCCTCGCTGCCAACAGGTGTGGCGGTCGAGATTGAAGCCATTTTTGAAATCATCGATGCGTAATTTTCTGCGAAATTCTGTCGTTGATCGTCCGGTTGCGGTATCCTGCTCATTGTTTTCAATAAAACAGAATATGCCGCAGAGTTTGGCTTTTCCGGAAATTCGCTTGACAAAGTGACTGGAAAAGTGTGTAATACTAGTCGATTGGTATCTTCCGGGTACAAGATATGGTTGAAGGGGACCTCAATTATATTAGTTGACCCAGACAGATTTCACTCGAACCTGCGAAAAGGATTTCCAACCTGAATCTTTCGGGAGTTTGACTCTCAGACACACCCTTGCTTAAAAAGCACCTGCCTTAAGTCCAATAGACTCGTTTGTAAACAATGCCTTGCCTTTGCAACCGCATGAGAAATAACTCGGTTCTAACGTTATAACCTGTTTTATTTTCTGAGTTTAAGGGATTTCTGCTTCGTGTTTGAGAACGCTCTCAGATTAATGGTTGTCTTTTTCCGATATACTACTAGGAGATGGAACTCAAAGACACTGAAGTAGTAATTCTTAGGGTACTGAGCACTCATTAGTGTTAAGCTGAGAATTTCAACAATCTTACGACTACAGTTTTAAACAGTGATGTTAACGGACTTACATTGTTTTTTTGCTGCAGGAGATTGAAGGTCAGGCTAAGATGGCTGGGTCAAATAACACACGCGTTGTAATTTCCGGTATTGGGGTCGTTTCTCCCATCGGCATCGGCATCGATGCATTTTGGAGAAGCATGTGTACAGGAAAGTCTGGTATTGGGCGTCTCGAAACGATCCCGACCGAAAATCTGCCATCTAAACTGGCAGCCGAAGTCAAAGACTTTAATCCTGAACGGCATGTGTACAATAAAAAATTCCTGAAGGTCATGTCGCGCGACATCCAACTGGGTGTTTCCGCTGCCTCAGATGCCGTCCGTGACGCGGGCATCACAAAAGGGGTTGTTGATCCGGAACGACTGGGAGTTTCTTTTGGGGCCGGCCAGATTCCGACCACTCCCGATGAACTTGTCGAAGCGGTCAAACTCTGTGCTGATGACACTTTTGAACTCACGCGCTGGGGCGAAGACTTCATGGGGCAGATTACTCCCCTGTGGATGCTCAGGCAGCTTCCCAACATGCCCGCCTGTCATATTTCAATCGAACACAATGCACAAGGGCCTAATAACACGATCACCAGCCAGGATTCCTCCGCACTGCTGGCCTTGTCCGAGGCGATGCGCTGGATTAAACGTGGTGCCGTCGATTGCATGATTGTGGGAGCCTGTACTTCCAACATCAATCCCGTTGATCTTTCTCGTAAGAACCTGATGGATCTGTTGTCGCGCGATGAAGATCCCAAACGCGCCTGCATGCCGTTCGACCGCAATCGAAATGGTACGATTCTGGGAGAAGGGGCTGCTGCCTTCGTGGTGGAAAATTACGACCACGCTGTCCGCCGTGGTGCAGAAATTTATGCAGAAGTAATCGGATTAGGCGCCGGATGCGATGGGCGTTCTGTTCCTGATAACAATCAGCAAAATGATACCGGACTGGTTCGTGCCATTGAAGCGGCGATGCGCCAGGCAAATTTAAGGCCTAACCAGCTCGGTCATATCAATGCACATGGCAAGAGCACTAAAATCGACGACCAGGTTGAAGCGAAAGCCTATCATCGTCTGTTTGGCAATGATGCCGCGAAAATTCCAATTACAGCTCTGAAAAGTTACTTCGGTCATTTTGACGCTGGTTCCGGAGCCGTTGAACTGGCTGCCAGTATTCTTTCGCTTCGTCATCGTGCCACACCGGCCACGTTGAATTACGAAACGCCTGATCCATTGTGCAATCTCGATATCATCCACGGAGAAGTCCGTCCGATGACGATCCCGACCGCCATGTCAGTCAGTCGAACTTCGTTCGGGCAAAGTGCTGCAGCGATTCTTCGAGCCATCTAAGAGACTCTCACCAGATTCCTCTCCCTTCTTTGCACTTTTTCGTGCGCTTTTTGGCGTCCCTCTTGAGAACGTGAACGAAACCGATCAGAATAAGAGTTCGGGAAGGCGGAAAGACTTGCCTCTCTCAGAACATTACTTCGTTCTGTGAAAATATTTACGCTTAACATTTCTCAGGAGATTCAGTCATGGCGACAGACATTCTCGATTCCGTAGCAGCTACTCCCCGGATCCGACAAACCCAACTCCTGATCGATGGAGAGTGGCGTGACGCCGTCAGTGGAAAAACGTTTGCGACAGTGAATCCCGCTACGGAAGAGGTCATTGCCGATGTCGCCGAAGGTGACGCCGCTGATATTGAACTGGCAGTCAAGGCAGCACGAAAAGCATTTGAGTCAGGACCGTGGTCCAAAATGGATGCGCGGGATCGGGGGCGGTACATGAATCGTCTGGCCGATCTGGTGGAAAGTAATATTGAGGAACTGGCGGCGCTTGAATCACTGGATAACGGGAAACCGATTCGCGACAGCCGCGCCGCGGATTTACCCCTGGTGATTGACTGTCTGCGGTATTATGCCGGCTGGTCTGACAAGATTGAAGGGGCCACCATTCCAATTCGGGGAAATCACTTTTGCTATACCCGCCGCGAACCGTTAGGGGTGGCAGGGCAGATCATACCCTGGAATTTTCCCCTGTTGATGACCGCCTGGAAATGGGCTCCCGCCCTGGCCGCCGGTTGCACGATCGTCATGAAACCGGCAGAACAGACGCCGCTCTCCTGTTTGAGGATGGCGGAACTGGCGATGGAAGCCGGGATTCCGCCGGGAGTGATCAATGTGGTGCCCGGTTACGGACCGACCGCAGGGGCGGCACTGGTGAAGCATCCGGACGTGGATAAAATTGCATTCACGGGGGAAGATGCGACGGCCAAGATTATTATGGCTGATGCTGCCGCGACGTTAAAACGACTCACATTCGAACTGGGAGGCAAAAGTCCGAATGTGGTTTTTGCAGACAGCGACCTGGATGCTGCTGTTGCGGGGGCGGAATTCGGTCTGTTCTTCAATCAGGGGCAATGCTGTTGTGCGGGAAGTCGCCTGTTTGTAGAGGAAGCCGTGCATGAGGAATTTGTCGCGAAGATCGTTCAACGGGCAGCCTCCCGGAAGTTGGGCGACCCGTTAAACCCGGAAACGACTCAGGGGCCACAGGTTGATCGTGCCCAGATGGAAAAAATATTAAGCTACATCGAGAAAGGGAATGAGGCCGGCGCCCAGTGTGTGACGGGAGGCTTGCGGTTTGGTGACAAGGGCTACTTTGTAGAACCAACGATCTTCGATCATGTGACTGATGAGATGTCCATCGCGACCGATGAAATATTCGGGCCCGTCCTGAGTATCCTGCCGTTCAAGAATGTTGATGAAGTCATCACCCGGGCCAACAGCACTCACTTTGGTCTCGCGGCAGCTGTCTGGACCCGCGATGTGAAAAAAGCACACCGCCTGGCCAACAGTCTCAAAGCAGGCACCGTCTGGATCAACTGTTATGATGTATTTGACGCAGCTGCTCCCTTCGGCGGCTTCAAGCAGAGTGGCATTGGTCGTGAGCTGGGAGCGGCGGGACTTGCCAGCTATACGGAATTAAAAACCGTCACGATGAACCTCGATTAATTGTTTCAGTTCAGAAGAGACGTTTTGTGAATCAAAATGTAAGTCAGACCAGCGAGGGCAGAAAGTTCGAAACTACTTCCTCATAGAGGTTTAGTATGTTTAAATTACGATCCTACTTATGTCGTAAGGATCGACCGACAAAAAACATTTGCTATAATCGCTCCGTATTTGTACTTACTTGATTCGGAACAGGACGTTCTAATGGACTCATGGAATATCATTTTTACACTGGGGATGTTTCTGGCAGCAGGGCTGTTGTCAGGCATTTTGGCCGAGTTATTCCGTTTGCCCAAGGTGACAGCCTATTTGTTAATCGGCGTCTGTCTGGGGCCGGCGATATTTGATGTCGTCCCGCACCAGCATATTGAAGAGTTGAAACCGTTGACCGATCTGGCGATGGCACTGGTGCTGTTCGGTCTGGGAAATCATTTCACATTATCACGCCTCAAACGCTTGTTTCGCCGCGTGCTTCCGCTGTCGTTGAGTGAAATTCTTGCGACTTTTTTTATTGTTTTTGTCGGGTTACTCCTGGTTGGTGAATCCGGCAGCGCAGCCATTCTGCTGGGGACGATGGCCATTGCCACAGCCCCCGCGACCACCATTCTGGTTCTCAAAGAAATGCAGTCAGAAGGTCCGATTTCCGAGTACACGGGAATCCTGGTTGCGCTGAATAATTTAGCGTCGATCATCGCCTTCGAGGTCATTTTTGTCGCCGTTTATTTTTTTAAAGGCGACACTCAGATTGCTTCTGTTTTCCCGCAACTCGGGCATCTGGGAATGGATATCTTTGGATCCATCTTTATCGGCATTTTCGGTGGGTTGATGATCAGTTATGGCAGCTCCATCATTAAGGGCAGCCGCCGGATTATCATGTTCGTCGGATTAATCTCACTGGCGTTGGGACTCTGCCGCACGATGGAACTGCCTTACATGCTGACCTTTCTTGCGATGGGTTTTACGGTCGCCAATTCACTGACAGAGGAAGAAGTGCCAAAGGTAGAGGCGGAACTGAACCCGCTCACCGGGTTTCTGTGCGTTCTTTTTTTTATCATACATGGTGCGGAACTGGAGCCGAAGCAGTTTATGGATGCCGGCTTGATCGGCGGGAGTTATATTGTTCTGCGTTTGCTGGGTAAATATTTCGGTGTCCTGGTTCCTGCACGGATGCGTGGCGAAGAACCGGAAGTTTCGCTGTGGCTGGGAACCACGCTGTTTGCCCAGGCCGGTGCAGCGATTGCCCTGTCGGCGATTGCCGTCGCGCGTGATCCCGAACTGGGAAGGCATCTGCAGACGATCATTCTGGGGTCTGTGGTGTTTTTTGAAATTGTGGGTCCCATCATGATTCGCCAGTCTGTCTTGCGGGCCGGTGAAGTTCCGCTGATTAACGCGATCCACCATACCGCCGGTGATCCGATCAGCGAATTTCAGGCGCTGATTCGAAGATTTCTCGTCTCGTTTGGCCTGCTGACTGAAATGAAGCAAGCCCCCGACCAGATTCTGGTAGAGCAGCTTTATCGTAAAAATATTAAAGGGATTTCACAAACGGCAACTTTCAATGAAGTAATTTCCTTCATTGAACATAGTCACGACAATACTTTCCCGGTGCTGGGCCCCAATGAAGAAGTCGTAGGGGTCATTCGTTATCAGGATCTGAGCAACACCCTGTTCGATCCCAAAATTGGTTCTCTGGTCAGGGCGGCGGATCTGGCGACCAGTCTAGAAACGGTTGTTTATCCCGACGATTCATTAGCACGCGTCTGGAGCAAGTTTCGGGAAGATTCCTATGATTGCCTGCCCGTCGTTTCGCGCGAGCAGCCGCATCGTATGCTGGGTGTGATTCGACGTTGGGAAATCCTGAAGTATTATATCAAAGGCCATCGTACGGCGCAGGGGACTGAAGCGAAGTAAAGCCACCAGTTTCAGACGATGTGAAATGGAAATACCACAGACGATTGAGATTCAACAGAAAACTCTTAAACTGTATGAATCGATAGAGAATCATGCGGAAATGGCCAGTAGCATATTAGAGTTTTAATGAGGATGGTGTGCAGTGAATCGAGTCGCTTTAATCACAGGTATTAATGGTCAGGACGGGTATTATCTTTCCAGATTTCTGGAGAGTAAAAATTATGACGTCCATGGAATTACCTCCTGCAGCAAGCCGGGAATCGGAGAGCCTCCACAGAATTGTTATTATTGCGATTTTGCGGAAGGTTCCAATCTGAACCAGATTCTGACAAAAGTGCAGCCCGATGAAATCTATCATCTGGCGGCGCAGAGTCATGTGCGTCTTTCGTTCGATATTCCCGTTTATACCGCTGAAGTCACCGGCGTGGGTACGCTCCGTCTGCTGGAAGCATTGCGGAATTATGAGGAACAGAGCCGCAAAAAAATTCGCTTTTACCAGGCGTCATCCAGCGAAATGTTTGGGAAAGTTGTCGAAACACCGCAGAGCGAGACAACTCCTTTTCACCCGCGCAGTCCGTATGCGTGTGCCAAAGTCTTTTCATACTGGCAGACAATCAATTACAGGGAATCCTATGGCATGTATGCCTGTAACGGGATTCTGTTTAATCATGAATCGCCGCGGCGCGGTGAAGCATTTGTCACCAGAAAAATTACCAAAGCGGTGGCTCGAATTAAGCTGAGTATGCAGGACAAGCTGTTTCTCGGAAATATCGATGCCAAAAGGGACTGGGGTTTTGCCGGCGATTATGTCGAGGCGATGTGGCTGATCCTGCAACAGGAGAAACCGGATGATTTTGTCATTGGTACGGGAGAAACCCATTCCGTACGTGAATTTCTGGAAGCCGCTTTTAAGGCTGTCGAACTGGACTGGAAAAAGTATGTCGAGATCGATCCCCAGTATTATCGTCCTGCGGAAGTAGAATTACTCTGTGCCGATCCGACAAAAGCACGTCAGAAACTGAAATGGGAACCCAAAGTGACGTTTGAAGAACTGGCACAACTGATGGTGGAAGCCGATCTGAAGTTGACCCGGCAGGAGAAAATCCTCGGCGAAGCGAATTCCTGAACCGGTTTTTTCTTTCCCTCTTCCCACGCGGATACAGTAGATGTCAGTTTCAGAAGAAATCGCAGACCTCCGTCAGAAAATCGAGCACCATAACCGGCTCTATTACATCCAGGCGCAACCGGAAATTTCGGATCGTGAGTTTGACCGGTTAATGAAACGGCTGGAGCAGCTCGAAGCCGAACATCCGGAATATGATTCCCCGGACAGTCCGACGAAAAAAGTCGGGGGCGCACCGATTGAAGGATTTCAAACCGTGCCGCATCGGCTGCCGATGCTGTCGATCGATAATATCTTTGAAGAGGAAGGACTCAGAGAATTTGAGACCCGCATCTGTAAACTGCTGGGCGAAGAGCAGATTGAGATCACCGCCGAATACAAAATTGATGGCGTGGCCGTATCGCTGATTTACGAGCGCGGGCAACTGGTTCAGGGGCTCACACGGGGGGACGGTCAGCAGGGAGATGATATAACGCATAATGTGCGTACCGTCGGCGGGGTCCCGTTACGCCTGCAGACAGACGATCCGCCGGAATTACTGGAAATCAGAGGCGAGGCGTTTATCAGTAATTCTGATTTTCAGATTTTGAATGTGGAAATGCAGCGGCAGGGAAAAGAACCATTTGCCAATCCCCGGAATACGACGGCGGGGGGCTTGAAGCTGCTGGATCCCAAACTCTGCGCAACGCGAAAGATTCGATTTTTTGCACACGGTATGGGAGCTGTTTCCGGCGTCGATTATCAAACGCATGTGAAATTTCTGGCTGCGATTCAGGAAATGGGAATTCCTGCGACCCCGAATGTCGAGACGTTTCCGAATCTGGAATCGGCATTGCAGCACGTGCAGACCATGATGGATGGCTTACATACGCTCGACTTTGAAGTGGACGGGATTGTGCTGAAAGTCAACCGGTTTGAACAGCGGGAGTTGCTGGGAAATACATCGAAGAGTCCCCGCTGGGTGGTGGCTTATAAATGGGAACGCTACGAAGCGGTAACCAAAGTGAAATCGATCGACTTTCAGGTGGGGAAAACAGGAACCGTGACTCCCGTGGCCAATCTGGAACCGGTTCAAATCGCCGGAACTTCGGTTGCCAGAGCCAGTTTGCATAACCGCGATGAGATGGAACGCCTGGGCATCCAGATCGGCGACTGGGTTGTGGTCGAAAAAGCCGGCAAAATTATTCCGCATGTGATCCGGGTTGAAGAACATCTTCGCGATGGAACGCAGCAGGAGCTGGAATTTCCCGATCATTGTCCCGAATGCAAGGCAACGCTGGTCAAGGATGAGGGAGGGGTATATATACGCTGTCCGAATCCGAATTGTCCCGCGTCAGTCCGTGAAACGCTGCGTTTTTATGCTTCGCGTCAGGCTATGGATATCGAAGGCATGGGAATCAAGATGATTGAGCAGTTGCTCGATCAGGGTTTCATCAAAGGACTGGCGGACGTTTATCGGCTGCAGGAGCATTATGGCAAACTCGTTACGCTGGAGCGTCAGGGAGAAAAGTCGATCGAGAATCTGCTGGACGGAATCGAACGTTCCAAACAGCAGCCTGTCTGGCGATTATTAACCGGTTTGAATATTCGGCACGTGGGGACCAGCAATGCGCGGATTCTGGAAAAAGAGTTTGGGACCATTCAGGAGATCGCCGGGCAGAGTGTCGAGGATCTGGCAGCCGTTGATGAAATCGGCCCCGTGATTGCAGAGTCGGTGCATACATTTTTCCATTCCGATTTTGGCGTCAAACTCATTGAGGAATTGCAGTCGCTGGGGCTTAATATGGGGAGCCCTGTCAAGAAAACAGAAAAAATACCGGGAATTCTCGATGGAAAAACGCTCGTGGTAACCGGGACCTTACCCAGTCTGACACGAGACGAAGCCAAAGAGCTGATTCAAAAACATGGCGGCAAAGCGGCGGGAAGCGTTTCCGCGAAAACCGATTATCTGCTGGCGGGCGAAAAAGCAGGCAGTAAATTGACCAAAGCAGAGGAGCTGAATGTTCCCGTGTTGTCAGAAAGCGAATTTTTAGAGATGTTGCACGAAACGGTTTGAGAGCAGCATGGGCTTATTCTGTGTGCGGAATGTGCTGCGTTAGATTCATCTGTTTCAGACGTTCCCGTCGGTCATTCCAATTCGGTTCGTGCTGATAATGCTGTTCCAGATCCCAGAGATCCATGAACACTCTGCCTTGCTTCAGATTCAGGCACGTTTCCAGTGTGGTTTCGACAGAAGTGAGTTGCGGCGGAGAAAACCGGCCCGCCTGTTCCAGTTGTTCGAGCATACCATTCCCGGAACGTGTCGGAATCAGGGAACAGCATTCGACGCCCAGCGAAAAGGCATATTCCACCGAGCGAATGGCCCACTCAATGCCTGCCTGTTCCTCCATGAATGGCGGCTTCAACAAAATAAACGCTCTGACCGGAATCGAATGATTTAACAGAAATGTGACCGCTCTGGAAAAATCGTCCAGCGTCATTTTTTTATTCAGTGCCTGTAAAATCTCCGTATGAATGGTTTCCAGCCCTAATGCGACTTCCAACTGGCCAGAGATTTGTTTTTGAAAGTCCAGGCAGGACTGATTACAGAGCAAAGGGTGGTTCTCGACAATGACACGCTCAAAAGGCTCGACTAACGCAGCGATCTGAGCATGATCTTTGCGGGGAATCGCGTGCGGATCGAAAAAATTACCGCTGTTGTATAACTTAATTTGTCTGGCGGGGGAGAGTTTTGCCAGGGCAAACTCAATCTGCTGCGGGATCATGCCGGGCTCCAGGGCGTAATCCGTTGTATTTTTCCAGAGGTCACACATCAGGCAACGAAAGGGACATTCGCGATTGGTCAGAAAGATCGTGGAGATCTCGGTAAGAACTCCGTCCGCAGCGCATTCCGTTTCATTTAAAAAAGCATAAGGCGTTTGAACCGACACCCGGTTTCTGGACGGCCGTGCTGCCAGGATTTGCTGGTCCGTAAATGGAGGAATCGGGGAATGCATGAAGTCCGCCAGTTTGAAACTGTCAAAATACGAGACCGGTCAGGGGGAAATGCTGTTCTTATTCGTAAATCGCTGACAGTGCCTGTCGATACACGCGCTCGGAGTCAGAGAAAACGGAATTGAAGGATTCCTGATTGAGTGTCCCTTCCTGGAACCGACGTTTCGGATAAACGGGCATGGAAAGCCCTGTGATTTGTTTAATCCCCCTGCAGACGATATCCCCTTTCAGGGCATAAAGTTTTTTGGGATTCCAGTCTGTCAGTTCGATATAGGGAATGCCTTCTGCCACATCGATGACGTTCGGTAAAGCATAGGGGCTGAATCCCAGGAAACCGAGACTGCGGGCTGGTGCATAGGTTCTCACATGACCGCGACTTTGACCGCCGGAATAGGTGAGAGAATGCTTGACCGCTTCCACTCCCCAGCCTTCCTGATACAGCATCAGATTATTGAGCACGCTGCGAATTGTCAGCTCAGGATTGGCGTCAATGGGATAATCTTTCAGATTTTCGTCCCCGCCATCGCCGTCAATCAGATGTTTCCAGCGCGGGTAGAGCTTACGAATTTTTTTGCATAAGGCATACGTCATTGTCGCTGCCTGAACATCCAGCTGTTTATAGTCTTCCAGGATTCTGATGGTTTCTTCAAAATCCAGACTGCTTTGAGGTACTTCCAGCGTTTCCAGGAAGAAACTGAGATTCAACTGTTCTAAAAACTGGTAAGCCTGCCGACAATCACTGCCTTCGCCGTCTATCGAAAGTGAAAACGCTTTGAGGCGGGAGGGAGATTCATTACGTGAGAGCAGTGCGTGGTAAACCAGCAGGAATAGAGCGCCACTGTCAATGCCTCCGGAAAAGAGCACACCAATCGGTTCCCGCGGAGGAATGGTATCCAGCCACTTGTTAATTTCCAGGTACACCGCGCCGATGTACTGTTTTCCGATTTCATCTAACTGACGAGAAAGACAATTTCGTTCGGGGGTAAAGAACCGTATTGTTTTCGGTGTGGGGTCGGGACAGCCGATTAATTGCAACTCAAGAATGTAGTGCGCGGGAACCATTCTGGTATAAGAGGGATGAAATTGTCCGTCGAGTCCCTCCGTTTTGAGGAATGCGTAAATTTCATCAATTCGTTCCGCAATCACCAGGCAGGGGCCTTCTGCGCGCTTGGCCAGAAAAAAACGCATCGGCCTGCCGATGGATCGAGCCATTCGGATGCAGGTGCCTGCTTTATGAACAAGGGCAAACTGACCGTCTATCTCCCGAACACGCTCTGGCGAACCGCTGCCGAGGCGTTCCGTCGCTTCTTCGAATGTTGTATTGAAGAGAATGTTCGCTTCAGGGTCCAGTAAATTGACAAGTCGTTCCACATACGCTTCATGTATCATTAAATCTAATCCTGAGATTTAATTTATTGTCACTGAGGTTTATTCTGAATGTTTCATAATTTTATGGTCTGCATTATTAAATGAAAACTCATGGTGAGTAAAACCTCGGTAAATTAATGGAACATCATGTTCACAGAAGCGAATGCAGATATTGGGAATGGTTTCAGCGGCAACATTTGCTTTTGGGTTCAATATCATAATCCGGCAACCGTTCACCTTTATCGGGCGATGGATGGCGAAAGATACGAGTGCCTGATGACTTTATTAGAATATATGGGCAGGCCTTTATGAATTTGTGCCTGTTCCCTGCAGATCTGCTGCGCCACTACATTTCGGGGATTGACGCACCGGGATTGAGAGGAGGGGGATTCCTGCCGGGGGGAGAGCAAAAGATGGCGAACCGGCAGGAGGCGGGCCGATTCAGGTTCCATTGTTTTTCCACTACGGGGACCGGGAACAACAAATGTGAACCGTTGACGTTACCGTTATTTCGAATATACTGCTGCTTGAACCGGACCATTTGTCACGCGCCAGGACTTCAGCCAGATAACCCGCTCTCAGTGCGCTCGAGACTCGATCAGAGGACATCTGATCTTCGCTGATGCTCTGTCTGCATTTTACCAGAAGATACGTAATGATGTTTAATAGAGAAGTACCTCGGATTTCGCCTTCCCGGTCACTGAAAGACAGTTCCGATAAATCAAATGAGCAATACCGCCAGGCACTGGGACTCGATGAAAATGGTAACGCAACCTGTGATGAGGATCGTGATGAAATATTGCGCTATCTGAATCTGCAGTTAATGGCGAACGGTTATCCGGCTGCATTGACAGACGCGGACCGGACATTTGCCGATATTGCGAAAGGCCTGCTGGACAATCACCGCCAGAAAAACCGGTTGCTGGCGAATCATCGTTGCCCCGCTGATCGACGAATTGAAAGTTTTCTGCAATCGCATTTCCGTGATGTGGCAGGATCCGCTGATATGAAGTTACCGGGTCGCACGCTTGTGCTGGATCGATTTGGACTGGCCAGAGAACTCTCCCTGCCGATCGCCGATGATGAATATACCAGTGAGCTGGTTCAATCTTATCGCGTGAAAAACGGGGTGCTGCATAATCCCAAACACGATCGCCGTACGACGGTGGGAACCTTTCATGTCACGGAAGGAGGCTTGCCGATTGCGGGGGATAAACGCGCGGTGCCGCGTGGAACCTTTGTGAAAATGTTTCTGCATGCGATGAATCCTCCCGAGGAAATGACACTGTTTCCATTTACCTCAAAACAGGCAGAGCCGGCGTCGGGCTGGGCTTCGTTATTGTTGCGTCCCATTGTCTGTCCGGAAGTCAAAGGCGTCACTCCCGAAAAGCGGATGGAAGTCCGGTTTTTCGCGCCGGGAACACTGGTGAGTAATCTGGATTTTGTGGAATCCATTTTTGGAAATGCCGGCGATCCCTTTGTACCGGAAAATGATGCCGGTCTGGATGTGATGCACTGGACGGGGCACACCGGCGCGGTCATTCTGGCGCCGCATCTGACCACCTTGACAAAACGCGATCTGGGTCTGCCTCATTGGGATGACGCGACAGAACGGCAGCGACATGACAGCATGTGCTGGAAGTCGGATGACGAACTTTACAACGACGGCCTGGCGTTCAAAATGACCTGCCGCACGGATGAAGGGGTTATCGTAACACTCATCGCCGATAACTATTTCGGTTATTGTAAAAAGGAAGTCAAAACACAGATCAGTTATTCTGCCAATCTGTACGGCAATGCGGAAGAAGAACATGCCGGCGGCGCAGTCGCGTTTCCGAGTTATAATCTGGGCGAAGGCTTTCAGGTCAACAGTGTCCGCTATAATGGTCGCACCTTTGATGACGTCATGCGTGATTATGGTGACCAGATTCACGGACAGGAAGCCGGTTATGGAATCGACAGGAATTACCCCGAGTTGATCTACATTCCGGAAGACGCCTACGCCAGCCTCCCCGAACAGTGTATTCGCTGGAGCAGGGCAGGGAAGAAACAGTCGATTCCATTACTGCCGGGCAATGTTTATATGGCTCCCTCTGGTTATCAGCTGCGGATGGAAAAACATCCGGCAGCCCCCTCCTGGAGAATTATCGGCACTTCAGGCGAAGGCGTATTCTGTCATAAACCATGTACCGTTTCGGGCGGCGGTAAAAGTGAAATCAGTAAATCGCTGCTGGATTACATGTTGTACGGACCGGTGTTTGTTTCAAATTACGAAAAAGACATGGCTTATGTGCGCGAAATTATTGAACGCGATTATTCTGATCGCTGGCTGGAACCGTTGCCGGAAGGGCACCCCGGTCTTCGTACGAGCCGACGTGTACTTGATCAGAATCGTTCCTTAGGCAGCGTCATCAAGTTACTGACCCCCTCAGCGACTTACACGCGGGAATTCAACGACTGGTTGAATGCGATTCCCGATCATATCCGCGCACTGGTCTACATTATCAAACGAATCTATTGGACGAGTTGGGGCGAGAACTGGGCCGATCACTTTGGTGTCGATATTGTCAACGGCACTCACGGTCATGAATTAAAATACCGCGAACGAAAACTGGTCGGAACGTATTTGCGCGTCGGTTTGTTCTCCCTGTCAGGCTGGCGGACGTTTAAGGTTCGGCAGGACTTCATCGCTTCCCTGAAAATTCAGACCGAAGATGATATCAGCGCCTCGGTTGTGGTGCCGTCACGTGCTTTAAGTCATCTGGCGGAAGGCGAGAGCGGCCTCAGCTGCAAGTTTGTGATCAACAGTGAGTATCGTCTGTTTCAGCGTCCCGATGATGCGATTGTGAGAGGCCTGGATAAACAGACCGAAGCCGACCTGTCTCGCCCCGGTAATTTTATCTCGAATTTTGAACCACTGACCATTCAGCAAGTACGGGATATGAGTAAATACGTGGTCGACTTCGATGCTTTCAGTGCGCCGATGCAGAACATGTTGCATGCTGCGGAAAAGTCCAACAGCAGTTACGTCGTCTGTTCGGCGAACCCTCGACAGATTGACGGCAAACCGACGAAAAATCCGCGGTATCTACAGATTCGTCCCGATCTGATGAAACCGCTGAATGCGTATGTTGCCAAAATGGCCACCCGTCTGTTTCGCGCGATTCCGGCAGATCAGCCCGTCTATAACCCTGTGAATGCCGTCATGCTGGGACGACGCAATAACCCGCCTGATCGTGAGAAAGGCATTCGCAGCCTGGCCGTGTATTCCCCCATCCATTATCAGGAACTGCCTGAACTGTTTATGGACTTCATCTGTTCCCTGACAGGCAAGAGTCCTTCTACGACTGGAGCAGGAAGTGAAGGCGCTTTAACCAAAGGCCCTTTTAACGCACTGCGTCCCGCCGCCGATCTCAATAGTGCGCTGGTCGGGTTTATCCTCACCGGTTATGCCGGCTTTTCGACGGCCGCCGGTCACATCGGCCCTGATGTGCGTGTGGATCATGACGTGAGCCTGTTGATCCCGGAAATCTGGTGTCGCATGTCGCCGGAAGAACGAAAACCGGAATTTCTGATTAAAAATGGCCTGCTGGAACCCATTTCCGACTTCGAACATCAGGGCAAATCAATTCCCGCCAGCCGATTAGGATATCGCATTACCTCGAAATTTCTCAATCGCTTCTTTGGCCGCGTCTTTGACAATCCGGCATCCGTATTTGATGAGACAATTCTCAAGCCGGAAAAGCAGGATCTCGATTCTTTTGTCGACGGAATTCAGTATATCGCCGAAGCGCAGCAGCGAGTGGCTTTACAATATTTTGAAGATGGCTCCTACGAAGAAGCCTGCCCCCCTTTACAGGCAATCCTCTCGATCATGGCTCACGGGACATGGCAGGGACACTCAATCCACGATCCCGAGGTACGTTCTCTGTTCACGCAGGAATCGCTTCTGCAGAGTGACTGGTATCAGGCACGCCTCGCCACTCGACAGGACTGTGAAATCGAACTGCTGCAGCGTCACCTGGATTATCTCGATCAGTTCACAACACATCCCGGTTATGAGCGGGAAGTGAAGCGGCTGCGCATCGGGGAACGCCGTGAGTGGGTTGAGCGGCAACTGGCCCATGTGACCACTCCTGAATATCTGAAAGAACTGGTCGGCATGATTGGCGCCCAGCCACGGAACGATTTGAATCAGCCAGCCGGATAAAGCCTCTTGCCTGCGGTTTCGTTTTTCGGATGATTTGCTAGAATGCCTCTTGGTACTGTGCGCCCCGGGGAACCCGCCTGGTGTCACTGTTATATCTGATGTTGTCGGGACCATTCTTATTATCCCTGATGATACAGACGACCACCGTGCCGGAATTCTTCACACAGGCAGAAATCATTCAAAAATACAGGTTTTAAAGTATGTCCGATCGCGTCGCTCGCATTGAAGCCCTCTATAACGCCGTCCAGAAACGAATTCTGATCCTGGATGGGGCGATGGGGACCATGATCCAGAACCATAAACTCAAAGAGGCGGATTACCGGGGAACACGCTTTGCAGACTACCATATGGATATTGCCGGCAATAATGACCTGCTCTCGCTGACCCAGCCGCAGATTATCCAGAAAATTCACCGCGAATACCTCGAAGCGGGTGCGGATATTCTCGAAACGAATACATTTAATGGAACCCGCCTCTCTCAAAGTGACTATCAAATGGAGTCGCTGGTTCACGAACTCAATCTGGTTTCGGCACAGTTGGCGCGTGCCGCCGCAGATGAGATGACGGCGCTCACACCGGACAAACCACGCTGGGTGGCCGGTATTCTGGGCCCCACCAGCCGTACCTGTTCGATTTCACCTGACGTGAATGATCCGGGCGCGCGGAATGTCACTTATGACGAGCTGGTCGAAAATTATCTGGAATCAATCGACGGTCTGGTGAAGGGGGGCGTCGACCTGCTCCTGATCGAGACCATCTTTGATACATTAAACGCCAAGGCGGCCGTGTTTGCGGTTCGGACATATTTTCATCGGGAAAACATTGAACTCCCGATCATGATTTCCGGCACGATTACTGATGCGTCCGGCCGTACTCTGTCGGGACAGACCACGGAAGCCTTCTGGAATTCTCTCGCGCATGCCAAGCCATTTTCCATCGGTCTGAACTGTGCGCTGGGGGCCAAAGAGTTACGGCAGTACGTGCAAGAACTATCGCGCATCTCCGATACGTACGTGTCGGCCCATCCCAACGCGGGCCTGCCGAATGAGTTTGGCGAATACGATCAGTCGGCAGCCGAGATGGCAGAGATTGTCGATGAATTCGCCAGGAGCGGATTCCTGAATATTCTGGGAGGATGCTGCGGAACCACGCCGGCACATATCAAAGCCATCGCGCAGGCGATGGAGAAGCATGCTCCGCGCAAAGTGCCTGAGATTGAGCCTGCGTTACGCCTTTCCGGACTGGAACCGTTTAATGTCACGAAAGACAGTCTGTTTGTGAATGTCGGCGAACGTTGTAACGTAACCGGTTCTGCCCGATTCAAGAAATTAATTAAAGACGATAAATACGATACCGCGCTCGAAGTCGCATTGCAGCAGGTACAAAACGGCGCCGATGTAATGGACGTCAATATGGATGAAGGCATGCTCGATGCCGTCGCCGCCATCACCACGTTCCTGAAACTGGTTGCGACGGAACCGGATATCGCGCGTGTCCCTGTCATGGTCGACTCGTCGAAATGGCATGTCATCGAAGAGGGCCTCAAATGTATCCAGGGCAAACCGATTGTGAACTCGATCAGCCTGAAAGAGGGCGAAGCGGAGTTTCTGGAGAAAGCACGCCTGTGTCAACTTTACGGAGCCGCCGTTGTGGTGATGGCTTTTGACGAGGAAGGGCAGGCGGATACGAAAGAACGGAAAATCAATATCTGCGAACGCTCTTATCGACTGCTCGTTGATCGTCTGGATTTTGCGCCACAGGATATCATTTTTGATCCGAATATTTTCGCGATCGCCACCGGTATTGAAGAACACAACAATTACGCGGTCGATTTTATCGAAGCGACCGCCTGGATCCGTCAGAACCTGCCTCATGCCAGTGTTTCCGGGGGCGTGTCGAACGTATCTTTCTCTTTCCGGGGCAATCATACCGTCCGCGAAGCCATTCATTCGGTGTTTCTCTATCATGCCATTCAGGCGGGTATGAACATGGGCATTGTGAACGCCAGCCAGTTGGCCGTTTACGACGACCTGCCTGCGGAGCTGAAAGAGAAAGTGGAAGATGTCATTCTGAATCGAACTCCTGAGGGGACGGAAGTACTGCTGGAAATGGCTGAACGCTACCGCGGAGATGGTACTGCCACTTCCAGCAAACAGGAAGACCTGAGCTGGCGCGAGTTGCCGGTCTCAAAACGTATCGAACACGCTTTAGTTCGAGGGATTTCGACGTATATCGTGGAAGATGCAGAACAGGCGCGACTGGAAATGAGCCGTCCGCTGGATGTAATTGAAGGTCCGTTGATGGACGGCATGAATGTGGTCGGCGATCTGTTTGGTGCGGGGAAAATGTTTCTGCCTCAGGTGGTGAAATCGGCGCGCGTCATGAAACAGGCGGTAGCCCACCTGCAGCCGTTCATTGAGGCTGAAAAAACCGAAGCCAGCAAACCCAACGGTCGTATTCTGATGGCAACCGTCAAAGGCGACGTGCATGATATAGGCAAAAATATTGTCGGGGTGGTTCTGCAGTGTAATAACTATGAGGTAATTGACCTCGGCGTGATGGTGCCCTGTGAAAAGATTTTACAGACGGCCCGTGAACAGAAGTGTGATATCATTGGTCTCTCGGGCCTGATTACCCCTTCGCTGGATGAAATGGTGACCGTGGCCTGTGAGATGGAGCGACAGGGGATGGATCTGCCACTGCTGATTGGAGGGGCGACGACATCCAAAGCGCACACCGCCGTTAAGGTCGAGCCGCATTACCTTCGGAATCAGGTCGTGTATGTTTCCGATGCGTCGCGTGCCGTCGGCGTCGCGGCGACGTTATTGTCAGACGATCTGCGCGATGCGTATGTGCAGAGCATCAAGGATGAATATGTCACCGTTCGCGAAAGAGTGGCAAATCGAAAACCGCAAGGCACACTTGTGCCTTATGAAGAAGCGGTGACTCAGGGTTTTCAAGCCGCCTGGGAAGATTACACGCCCCCCGCACCCACGTTTACCGGTACGAAAATTCTTGACGATTATCCCCTGGAAACTCTGGTTGAATATATCGACTGGACGCCGTTTTTCATCAGTTGGGATCTGGTTGGGAAATACCCCAAAATTCTGAATGATGAAGTGGTCGGAGAAGCCGCCCGTGATCTGTTTGCCGGCGCGCAGGAGATGCTCAAGAAAATTGTCGACGAAAAATTACTGACGGCACGCGCCGTGATCGGATTCTGGCCTGCGAACTCTGTCAACAGTGATGATATTGAAGTGTATGATGATGCGAGCCGTTCCGATGTGACAGCCCGATTACATCACATTCGTCAGCAGGTCCGCAAACGGGGGCAGGAAGAGACTCCGCTGATGTCGCTGGCCGACTTCATTGCCCCGAAAGACAGCGGAAAAACAGATTATATCGGTGGTTTCGCCGTCACGGCCGGCATCGGAGCCGAAGAACTGGCATTGTCATACTCACAGGCAAACGATGACTATAACAGCATTATGGTCAAAGCGCTGGCAGATCGACTGGCAGAAGCCTTCGCCGAACATCTGCACGAGCGCGTCCGCAAAGAATTCTGGGGTTACAAGTCTGATGAAACGATTGACAAAGAAGCATTGATCAAAGAAGAATATAGCGGCATCCGTCCTGCTCCCGGGTATCCTGCGTGTCCCGATCATACTGAAAAGGAGGCACTGTTCAAGATGCTGAATGTCGAAAATGAAATCGGCATCAAGCTGACCGAACATTATGCCATGTATCCGGCGGCGGCAGTTTCCGGCTGGTATTTCTCTCACCCGGATTCGCGTTATTTCCATACGGGTAAGATTGCGAAAGATCAACTGGCATCGCTGGCGGAACGAAAAGGGATGACTCTGGATGAAATCACACGCTGGTTACGTCCCGTGCTGCTGGATGACTGATGTCGCTGAGACCGTTTCCCTTTATTTTGCATTTTGAATCTGCACGCCGCGTGCATGTTTCTGGTTCGGCTCCCATTTTCTGATTTCGCCGTCCGGGTTTTCCTCCGATTGCAGGATTCTGCCTAAGACAAACCAGAAATCAGAGAGTCGATTGAGGTATTGTGGAACAGCCGGATTGATCTCCTCAGAAATTTCCCAGACCTGAATTTCCGCCTGTCGGACAATCGTTCGAATCTCATGTGAAATTAAAACACGCAGACTCCCCTGAGGCAGGATAAAGGAATCGAGAGGTTCCAGGATCGGGGTGAGTTCCGAAATGAGTGCCGTCAGTTCTTCGACCTTTTCAGCAGGAAAACGCGTCAACGATTCATCCGGTTTGAGAGGAGTACACAAATCAGATCCGAGATCGTACATTTCCTGCTGGAATGAATTGGCAAGCTGGGACAGGTCGATCTGGCATTCCCGTTCCGCGGGCAGGGGGAGTCGCAACAGACTCGGGGTACATTCCTGAATGAAGAAGCCGAGTTTCACAGAAATTCTTTCGAGCAAAGCCAGTGCTTTAATCCGGGCGGAAGCTTTGGAGACGCGCGATCCATCGTTCAGATAGGTTTGACCCTGATCGCCTGTTTTGGTCACGATCATATTTAAATGGACTTTTCCCCGTTCGGGCATCACATCGATCCTCTATTTGTACGGTTTCTGCCGTGTCGGACGGCTGTTGTTTTGTAAATCGTTCCGTTAAAATTGTTTTAACAGGTAATCAGTGTCAGATATAGACGATGTAAGTACAAATTCGAGCAAATATGAGGCTTTACAAGCTTGGAAAGAGTCTCTATACTTTTGACCGAAGCCCAGTCCGCCACGGAATTTCGGGCTTCTGGAGAGGTGGCAGAGTGGCCGATTGCACCGGTTTTGAAAACCGGCGTGCCGCAAGGTACCGGGGGTTCAAATCCCCCCCTCTCCGCTTATTTAAAAGCCGTTGAGTTATCAGCCTGTAACTCAACGGCTTTTGCTTTATCTGGACCGCGCCAGAGCTTCCCATTGGCGGCAGTTTTGCGGCTTTCGTCTTTGCCTCAAATGAATGAATACCAGATCCATATTCTTGAGGATCTACAGATCGGATCTGTTATCGAAGTCTGATGCGCACTCAGTCTGCAGCCTCGAACCGGGAAAGATTGACGATTGACATCAACGCTGTATCGACCTGTCGGGGATGATGTTGCCACCGCGCATTTAAAAACAATCGAGTGAATCTGCGAACTGATTTTTCAAGTTCTGTGACAGGTTACTGAAACAGGGAAGCAATGGGTTGTCCTCTGTCAGTGACGGGAACGGGACGATCGCCGTCATACAGATATTTTGAGTAGTCAATTCCCAGCGAAGCATGGATCGTCGCAAAAAAATCAGGGACACTGACCGGATTTTCCTGTATTTTTTTGGCAAGAGAATCGGTCAATCCATATGCGCCACTGTGCTTCAAACCTCCCCCGGCCAGAACGCAGGTGAAGGCGGACCCCTGATGGCCGCGCCCGCCGCCGGCATCAAATTCAGGGGGGCGGCCAAATTCCGTGGTGATCACAATCAGCGTTTTGTCGAGCAGTTTTTTCTTTTCCAGATCAACGATCAGCGTACTGACAGCCGAATCCAGTTCCTGGATCAGGGCATGCTGTTGCAGGATTCCTGAGTTATGAGTGTCCCACCCCGTTCCGTTCAGGAAGTTCAGGTTGTGGGCAACTTCGATAAAGCGGACTCCCCGTTCCACAAGTCTCCGGGCGAGCAGACAGCGTTGTCCAAATTCACCACCATAACTGTTCCGCAGGTCAGCCGGCTCCTTTTCGAGCTGAAAACTTCGGTTAAAACTGGGACCACTGAGCTTCTGGCTCATGTCGATCGCTTCTTCATAATCTTTCAATGAATTTGTCTGCTCAGGGTTCTGGACTTTTCTTAAGGTAGCAAGGATCGCTTCACGCCGCGACTGCCGCTGAGGCGGAATGGATTCCGGACGCGACAATCCTGCGGGACCCTGGCTGGTGTCGGTCAGGTACAGATAATTGTGTTTGGCTCCTAAAAATCCCGGGCCTCGGGTGATATTGGGATAACCGATCAGAACATAAGCCGGCGCATCATCCTGAACGGTTCCTCGTTCGTGTGAAATGATCGATCCCAGCGAAGGATAAACGGCGGTTCCACTGACGGGGCGTCCGGTGTGCATGAAGTTCGTTGCGGCTGCATGCTCATCAATCACCTTATGATTTACCGTTCGCACAGCAGTCACCCGATCCATAATGGGAGCCATCTTCTTCAGGTGCTCACAAAGCCGAACTCCCGGAACACTGGTTTCAATACTGGGGTAGTACGAACCCGGAAGACTTTTGGTCGGATCTCCCACCCGTTTCGGATCGAATGTATCCATGGCCGCCATACCGCCTCCCAGCCAGATTGAGATCACATGGTCCGCCTTTCCCTTGACAGGCGCATCGGCTCGAGCGGATTGTAAAAAGGGAGATGAGGCGGCAGTTGCAGCCACGGCGGACGTCTTTAAAAAATCACGACGGTGCATATCGACTCCTGTATTATCAAGAAACGCAGATTCACGTTTTTATCACTGCTTGTTAAAATGTTTATATGTAAAAAGTAAACTCAGCCTGTGACCGGATGCCGACGTTAATTCGCACAGGCACCGGAACATGTTTTGCAACCAGTCAGGGAATCCAGACAAATTCGCTGACATTCACCAAACTCCAGACCACATCTTCATAAATTTCTCTCCATTCGGTTCGCAATCGAGGATCGGGGGGATTTCCGGCCCTCGCTCTTTTTTCCATCTCCAGCGCAATCGAATTCGATTCCGGCTGAACATGATTTGACCAGGTCACGACCGGTAACGGTTTGTCTGGCGTAATTGCTTTCTGTTCGGCTTCCGGTAGCACTCGCTCCTGAAATCCGTCGGACAGGAGCGACACCAGCGGTGCGCGTTCGTTTTCCTGCGGGAGACGGCTGAGGATTTTCAGGAACAGCGTATCCACGAGCTGTTCCGGTGATGAGGCAGACACTGCGGCATTTGCCAATCCGCTTTGCACAGAGGCCCGTGTTAACAGGATCGATGCATTGCTGTTTTGTAATACGCCCGGCTGTAAAACATTAGGATCGATATCGCGGTCCGTCCGCGGATTTTGTCTGGCACCGTTCCAGCCGAATGCTTCCATAATATCGGCCATAGCTCGGGCGCGTGGCAGACTTAAACTGGGGCGATCCCGCTCATTGCCTAAGCTGGCAAACATCCAGGCACGCTCAGGCACTCCCAGCGTGAGCCGTCGGTCAGATCGATCTCCCGCTTCGGGAGCGAAGGTCACTTCCTCCACATTCATCGACTTACCAACGGCCACATGCAAGGAGTCGATGACCTGTTCCGCGGACATTCTGCGATGATTGGGAGCGACAAAAAATTGTTTCTCTGGAGAAATCGCGACAGAATAACGGACTGCTTCGCGCTGATAGACATCAGACGTGAGAATCAGGCGGGTCAAGTGTTTGAGATCATACCCGTGGACAATAAAATCCTGCGCCAGCCATTTCAATAAGCGGGGATGACTGGGAGTCTGTCCTTCCCAGTCGTCCGGCGGTTCTACGATGCCTGTGCCAATGAGCCGCTTCCACACCCGGTTTACAATCACCTCTGCAAAACGCTGATTTCGAGGCGAGGTGATCAGTGCCGCCAGCTTTTCGCGCGGATCTTCGGGGTCGTGCATCAGACTCACAAGTGAACTATCATCACTGCTGCCTGTGACTTTTGCGAAAGGCCAGATCGGCTTCACCGGCTCACCCGGTTTGAGCGTCACCTCAATCAGCGAATTACGTTTCTGTTTCGCAAAGAATTCATCCGGGACCCGATTGCCGGGAGGGACCGTGACCTGTTTCTTCTGGAACATTGCCGCCAGGGCATATAGATCCTGCTGCGTTGTTTCATGATACGGAGAATCGTGGCAACGGGCACATTGCAGTTCGATCCCTAAAAATGCGTTGGCAACAATCTGGCCTTTAGCCGCAAAGGGAGCATCGTTATTGGCGGCAATCCCGAATCCGGCACTCCCCCCTTCATGAGCGCTTCCCCGCAAAAGGATTAACTCAGTAACAAAGCGGTCAAACGGTTTGTTATCACGAAACGAATCGTAAATATACCATCGAAACGGTCCCGTGGTATTCAGGCTGGCGTTGATGAGAGTTGGATTTTCAGCGAGGAGGTCCTGCCAGTAGCTCGTCCAGTGATCGGCCCAGCGGTGATCTGCTAACAGCCGCTGGATCAGGTGGGTTCTTTTGTCAGTCGAGCGATCCTGGAGAAAATCACGCACATCGTCGTCGCTCGGAATGACGCCGACGGTGTCCAGAAAAACCCGTCTGATAAAATCAGTATCTGAGATCAGCGGATGTGTGGAAACCTCGTCTGGTGTGACGGGAGGAGCGGGCCAGCGGGCCCCGTCATTAATCCAGTTTTTCAGAGTGGTAATCTGATCGGTGCTGAGCCCCTCTTTACCCGGCGGCATACGCTCGTCCGGAGATTCAGCAAGGATACGGGTTATGATTTCACTTTTGTCTGCGTCTCCAGGTTGAATGCCCGGCACCTCAGAGTCTCCACCAGTCAGGGCGCCTTTCAAAGAGGTCAGTCGCAGACCTCCCTGTGCTTTTTCGCCATGACACCGAAAACAATGCTCTCTCAGGATAGACTGGACGTTATCATGAAACATCCGGGCTTCGTGCAGAGGAGTTTTGGACGAAGCTTCCAGTGCAGATTGAGACTTGAATTTCAGGAATGCATCAATGGGATGCAGGTCTTTGAACCTGTCAGGGGAGCCCGGCGCGGGATGCTGCTTTGCCCAGAGACGGGCCAGGTCATGTCTTTGATTC
>CAXBFD010000037.1:0-55351 GCA_963974925.1 uncultured bacterium | reverse complement strand
ACTAGCATATTTCCCTGATTTAGGGCTGATTCATATCCGGCCAGTATTTACATGAGCCTCCTCAGCAATAACCGGTTGGCCGTGCGCAGTTCGTGAACGCCAATTGCGACGTCAATCTGCAATAGAAGTCCCGTCTTCGAAGAGCTGTTTCTGACGGCAATGCAGCCCTGCGTTTCATTGCTGAATGGATATTTTCAGCCACGGGAACTCGCGCGATAATCTCTGGAATATCGTGACAAACAGCACGGCTGAATATGTTGATCATAGGCCTTCCGAATCACCCGATAGGCCCTACTGCAATGGGAAATAAATTCAGCGAACGAATTTATGATTTTTCAGATGAGTATTTAAAGCACGCGAGATGTGGTCTGTTAATCGTTTGGTAGCCAAACTGAGATCACCGGCACGAATCGCCTGTAAAATGGCCTTGTGTTCGACAGCATAGGTATGCGGTTGATGCTGGGAGTTGAACTGGCCTTTGAATGCAAACCGCTTGCGAATCAGTGGTGCAATCACTTCCGAGAGCGTATGGCTGCCCGCGTTTTCGACCAGAGTGCGGTGAAATTGCATGTCGTTATCAAGGCGCTCATAACGCGTGATATTTCCATTTGCTGCAATGATTGCGTCACACTTGGCTTCCAATCGATCAATCGTCTCAGTTGTGATGTACTTCATCGCTTCCTTCAAAGCAACGGGCTCCAGGAGCAGGCGACAGTGATAGAGGTCAGTTAATTCATCCACCGTCAACGAAGCTACCTGCCAGCCTTTACGGGGGATGCGGATAAACATTCCATCTTTACAGAGCCAGTCCAGTGCCTGACGTACCGTGATTAGACTGACTTTGAATTCAGCAACCAGATCCGGCGCGCGGACTGTCTGCCCCGGCTCGTATTCACTGCGGAGTACCTTTTCCTGTATGGCTCGATAGGTGCGTTCGGTTTGATTTTCATATTCGAACGCGTTTGTCGCAGCAATCTCTTCGTGGCGCGGGGCGTTGACGACAACGGGATGACGATTCTGATCGATCTCCACCCAATTGTCTTCAATCAGATGGTCGATGGCTTTACGGACCGTTGTGCGGCTGGCTCCCAGTTCCTGAGCAAGATCTGTGGCATTCAGATGCGAGCCTTTTGAAAATTCCCGTGAAGCGAGTTTCGAAAGTAGATGCTGATGAACTCTTGAAACCAGAGTCTGGCTGTTTCCGTTAGACATAGTGGCGCGCCTGTCCAGGGAGAAATGATTCAGAAAGATACGCACTGGTCAACTGACCCTCGGATCGAATGGCTGAATTGCCGCTGTACCACTCTGGTCACGCTGACACTGAAATTGTCGCTTAAAGTTAACCAGTTTGTGTCAAAATTCAAACCAACAAAATGACAGTATTGTTAAAAAAGTTATTGACTTTGGAGTAATGGTCGGTTAAAAGAAAATAACAATATTTATAATAAAGTTAAATATAGTGAAGTCAAGTTGCTCATTTGTGCTCATATTTATTTTTCCTCATGGATATTGATTGGAGTCTTCTGGCCATGCGATCTCAAAAAGCTTACCGTACTGCCTTTACACTTATTGAACTTCTAGTAGTTATCGCCATTATCGCGATTTTGATTGCCCTGCTATTGCCGGCTGTTCAGCAAGCCCGGGAAGCGGCCCGTCGCAGCACCTGCAAAAACAACCTGAAGCAGCTGGGACTGGCTATTTATAATTATCATGACGCCCACAGCGTCTATCCTCCTTCTTCGATCAACACAACTACAGGCAGTCCCAATGGCTGTTCCGGCTGGAGTACCCCCGCGATCAGTGGGCTGACACTGCTGTTGCCTTATCTCGACCAGGCTAACGTCTATAATCTGTATAACTTTGATATTGGACAGACCGATCCGGCGGTTAACATCACGGCGATGAATACCGACATTCCTGCACTGGTCTGCCCAACCGACGCGAATACCGTCGTTCAGGTAACTGGAGCCTGCTATAAGTTTCCGTTTCCCGCTGCACAATATAGTGGGGGAACCAACTATGTGTTTTGCACGGGAACAGGAACCACCTGGACCTTCCTGGGTTCTGCAGGAAATGCACCTGATTTAGGTGGGATTTTCCTGGAAAACGGAAAGAAACGGGTTCGAGATGTGACCGATGGAACATCCAATACGATTGCGATGGGGGAAGTTCTCTGGGTTGATCATGCCAATAATCCCCCCGGAAACGGGATCGGTGGAAAGCCGGCCTGGGCTGTAGGGGTTGGTACGCAGCTTGGCTTCTCATCGACGGCTGGCATCAATTTTGACTGGGAACAGTTTGCCGGATCACCGGGACAGTGCCGCGGCCCCAATACAACCAGCGGCACCGCTTGTGGTGGGGCCCGTCCGGCTGCACTGCAGAGTATTCACGTTGGGGGGTGTCATGTTCTCCTTGGTGATGGTGCCGTCCGGTTTCTGTCTGAAAATATCGATCAATCCACGCTGAATCTACTGGCGCAACGCGCCGACGGTCAGGTCGTGGGTGAGTTTTAATTTCTTTTAACGGAAACTCTTCATTTCTGTCGATCGCCTCTGACGCTGGGTGTTCAACTAATAGTCTTATGAATTAAAAGGGCTTTTCCAGTGATTGCTTCAGACACAATTCGTATTTTTTGTTTTCTCAGTTTATTCTGCCCGATCCTTCTGAGTGGTTGTGCAGGAAACGCGCCTTCGGATGCTCGGGACAGGGCTATCACATTTGGGGCCGTGCAGTTTTCCGGTAATCCGGTGGCGGAGGGGCAAATCAGTTTTATTCCTCTGAAGGGGCCGACTGCAATGGGCCCCATCAGGGAAGGCAATTATCGCATCGATTCCAAAGGGGGCGTTCCTTCCGGAGTCTGTAAGGTGCGTATTCTGGCATTTGAAGAAACTGGCAAAGAGCAGGTGATAGGGGCAGGGGGAAAAACCATGAAGGAAACCAGACAGGTAGTCCCCGCCCGATACAACCAGAACTCGACATTGGAGGTTACGATCAATTCCGGTGAGGAGAATCGGCGTGATTTCGACTTGAAATAGAATGCTCAAGTCTGTGTGCAATACATTTTTTTATGGAAATAACACGTTTGGAAAAGAATTCAATTATTTATTTTTACTCATGATGGAGGCTCGTTGATTATGGAAAGACAAAAATTTCAACGTTCTGCATTTACACTGATTGAACTTCTGGTCGTGATTGCGATTATTGCCATTCTCGTTGCATTATTATTACCGGCTGTTCAACAGGCTCGGGAAGCGGCACGTCGCAGTACCTGCAAAAATAATCTGAAACAAATCGGGCTTGCCATTCATAACTACCATGATGCCTATGGTCAGTTTCCTCCGTTATGTATCACGACGGAACCGGGAAGCCCGAATGGATGTGTGGGGTATGGCGCGCCGAATATCAGTGGGCTCACCTTACTGCTGCCCTATATTGATCAGGCACCGTTATACAACGAATACAATTTCGACATCGGCCAGTCTGACCCCGGTGGTTCTATCAATTCTGGACCAATGAGCCAGAATATTCCTGTGTTTACCTGCCCTTCCGATCCCAATACCAGTGTGCAAATGATTGGGGCCTGTCTCAAGTTTCCTTTTCCAGCTGGCAACTTTAATGGAGGCACAAATTATGTGTTCGGAGTCGGTGCAGGCACCTGGGAAATATTTACAGGCGGTACAGGTACTCCCATTGCACCATTGACGCTGACCGGGATTTTCTTTGTGAATGGAAATAAACGGATGCGTGACGTGACTGACGGATCTTCCAATACAATTGCCATGGGAGAGACGCTCTGGGTGAGTAATGGAAGTGGAGATCCGGCAAATGCGCAGGGAAAACCGGCCTGGTCAATTGGTTTTGGTACACAGATCGGTTTTTCGCCCATGGCAGGCATTAATGTTGAATGGGAACAGTTTGGTGCCAACTGTCATGGACCGAATGTGACTGTCGGTGCAGCCTGTGGCGGCGCGCGCCCCGCGGCACTTCAAAGTCAGCATGTAGGAGGCTGTCATTGTCTTCTGGCCGATGGTGCGGTACGTTTTCTCTCTGAGAATATCGACCAGACCACTCTCGATAACCTGGTGATGCGTGCTGACGGTCAAGTGCTTGGTGAATTCTGAAAATAGCTTTCATCCTGATTATCACCAGACTCGATTCAACGAAACGCAGTAGAAAGAATGACATCTGGATCGATGGTTGGAACGACGTTTCCCATTTCAGATCTTCTCTTGATCAAGGCATTTGTAGATGAAACTGAAAATGAGCCACACCGGGCTGCTGTTGTTCGTAATCCTATTACAGGGATGTGGAAATTCCGGTCCTCCTGAGCCGGAACGGGCTGTAGTAACCGGGACTGTTAAATTTGAAGGAGAGCCTGTGCAGACCGGAAATATCTCATTCACTCCTGAAAAAGGACCCGTTGCATTAGGACCGGTAATCGATGGGCTCTATCAGATTGATCGGAAAGGAGGAGTGCCAGTCGGAAACTGTAAAGTCGAAATCTATGGATTTAAAGAAACCGGAGAAGAAATGATTGTAGGAGCAGGAGGTAGAACAGAAAAAGTGACAAGACAGATCATTCCGCCGAACTATAATGCAGCCTCGACAATCAAAGTCTCGATAGAAGCTGGTCAGGAAAACCATCATGATTTTGATTTGAAATAATCGGCACGGATTATGACAATAATTGTTTAACTCCCAGTTCCTATCAGAGACAACTCCATGCAGCGGATTTCGCGCGAATCGATATCAGCATTTTTTACGGCTCAATGTATACCAGCCCTTTCAGTGGAATCCGGCGAAACCTTCCTGGTAGAAACGGAGGACTCGCGGGGCGGTCGAACTCGACGACCCGAACAGTGTACGCCTCAGTCACTGCGGGAGATGCGTCAAAAAGGTTATGCCGGCAATCCCGTGACAGGCCCCATTCAGATTCTTGGTGCGGAACTTGGTGATACACTCGCTGTGAAAATTGAGGCCATGAGCTGTGATACGCAGGGGTATTACGGGTATTGGCCTTTCGAACAGAATTTACACGATCTGATTTCAGAACCGGTCACCCGTCTGGTTGAGATTCGTGACGACGTGGTCGTCTACCGCTTTCAGGCAGGAGGTAAAATGCATACGCTGGAGCAGCCTGTTGCCCCTGTAATTGGTACGATTGGAACCGCGCCCCGAGAAGAAGTGATTTACACCTATCATACGGGCACGCATGGTGGAAATCTGGATGTGCCAGAAATTGGGCCGGGGTGCACAATCTATCTTCCCGTTGCGGTGTCTGGCGCCTTTCTGTTTCTGGGGGATTGCCATGCAAGGCAGGGAGATGGCGAACTGAGCGCCATTGAGATGCGCAGCGAAGTAACTCTTTCGGCGACTGTGTTGAAAAACACAATGCTGCAGCAGAGGTGGCTGCGTGCGGAAACAGACACTCACCTGTTGACAATCGCCTGTGATCGGCCGCTGGAGTCTGCACAATGGCTGGCAATACGTGAGATGATCAGCTGGCTGGAAGAACGCCAGGGCTGGAGCACAGCAGAAGCACGCGAATTTTTAAGTATCTCCAGCGACATCAAGCCGGGACAATCTTTGGCCGGACCTTATTCGATGCGGGTTCTGGTTCCCAAAGCTCTTTTATCCTGAAAAATCACTTCAGGTGATTAACACCGTCGCTTCCTGTTCGAGTATCGGATGCAGCAGCGTTTCGATTTCTTCGCGTTCCAGTGCGGTTAACCGACGTTGAGGTGCGCGGGCAGTGCCAAAATCATATCCCAGGGACAGCATACTTTGTTTCAGCATGCTGATACTGTAGCTTTCTCCCAGTCGGGCGCGATAATGCTCTATCGGCAGAATCAGACGCTGGAGCGACATCGCTTTCGTGAGATCGCCTTCCACCAGAGCCGTGTGCAGTGCGAGCACAAGCCTCGGACAGACATTGATGGCTCCAGAAGTAAAACCGGTGGCTCCTGCCAGCATATAATAGGGAGCGAATCGTTCTGCGGAACCGCAGAGCCACTCACAATCGGGGGGACTCTGGTCCAGGACCAGTTGGAACTGGTCGAGTTGATTGACGGCGTATTTGATTCCGATGATAGAAGGATTCGTGGCAAGCTTCAGTAAACAGACATCACTGGGAATATCGCGTGTCTTGTAAATGACGATTGGCATCTGCGATGATTCAACCAGACATTCATAATAATCTGTCGCCCCCTGGTCGCAGAGGTAGGGGTGGGTGAGGGGCATCACCATCAGGCCGGAAGCGCCTGCGGAAAGAGCCGCTTCCGCCAAAGCCAGGGCATCACCAATTGCGCCTCCGACGGGGGCTAGAATGACCGCGTCAGAACCGGCAGCCTGGCAGGTTGTCGCGACGATGGATTCAATCTCGCTTCGTGAAAGACTGTGAAATTCACTGGTTCCGGCGGCGGGCAGAAACACGCGCGTTCCCGCGGCATAGAGCCGCTGAATGTGTTCCGCGTAGAGATCCAGATTCACTCGATTCTGTGCATCAAAGGGAGTCAGTGGAACCGCGTGAACGGCTCGCAGGTCAGTACCGCAGATTATATTGGACATGAAAAGTACCTTCTCAATAAGTAGTTTCAAATATCGGTTCGCCAGTGGTTGAGCTGGTCTTCATCCAGTTCGACTCCCAGACCAGGTCCGGTGGGCAGTTCCGCCGTCAAGGGCCCCAGAGATAATGGCTGTTGCAACAGATCTGCTTCGTGAAACAGCGGTCCCAGGCAGTCAGCGGGAAAGCGTTCGCTGTCAATGCCCGGCATCGCGGCTGCGACATGGAGCATGGCGGCGCTGCCGATTCCCAGTTCCAGGTTACTGCCGATCGAACAGACCAGGCCTGCCGCCGCCGCCAGTTGACTGATGGAGACCGTTCGGGAGATGCCGCCGTTTTTACCTGGATAAATACTGAGAATGTCCGCAGAACGTTGAGCGCAGATTTCCCAGGCATCTGTCACGGTGAAGACACTTTCGTCCGCCATCAGGGGGATGGATGTGACACTCCGCAACTCGCGCCAGAGATCATGTCGACCCGGTATTATCGGTTGCTCACAAAAGGAAATACCGAATTCTTCCAATTTTGGCAGTGCCCGGCGGGCTGTACTGAAATCCCAGCCACAATTCGCGTCAACACCTATTTCCATGTCCGCGCCTGTCAGTTCTCTGACAACCTGCAGGCGTTCCAGATCCTGTATGAGATTCAGGCCGACTTTGACTTTCAGACTTTGGAAGCCCTGATCCAGAAAGTGACTGGTCAGCGCGGCTGCCTTTTCTGGAGAGAATGCGCCAATGACTGTTTTGACCGGAACAGAATCGCGGACTTTCCCACCCAGCAGTTGGTAGACAGGCTGCCCTGCCGCTTTTCCTGTCAGGTCCCAGAGTGCCATCTCCACGGCGGCTTTCGTAAACGGATTGAGCTTGATGACCTGATCCATTTTCAGGCAGGCCTGTTGAATCAGCAGTGGATCGGTTCCGATCAGTGCAGGAGCGATTAACTGGTTAATGGCTGCCAGACAGCTTTGACTGGTTTCTCCGCTCCAGCGGGGGGCGAGCGTGGCTTCACCAATGCCCGTCAGTCCGAAATCGGTATGTACGCGGATGATCACATAGGGTGAATCAACGTGTTCGCCGTGCGCCGTTTTCGTTGTCAGAAAGGGCTTCAGCGGAACCCGGACCGGAATAGTTTCAATACTGGTGATTTTCATAGTCTGCGATTCACATTAAGGGGACAGGGATTCCAATCCCAGCTCCACGGGATTCAAAACCTGCTTCCAGTTTTCGTAAATAATTCGATCGATGACTTCCTGCGGAAAGTGAGGAAATGAAGTCCCCTTTACCACCTGATTGACTTTATTCAATCCGGCAATCACCTGAGCAGGGGTGGCGGAAGGAAAGTCGGATCCGTAAATCAGCTTGTCTTCCACGCCATATTCCAGAGCAGTCATAAATGCCTGATAGTGTCGCAGAGGGCGGTAGTGCAGGGCCGAGACGTTCGCATACAGATTCGGGTGCTTGCGTATCAACACGACACACTCTGTTTCCCAGGGGTGCCCCATATGCGAAATAATCATTCTCAAGTCCGGGCAGGCAATAGCAATGTCTTCCAGTTGAATCGGATTAGAGTATTTCAAAGGACCAGGCCGCACGAAGGAGGTACCCTGGTGAATGTTGATCGGAATCTGGAGCGCTTCGGCTCTGCGAAACAGAGGCAGATGCTTTGGATCCTGCGGGTTCCAGTTCTGATAGATCGGAGAGACCTTCAGACCCTTCATACCGAGATCTTTCACATAATACGTCAATTGATCCACGCAGTCCGGGTCATTAGGGTCTACCGAGCACCAGGCTATAAACCGGTCTGAATGTGACTTTGCAAATTCGGCAATCAGTTCCTGGTCACAGTTGATGCCACAGAACGGTGCTTTGATACCAAAAACGATGACTTTTGCGCATTCACTGGTGGCTTCGAGCAGAGCATCAGGGCGTGAATCAAACGCGTTCTGCTCATCCTGTTCCGCGCCGGCGAAATAGACATCTTTCGAATTTTTCATCTTTGCCTGTTTAGCGGCCCAGGCGAATTTGACAAATTCATCGGAAAGATGATCGGGATACCACATCAGGTTGGTATGTGTGTCTATCAGCATGATTGCTCAATTCAGTTTCTCTGTCCGGAGACTGGTCCGGCCTGTGTATAGAGGTTATCTGGTTTCATCTGTTTCATATTGCTTTTCAGCCCTCAGCAGGTGTACCCGGATGCGCTCGCGCGCCAGTTCGGGGTCACGATTGAATAGTGCCCGGGCGACGGATAAATGCTCTTTCATCCCTTTAAGCGATGTCTTGGGCGGCAGTTCCTGGTATACACCGAACAGCGCCATTTTCATGATCAGCGGATCAACGGTTTCCAGCAGGATCGTACTGTCAGTCAATTCGAGCAGGGTGCGGTGAAACGTATAATCAATTTGCCGGCGATCCGAATGACTGAGCGAGTCGAAGCGATCAATGATCTGCTGACAGTCATTGACCAGGTTTTTCAGTTGAGACGACGTGGCATGGGCGGCGACACGGTCAATGACTTCGGATTCCAGCAGCAGACGTAAACGGTAGATGTCGGCGATTTCACTGGCTGTTGCATCGACTACCTGCCAGCCACGACGGGGGACACGCACAAACAGGCCGCGTGCACAGAGCCAGTCGAGTGCCTGTCGAACGGTTCCCAGACTGGCATTCAAGTCGTTGGCAATTTCCTGGGTACTGACGCTCTGGCCAAGATAATATTCCCCGTTGAGTAACTGCTCGAAAATGCGGCGGTATATTGCTTCGGTTTCTGTCTCACGATTGAAGTCGGATAAACCACTTCCCGGTTGCAGGTCGGTCGAAGGTTGCTTGAGTACCACGGCACGACCACTGTCGTCAGTGCCGACCCAGCCTTTTTCCGTCAGCAATCCGATGGCCTGACGCACGGTTGTGCGGGAGACGTTTAATTCGCGAGCGATTTTGAATGGAATGAGTGGCTCGCCGATAGAAAACTGGTCATGCAATAATTGAGAGTACAGATACTGATAGACACGATCTGATAACGATCCCCGCTCTGTAGCAGAGTCTTCCTCTGCTGTCGCGGTTGAAGATTCCAGGAGATCGCTGGTCCAGTCAGATAATTTAAGTCGGATCATGATAATACAGTTCAGAAGGTCAATTGAATGTGTCTGTTGACGTAGAGAGAATCAGGTCAGTAATAGAATAGAACAGATTCGACAACGCTCTATTTATAGTGATTTGAAAAAGAATGCGTGAATTTAAATTGTAAAAACTCTTTTGATGTCAATTTATTTCGCTTGCTTTTATCTTGAAATATCAGGACTCCTGTCCAGACAGGGAGTTATACGGATTAATCAGTGCCCAACTGAGGGTGGCTGCCAGATAAACGCCGACAAATAGAAACAGAACGAGATTCCAGTTGGGAACTTCCATACTTTTAATATAATTAAACAGTCGACCGACGATAATGGGAGAGGAATAGCTGCCGAAAACGCCAGCCATGTTGACGACGGCAATCACCACAGACGTTTGGTTGCCACCCAGATCCATTGAGGTAACCCAGGTGGAAGGATTTCCGATACCAGAGAGAAATGTACCGACGGTAATCAGATAGATGGCTGATTCAGGCGGCATCCATGCTGCCAGCAGAATGGAGACTGCACAAAACAGATGCGAAAAAACGCAGAGCAGTGAGCGGCTATAATATTTATTACCAGTGCGCTGGAAAATCAGATCGATCAATTTCCCACCGACGAGTGTGCCGATAACGATTCCTGTTAAAGGCAGCATCGACCACAGACCAGCCTGTTGAACTGAGGCATCACCGGAATACTGCAGGTAGGCGGGAAACCAGGTGATAAAAAACGCATAACCAAAGGCACGAAATCCGGATTGAATACAGAACAGCCAGATATCTTTACTGCGGAGCATCTGTTTTGTAAGAGAGGTTCTGGGATAAGTCGGCTGACGTTGGACCACTTTTGGTTTTGCCTGAATCTCCTCTGCCTTCGTCGGAAGTTCGGCCGCTTCCCCGCGGTCGCGAAAGTAGAGATAAAACAGAATTGCCCAGCAGAACGAAAACAGACTGAATAATACCAGGGGTATGCGCCAACCGAAGGGACCGACCAGTGACGCGGTAATGCCAGTTGCCAGAATACTGCCGACTGACATGAAGCTGCCCATCAGGGAACTGGCGATGCCTCGTTGCGTTTCTGGAAACCAGGTTTTAATGACCTGGGCAGAGCAGGGGACCATACCAGCCTGGGCAATTCCCAGCAGGAGTCGCGAAAACCAGATTGTTCCGAAAGAGCTGACCATCACAGTCAGCAGATTAGCCAACGCAGAAGCACAATGTAAGACGGGCAGCGCCAGACGGTTTCCCAGTTTCTGACCGAGTATACCTCCCGGGATCTGAAAGACGAAGTAGCCGGCGAAAAAGATGGCAAGAATGCGTCCCATCTGCAGGTCATCAAATGAGAATTCACTCTGGATTGTGGTTGCCAGTGGCGCAATTCCCGCACGCGGCAGATAGGCCAGCAGGAAACCAGTACTCAACCCGGCAAGTACCAATAATCGTGCGCGCGGCGAAGCTTCCGCAGCGGGGGCGTTACCTTCAGTCGACAAGCTCATCGGCACCCCTTTTATGACGGGGACAGTGGCTGTCGGTCATTGCTTTCAGAGAAAACAGCATCAAGTCAAGATATCCAGAATTGGTGTTCCGCGATCAATTTCAAGTCGTTTGCGTCCGGGTATATCCAAGCGGTGCTGATCCAGCCCCAGCAGGTGATAGAGGGTGGCATGAATGTCGGTTACATAATGAGGAGACTCGACCGCATGGAAGCCCAGTTCGTCAGTGGCGCCATGCACGTAGCCCTGTTTGATGCCGGCTCCCGCGAACCAGACTGTAAAACCGTGCGGATGATGGTCACGACCGCTGGGCATCTTTGGATTGCCACGGGTCTCCACAGCTGGAGTCCTTCCAAATTCAGTACAGAATACGACGACTGTATCGTCCCACATGCCACGGCGTTTCAGGTCTTTTAACAGGCCGGCGATTGGTTTATCAACGCGTTTGCAGGAACGGGTATGATTCTCCTTAAGATTCTGATGTGAGTCCCATTCGCCGTAACCACTGAGGTAAACCTGAGTAAACCGAACGCCCCGTTCTGCCAGACGACGCGCTGCCAGCAGACGACGTCCAGAAACCGACGTTTCAGTTTCATCGATTCCATACAGGCTCTGAGTTTCTTTCGTTTCATCGGACATATCGAGTGCTTCCGGTACGGATTGTTGCATCCGGAATGCCAGTTCATACGAATTAATCCGGGCCCGTAATTTTTCATCACTTGGATATTCAATGGCCGCCAGACGGTTCAAGTCATTGATCAGGTCATACTGATTGGCCTGTTCCTGTGCCAGGATCGTCTGAGGGCGGACACCGAAAGGGAGCGGGTTTTTGGGATCAAGCGACAGCTCAACTCCCATGTATTTGGGCCCCAGGTAATCAGGATTGAAGTTTTCTTTCACCCGCGTATCGGTATAAGAGCCGAGGAACACGTACTCCGGTAGATTACGATTTAAGCTTCCCAGGCCGTAGCTGAGCCAGGAACCGATTACGGGTTCTTTCTGATCCAGTTTGTGTCGACCGTGGTGTATCTGGAATTCCGCTGCATGGTCGTTATCCGTCGTATACATGGAACGAACAAAAGAGATGTCATCAACACAGGTTGCCAGATGCGGCCACCAGTCGGTGATTTCAATTCCCGCTGCGCCATGTTTGCGGTAGCCGACCTGCATCGGCATGATTTTGGAAAACTTGCGATCGACCATGACCACCGAGCGGGCGCGCTCTTCATAGCGTGGGTCTTTAAGCGGATCGGGGTAGATCGTATCGGAAAACGTCTTACCGGCGTACTTGTTGAGTTCCGGTTTGGGATCGAAGGTTTCCATCTGGCTGTAACCTCCGGAGAGAAACACCCAGATTACCGATTTTGCTTTGGGGGTAAAGTGAGGGCCGTCTGTAGGGGCAGAATTTCTGCTGCCTGCCGCGCGGACGGATGATTCCTGATTCAACAACATGCTCAGCGCCATGCCGGTGGCGCCGAAGCCGAGGTCTGACAGGAAAGTGCGACGTTGAATCTGCCTACATTGGGGTATTGATGATTTTGAATTAAATTGCATGGTTTCAACCCTGCTGTCGTTAGCGCGGATGAGTTAAATAAACGTTAACGGATGGTGATAAAATCATTGTGATTGAGTAATGCCTGGACGAGGCTTTCCCGCGCCCGAGCTGCGGGATTCGTGGCCGGTTGCTCAAAGTTTTTCGCGGACGAATCCGGCTGTTTCGGGGAGGCAGATTTTGCTGCAGCGTTCGTTTCGACAAACAGTGTTTCCTGTTGTTTCAGAAATCTCAATGCGGTAGTTAGTTCTTTCTCACTGGCCGGCCGTGATAAAATTAATTCAAATGTCTGCTGAATGAAGGTGCGCTGTTGATCCTGTGAACCCGGATCAGTCTGTGACTGTTCATGGAGCAGCTTCCAGAGTTGTGCCGCGATTTTTCGACTCTGTTTCACAGCCAGATTACTGTTGGTCAAAGCGAGAGCCTGTTGGGGCATGACGGTTGTCTTGCGTTGATAGCAATCGGTAGCGCTGGGACCGTCAAACAGGGACAAAAATTCCATTTTTGATTCGCCGTGATGAGAATAGTAAATACTGCGTCGATTTGTGATCAGTCCCTCATTCTGTTCCAGCTCCTGGCCGTACATTTTCAGATCCAGATCATCGGCCAAAGCGAACAGACTGTCGCGCACGACTTCGGCTTCCATCCGGTTGGTGGGAAATTTCCAGAGTAGCTGATTGTCGCGATCCTGGTTCCAATTGTCATGCTGCGCTGCGACTCCTTTTGAACTGCGACGGTAGGCGTCGCTTAATAGGATCAGGCGATGCAGGTGTTTCATACTCCAGCCGTGATCCATCAACTCGACTGCGAGCCAGTTCATCAAATCAGGGTGTGTGGGGTGGTCTCCACTGCGCCCGAAATTGTTCACCGACTTTACCAGAGGTTGACCAAAGTGGCGCATCCAGATGTGATTCACGGCTACGCGCGCAGTCAGCGGATTATCACGATTGGCAATCCAGCCAGCGAGTGCCGCACGTCGTCCTGTGCTCTGTTTAGGGAACATCGCACTCAAGGGGGCATACGCCGTAGAATCGGCAGCCCGTGGTTTGCTGGCGGCTGTGAGCGAGTTTTGAGCCTGTGCCAGCTTCTGTTGTGCAGTTTGTATCTTTTGTTTGCGAGTTTGATCTGTTTCGGGAAGGAGCTGTGCCTCTCGAAAGGCAAGTTCCGCTGAAGTGACGCCTGCCTGCGCTTGGATTTGATTCGCCTCCCATTCCAGCCGACTGGCTTCCTTTTCCAGTGATTCGACCTCTGGAGACTGAGCGAGATAGCGTGCCTGAGCAGCGCGAACACGTGCTTCATATTCAGCCTGTTCAGCTTCCGCTGTCAGCAGGGTCTGCTGCAAAGACTTTTGCTTCAGAGCCGCCAGGTCTCGTTTGCGGGTGACTTCCGAGATTTCCTGTTGGCGCTTCTGTTCCTCGGCTGTCAGGGGTTTATTCAAGACGATTTTTGATGTAGCGGTTCCGGTGCTGAAGGGAGTGACTTGCCAGTCTTCAATTCCGGGGACGTCTTCGCCCTGCCGATAACCGGGAAACTCGAAGTCAAAGCGTTTCAGGTCCTGAATCCCCTGTTGCAGAAAAACAATGTCGTCAAATTCTGCAATGCTGCCGCTCTGAGCGTCAAGAAAGAGTCCGCAATTCTTCTGGTTAACCGGATTCCAACCATTAAGAGCGATTGGTGTCTGGTCAACAATTTTCTTTGAGTCGGCTGTCTGAATCACAGTCAGTTCCGCGACATCCGCCTGAGGCTTCAACAGAATCTCGACTTCAAAATTCTGTTCTCCGGCAGCCATCTGATAGGTTCCGATTTCTGTTTTACTGGTGGTTCCCGGAGCGAATGTGATGATTTTGCCGACATTGAATGCGACATACACATTGGTTCTGCCGGCGGATAAATCATTCGATAATTGAAAGTTGACGAGACTGTCCGAGAGAATTCGGAGATGAAATCGGACAAGGATTTCAGCCCCGAAACTTTTCCAGTCGGACAGGGCATATGCCAGTGTGCGACGTCCCTGGTTGGCGCTCAGTTGCAGAGCCTGGTAGCTGGTCGGTGCGGTTTTGTCTGACTTGGAGGAAGCAGTGTTTCGCTGCTGTTCTGCTTTATCCCGTGCGAGCAGCGCCGTGAGCTGTGTCTCCAGCTGCTGCAGTTGTTCATGCAGCGACGATTTCTGGTTCTCCCATTGCTGTCGGGCAGTTTGCACGGCAGCTTTTCGCTTCTGGGTCTCATCTTTGATCACAAACGGTTTCAAGCCGGGATACCAGGTAGTCACAGGAAGCTCGATGGGTTTTATGTCAAGCTTGTCGCCCCCGAGAAATTGAATCGCTGCTGCTTTGATGGGGGCCTTGTCTTTGACCACATTCTGCTCCAGACCGCCTGTATAAAATTGCGTATTGGCGTCGAGGTGTCGATCATAGATTCGGACCATGCCTGTGCGAACCGGCTTAAGTTGGACTCCCAGTTTATAGTCCGGATAAAGTCCCGGGTCGGCTTCTTCGGGGACGCGATCATGCTTAATATCGATTGGTTCAAAGAACGAGCGGAACGCGAAATATTCTTCCTGGCCGATGGGATCGTATTTATGGTCGTGGCACTCGCAGCAGTTCATGGTCAGTCCCAGGAAGGCTTTTCCCGTGTGTTCAACATTGTCCTTCAGCCAGGTATGATAGTTCCAGCGATAGAAATTGCGCACGATGAATCCTGTCGCAACCAGATTCTCCCGGTCATCTGGCGCGATTTCATCCGCGGCCAGCATTTCCATAATCATCCGGTCGTAGCCTTTATCTTCATTCAGCGAACGGATGATCCAGTCGCGCCAGCGCCAGGTCAGGGAGTAGCTGTTGGTCATGTCCATCGCGCCGCGACGTCCGTACCAGTCGCTATACCTCCAGACATCCATCCAGTGACGGCCCCAGCGTTCTCCATATTGCGGTTGTTGTAACAGGTGATCGATAACACGTTCGTAAGCATCTGGTCGGGTATCTTTCAGAAAGGCATTTAATTCCGCCGGTTTGGGGGGGAGGCCGATCAGATCCAGATAAACGCGACGCAATAATGTCGCTTTATCAGTGGGGGGCTGAGGAATGATGCCAGCATTTTGCATACGGGAATTCAGAAACGCGTCGATGGGATTTCGAACTGAGCCTGTTACCTTGGGAGTTGGTGGACGTTGAATCGTCATAAATGCCCAGTGCTCAGAAGGGGCTGTTTCAGGGGGATCTTTTTTAGGCAGAGTCGCGCCCTGATTGATCCAGGCACGAATCAAGGCGACTTCATCAGGCTTAAGCTTTCGTCCCTGACCTTCAGGAGGCATTGCGAAATCGGGGTTTTCACCGATTACCTGATACAGCAGACTCTCTTCTGCTTTTCCGGGGACGACCGCAGCACCGATTTCTCCTCCCCGCATGATGAATTGACCGGAGTCGAGACGGAGCGTGGATTCCTGTTTCAAAACGCCATGACAGGCAAAACAATTCGACTTTAAGATTGGTTTGATCTGAGTCGTATAATCAACTTTGTCTTCTGGCGCCTGCGCGGACAGGGGGAACGGAGAAAGCAGAAATAATCCACAGATCAGTAATGCAAATCGCAGTTGCATGGGACAACTCCACATTTCTGTTGAAACAGGTTTCGAAGGCGAGTGTCTTATGTTTATAATATACATAGGTTTTACCGGGTGTGAAAGCAGAAGTCGGTAATTTTTCAGGATTCTCACGATTCCAGAGTGCGCTGCGGAGCGTCGGTCATTCAGGGGTATTAGTTTTCACCAGTTTCCAGACATCGGATTCAAAGTTATTTCCGGTGACCATCCACAGGCCGCCATCAAAGACAAACACGCTGGCAGCATGACGGGCTTTCCAGGGGGTATCAGGAAGTTCATACCAGTTCACTCCGTCGTCCGAATACCAGACGTCTTTCCGGTTCCGACCCTGAGAATGGAAACCTTCCATCACCCACATTCGGCCGTCAAAGACTGCGACATCGTGATATTGACGTGGGAACCAGGGGGCTGCTGCCGTGTGTTGTTTCCACTGCACCCCATCCGCGGAACTCCAGACATCGTTGTGGAAATTGCGTTTCGGTGTTGTTGGAGTGTCATAGGTTCCGCCTCCCAGAATCCACATGCGATCTTTGAAAACGACGTTGCCGCCAATCATGCCGCGGGGAGACCAGCAGGGTTCCTGAGGTTTGACTTCATCCCAGTGGATCCCGTCTGAAGAGTTCCACAGGTCACGATAAAAGGTTTCTTTTGAAGGGCCAAATGCGGGCATGGTCTGTCCGCCGATCACCCAGATTTTGTCTTTGAATACCAGCGTGTGATGCAGAGCCCGCGGTGCCCAGGGGACCGCTTTCGGGCTGAGCCGCTGCCAGGTTTTTCCATCTTTTGATTTCCAGACATCGTTCTGATAGTGCCCCTGGTTGACATCACCGCCGACGATCCACATTTGATCCTGATACACGACATATCCGGCAGTGTGACGGCCTTCCCAGTCCTGGAGAGGATCGAAGCTCTTGTCAAGGTAGGTGTTTTCTTTGATCAGATCCCAGTGCAGGCCATCGGAGGAGTTCCAGACTTCGTTATTGCAGATCCGGGGAAAATGTTTTTTATCCAGCGGATTCCAGCCTCCGAGTAGCCACATCTTATCCTGGAACACCAGAGCGCCGGCTCCGTCGCGAAATGCAAACGGCGCCTGCATGGTGATGTTCTTCCACTGATAAGTACTGACTTTACGGGAAGGAGAGATTGTCAGCTTGAGGGACGCTGTCGTTTCACTCTTCGCAGTCTGCAGGCGCAGCAGACAGGTTTTACCGGGCTGATTTGGGATTTCCCAGATGTAGGAAGATTGTGAAGCAGGCAGTTGCGCAATCTGCTCCCAGTCCTGACCATCGTTCATGGAATAACTGAGTGTCAGTTTTTCCTGAGGTGCAATAGATGTGTCGGCTTTCCAGCTGATTTGGTGCAGGCTTTCAGCCGCGACCGGATTTTTCGCAGCAGGGGAAAGGAACTCAATTTCACCAGCGACCATTGAAGCGGGGCTCAGTAAGTGTCCTGTAATGAAAAGCCAAAACATCAGTGCAGCGGTTCGGTGCATGGGATGGACCTCTGTTGTGAGATAATAAAACACAGTCACGTTTGGGTGTTTCCAGAAATTACCTTTAAGTGTTCTTTATCTATAATAAACACATGAGGGGATGTCAAGTGAATAAAGTTTAGATTGTGCGATCCATCTGGGATCCTGATGTGCAAACCAATAGTTGTAACGACTTTTACGCGCGCCGTTTCCAGAAGAAGTATAATCAAACCGGCTTATAATGCTTAACGTATTCTTACTGGGACTTGAAACTCAATCAGAGCTTTCGAACTTTCCTGGAGTAAATAAACAACGGGCACGGCACCGATCTCTAAAGGGTAGCTGGGTCAGCTCCTGGAACTGGCCCAGTCTGAATCGGTGTACTGGCATTTAAGAGCAGTTTCTGAATATTCAAGCGGAAAGATTCTGGGGCTGCAATTACTAGACGAGTCGAAATCGGTCACCGCGGGGGGCGTCGATTTGTAAATGTTGTTATTCATGAATTTTGAATCGCGTGAGTTCAAGCAGTTTCTGAAGAACTGGGAATCCAGCCGAAGATGCAGCCGATCTGCTCTCCTGGTTTGAATGTCCCTGTCGAAAGGTGAGTGCAGACAATAATATAAATATACGAATCCTTGAATGATTTGATCGTTGTTGTCATTCACTTCCCGTTAACGTAAATGCAGCCCAGAAGAAAGGGTGTGCTGCACCGTTTCGTTCGCGGCGGGATTGGATTCTGGAGAGCTGAGCCTGCCGCAGCGCGTTTGATTTATGCATACCCTGCGCGAGATTGGAAAAGAACTCTTCCATCAATAACGCTGTTTCCTGATCAGGAATGCTCCAGAGAGACGCGACTACGGATTGAGCGCCCGCCAACTGAAAAGCCTGCCGAAGTCCAGCGACTCCTTCGCCAGAACGAATTTCACCAATGCCTGTTTCGCAGGCACTGAGCACGACAAGTTTCGTACCGCGAAGATCGGAACTGATGATTTCGAGACCAGTCAGAACGCCATCATCTTTTGATTGACGCAATGCTTCCGGACGATTATTGCAGCCTGCCAGCATCAAGCCACACCTCAGCAATGGATTGACAGTAGAATCACCTGATGTCGGATAAGTCTGGACAAATCGTGTCATTTGACTCAAAGCGGCATCACGCATTGCAAGCAAGTCTGCATCGACTTCATCTGCTTCAGCGTGTTCTTTATTTTCATTTCCTGATTTGGGTTTATTCGCCGTTTTATTGGATTTAGACTTCTTTTTCGCAGGTTTTCTAATGGCATCTGCCAGCTGCTGATATTTTTTTTGTTTTTCAGTATCCATTAACTTTTCATAAATTTTTGCCAGTCTAAAATACGAAAAATAGATCAGATCGCGATCGTCCGAGACCTCTTTTTCCCGAATATCTGATGCACGTTGAAGTTGCAAAGCTGCCTCTTTTATTCGGCCTTGTCGGTCAAGGAACTGTCCATAGATACTATGTGCATGTGCTGTCCTTACCGTTTCGTTTCCATAAATGCGTTTTCTGTCTTCTATATTTTTCAAAAACAGATTATCTGCCTCGTCTATCATTTTTTTCGATTCCAGCAGCTCAGCCAGCTTCAGTACTCCCACCATTGCTTTGTTACTGTCTGGACCTTCCGTCTTCGTGTAATGTTCTATTTGAGCCTGTTTGACTTCATAAGCAAGTGAGTAATCTTCAGATGCTTCAGCCGCTTTTGCCAGAATTGAGAGAAGGCCTATCGTGTCTTTATGGTCGTCCCCCAGTACGCCACGTGCCATTCTCCAGGCTTGTTCATAATAGACCGTTTTGGATGTGGCATCTGACATACTGCCGCAAAGACTGGCAAGATTTTTCAAAACGATAATCGTGTTGTTGCCAGGACCCTCTTTTCGAACCCAGTAGTCAACTTGAGACTCGTAATAAGGCCGGGCTTCTTCGAATCGCTTAAGCAGTCGCAAGGATCGACCAGCTAATCTGGCAGCATTGTTTGTATAGCTTCGATTGGGGCCATAAATTTCGTTGCGTATTTCATACGCCCACTGGGCAGGTAAGACGGCCTGACTGTATTTTTTTTCTTTATAATATGTATTCGCGGTTGCATATAATTTTGACGCATGTCGTAACGCCATTCGTTGTTCGTAACTGACAGCGGATTCATCCGGTAGAAAATATCCGTGTGTACTCAACACCAATACTTCTGGATTTTGAATCGATTTGAATGCCGCTTCGGTTGCCTGCGATTCGGTCAGAACTGTCGGAGACGAAGCATACTGGGAGAGTGATGACTGGATGCGTTGCGCCTCTGCGGCAGTTCCCGGTAACAAACCGACGGGGGCAAGTTGTTGAGCGGTTTCCCCCTTACTCTTCGCTTTGATACCAAATAGATTGTAATCTGGATTCGCAAAGATAATCGGGCGCTGGACAACGACGCTCCTGGTCGGTGCTACGGAACTCAATTCTCTTCCACAAACAATGTAGCGAAATTCAAATTGTTCGACAGCATAGCGATCGTCTTTTAGCGGAAGTGCAGCCCAGGGAACTAACCACAAAGAGGCATCCGGAGCCAGAATGACTTTATCGAAGCCTTTGAGATGTGAAAGTAAGGGAGTCAAGATACGGTTACTCAGTTCCTGCAGTAAACGACGTGTCGTTTTCTCTGCATTCGCTTCTCCTTCTTTGCCCGATTGCGTTGCTCCACTTTGAATCGACTGAACTGCTGACCGCAGAGTAGATTCAATTTCTGTTGCTGATCCCAGATCAACGGCAATGACTTTCTGACTCTTTCCGGGCGGGATAATCCATGCACCATATCGTGGTGCCTCGCGCTTGATCTGTTTGCCTTGACGCGTATAGGGATATACGCGTAAAAATTCGATGAAAACAGCATCCTGGGGCACTTGGTCTTGTACAGATTTTAGTGTTACCCAGTCGCCTTGCTCATTTGCAGAACTTGATAAACCGAGCCGTTGGATCAAATCCTGTTCCTGACGACTCAATGCCTCCAACCGCGCCTGTTTTTGTTCTGCGGAAAGTTCGGCTCCTAAAGTAATTGATGCCAGCTGTCGACGTACTTCAAACAGATTTTCTGCAAAAACACGTGCCGCTCCTTGAAATTGACGCAAAAGACGTTCATGACTGGAGAGGGTTTCCTGAACTAATGCTTTACGGTTCAGGATCCATTCCAGGCTTTTTTCTGCAATCTGAGCATTATCGCGTTGAGGCCACATGATTCCGGTTGCGCGACGATAATCAACTTGATCAATGCCCTTCAGGAATCGAAGTTGTTCTCTCTGATTGAGGCCTGGTAATACTTTGTCAGAAAATTGTTTGGCCCCTCGGCGTTGCTCATCAAATGCGAGTACAGCAGCGGCCCAATTTCCCTGAATGGCTTCGATTGTACCCAGAAATCCAAGTACACTCCCCAATTGGCGGTTCTGATTTTGATATAGTCGTTTACGAGTGGAAATGATCTCACGTAGCAATTGAACTGCAATCGCATAATTTCCATCATTATATTCGTAGTTGGCTAATTGAAACTTTATGCCTAAAGTCTGTGGATGATCCTCTCCTTGTGTGCGGCGTGCAAGGTCGAAAGATTCCCTCAGCAACTGCTTCGTTTTTTCTTCATCATCGGTATGCTCTGCCATCGCAGCGAGAATTTGTACCATGACGGGATGATCCGCAGGGTATTTTTTTTGCAGTTTCGGCAATATTTCTTTGCCGATTGCTTCAGCACGATCCCATTTGTCAATGTTCTGATAGAGCTGCATCAAAGACAGTTTCACAGATAACGACTGCTGGTCATCTTCGCGTCCCATTTTTTTATTGATCTCTATAATCTCTTCAAACAGTTTCTGTGCACCAGAATTGTCTTGCAGCGCAGATAGAATTCCAGCCAGTTGATACATGCTTGAAACTGTTTCATGATGCGTTCGCCCCATTTTTTTGCGACGGATCTCTAAAGATCGCTCTATCAAAGCCCGTGCTTCCGTCAGGTTTTCCTGATGCTCATACATCACCCCCAGATTACAGAGCAAATTGGCATACTCATTAACCTCAGATGCAAAATATTTCTCTCGCAGATGAATGGCACGCTTGAGAGTCGCCAGTGCGTCAGCATACTTGGCAGCCCGATACTGGTGTGCAGAAAGTAACTCCAGGCTTTTAATCAGTTCCTTATCATCCTCACCCTTCCAGCGTTCAAGCACTGATAAAGCTTCTTCAAGGATTTTAACTGCGCGCGCCGCTTCTCCTTTTGCATTAATCTCTGAAGAGTAATTGACCTTGGCCGCCGCTGTATCGGGATGATCCTCGCTGTAGACCTGACGAAAGCTGTTCCAGATCGAGTTCCAGGCTCGTTCACGTTCTGCAGAATAAAATTCGGATTTGATTGCAATCGCTTCTTTGCGTATTTGACGTGCCTGCGCCAGCAAAGTTTTCTGCTCTGCGGTTTGCGGAAGATTTCTGAGATCTTTAAGCAAAACCCAACCTTTTTCGGAAACCGTGGGATGTTTGACCCAGGCCCATTTGCCTTCGGTTCGGAATGCCCACAGTTTTTGTCCACGTTTTATCGTTGCGATCGTACGATTTTCTACTTGCATGGTAGTCGAGACAACATTAACTTCCAACATGCTCGCTGCATAAGTGCTAGCCGCCGGTCCCATGCTGATCAAACTGATCCATACGAAAAGTCGAACTAAGTTCATGAATTCACCTGGTTTAAGAATACGTTGGATGTTGATGTTCATCGCTTCCCTTTTGTGTACCGTTCACTCATCCAACAACTGAATAGATTGGCCCTCTGCCGTGCTTAAATTTGTCCCGGAAACGATCAAGGCTTGAAATACGTAATTGTGACTGACATCACCGGCGTAGGATCAGCTTCAAATTTCACCGTTTCTACTTTATTCGCTGTCTGTTCGCCTTGAACGATTAATCCTCGTGTTTGCTCCCCCTTGCGGCTGGCAAGACGAATCTGGTGCTTTAAGGCGCCCAGGTTTTTAGGCTGCTCCGATGGATGAACCCCACGCAACATGGCAATCAGGTCCTGGTCGTCTTCATTCAGTATCGTCGGCGCTTTCCGGACTCCGGCGAGTTCCTGAAATACCGTTAGCTGGATCTGTCCGACCTGACGACCATAGTCCATCGCTCGTTGAGCCGATTCCGATTTTGACAGGACGGTAAATTTCTCAGCCTTAGTCTCCTGCGTCTGATATCCTTTCACGACCGTTCGTTTATGGTCCGGCGACAAAATCCATTTCGTACAATCAATATCTCGAACGACCTGACGGTATAATGTATTCTCACCATTCACCTTCAACACAACCCCAAGTCTCCCTTTTGCGGAGTGGTTCCGATTCAACGCCAATTCAACCTTCTGACCAATCTTCGGTTCAGCCACATATGCTTGACCATCTCTCAGTTCCACTGTCACAGGTTTGCCATCATAAAGAATCTCCAGCTTGACCGGTGCAGCGGAATCGTCCAATGGAAAATTTACCTGCTGCGTTTTCACTGCCGCCGCCGCTTTCAAAATCTGCTGCTGCTTTTGCTTCTGATGGTCTTCGAAAGTAAGCTGTATGGATCCACCGTCAAATGCACCTCGCAGCACGAAACTTTCACCAAGTTCTCCCAGCGTCTCGGCGTCCAGGTCCACATCAAAAACCTCGCAGGCTTTCTCCAATCCTCCTCCATTCCTGTTGAAGCATAGAATACCGATCGTCGCATGCTGATTGTCACCATGAACCTGCACGACTCCCGTCAGGAAAGCGTCGGCGACCTCTGATTTGTTTCCCCATGCCAGTTTGAATTTGGGACCAAATAATGCGTTGCGGCCGGTTTCGGTTAAGTGATCGGCCTTGTCGATGATTGCCGCCTTGGCGCTGGCATCTTTGATAATATTCAGCTGGCGTTCCTCATCGAAAGGATTCGCCAGAATTAAGCCCACTTCGAGGCGATCTGCCAACAGCGAATTCAGCGGGCCAGCGCTGTTCGTCGTTTTCTGTCCCGGCTTCTTTACGCGAAACTTGAGTACGCCGACTGTTTTGAACTCGTGTTTGTTGAGATAATCAACGATCTTTGGAAGCTGTTTCTGCAACCCTTGATTGATGGTATCTGCCTGAGTCTGCTCGGAAAAGAGTGCTGTCGCTGCAAATATGCCGAGTATTACCCATGTGGTTCTGATGATATCAATTTTGCGTTTCATTATTCTCGATTTCCTTATTCGTTCGCAGAGAGCATGCTGATTTTGTACTCACTATCGCGTTTCAATTTTCAATGTTTTCTTGACAAGTTGTGAAGGATCATTTTTCAAGCGGGTATCGCTATGGTCATATTCATAGAAATCATGTACAAACCGGTCTGCCACCCCGTGTCCCTGCAATAAGACCCCCGGGGAAAAATGCTGAGGACTTGCAAAGACGGTAATAAATTCCGTTCCGAGTTGTGGCTTGATTTTGATCGTGCCTGATTCTGGAAATTGATAGGATTTCCCGTTTTTGAGAGAAAGGATGCCATTGGTTAAGGCGGCCTTCTTGCCAAGCGCGCTTGTACCCAGCAATTCGATAAATAGATCAATGCCCGTTTGATTCTCGACCGTGATCACCATTTCTTCTCCTGGAGAGAAAACATTGCTGCGTTTGCTGGTGCTGATCTTCAAACCACTGGCCAACCCGTCGGCCAGGTGGTCGGGACGCGTTAATCCATCAACGGGTGCGATCGGTACACCGATACCAAGCTGACGAACGATTTGATCAAAGTAGTCTTCCCAGGTATCACGGCGAATTACGCCACCCGTTGAGAGCCCCGCCAGACCAAGCTGCGTGAATTGTGGTAAACGAAATACGGCTTTTAAACTCGATGAATCCTTCAAACCGAGTTCTGCCGAAGCTTGCGAAATTGTCAACGGTGCATCGATAAATTTTCGGGACGTGGGAATCAATGGCTCAGCTTTATAGGTCTCTCCTAAAGCCTGATTCATTGCCGTTTGAAATCGCTTGTCATCTTTGTCCAATAATGCATCCATTTCCTCTTTAACAACGTATAGTTTGAGGATATCGCGTTTATTCAAACCACTGCGATCGGGAAGTGATTCAAACGCAGGACGGATGTTATCGGCAAACCGCTTCATACCCTGATCATGGCATCGCATGCAGGCCAGTCCGTTACGGACCACTTTGTCTTCCGAAAACTTGTCTGTCACGATAGTCGTCGGTGCTTCTAGGATTCGGTTACCGGCATTGTCGGTAATGAAATATGCCTGTAAGCCGTTAGGCAAATTCCAGATCATCTCACCGCCGGCGAAGTGGAAGTTGAGTGGGTCTGTGAACATATTCTGCAGACCTTTACTGGTCTGAAAATCAAAGCTTTTCCAGTACGCGCCAAAGCGTGAAGGATGCCGTTCCACAATCCGGTTATTGCGTGAGACTCCAGAGAGAGTCATACCCGCTCGTTTTGCGACATGGGTTTGCAGGTTCAGTTTACTGTCAACGCCCAGTTGATGTTCCAATTCATCAAGTTGATGTGGCAACTGCAACATATCTTCATAGAGGGGGGATTGTGTCGCCACGCTGATGAACCAGTCGATACGTACATAAGGAATCGGTCGAATCATTCTGGCAGGCTTCAGGTACACATCCCAAAGCCGATCAAATATTTCTGAATTTTCAAACGCCAACCCATATGGGTATTCCAACAACACCTGATCGTAAAGGTTGACATCTCTGGCGAGTGATTTGTTATTTCCCTGAATCTTTGAAAACGGTGTTTCCTGCCAACCCAGCTTTCGAATGTCGACAACAAAAATCGTTCCTGTTTCCGGATCGACCACCGTAGGTTGAACGATTTCAGGCTGCCACGAAAGATGATTAATGGCTTTCGCTAATGCGTGTTGGTTTTCTTTGAGCTCTTGCGAAGTGGTGCCAGCCGTTAATAAATGGTTACAGGTGAAGAATCTCAAATAACGGCGATCATCGCGGGGTGTCGCCTCGACGTATTCCAGAATCTTTGTGAGGACATATTCAGCACCAATCACATTTTTCAACGCGGGATCTGATCCAGCTTCTTGGGGTTGTTTCACATCTTCGGGAAATTCAGGTGCTCCCGCTTCAATCCACTTTCGAACGACTGCAATTTCCCCAGCCGTCAACGGAGGCAGTGGCGATTCCGGCATACGAGAGTCCTCGTCTTCCGAGATGATATAATCATATAAGACCGATTCATCAGCTTTACCTGGAACAACGGCTCCATCTTGGCCCACAAAGGATGACCTCTCCAGAATATTGATGTCTGCCTCGCGTCTTGTACTACCGTGGCATTCAAAACATCGTGTGCGGAAGATTTGTTTCACTTCTGCTGCGTGATTGGAGTCTTGTGCAGAAACAGCCATCTGCTGCATAAGCCATAAGGCCATAAAACAGGCGATGGTTATCCACCTCCCTGAGAAAAACAAATGCATGCTAGCCTCGCGAATTAAATAAATGAGAATTGAATTGTTCAGATACTACAATGTAAACAACTCACAGGCGTAAATCTTCCCGACTATCTGGATTTTTTCAGAATTTCATCGCGCTGATCTCAGTTAGTAGAAAACCTTCATTTGAAAGATCCTGGCATTCAGCCTGCGCTGACGAGTGTCAGAGTCGCAACGACTCAGTTCAATATCAGTCAAAAGTCACTGAATCCTGGCGGTCGCTGAATTCCACAAGTTATATATTTCATTTTGCAACTGCTTTTGAAGCATTATCAGATTTTCAAATATTTCTTCCCAATCTGCGGAAGATTTTCAGACCTGCTCCGTTTTCCTTTTGAAAGCCGGGAACAGTAAGTTTCCGGGAAACAAGAAAACATTTTGAAAGGTAGTTCAATGAGAATTTTATTTGACATCGCAGTAAACGTCGCTTTGATCACTTTCGGAGTTTCTGCAGACAGCAACGCAGGAGAACTGGTTCAGCTGGAAGACCAGAATCGAAATCGTACTCCCATCTATGAGATGGAAAACAATGACCAGACAAACGACATGTCTCAGTTTGGAGTGGACGTTGATCAAAGCCAATTGGATAAATTCAGCCGGTATGTGTGACCTGCCATATTCTTGGGAACTCCGGAAAATGGTACTGAACGATTTTGTCTGATTCTTTAATCGCTGGAACAATACCCGAGGAAGTACGGGTAGCTAAAGCGGTATTCTGAACATCACCTGAGATGGTCCTTCATATTCAAATCCTTGAGAGGCCAGGTTTGGTTTCGACCTAACCCTTTGACAAGACTCCCCTTTGTTGCTTGGCCTCAGTCTGGATAGCTGCCTTTTAGTATTCTGAACTGGTAGGCAGCTTTTTCAGATGGATTAAAACTCGTTACCAAATTGCAGAACACAGTTTTCATCTCCTTCCCAGCTTGACAACGCGGTTTTGAATTCCTGCAAGCCAAAATCGGTTTTCCTCGTCATCAATCCCAATTCTTTTCTAAATAAATGAGAATTCCCGGAAGATCGGGGCTTCAGCTTCGTTTCCCTGACATCAACACTAACACGCTTACCTTTTCACAAACATACAGGAGAGAGTGATGACAAACTTCAGGAAAACATTGGTTCTGGCAATTTTGACAGGGATCTTCGCAGTTTCAGGAGTTCCCTCTGCATCCGCCGGATATGGTTACCAACCACAGCAACGAATTCAATATCAGCAAATCACCTCGTATCAGTATCAGACAAAACGCAAGATCGTTTATGTAACTCGCTACGACCACTGCAGCAAACCTTATCGTGTCAAAACTGTTCGCAGCTATAAAGTCAGGGTTCCTGTCACGCGTTGGGTTAAAGTCGGTTACTGAATTTCAGATTGAAATCGACAAATATTTCATTTCTCGACTGAGCGGAGGGCTTGTGAGCGATTTTAGCTCACGGTACATTAAGGTGATGTCCACAAGCCCCAATCTGATTTCATTCACCGACGAAGAGTTGACGAACTTCATCAAAGTTCGCGGTCCATCGTATGCGCAGAAACAAGAGGCAGAAATGGCATTCAATACTTTATATGATCGACATGCCCCGTTTCTGCTTGCGTTTCTCAAAGTTCGTGTTGCTTCGCATATCAGTGCTGCTGACATTGCTCAGGAAACCTGGATGCGGGTCTGGCAGAAGATAACAACCCATTTTGACGGATCTGAATTTCGTGGTTGGTTATTTCAAATTGCCAAAAATTTACTGATGGATGAATTTCGCAAAAAAAGTACGACTTCCTTAATCGAGGAAATTGATATCGCCGAGAAGCAGGATCCGACTCACGACTACATTCAACGGGAAGAAAAGACGCAACTGCAAAATTGCATGAGTCAGCTTGACGAAACCCGCCAATCCATCGTCAGACTCCGTTTGGCCGGTGAAAGTCATCGAGAGATCAGTGAACATCTCAATTTAGAATACAACACAGTCCAAACCCGTTTCCATCGCGCGAAACAGTTTTTAGAGGACTGTGTTAACCAACAGCAGAAGGAGACAGCATGAATCTCGCTGCCTTCGACCTTCCAGAAGAAACGCAAGCGATGCAGGAATGGCTTGCCATCCAGTTAACGGGTGCCAACTTGTCATCGGTCGTCGCGCAACTTTCTGCCGTTCATGCAGACCAGGACCAGGATCTGACATTAGAATCCGTGTGTGGCAACCAATGGGAGAACATTCTGCAAAATGGTTTTTCAGAATTGACACAGACTCAACTGCAGCAGCTTCTCACTCATTCCTACTTATTGCTGGAACTGCAAGAGCATCTGTTACTGGAAGGGGGGGACTTCTGGCAAAAGCAGTTTCTGAGTCAAAATGATGATTCTGAAATCATCGATCATAAACTGGCGCTACAGGAACAACTGTTTTCACTAGCCACTGAGCCGGAATCTGTCCAGCAGTCTGTTGACTACAAGAAAAGTTCGCTTCGCAAAATCGTGGTATTGGGGTTTGTTTCGGTTGCATTGTTATGCGTTGCTGTTTTTCTCAATCGTCAACCATCAGCCCCAGCAGGCTGGGGTTGGAATCGCCCCGGCGCTTTGACTGCAGATATCCCGGCCAACCAGTACTTGAATCGACTGGCTGACTCAGCCAATGAGTGGTTCAAAAAACCGACCGAAACCAAAGCCTCTTTAATCACACGTTTGACACAGTTTCGTGCAGGTTGTGAAACATTGATCAATGCCCCACATCCACAGCTCTCCGCTGAAGATCGAGTCTGGTTGATCGAACGCTGTCAGGCCTGGGCCGGAAAACTGGATGAACAAATCGTGTCCTTACAAAAAGGAACGACCGATCTCAAAACCGCAGACGCCAGCGCAGATGCGCTGATTAATAAACTGGTCAAAGCATTACGCAACCGGGCTGACCAAATAAGCTAATTACGAAAAAGCATATACCGCTCATAAAATGGGTTGATCAGAGCCCACATCAGGACAAGCATCCGTTCCTCCTCCCGCAGTCGCTGCTGTGATGCTGAATGAACATCGGATTACGTTATAGAATCGATTGATCATTGTTTGCTCATTTGAAAATTTGGTTGTATCTCAGGAAAATATGTCTGTCACCGGTTTACCATGCCCGTCCTTCGTTGCAAAAAACGGGCGTTTCTCGACCTCGTAAGCCATCTTGGGACTGATGCCCATCGCAGTGAATATCGTGGCGTGTAAGTCTTCCACCGAGACAGGGTTTTCGACTGCAAGCAAAGGCCGTTCGTCAGCAGTCTTGCCATAGAGAAAGCCTTTTTTGACGCCACCACCAAACATTGCAACACTCGTGCCGCCAGTGAAATGTCGGTGCAGCCCATAATGTTTCATCTCTGCGAGTTTTTCCGTCTTGGCGCGGGACTGATCTTTTGCGTTAGATCCCGGAATGCCCTCAATCATCATGTCGCGGCTGAACTCGCTGGCGATGACTACGAGGGTGCGGTCAAGCAGCCCTTTTGCTTCAAGATCAAGAATCAGCTGCGCGATTGGTCTGTCGACTTCCTGTTTGAGATTTTTCACTGTGGTGTGACCATTTTCGTGTGTATCCCAGTGGATGAAAGGAATGTATTCGGTAGTGACTTCGACAAATCGAGCTCCCGACTCAACCAACCGACGCGCCAGAAGACACCCTCGTCCAAATCGACCTGTGTCGTAGACATCACGAGACTCCTTCGACTCCAAAGTAAGATCGAAAGCATGCTTTTCTTTCGACTGCAACAGGCGATGCGCCGCGTCCATTGAACGCAGCATCGATTCCTGCTGATAATCGGACATCCAGTCGCGGTTTGGGTTCTGATTAATCAATTCGCGATAATACCGGTAACGATTGGCAAACCGTCCGAGATCCATCCCCTTCGGTGGCTGGACAGAGCGGACGGCATCCTCCGGGAAGGGCAGATTCATCGGGCCGTATTCCGTGCCGAAGAATCCGCCTGTGGTGAATGCCTTGAGTTCTTCCTTCTCGCCGACGCCTTCCAGCCGTTGTCCAATGTTGATGAAAGGGGGAACAACAGGGTTTTTCGGTCCTAACACCTTTGCCATCCAGGCCCCGATGTGTGGAGCGGCCACTGTCAGTGGCGGAACGTAGCCAGTGTGCCAATGGTATTGGTGGCGGGAATGAAGTATATGGCCGAGGTCTGGCTGGACTGCGGAGCGGATCAGCGTACCTCGATCCATTACCTGTGCGATCTGTTCCATACCTTTCGTGATTTTGATATTGTCGACCGCGGTGTCGATTGCTGGGAACGTACTAAGAATCTTTTCCACCTCGAGTCCTTTTTCGAAGGGCAAATAGCGCTTCGGATCGAACGTGTCCGGAGCAGCCATTCCTCCGGCGAGCCAGATGAGAATGCAGGAATCGGCCTTGGCGGGCGGATGTAAAACAGCATCGGAATTGGCCCAGACGCGAGGCGCTCCCATTGCCAATGCGCCAGCTGCTGCAGCGCTGAGTTTTTTCAGGAGATCACGGCGGGAGATTTCTTTTTCGTATGTCATCATGAGATATTTACTTTAAACTATCGAATCATTTGAAATTCGGGTTGCATGAAGACGATCCACAGCAGGTCTTCTATAGCGACCGGATCGCGGCCATCCCCGGCAATTTTTAGCAGTACGTTGAGCTCCCCGCTCGCGGGCTCACGCGACAAGGCGTAACGATAAAGTAATGCAGCCAATTCCTCGCCGGTCCAGCCTTTGCTGGCAAGGCGTTCTGAACCACGACGGAGGTAGTCGGCCAGAATATCTCCGTTCGATAAATCAATTGCCTGCAAAGTGCTCAGTTCGCCCGGCCGGGTTGTCACCACCTGATCGCGATGTGGCCTGCCTAATGAACGCATCAGAAAATCATTCATCACCAGAGCCGCACGAACTGGCGGCGTGGGGGCGGTTGGCGGGCCTGCATTCGCTTCAGGTTCCAGAACAATCCCCCACGGCGGCTTCCCATGTGGTTTGAGTTCAGCGGCCGCACCCCAGTTTCCGGCTGGGGGACGTGCTTCCCAACTCTTGTCGCTGATGATTACTTTATGCTCGTCTCCCTCGAGATATACAATCTGGCAAATGAATCCGGCGGCGCCGCCGAACATCTCCGCATCAACCTCGATCATGTTTTCGCCCGCCTGAAGAAATTGCGTGATGTCGACATATACCGGCTTTGTCCAGGTTTGAGAGGCGGCCACTTTCTTGTTATTAATTTTCATGGCAAAGGCGTTGTCACACGTCACCATCAATTTCGCCCCGGTCGGAGCCGAGCTTAGCTCAAACTTTTTGCGCAGCTGCGATTTCTTGCCCACTTCGTCGCTATGCCAGATCCAGTATGCGGTAATCGGCACGGGCACCAACACTTCTAATTTGGACTTTGAATTATCCGTTGTGGATTTCTCTGCGCGATCTACTTTTGCTTCCGAGGAATCGGGTTGCGTCCCGGTGATCTGCCAGATCGAATCCAGAAACTGCTCGGCGGTCATCCGCTTCGCGATCGGCCCTGCATAGACATAATCTTCACCCGGCTCTTTCTTCAAAATCTCGCTTTGCGACTGGTAAGCCTGAGACGTCATCACGAAATGGATGAACTTCCTCAGATCATAGCCATCCTTTGCAAACTGCACTGCGAGATAGTCTAATAAATCCTCATTCCAGGGGCGGGTGTGCATTGCATCAACCGGGTGAACGATGCCGCGTCCCATGAGCCGCGCCCAAATCCGATTGACCAGCGTCCGCGTGAAACGACCGTTTTCCGGGTGTGTCATGAGTGCCGCTAACTGCTCGAGTCGCTTGGCCTGGGGGGCTTTCGAATCAATGTCGCCCAGCTCGGGGAAGATCCACTTGGGTGTGGCAATCTCACCAGTCGGCTTATCGCAGCGATAGAGTTCGAGTGGTCGATCGGCGTAAATTGCGGCGAAGTTGTAGGCCTCCGACAAGGTCCAGCGATCTATGAAACTGTCGTGACAACTGGCGCATTTCAGATTGATACCAAGAAAGACCTGTGAGACGTTTTGGGCGAACTGGATCTCGGTCGTCTGGCTCGCGTTCACATCGCCGCGCCACTGGATGCCGTCGATGAACCCGGCTGATTCAGCAGTCGGCGATATTAGTTCGCGCACAAACTCGTCGTATGGTTGGTTCTCTCGTAGCGCTGTGTAGAGCCAGGTGGTGATCTGCTTGCGTCCTCCAGTAATGAACCCGGTGCCGGAATAGTCGTTGCGCAGAAGGTCGTTCCACGTTGTCAGCCAGTGGTCGGCGTAGGCGATGTCGTTGGCCAGAAGTAGCTGAATTTGCTGTTCTCGTTTATCGCCCGTCTGGTCCGCAACGAAAACCTCTAAAACTTTGGGTGTCGGTAGAAGGCCGATCGCGTCGAGGGTAGCCCGACGAAGAAACGCGGCGTCTGAAACTGGAGGCGGGATTGATAGTCCCCGTTTAAAGAGGTCGGCATCCAGTAACCGGTCAATTGGATGGCTTCGACCGTTGCGTGGCGGGGGCAGAGTGATCGCACGTGGTTTCAGAGGTGGTTCCCAGGAGGACTTGCCAAGTGTGACTCCAGTATCCCAGGTCAGACCATCGTTGATCCATTTTTTTAGGGTCGCAATCTCCTTTGCTGAAACGCGGGGCCCCTCTGGGGGCATCCTGTCAGAGTCGTCAGACGATTCGAGTAACTCGATCATACGACTCTTTTCGACGTTTCCTGGGACAACCACCACCCCGGATTCTCCTCCAGCCAACAGTTCGGCCCGAGTATTCATCACCAAGCCACCCTTTTTCTTGTCACCCGTATGGCATTTAGCACAGTGCTGCTGGAGCACAGGCATCACTTCATGAGCAAAATCGACTGCAGGTTGAGGCTTCGGCAGCAGGTCACTCGCATAGCTCAGTGACGTAACGCAAAGCACAAGAGAAGTCGCGTAAAATCGATTCATTTATGTTCTTCTGTTGAGCAATACCATATTTAATTCGTCGAAAGATCATTAACCGCGTTCAACAAGATAACACATATCTTTTCAGAAAAACGGTTCAGCAATCTCAACGGTGGCTGATCGGGTATGGTCACAATCACTCCCTGCACAATTACCGTCACCGGATAATCATTATTATGGCAATTCTGATGCAAAGAGACGATTTTGTGATTTCAGGCTGAATGGCTGCGAGTAATGATAACTCTGTGGCTGTCCCTTTTCATCAGGTTCCCCCGGCGTTGGTTGCTCAATCAGGAAATCTGCAAAATCGGGAGTATTGAATGCCACAAATGCCAGACTGAGACAGTCAATTGGTCGTTCAAACTTTTTCGATAAATCGGGATAGGCGACCGGTCCGGTATCGGTTTGGTACATCGAATTTTCGAGGCCGATATTCATCGTTTTTACCGGATATTCGATGACCGCTTTCAGACCATTTTCCGCGTGATGAAGTTCTGTCTGAGCGACAATTGGTTTACCCTGAGCGGTTGCGTCGCGAATTTCCGGAAATGATTTCAATTCTGATACCTGCTTTGCATATCGCAGCTTCAAGTCAGGTTCTCCCCAGACTGTCGGGTTGATTATTTCCGGCTGAACCAACCGGTACGACGGGCTGACATGTGCCGTTCTCCGGAATACGAGCCATTCCTGATTACCGAGAATCGGGAGAAAATCGTAATTATCCGTTTTGAACAGATCCTTTTCAGCAAAAGTATTCTCGCTTTTGCATGAACCGCACTGATAGAAAACCTGTGATATATTGTTGGCAAGATCAGTAATGATGGTGCGACTTTCAATCCATAGCCGTACCGCATTGGACGGACCTTTATTACAGACAAATGAAAGTCCGTAATCAAGGCAGGGATTTTTATCGTCTGAAAGTTCCTCTTTCGCCTCGGTACTTGACAGGGCTCCTGCTCCCATAGCAAGAGCAACAGAAGCGGGGAGACTTTTCAGAAAACTTCGTCGTCTAATCGCCATGTCGATTGTTTCCTTTTATCTGCATATAAATTGATTGAGGGTAAAAAAGTGAAGTTGCCAGATAATGTGGACATATCAAAACCATTTTAAATAGTGTAAATAAACAATTAGGAATAACAAAGCTTTTGTAGAGATAATTGTGATATTCCCGGCCCGTAACTATTTGGCGATAGTTGTGCAGCCAGGCAATACTGCGTTCAACAAACCAGTGTGGTTTGAACCGCGGGACCATTTAACCATCTTGTGTCGGGGGGACCCGCTGAAAGCTTTGAAACTGCGAGTCCCTGACACGAGCAGGTTAAGGCAGTCTTGGAAAAAAATGCAGTTTTCTAATAGAAAACTGACATTCTCTGGCTCGTTGTGGACAACCTGAGTTGCGGAGATCCTGGAAAATTTGGCGGGAGAACTATCACAGGAGCGGCTAAGCCCAACATGGATCGATTTGCCTCAGGAGGATTGAGCTTCATCCGGATTATTGAATTCAACTCAGAGAAAATACACTCTCCAGCAGACGCTCACTATTCCGGGCAAACTCCAGTTGATTAGCGAGATCTTACAAATGGTGAGTCAGCAGCGGCGTTATGGAAATCGTCATGTCAGTGATTTTATGAGACAACTTGGAAGTATCAACAAATCGAGCATCAGCGTTAGGACTGGACGAAAAATGATTTGTTCCAGTTCGCTGAGTGTGCGTCTGATATCCGTTCTGCATCGATACATAAAGTTCAGGCAGATGGGGGTCACCTAATCAATGGTGTTTCTCAGTCGAAAAATCATTACTCTTCTTTCAGCTCGAACGCAAACTCGTTGCTCCCTTCTTTGATGGTCGCTTTGAGTGTGCTGGTGCTACTGCGGAATTTTATGGGCAGGTTGTCGTACTCTTTCATTTTCGGATTTGGATCATTGTCAGGAGGTAATGGCGGAATGACTGAGACAGTGTAATCCCCCACAGGTATGGATGGTACGGTTGCCATTCCGGAAGCCTCGAGTTCCGCCCCACCACCCAAACCGGTGTTAGGATTTTCAAAGTTCACAAACCCTTCTGTGACGGGTTCACCGCCAAAAGTCACTTTCACGACAGCGGTGCCTGTCACCTTGTCGCCATGCGGCGTATTAGAGCAACCGGACAGAATACTCAACAAGAGGCTGAGTATCATTGTGCTAAACCAACAATTATGCCAAGAGCTGGATGCTTCGCTATATTTCATCAAAATTTTCCCTGATAAAAATGGGACGACGAAAAACGCCGACCCATGTGCAATTTCAAGCTGACTTAGAATTCACCGATAGGGTTTCCATCATCTCGAACACATAATTGAGTATAAGTCGTAAAGTCGATATTCTCCGAGATGAAATGGACTGAGCCATCAGTCAACAATACGTGGATTCCCCCTTCGTGATAGGAATTCGTGACCGTATTACCAGCATATTGTACAGTGGCTGCTGGTGCTCCAGTGGTCCAAAATGCGTTTGGAGTATATCTGACTGTAGTGACACCACCTGGATATCGACACGCATCAAGAGGTAGGGTTGTCAAATCGGTTCCTGCATTCCAAGATGAAACGCCTGTGTTCCCAAAAGAAAACCACGCACCCAAATATTGAGGAGTGCGTTCTTTTCCGTTCACCTGACCGGATTGCTCCGCCACAATGATGGTGTTCGATGTTCCATCCGTGCAATCACGACTTCGTTTACTCTGAAACGGGACTAACATACCATTGAAGCACTGATTACTGGAATTATCACAAAGCACCCCGTCTGGACTGCACACTGTTGACTGACGACTCGGGCTTACTGGATCGGGAGTCGCGCCACTGATGCCCACGTAATCCACAGTCATACTTTGGTAACTCAATCCTATATCGGCGTGATTGAAGTCATCCAAAGGACTGGAGGGGCAACTGTAAACATCGATCCGCTGCCCGCGTAACTCGGCATTTGAGCTGCTGAAACCACACGGGGCGGGATGTACTCCTGAGCAACCGCCATGTGCCATGAAACCGCTGGAGAGATCTAATGCGTTATACAATGGAGCCTGGTCGATGTAAGGAAAAAGCGCAACCCGCCAGTTCGGCTTGTCACTCCATTGTGTGCCGAGTGGGAAAGTCGTAAAAGCATCGTGGTAATTGTGCAAAGCCAATCCAATTTGCTTCATGTTGTTTTTGCACTGTGATCGCCGGGCCGCTTCGCGGGCTTGTTGCACGGCGGGCAACAACAGGGCAATCAAAATGGCAATGATGGCAATCACTACCAGAAGTTCGATCAAGGTAAAAGCACGCCTTTGCTTCTGCTCACTCAGTAACAACATAACGTTCTCCCTGGATAAAATGAGGTTTGACGGAATGTAAAGGTATATTCGATGAGACCAGATGATTCAGGTAAGCGCTTTTGTATTTAAATCATACTGAAAATATGATTTGACTGTGTTCACTTTAACGCAGTTAAATTCGTTAGGCAAATATTTTTCTAAGTAAAACAAAGCAATGTGAAAATAATATATACTTCCGTCCTTTACAAAACCCTCTTCATAACGACTTTTGCACGGGCTGATTCCGGAAGTTGTGAATTCAAAGAAACTTACAAAAATAAGAGTCCACAGCGACTCGGAGGTAACTCGCAGTTTTCGAAGTTTTGATTGGCAGGTTAAAAGCAGCCGCAACACCAATATTTAAGGTGAACTCACTCAACTCTGCGGCCATGCAGCCAGCAATGGTTCCGCATAGCACGGAAAGTGGTCGTTAATCGAATGTGAACTGTCTGTAAGCGGGGTACAAATTAAGTAAGATTTCCTTATTTTACAGCATGTTACCACCAAGACTTATTTTACCTCGATGATCCAACTTTTTCATCCCCTGCTGACGCTAATTGCGACTGCTTCCGACAGCCTGTTGGTCAAATACGTCCTCTTTTGAAAAATGAGAACCGGATTTTGCGGGATCATATCCAGGAGAGATTCATACAAAACCTCACGAACGTGCTCAGCTCTTGAATTAGGCCAAACCGCTCGGAAAAGCGATTAACGAACTGATCACGATCGTCACTCCTGGGACTTTTCATCGCTGACTACGGGAAGAGAACCTAGGCCGGAAGAAAAATTCCGTCGGTCGGTCAGGAAAGAGTGTCGTACTGCGAGAGCTGGTTCTCAAGATCATCCATGAAAGGGGGCGACTACATTCACATCCTGGGTGAACTTAGGAAACTCTGCATCTCTCGGAACTGTCGTCAGACTGTAAAAAATATTGTCAAGGAAGCAGGGATCGAGCCGAGTCCGAAACGAAGTACCGGCACTTGGGACCAGTTTCTCAAAAGTCATGCGGAAACACTCTGGGCCTGTGATTTCTTTACGAAACGAGCTGTAACGCCGCCGAGGCTCGTCGATCTGCATGTGTTGGCTTTCATGCATCTCGAGACGCGTGAAACCTTAGCCACACTCTCAACGCAAAATCCAGATTCTACCTGGGGCACGGAACAAACCAACGCGTTCATAAACCACATTGCCGACCGGAATGTACGGCTAACCTGCCAGATTCAGAAACATTGTTTCCACATGAATCGGTTCTAATCGGCTGCTGTACCTCAAGAAGTGCCATTTATGCAGCAAGTATCGTCGCAGGAATCATGATTCAACAGTTTACGCGATGACTTCGATCTTTCCCCATAGATTATGACACTACTCTTAATCTGCTTGCGGGCGAAATTACCGTAAAATGAAAATACAAAAGTAGAATAATTTCGGTATTGCGAAATTGAAATGAGTTTAAAGTGGGGCACCAGTGATGATAGCCCGCTATCCTTTTTTTTACCAATCAGAGAAATGGGCGAAAACTTAGCAATTCAGCCTCAACTGACTCCCACCTTCCTCTCCTTGGCCGGTACTATACGTGACTGAGACGTTCCGCGATCCTATTTACAAGCATAGCACAATTATGGATTTATTCAGCCTGACATCGATAATCATCGCTCTAGCGGCTCTGTTTGGTTTCATTAACGTCAAGTTCCTGAAACTGCCCAAGACAATCGGCTTGATGATAGTCGCAACTCTGTTCACGACGCTGTTGTTTGCCAGTGCGTGGATCAATGATCGCATTCTGGATTATGCACGCACTCTGATTGGCTACATTGACTTCCAGGAAGTTTTGCTGGATGTCATGCTCGGCTTCCTGCTCTTCGCCGGCGCACTGCAAACGAATTTTGGCCAGTTACACGTGCAGCGATGGCCCATTTTGACGTTCTCAACGCTCGGTGTTCTATCATCCACCGCACTGGTGGGGATCGTTTCATTCTTTACCTTCAATATGCTTGGTCTGAACGTCCAGTTTATCCACTGTCTGCTGTTCGGCTCACTCATTTCACCAACTGACCCGATCGCGGTCCTCGGAATATTGAAGAGCGCAAGCGTCCCCAAAGCACTGGAAACCAAGATAGTCGGTGAATCGCTGTTCAATGACGGCGTAGGCGTCGTCGTTTTTCTGACGCTGTTCGGAATTGCTTCAGGAGGCAGCGATCCGTTGGATAACAGGTTCGATCCCACTCAGGCACCGACGGTTTCGTCGACATCGAGTGCAGAAGAGGGGGCAGAACCGCTTCCAGTTGCACCAAACACATCTCATGACAGGCAAGAAATCTCAATCGTAAAAATTGGAGAACTTTTGGCTGTCGAAGTGCTCGGCGGTCTCGCACTGGGACTGGCCCTGGGCTGTGTGGTGTTCTTGCTGATGCGATCGATCGACGACTATGAAATTGAGATTATGATTTCGCTCGCCTGCGTAATGGGTGGTTATTCACTTGCCACTTACCTGCATGTATCGGGGCCATTGGCGATGGTCGTCGCAGGTTTGTTCATCGGCAGCGAAGCGGTACGCGGTCGCTCTATGTCTGCTCAAACGGAAAAGTATGTCGATCATTTCTGGGAAATGGTCGATATGGTCATGAACGCGATCCTATTTGTTCTGATAGGACTTGAGATACTGATTCTGCATGTAAAGACGGACTATATTTATGCATCGCTCATTGCCATTATTCTGGTTCTTGCAGCCAGGTATCTCTCGCTACTGGTTCCCATATGGCTTTTTGCCAAACGTCTCAAGTTTGCACCGCACACATTAACGATCATGACGTGGGGTGGACTTCGTGGTGGTATCTCGATCGCGTTGGCACTGCAAATGACTCCAAGTATGAACCGCGATCTGTTCCTCACAGTGACCTATGGTGTTGTGATCTTTTCAATCATTGTTCAAGGATTATCAATCGGTCCGCTGGCCGGTCGTCTGGTTGGCGATCAGACAGCGACTGGTTGATTTCATCTCCGGAAAAAGCCAACGACAAATGCATGCCGTAAGAATACAATTACAATTATTTTCCATTTCCCGATTGATCGAAGGCGACAGGTTCAAATGCACTCAAATCATATTTCGAATGCCTGATGCTGAGGTGGGAAATGCGAACAGGACCGATTTGAGATCTGTTGCTGTCAGGCGGAACTTCATGGCCAGCGCAAACAGATTGATGGTTTCTGCAGCATCAGGGGCGAGTAGATGCGCTCCCAGAATCTGATCAGTCTGTCTGTCAACGAGAATCTTATATGCAGCACTGGTGACTCCCACTTTACGGAGCGAACTCCAACTGCTCATGTCATCGGTCTGAACATTGAAATCGTATCCAGCTTCACTGGCTTGAGCCTCGTCCATCCCCACCGATGCCAGTTGAGGAACAGTAAACAACACGCGAGGCACCACTCCATAATCAGGCGTCGCATGATTCCCCTCGATAATATTTTTCACCACGGTATAGCCCTGCTGATTGGCTACTGGCGTCAATTTTGGTTGATCGGAGTCAACCACATCTCCAGCTGCGTAGACATGAGAGTTGGAAATACTCTGCATAAATTGATTGACTTTGATTCCCTTTTCATCATATTCAATCGCAGCCCGCTCCAGATCCAGACCGTCAGTCGCCGGGACTCGACCGGCACCATGGACAACCATATCTGCGTAGTACTCTTTTTGCATCCCCTTTTGCATCACCGTCAGTTGTAGTTGCCTGTCTTTAATTTTGAACAATGACTGTGCAGTCGAAGACAGAGTGATTTCGATTCCCAGGGTACGCGAATAGTCCACAAGTCTGTCGACTAACGAGGGTTCAAAACCACCCAGAGGTCGTTTATTGAGATCCACTATAGTAACTACTGCCCCTGCACGTTGTGCCACATGAGCGAATTCGAATGAAATATAACCACCACCAATAAAGATAAGCTTCGCTGGTAACCGGTTGGTTTGTAAAAACTGATCACTGTGAGTGAGTAAACCCTCCCCGGAGATCCCCAGGGGCATCGGCCTGGCACCGGTGCAGATCACAATTTTTTCAGCTTCCAGTTCGGCACCATTGACTTCGATGATTTTCAATCCTGTGAATCGGGCATCTCCCTGGAAAATGCTGATATTTTTCTTTTTAAACTTTTTTGTCTTTTGAAGTGTCACCGGATTCGTGAACGTCTTTTTGAATGTGATTAATTGCGACCAGTCGATCCCGGCATGGCTGTTGTTATCGATTAACTGCCCTTTCGAACGTCGCGTCCAGTCGACCAATTCTGCGGCATGAACCAGAACTTTTTTGGGATTGCAGCCGTGCAACGCACAGGTCCCTCCAATTTCCTGCGAATCAATGACCGCAACCTGATATTGTTCCGCGCATTGTTCAGCAATACGGGTCGCCGCAGGTCCCGATCCCAGAATCAGGATATCGAATTGCGTTGTCATAATTCATCCCTCACATCAGGTTATCATAGAACGGAAAGTTCGTTATTGATTTGGTTTTCTCGGTGCATCCAGAGTTCTCTCCTGATCAATCAGATCAAGATCTATCTGTTCTGTGGCAGGATCATAAAATACGTTTCTGGCGAGTGGGAACTGATGAGATCGACTCTCCAGAAAATGCATAAAATAGCCGGCTGTATTGGGAAATACAATCAGATCGCCAAGGAACACCCCTTGGGGAAAATGAAAACGCCGCAGGCTTAAGAACTCTGATTCATTACAGTACGCACCCACCAGGTAACCTTCCATTGAGGATGCTGGCTGCGGTATTGGATTCAGCTTTCCAACGGGAATCAGCAGGGGATCTACAAGAAATTCATCGCTATTGGTACGGCACTGTGTGCGATTCATCGAAAGTCCAATAAACCAGCTGCCATCGCTGCGCTGCTTGCGAAATTCAACGCGGGCGATTGTCATGCCACAGCCATCTAAGATGCTGCGACCTGGTTCACAACGCAGTTGAAGCTTTCGGCGGCGGAGTGCTTCAGCAATGGAAGCGTCTTCGCATTCCGCCTGCAGTACATCCTGCAACCAGTGCTGCTGGACTGGTGATTGATAACAGGGATAGCATTTAGGCTTACCCAGCAGTCTGCCTTCGTCCGCAATCAGGCCCAGTCCATGATTCTCCCAGGTAAGCGGAGATCGGTTAACCAGTAGGGCCTGACGGTGTTCCCGCCAGAATAAATCCCAGGCATCTTTCGAGTCGAGATAACTCATGGGTAAGCCCCCTCCCATGTCCAGAAACTCAATCGGATGCTGTTGTGATCGTAAATCATCAATGAAGGGCAGCAGTTGTCGGATTGCGGCAATCCGCTGGTGTCTGCTGTAACCGTCCAGATGGAAATGCAGCCCCGTAATTGTCAGATTTCGAATGCCTGCGTCGATTCGTGACCAGAACTGCTGAACCAGTGACGCAATCTCTGCGATATCGAAACCAAATCGTGAATTCAACTTTTTGCCATCATAAGAAAACCCACTTATTCTCAAAGCGATGTTCGCAGGACGTTGGACCTCTTGTGCCTGGTGTTCTGTCAGCAACAGTTCATCTGTATTATCTATGGCAATGGTAATTCCCGCCTTGATACACAAGCCAAGCAGTTCCTGACTTTTCACTGCTGCCGTACAAATGATTTTTTCAGCTGGAACACCCAGATCAAGCGACTGTCTAATTTCATTGGTACTTGCTGTGTCAATACCACATCCCAGCTGACTTGCCACTTCCACAAACGTCAGACATTTATTTGCTTTGCGGGCAAAATAGATCTCAAAATCCAGCTGAAATGCTCGGGCTGTCTCCCGCAGTAAATTTATATTCCGCTGGAAGGGCTGCTTACAAAGTATATTCAACGGTGAACCAAACTCTTGCACCATTTCAGGTAGTGCTGGACTGCTGCACAACGACTGCATCCAGGGGGCCAGTCTGGCTGGTAACGGGACGAGTCCATGACAGTGTTCCCGTAGTGTCGTATGTATGCCCCCCCATTCGAGGCTCGAACTTATTGAGAATGGATCTAATCGAGCAGAATTCATGCAAAATCACCTTTGCTGAATGCGACGACACACTGAGCGGGCCCATTGATCGGGATGCTTATGCAATTGACGTGTCAGCGTGTCATTCCCCAGTATACAGCCTTCCGTTGCTCGACCAATGACTGCCAAACCTCGCATTGACTCTCCATTGACTGCAACTGGACGACCACACCGATTTACGTCGATGCCCCTTGCTCCCTCCATCGGGCGCGCCCATCCACATGAGATTATTTTCGACAGGATTGAACCCTGAGCGAATTGTTGACAGTGAGGTATGATGGCATGCACGAGACGATCCACGACAACTTCTCTCTTCTGCTGTTTCAGTTTCAGAGAATGCCCACTCTGAATCACGCTGCCGTTCAGAAAATTCAGATTAATCAGTCCCGCTTCGATCAATGCCAGGGTCCGTCCGGTATTTTCAGCAGGAGGTCCAAATGCAAGCCGTTCCATTTCAATTGCACATTCAGAAAATTCATGCCAACTGGAAGCGGATAAACCGCCATGACTGATTCTGCGTACAAGCGCCGAATAGAGCTGCCGAAATGATTCACCCAGTGCCCAGATTTCATCCAGTCCTTTCCGTCCCGTGGCGACATGGTAGGCATGTTTTAATAGCTCGGATACATCTTTTGCCGAATAGATGCTGGTGGTCCATTGAGTGTACCAGTGCGCCAGTTGCTTTGTCGTTGGTTTGATCTGAGGAAACTGCTGTGGATTAACCAGGACTAACGCTTTGGCTGCTGTCTGCAGAATGACAGACCAGATCATGGTTTTAAATTCCAGTCCCATCTCCGGTTGATCGAGATGCATCAATCGAGACCGCCCCTGCTCCCAAATGGTTTCCAGCTGGTCCGGCAATGAGAGTTGGTGTATGTCAGGCTTGGGAAACATCGGCTGACCACTACGCGAAAAAGGCAGAATACAGTCCACTTCATTTCCTGAACGTTGATATTTCCATTCGCCCTGTTGGCAGGAGAATGAACCACCACGCCCTTCCGTCAAAGCCAGACAGGCATCGAGAAACGTAAGTGCAAAACCACGCACAGCGACTTGTGTTCCGGCAGGAATTCGTCTGGAATTCAGCATGTCTGTGACTGGAAAAACATGGGGTATGACCATTTCTGACTGATTCTGGCTACCGGGCGCACCGCGCCAGCCTTCATGACCGACGGAGATCAGGACTTCGTCATAGACCTCGGCTGATGCATTGGTTTTCAATATCCAGCGGTCATGAGATCGTTGAATATCGACCGCTTTCTGCTGTCTGTGTTCAATGCTGCAGAAATCTGAGCAACACTGGATGATTTTCTGATAACAGTCAGTCAGGTATTCCCCCGTGACAGCACGCGGGATAAATGAATTCGGATCTGCCATCTCGGGATAATGCCGCTGCAGCCAGTGAATCAGATCAGGAAACTCGTCTTTCTCTCGAACTCCTGTCCACTCAGACCAGGTATCGATCAGTCCGGACGCATAATTCATCCGTAGATAGTGAGGTTGATCGGGGTGATAAACGGAGCCCGCCCCAGGATATGACTCTGGATCAAATACTGTAATTTGAACTTCGCGATGAGAGTCAGATCGATTCAAACGCTGTATCAGGCGTTCCAGACAATACATGCCTTTAGGACCACAACCGACCAGGGCGATACTGAATGGTTCTCTCTTACCCGCTGGAGCAGTAAGTTGACCTTGCTGTTCAATGAGATTCGACATCAGAATTGAGATAAGTCAGAGTACTGAGGAGGATGAAATTCAAAACCACGGTCACGCAGGCCACAATCAATACAGAGATTACTCTCCAGACGCTGTTGTACTTCGGATTCGGTATAACCCAGTTTGTTTTTCACCCACTCCTGGGAAAAAATGGTATCCAGGTAACGTGTTCCTGAATCATGTAGAATGACCGCACAGATTTTGTCGTGCAGTTCGTGTTTCATTGCGCGAACCGTTTCCAGAACTCCCCCTGCCGAACCACCGACGAGCATCGCTTCTTTCTGTACCATGCGCCAGCAACCTGCCACACAATCCAGTTCTGAGACGCGACGTACGGCATCGAACTGTTGACCCTCTGCCAACTCGGGAACATCCCCAGCCCCTAAACCGGGAATGCGTCTCTCGCCTGGCTTACCGCCAAACAAGATACTGCCCATGGCATCGACGGCGACGATCTTGGTTTTTCGACCACGTTTCCTTAGATAATCACGACAACCACGGATCGTTCCAGTACTGCTAGTAGCAACAAACAGATAATCAAGTTGTCCATTAAGAGCTTCGTCGATCTCTTTGATCGTTCCGTTTTCATGTGCTTCGGGGTTGTGCCTGTTACCATACTGATTAGGCCAGAATGAATCAGGAATCGTTTCCAGCAGGGACTTCACCTTCGTCAGTCTTGCTTTCAAAAAATCACCTTCCAGAGGTTCCGTCACCATTTCGATTTCCGCCCCCAGGGCTTTCATAATCGCAATATTTTGAGGTTGCGCCCGGATATCCACCACGCAAATGAAGGGGAGACCATAAAAGCGACAGACTTGAGCCAGACCAATTCCCATATTACCTGAAGAGGACTCGATAATCGTTGTTTCGGAGTTGATCTCTCCCGTGTTAAAACCCGCTTCAATCATGGTACGCGCAGGGCGATCTTTCGCACTGCCTCCCGGGTTATAACATTCCATTTTTGCATACAGGGCCACATCGGGACTACCCAGATAGCGACGTAAGCGGATCAAAGGAGTTGATCCGATAGTTTCCAGCACCCCTTCTTGAGCCTGGACCTTCAATACTATACTCTTCCGGTTGTCAATCATCGGTTGTGACCTCTGGTTACACTCTGTGGTAGGGATTGTAGGCTTAAAAACAGGAATATCAGATGAATAGCTAAAAATGTGCCAAACTTTCAGGCTTCTGTTTGCACCAGATTCCCCTGTTTGAACACTGAAAATACATGCAAATAGAGGAGTTAGGTAGAAATGGGTGAGTGTCGAACAGCCAGTCTGGTCGGTCAGCATACAATCTGCCCGGGAGAGGATTCCGAAGGTTTTCTACACAGCCAGAAGTCTTCTGAAGTCTTCTGAAACAATTTCTGATCACCTCTGGACTGGAGAAGACATAAAACTGTGATCGGATTAAAAACGGTCATTCACTCACTTTCACGATCGCTTTTCCCATTTTGCTGCCGTGAAATAAATCGATAAATGCCTGGGGAGTCTTTTCCAGTCCTGTCGTTACTGTCTCTTCCCAATGCATCTTTCCCGACTGGATCCATTCCGTCATATTGTTCTGAAACTCATCCTGGATATCCTCATGATCACGGACGATAAATCCCTGCATCCGCAACCGTTTGGTAATGATTTTGAACAGGTTAACGGGTCCTGGCTGAGGAGTCTTGTTGTTATAAGTCGAAATCATGCCGCATGAGACAATGCGTCCAAAAACATTCAAGTTATCCAGAGCCGCCTGAAGATGGTCTCCCCCCACGTTGTCATAATACAGATTGATGCCTTCCGGAGAGAGTTCTTTCAACCGGACGGACACATCACTCACCTCTTTGTAATTGAAAGCGGCATCGATACCGGCTTTTTCTTTTAACCAGTCGAGCTTTTGTTTTGAGCCGGCACTTCCCACCACAAAACAACCGTGAATTTTAGCAATCTGACAGACAGTCGCCCCGACGGCACCGGAAGCTGCTGAAACAAATACACGATCTCCCTCTTTTAATTCACCGATTTTCATCAACCCGACATAAGCGGTCATACCGGTCATGCCCAGGATACTTAAATAAGCCTGCAGGGGAACCGCTTCAGGATCGACCTTGATCACCCCAGACCCATCCGAAAGCCATGCCTCTCGCCATCCCTGATTCCCCAGAACAAAATCTCCCTCGGAAAACTGCTTATGTCGGGATTTGACTACTTTACCGACACAGGCTCCTTCCATCGGCTCTCCAATCTGGAATGGCCTCACATAGCTCTCACCTTGACGCATCCGCCCCCGCATATAGGGATCGACCGACAACCATTCGTTTTGAACCAGAAATTCATTTTCACCGGGAGAGTCGAGTTCCGTTTCGACCAGCTCAAAATTATCCTGAGTCGGTAGTCCCTCGGGATAAGCTGTGAGCTGAAAATGTCGCGCATGCATAGCATCTTTACCTTTCGTCTCTGATATGATTTTTGATTCTTTGCTGAAGCTCCTCGCGTCGACAGTCACTCAGGATTTCATCGCATGGATCAGTTTTTTATTTACAAACTCCAGAATACCTAGATGTGATAACTCACGACCGTATCCGGAATGCTTTATTCCACCAAAGGGAAGTTCTGCCTGCGAGTTTGTTGGTTGATTGATGAACATCATCCCTGTATCGACCTGTTCCGCTACGTGACGAGCCCGGTCTATATCTCTGGTGTAGACAGAACCTCCCAGTCCGTACGAGGAATCATTGGCGACCTCAATCGCTTCTTTTTCATCTTTTACGATATACACACTGGCGACAGGACCGAATAATTCCTGATCGTAGGTCGGCATATCACGGGTGATGTCAGTTAGAATCGTCGGGTTATAGAAGGCGCCCTCACGATCGGGCCTGCCTCCTCCCAGCACGACGGTCGCTCCGGCATTAATGGTTTTTTGCACCATCTCATCCAGCTTGACCGCCGCCCCCTCGGTAGACAATGGTGCCACGTCCGTTTCCGGATCGAGCGGATCGCCCAGCTTGAGATGGGACATTTTCTCTTTAAAAGCCGAGAGAAATTCTTCAGCAACTTTCTGGACAATAATAAAACGCTTTGATGCTGCACAGGATTGCCCTGTGTTAGTCATTCTACCCTGGACAGCCATTTCAATTACATGTTCCATATCCGCATCTTCCAGTACGATAAACGGATCGTTGCCTCCTAACTCCAGTACCGAACGCTTGAGTTTGTGTCCTGCCTCTCCCGCAACGATGGCTCCAGCTTCATCACTTCCTGTCAGTGAAACTCCCTGGATGCGGTCATCTTCAATGACAGACTTAATGAATTCTTTCGGAATAAACAGATTCGTGAAAACACCTCTGGGAGCGCCGCAGTCTCTGAACAGATCATGAATCGCCTGTGCACACTGGGGAACATTACTGGCATGTTTTACGAGAACCGTATTCCCTGCCATGATATTCGGAGCAGCAAATCGAGTGACCTGATAAAAGGGAAAGTTCCAGGGCATAATCCCTAACAGAATTCCAAGTGGCGTATATTGAATATATGCATCAGCATCATTGACTTCCATCGGCTGATCGGCCAGAAACTTTTCGGCACCATTGGCATAAAACTCGGCAATTTTTGCGCAGAATATGATTTCTTCGCGGCTTTCAGAAATTCGCTTGCCCATTTCTGATGTAATCAACCTGGAATACTCGTCGATTCGCTCTCGAAGTCCTGAAGCATATTGCAGCATCAGGTTTTTGCGTTCGTCAAATGAGGTATGCCGCCAGCAATCGAAAGCATCATCGGCCTGCTCAATCGCCTCGTCTGTCTGCTCCCGTGTGAGTGGATCATATTCCTTGAGTGTCTCATTGGTGAGAGGATTGATACTTATATAAGTCATAATGAAATCTCCTGTTTTCGTTTTGGGGAATTGATCATGGATGCCCTGAAATCCAACCTGCATCACAAAAGAAAACAGATCTGATCAGCATTCATTACTCACTTAACTTGGATTGACTCCCATTGAGAGCGTTATTTTTATCGCGGGAAAATCGCAAAATTCGTGCCAGAGTGCTCGTTCACTTAAAAGAGCACTCACAAGTGTTTCTGGCATTTCTCAAGGCAGTGAATCGATCAGTGTGGGTGCTCAGCGATCATCCAGACGGACAATCTGTCGTCTTTCTGTTCAAAGCGACGTCAGTCTTGTATTCCCTCACAGAAAATCTCACTGCTCTGGTGGGACCAGCATGATTTTACAGAATTTCCCCCTTTGGAAACTGAATCCCCAGACCAGGTTACTACCTCTCTAACGCTGTGGAACGTTCTCGACAGAAAGCCTGAAAGTCTTTGCCCATTCAGACCGTTCGATATTCACAATATTTAACCGAAGATTTCATCAACCCGCGGGAAATTGACAGCTTGGCATCCCAGTTGCGTTACTCAAAAAACGGATCATTATTTTAATGAAGTTAAAGGAGGCAGAATATGAATGGATCATCTGCTGAAAAACCCATCATCGTAATCACTGGCGCAGCCGGGCTCATTGGCTCACGTCTGATTGATGTGTTCTCCCGTCAATACGAGGTGGTCGCCTTTGATGTTAAGCCGCTACCGGATGATCAAAGTTCAGCTGTCTGGATTGCCTGCGACCTTACTGATGACAATTCAGTCGCACAATCCATTGCAGAATTAAAACGACGTCACGGGACACAGATTGCAAGTGTCATCCATCTGGCCGCTTATTATGACTTCTCCGGAGAACCCAGTCCGCTCTATCAGCAGCTGACGGTCGAAGGTACCAGGCGTTTATTGCAGAACCTACAGGAACTTGCAGTGGAACAGTTTGTCTTCTCAAGTTCCCTGCTGGTCCAGAAATCAGTGGAAGACGAGGAACCGCTGCAGGCCTCTTCTCCGGTAGATGCAGAGTGGGACTATCCGCAATCCAAGCTGGAAGCGGAACAGGTAATCAGAGAGACGGCAGGCCCCATTCCCACTGTGATCCTGCGACTGGCGGGCGTGTATGATGAAAACGGTCACTCGATTCCGATCGCACAACAGATTTCTCGAATTTATGAAAAGCAGTTGGAGAGTTACTTCTTCCCCGGCGATAAAAGCAGTGGTCAGGCCTTTCTGCATCTGGATGATCTTGAAACCTGCTTTGCAGCAGTCGTGGCGCATCGCAGCAGGCTGCCGGACCGCAGTCTGTTCATTATTGGTGAAGAAAATGTCATGAGCTACGAAGAGATGCAGGAAAAAATCGGCCTGTATCTGCACGGGAATCAATGGCCCACTATTCGTATCCCCAAAGCAGTAGCGAAAGCGGGGGCCTGGGTTAAAAATCACTTTTCTGATAAAGACGACGCTCCCTTTATCAAACCGTGGATGATCGATCTGGCGGATCAGAACTATCCAGTCAGTGTGCAACGGGCGCGGGAACAACTGGGTTGGGAACCCCGCCACCAACTGTGCGAGACGCTGCCGGACATGATCGACCAGTTCCTGTCTGATCCCAGACGGTGGTATGAAATCAATGGTTTGCCAGTTCCCAGCGAACTGGTGCAGTCAGAATCAAGGGGAGCCGGTCAATGAGTCAAGCTGTCCTCAAAGGTTATCCGGCAGAACAGGCTGATCTGGAAGTCGCCATTTCCCCTTTTGACTACAATCCTTCCGCCTGGAGTCAGCGGATTCCGATCTGCATTTTGGCATGTATCGCCTTTTTAATCGCCACTCACATGGCGTTGTTCCAGTGGCATTTAATAGATGCTCCCTGGGATCCCATCTTTGGCGAACAGACGCGCCGCGTGCTTGAATCGGACGTAGCGCTGAAAATGCATCACTGGTTTGGAGTACCAGATGCAGCACTGGGGGCAATAGCCTATCTGGGCGATGCCATTTTTGGTCTGGCAGGTTCAACGCGGCGCTGGCAGTATCGCCCCTGGCTGGTGATCCTGTTTGGTATCGATGTCATTCCGCTGGGTATCGTCAGCGTAATCCTCGTTGTCTGCCAGGCAACAATTGTCGGAGACTGGTGTCTTCTCTGCTTGATCACCGCCGTCATCTCCCTGATTCTGGTCGTCATGGCATATGACGAAGTCTATGCTTCACTGAAACTGCTCCACCGTGTGTGGCAACAGACACATGACAAAAAAATGGTCTGGTCTGTACTCTGGGGGCGTCCCTCAGAGGTCGCGGATCAAATTGCCGGTGAGATGGTAAAATCGACCTAATCCCTGGACAGGAGCAATCGCATGTGGTCACGAGTTATTGAATTCATGCTGGGCTGCTGGCTGGCCATCAGTCCTTTTATTTTTACCTTGGAACCGCAGCAGTCCGGAATCTGGTATCTTGACTGGATCTATGCAGTGCTGGTAATTCTATTCGCTCTGCTTTCTTACTGGAAGCCGCTGCGTCACATTCATCTGGCCACAGGACTGCTGGCGCTGGCGATGATTGGATATGGACGCTTTGCTGTCGAATCTCCCATTTCCCCTGCACTTCAAAACCACATCATCACCGGTCTATTGTTACTCATGTTCTCACTGGTACCCAATCGCGCCAGCCACCCACCGAGAGTCTGGTATGAACAGTTGCCCGGCTCAGTCTGAATTCTCAGATAATGATTATGAATTCCGAAATCACCAAATTCATTCACCCGGCTCTGGATCGTATTGGCGTCAGCGATGAAATGCGTCACCTGATGATTACGCCTTATCGCGAAGTCAAGTTCGGTTTGCCGCTCGTTAACCATGACGGTGGCATGAAACTTTACACCGGATATCGTGTGCAGCACAATCACAGTCGCGGCCCATTCAAGGGGGGGCTCAGATTTCACCCGGATGTCGACCTTGATCATTTTCGAGATCTGGCATCCGTGATGACCTGGAAAAGTGCCCTGGTCGACATTCCCTTTGGCGGCGCGAAAGGGGGAATTAACTGCAATCCGCGCGAACTCAACCTGCAGGAGTTGGAAGTTCTGACAAAGCGGTTTGTTGAACGGCTGGGAGAATTGCTGGGACCTGACCGCGATATCCCGGCCCCGGATATGGGTACCAGTCAGCGCGAGATGGCCTGGATTCTGGAAACTCGCTCGAAAGATTATGGGCATGAGCCGGGTACGGTTACCGGGAAACCGCTGCAACTCTCCGGATCGGCAGGTCGCAACCAGGCTACGGGCCGGGGGGTCGCGCTCGTCACGCGTTATGCCTGTGAAGAAACAGGTATCGACATCAAGAAAGCCCGGATTGCCATACAGGGATTTGGTAATGTCGGGAGTTTCTCAGCAAAATTCCTGCACGACTATGGTGCAAATATTGTCGCCATCAGTAATCGTCAGGGGGGAATTTATCTTCCCAAAGGGCTCGACATCCCTGAAATACTTCGGATCCGGGAAGAATCAAATGACATGCATTCTTTACTGGAGATCAAAACGTCCGCAAAACAGATCAACGCAGAGCAGATCACTAATCAGGAACTGCTCACCCTGGATGTGGATGTACTCATTCCCGCTGCTGTCGAAGCGGTGATCCATTCGGAAAATGTGAATGAAATACAAGCCCGACTCATTGTAGAAGCAGCGAATATTCCTATCACCAGTGAGGCGAATGATATCCTGCTTGAACGAGGCACGTCCGTCATTCCCGATATTCTGGCGAATGCAGGTGGGGTTACAGTCTCGTATCTGGAATGGGTTCAAAATCGTCAGCGATACAGCTGGAAAGAAGAAAAAGTCAATCGCATTCTGGAAGAAACGCTTTATGACTCCTGGAGGCACCTTACCTGCTATGCACGCGAAAAGAATATCTCCCACCGACTGTCAGCCTATACTATTGCCACCCAACGTGTGAAAGAAGCAATTCAGTTACGCGGTTTCTAAGATGGCAGCATATTTCAGTAACTGAAGTCATCTAGCAGAATGCAGAAAACCCCTATATTGTTTCAATTCTCACAGGTAAAACCTGATCAACTTCGGCATCCTGCCACTCACCATTGTCGATCCGGCGGATTACAAGCAACTGGTGCGAGACGACGATCTCAACATTCAAGCCATCAGGCATCACATATCGGAATCATCTACTATTGAGATTCAACTTGTTAAAAAACACGATGACCTTGCATCACAACATTTCTGAACGACCATGTGAGATTCTGCCGTCTAGGGCCCTGATTAACCGGGTCCACCAGTCCAGGCATGCTTTGTTGACGAAACGTGACTCAAGTCATGCATGATCTTCAGGATGATCAGAGCTGAGAGTAGAGTATCATGCCGCCAGTATAGATCACTAAAATGATTGCTGAATCATATCCCATACCGAAAATGGTTCGATCACGGCGTTCAAGAATGCCCCAGAGATAAATGCTGGTGCACATAATCCCCAATGCGGCGAGGAAGCTGGCCGAGGGTTGCATGGCATCGATAATCGATCCTTCCCGATACGCGATATCGGCCGGCAGGAACAGCGCCACTTCCAGCAGATTGGTGCCGAATATATTTGCGACAGCCATACTATAAGCACCAAAGCGGAATGCAGTCCAGGTCGTACTGACTTCGGGTAAACTGGTTGCCAGCGCAACCAGAGTCGCGCCAATCAGACTTTGACCAAGGCCGCTTTGCTCTGCCAGAACTTCTCCGAACTGCGTTACCACAAATCCGCTAACCAGAACGCCTCCCCCTGCCAGCAGAAAGCGAAACATCAACTGTCCTGTGCTCACGCCCTGGTATTGTGGATGAGCGTCTTTTATGTCGCGTGGTGATTCGACAGGCTGTTTGACCTCACCAGCAGGCTCCCAGCGGGGATTCCCTTCATAGCGATGACAGATCCACAGGCAGAAAATATAGAGAACACCTAAAAGAACCGGCCAGAGACCCACCCATTGTACCACGAATAACTCTCCTGAAACTAGAATTACGATGCTGAAACTCAACATCATGATTAGAAATACTCCCTGCAGCAACAAAGTCGACTGAGGTGAAAAGAGGGTAATCGGCTTGCCGCGCAGGCAAAACAAATCCAGGATGGCCAGAACCGTGATTTGCATCACCACCCCCCCCAACAGATTATTCCCCGCCAGTTCAGCAGATCCTGACAGTGAGGCACTGAGTGTCGTTGCCAGCTCCGGGAGACTGGTCGCTCCCCCCAGCAGCAACGCTCCGGCAAATGCCTTCCCGATACCTGTGCGGTCAGCAATCAAATCAACATAATAGCTCAGTCGAGAGCCGCACAGCCAGACGCATCCAGCTGCAAAACCGAACAGCAACAGATTTAATAGAATCGGATTTTCCTGAAGTTCATTCAAAAACATTTCGAGATTCACTTCTTTCTATTCTCTGGTTAAGCAGACTTGAATAAAGGGATGTTTTTAACAAACAGACGTTTTGTTCCCTGTCAGGCTTAGAGAGTCTGGATTACAGATTTTCGCTAAACCGAAAACAATACCATCTGGTCAATCTGATACGCTCATCTGGCCAATAACGCCGACCTGGCTGGTTTCCCCTTCGGTTGCGTCACCAGTCTTGGGTCTGAAGATTCGTTTTTCTGGTTTTGAAGATTTTTGTCGATTAAAACAGCAAAATACATACCGCTCTGGAATGGTTTTTGCACCTTGTTATGACTGATTACAAATCGCAATTTTGATCAAAAAGGAGGATGATTATGCAAACCATCTCAACTCAAGAACTGCTTGATAAAATGGAACGCAATGAAAACGGAATTCTGGTAAACACCCTGGCAAGGGATCAATTCCAGAAAGCTCACATTCCCAATTCCCTGAATATTCCTGAACAGCAGCCAGATTTTGCATCCCAGGTTGAACAGGCCGCCGGCAGTAAGGATCAGACGATCGTTGTCTACTGTGCCAGCGAAGACTGTCATTCCTCGGAACAGGCTGCCCGAAAACTGGAAGAGGCAGGATTTTCAAATGTCTATGATTATGAAGGTGGTTCAAAATCATGGAGTGAGTCCGGGCAGCAACTGGTTGCCGGTGCGTAAGCGCATCGAATCACTCATCATGTCAGCATTGCCTGATCAATCATTATTCAATTGAATTTAGTTGTGAGACTGACCGATGTGAATGTTCCGCGTTCCACGCAATTCACATCTGTCAGTGCTTCATACACAGAAAAGAGATATCTATATGAATCAGCAAGAAAAACACTCTCAAGAAAGACATCAGGCGATTGAAACACTGAGAGAACTTATCAGTGACATACAGATCTGCATGTTGGCCACACATTCACCGGAACATGGTCTCAGAAGCCGTCCCATGATAACTGGAAGACATGAATTTGACGGCGATCTCTGGTTTTTCACTCATAAAGACGACCCAAAAGTTGCTGAGATTCAGAATAATCCCTTAGTGAACCTCGTCTATTCCCAACCGGATCGGGATCGTTACGTCTCCATCTCCGGACAGGCAGAACTGGTCTGCGATCAGCAGAAAACGGAACTGCTCTGGAAGGATGAGCTCAACGAATGGTTCCCGAAAGGTCCGAGTGATTCGAAACTGGTCTTAATCCGCGTCCACGTCTGCGAGGCAGAATATTGGGACGCCGATGTCAATCAGCTTAGTGAGGCTGTAAAAGCACTGTTCTTCACATCTATCCAGGCAACCAAACACGGCAAACTGGACTGGAAAGCCACCACCTGATTGTAGATGCGCCCCAGGAATTCAATGCCCCCAGAATCCGATTCTTCTGCAACACGGCCCAGAGCATGTCGCATCTTCTGGTGAAATGACATCACAAAATCCAAAATATCTTCTACTTTTTAAAAAGGCATAATCTGTCCTCCATAAAAAAGGTTAGACACCTCTAAGGAGCAATTCATATATCGAAGCTATCTGCCTTATAAGAGCTCATTCAGCTGGTCGCTCACTGCTCAAACTGGACTCTCACCACACAACATGGTGTTCTCTGAAAGACTCAATTCTTAGCGCGCTCCGAAATCAGACTTTTCTTAAAAAACAGATCAGACTGCAGCCTCTATCAGGACCAGTTTTACCGTCAGATTAATGAGATGCGTTCTATACCGGTTGGAGACACAGGACTTGCAAATCGTACCTCAGTCAGGTTCTTTGACAATTTCAGCCGGCGCGTGTCGCACCTCCGAGTAGAGTCAGTACTTCCCCGGTGAC
>CAXBFD010000036.1:0-56175 GCA_963974925.1 uncultured bacterium | reverse complement strand
GTGAGGCGATGTAACAGATTTTTCCCCCGCCGGATCCCAGGTCGATCACCGTGTCACCTGCTGACAGATAGGGGGTCGGGTCGCCGCAGCCATAATCGCGTTCGAGGATCTCCTGCGGAATGACGGATAAATATTCTGCGTTATAGGTCACCGGGCAACACAGCGCCTGCTCTTTCTGGTTTGCTGCGTTGGCATACCGGGAATAAACGGATTCTTCTTCAGTGGAAAGCTGGCCTGCGTTTACTGAATTCATGGTTTATCAGAGTTCCTTTTAATTCCCGTTTCAGTCTGTTGAATTCCCGTTAGAATCTGGTCTACGCTCTTAAATTGAATTACATGTTAGTATAGTAATGTTAAAGATTTCGAGAAACATTGTTGTTGCAGAGAAATGCCGACTTATATGATAGTCGAATTATCCATTATTATGGACGCGAATTCTGTGAATCAAATCACAATTTAACTGTTCAAGCCAAAAAAAATGAGTTCGAGTCAAGAAATGGTTTCAGAACCTTCGATTTCGGTAGTCATTCCTGTTCTGGAGGGGGAAAGCTGCTGGAAAGAGATCATCGCTGATCTGACCGCCTTTCCTGATTCGTCTGAATTTTTATTCATCTCAAATGGCGAGCAGCCGCTGGAATTTGTTGAACTGACGTCTCAATTTCAAATCGAAGGTCGTTGTCGCTGGTTTCGTACCTCCCGCGGCAGGGGAGTTCAAATGAATTGCGGTGCTTCCGCAGCCCGTTATTCTTATCTGTTTTTTTTACACGCGGATTCACGACTGAATGAAATGGGAATTCAGAAACTGATCCAGTCTTTGAAAACATTTCCCGATGCGTTGCATTATTTCAATCTGAAGTTTCAGGATCAACGTCTTTTTTTGATGCAGCTCAATCAAGGGGGCGTTTATATTCGTTCCCATTTTCTGGGAATTCCCTTTGGTGATCAGGGGCTGTGTTTAAAACGAACTCTGTTTTTTGAGCTTGGGGGTTACGATGAATCAGCCCCCTATGGTGAAGACCATCTTCTGGTCTGGAAAGCCAGACGAAAGGGAATTCGCTTAAAGTGCACAGGGGCCGCCATCGAAACCAGTGCCAGAAAATACCAGCAGCATGGTTGGTTAAACGTGACATTAAAACATCTCTGGCTGACGTTTCGACAGGCGGTTCCTCAGTTTTTTCTTTTGATAAAAGAACGTATCCGTTCATGATTCCCCGACAAGGTGCCATCGCCGTTTTCGTGAAAACGCCCGGTTATTCATCTTTGAAGACCAGACTGGCTGCGTCGATCGGTCAGACTGCAGCAGAGCGGTTTCATCTTCTTTCCGCCAAAGCAGTCGAAGCGGTGGTGCAGTCGGTAGCGAAGCAGAATCCGGTTACTCCCTACTGGGCGGTCGCAGAAGCAGCCGCTCTCTCTGAGCCGGTCTGGCAACAATTTTCCTCCCTGGACCAGGGAACAGGAGATCTGGGGACACGTCTGGCGCACGTCCAGCAGGTGCTCTTCGAAAGACACGCTTACGTAATCTTTCTGGGGGCAGACACTCCTCAACTTCCTGCCGCGTATCTTAACAGAGCCGTTGAGCTTCTTTCCCGTTTTACAGATCGTCCGCAGTTTGTAATCGGGCCTGCCAGTGATGGCGGTTTTTATCTGTTTGGCAGTCAAATCTGTCTGACCCGGGAAGAGTGGTGTCAGGTTCCTTACAGCGCAGCAAATACGGCTGAAATGTTACTGGCACAGATTCAGGATCGGGGAGACGTGCATCAACTTCCCGTATTGACCGATGTGGATACGGTACATGAGTTGAACTCAATCAGGCAGGAAATGTCTCACGTGGATTTCTGCTTGCCGGAACAGTGGCAGATTGTGGAATGGATTCAGGCACAGGACCTCGAAGGCCGCGAATCGTAGTTTCGATCAGAGGCAAGAACGCATCACATTTTACCATGACGTGTCTCAATCTAATATACTAGGTCCAAATGGCCCTGAAGACGCTACAGTAAAACTGGACACAGTCTAACGTTTTGAAGTGATGCGTGCGTTCTTCTGACTGGCGTCGGGTAATTCTTCAGAGCTTCCCTGGATGACCATATACAACGAACTGACTGCCAGCAGCGACAGCAGGCAGCGTTTGAACAGAACCGGATTAATGCGTGGCCCCAGCATTTTTCCGAGGGTCATACCCAGAATGACAACGGGAACGGTTACCGCCGCCGTCATCAGCACCGGTGTGCTGGCTAAACCCATGAGAGACAGTCCAACGATTCGTGTAATGGAGATCAAAATGAAAAATCCGAAGATGAAGCCTTTGTATTGATCCTGAGTCCAGGGTTGGCGAATCGCGTAGATCACGATGGGGGGACCTGCAATGCTGGTGGAGCCGGCCAGAAATCCGCTGCAAAAACCGGCGAAGGTACTCCAGGCGGAAGATGCTTTCTGAGGGGCATCGACAGTTTGTGGAGGCCGCTGAAAAAAGCCGTCGATCACAATCAACAGAATCACCAGCCCGGTACCACGCACGAGATAGTCGAGGTCGATCAGCGTGAAGGTCAGCAATCCTAAGGGGAGCCCCACCAGTGATCCCAGAATGGCACCCAGCAGAATTTTGGGGCTGCTATGCCGACGATAGCCCCAGAAAATCCAGATGACAGGCAGGACGATACTGAATGCGACCAGTAAATTCGCCTCGCGGAAGTTCAGAACCAGAGGCAGCACCGCCATCGCCACGATGGCATAACCAAAGCCGATGATTCCCTGAATGAACGCAGAGAGGAAAATAACGGACAGAACAAACAACCACAATTGTGGATCAGAAAACATCATGATCGTATACAAATCATTTTAAGAGCGCTGCGCGAGGCAGCACCCTGTGAAGCGGAGGTGAACGCGGCAGGGAAGGCAACTATTCCATCAGCGCGCTGCCTTTGGTTTCTTTTGCAAAGTAAGGCAGAATCGCACCAATAATATACAGCATGCTCAGAATGGTTGCCGTTTGTGCCATTGTATATCCCCAGTCTTTCTGCATCCAGCCTCCGATGAAAAGAATCGGAGCCGCCAGTATGCGGCCGGCGTTGAAGCAGAAACCGGTTCCGGTTCCGCGCAGGCGCGTCGGATAGAGTTCCGGGAAATAGATGGCATAACCGGCGTGCATGCCCAGTGTCAGAAAACCAAATACGGGCAGGAAACAGCCGATCACGATGGTATTGTCTAATAACTGAAACAGGATCACGGAACTGATCAATGCCCCGGCATGAAACAGAAAAAAGGCACCCCGCCGCCCGAGCCATTCGCAAACCGGCCCGAATGCCAATAGTCCGAGTCCCCCGCCTGTGGTCGCCAGAAACATGCCCAGCATCTCCCACTTTTTTAAGGTCGGGTTGATGGTTTCCAAATAGGCTTTAGTTTCGTCGGTGGGTGTGTCTGGCGGATCCTGAAAGTGCTCAGCGACGTAGTCTGCTTTGACCGCATTCAAAAAGACATTTTTGCCATAGATATGCACGCCCCAGAATGTGGCCAGGCCGATGGCTGCCAATGAGACACCAATGTAAGTCCCCCTGGAGAATTGAGGTAAAAACAGATCCCGGATGGTTCCCATTTTCTGGCTGCTGTCTTGTTTCGCGGTATCCTGTGCGTGTTGCCAGGACTCCGGTTCCTTCATGGATCGTCGGATCCAGATAATCAAAAACGAAGGCACAACTCCCAGCGCGAATCCGATTCGCCAGGGGAGACTGGGATAACCAACTTCCCGGGCGTATTCCTGAATACTTTCATTTCCAATAATAAATGCCCCCGCCAGAATCGCGAGGTAGGTTCCCAAGACACTGGAAGCATGAAAAATACTGCCGACGCGGGCCCGCGCTTTAGGTGGAAAGGATTCCGCCACGAGCGTACTCGCGACCGCCCATTCGCCACCGACGCCGAGTGCGACGAGAAAGCGAAAACCGGCCAGCTGCCACCAGTCTTGCGAAAACGCCGAGAGACAGGTGAAAAACGAATAAAACAGAATCGTCAGCGACAACGTTTTTTTGCGACCGATGCGATCACTCAATGCGCCAAACCCGATTCCACCCAGGGCGCCGCCGATCAGAAAAGCGCCTAATGCAATATTGTTATAGAGCGCCTGCTGGCCTTTCGTTGTGTCAGGACTGACGAGAGAGGGCATCGCCTCGTTCATGCTGGCGACGAAGATCTGCCCTTCGAAGACGTCAAACACCCAGCCGAGGGAAGCGATTGTCAGCACGAGCCATTGGTAACGCGAAATGCCGTCATACCATTTTTCTGCTTTGGGTTCGTTCTGCATCAAGCTGACTCTCTCAGTTTAAGGTTCATAAACATGGATGGCTTTTTTTCCGCTCAGCACCAGACGCACATCTTCACAGACCGAATCAACCACGCGGTCCTGCGCTTCCACAGTAAAGGCAGCGATATGCGGTGTTAAGATCACATTTTCCATCTGGTTCAGAGGACAGTGCTTAGGTGGTTCCGTCTCTCTGACGTCCAGGGCTGCACCGGCCAGTTTATGTTCCAGCAGCGCCTGAGTCAGTCCCTTTTCATCGATGACTTCGCCGCGCGAGGTATTGATAAAAAACGCACTGGGTTTCATCCGGCAGAAATGTTGATAGGTTAACAGACTTCTGGTGTGAGGCGTCAGCGGACTGTGACACGAGATCACATCTGCCTGCGAGAGCAATTCCTCCAGCGAAACAAGCTTGCCATCAATCTGTTTGAGTTGGGGCGCATCTGCAGCAAGGTAGGGGTCTGCTGCGATGATGTTCATACCAAACGCATGCGCGCGGGTGGCCGTTAAGGTGCCGATGCGTCCCATACCAATCAGGCCGAACGTTTTACCATATAATTCGGAGCCCGTGAATTTAATACGGTTCCAGCCGCCGGTCAGCGTGTCCTGACGCGCTTCAGGAATTTTTCTCAGCAGAGCCAGCATCAGCCCGATGGTCAGCTCTGCCACAGAGAGGGAGTTGGCGTCGGGCGTGTAGCAGACGACGATGCCCTTTTCGTGCGCGTAATGCGTGTCCACATTGTCGAGACCAACGCCGGCCCGGGCGATGATTTCCAGATGGGGGGCGGCATCAATCAGCTCCCGGTTGACTTGTGTCTGATTTCTGACGATTAATGCCCGAGTGTTCTGAATTTTCTTTTTCAGCGAATTCCCATTCTGCCACAGATAGGCATCGAATTCGACGTCCAGCTCGTTCATAAGACGATTCATGGACGCTCCCTGAATATTCTCTGTCACCAGAATATCGCTCATGTTACTACATCCCGTTGTTGTATTTCATGATGGTTTCGTTTTTCAGACAAAAAGAGAGTAGTCAATCGGTTGAGTGATGTCGATGGACTGGTCAGCCGGGGGAAGCTCATATTTCAAGCCCGAGGCACAGTTAAACAGGACGGCACTTTCATCCGGGCTGATCCGTCCTGAAGCGAGTTCCTGTTTATAAGCGGCATAGGTTGCGGCCCCTTCCGGACACATCAGGAAACCTTCCTGTTGCGAGGCTTCATTCAGGGCCGCGGTGATCTGCGCATCATCAACGGCTGTCGCGAACCCCTGGCTTTCTCTGACAGCCCGCAAAATCAGGAAATCACCTACGGCGATGGGGACACGGATGCCTGCTGCGACGGTATGTGCATTTTCCCACAGGGGCGCGTGTTCTTCACCTGCTTCATATGCTTTGACAATCGGGGCACATCCGGTCGCCTGGACGGCAACCATGCGGGGCAGTTTGCCGGTCAACCAGCCCATTTCTTTGAGTTCGTTAAAGGCTTTCCACATACCGATCAGGCCCGTTCCGCCGCCGGTCGGGTAAAAAATGACATCCGGCACCTGCCAGCCCAGCTGATCGGCCAGTTCCAGCCCCATCGTTTTTTTACCCTCAATGCGATAGGGTTCTTTCAGCGTCGAAAAATCAAACCAGCCAACCGGTTCTTTTCCCTGCGCGACGATCTTTCCACAGTCATTGATCAGGCCGTTGACCCGCCACACGTGCGCGCCCTGAGCGGCAATCTCGCGCACATTGATTTCCGGAGTATCAGCCGGGCAGAAAATAAACGATTTCATACCGGCCCGTGTCCCGTATGCGGCCAGCGCGGAACCGGCGTTTCCGTTCGTCGGCATGGCGACTCTGGTGACTCCCAGCTCTTTTGCCATCGAGACGGCCATGCAGAGCCCGCGGGCCTTGAATGAACCGGTGGGGAGCCGTCCTTCATCTTTGATCCAGAGCGTCCCCTTGCCTCCCTGCAGTTTAGGAGCGGGAATCAGCGGAGTATGAATCTCCCCCAGACTGACAATATTTTCAGACCTGCGAACGGGAAGAAACTCACGATAACGCCAGAGCGTGGCAGGCCGGGCTGCCAGATCCGACTTGGAGACTGACTGGGCGATCGCTTTTAAATCATATTTGACCAGCAGCGGTTTACCCGCCTGAGAAAGACCGTGCAGTTGATCCGCTTCATACCGATCGTGGTGCATACCACATTCAAGATGTGTGACAAAGGTGGGAGACTCCGGGAAAGCATCGCGCATGGAAGGGAACCTGTCATCAAAAATGATCGACGATAATTCGTTCTGAAAACGTTGAGAAATACATAATTCTGTTATCCAGCGATTGTTTAAAATGTCAACCCATTCGCTTTGCTGAATGCTTTTTTCCTTATCCCTGACTTAAAAAAAACGGTCACCTGGTTGAAGGTGACCGTTCGAAAAGTTGTCAACGGTCTGCTGTTATTCGATAGGTCCTTCAACACCGCCGGTATAGTGCTCACCAACGGGCGCTTCGCCATGTAGAACTTCGACCTGATATCCCCCCTTGGATCGGAAATACATCACAAGGATCAGGTATCCGAACGCCATGACCAGGGGAACAAGAGCAGTGCACTTCAACGCCATGCGACCACCATAGATGCCGGCTTCCTCAACAGGCTCCTTGTCTTCGGGAGCAAATGCCTCGGCACCCTGCCACCACTGATTCAGAGTTGAGATATATTCGTCAGTTTTATTCTCCTGCTTCAGTTGCTCAACGGTTTCTTCCAGGTCTTTGCCGTCGTTCTTTAAGACACTCACTTTTGAACCATCCAGGCCCTTGATCGCCGGGAAAAACAGGAAACCACTTTTATCTGCCACGGCATATCGTTCGTAGGCTTGCGGTGAGAGCTGTTCCAGTTTTTGTGTCGCGTAGTAATCCTGGTTATAGCCGATTCCCGGCCCCCCCAGGAGACCGGCAGACAGCATGCCGATACCGCCCATGGCCCCCATGGTAATCGCGCCCCCTTTGGGGTAACGCTCACCAACGACGCCCAGCATGGTTGGCCAGAGAAAGGTTTTTCCCAATCCATATACGGTGACCGCGATCCAGACCATGACCGCTTCTTTAGAGTTGCCAATCAGAAATAATCCGAGGGCGCCGAAACAGGCACTCACACAAAGCAGACCCAGCGGGTTGATTCTTTCAACAATGGGACCGGCAAAGAAACGCAACACGAACATGATCATTGACGCATAGATAAACAGATACAGTCCCTGACCAACCAGAATCGAATCGGTGATACTGGCTATCCAACTGTCGGTTCCCAGTTCCACATAACCGACGCAGGCTTGTAAAAAGAGTAAGAAGATCAGTAGCGGGCTGGCGAATGTCATCAGCATCTGTCCGAAGCTGACACCAGCCGACTTGGCTTCCGAAAGCGGGAACTTCTGCTTGATCACAATGAAACCGTAAATCAGAGTCGGAATCAAAAAGACCGCCATCGGATATTCCCAGCGGAGGCCGGGAACACTGGCTTTCATGTTGGCGTAGATGGCGGCGACGATCCCGCCGACAATCAATCCACCAGGCCAGCCTGCGTGTAAAATATTCAGGTAGTGAGTTTTCTTTGTAGGATAAAGCGTTGCGACCAGCGGGTTGATCACCGCTTCACAGAGACCATTCGCCACGGCGAACATAAACATCCCGATATAGAGACACCAGTAAGTGGCATCTTTACCCATTGCGTGAAAAATCGGTGTCGCTGCGAAGGTAATCAATGCGGACAGCACATGCAGAATGAAGGCCAGCAGCAGAATCGGTTTATAGCCAATGTGATCGGTAATCAGGCTGGCCAGCAGAATCACAATCCCGAAGCCGACGAGTCCCCCTCCGGTAATCGTACCAAGGTCGAATTTGGTAAACCCATACTGGGCACCCCAGTCTGCCAGGATGCCTCCTCGGATTGCGAATCCCACGCCGGCGGCGATGAGCGTCATAAAGCTCGCAATAAACAGTGGTCTGTTGTTATTCATGGCTGCAACTTCTTTGATTGAACAGGGAGAGAAATAAGTGCAATGTGTTTAACAAGATTAAGTAATTCGGAAGCGGAAGATCGAATGCTGATCAGGAATGGATGCTTCGAATGGCCTTGATCACACAACAATAACGCACAACAGGCAATCATCTGCATATCAAATTCAGATGAAAATAGATCATGTTTTATCAGCAACGCCAGATTCTAACCAACGGTGATCGTTTTTTCCATAATACATATGCCGGAATACGAATGTTTGTCAGATTCCCTCAAGCGACTCAGGCGGATTACTTTTCAACTTGCGTAAAATAAGCAGTCGTTCACGGCGCTCGGCTTCAATCTGATCGGGCAGGTTCAGCTTCTGTCCCGAGCGGGATAATTCCAGCAGCCGTTGCCAGTGATCAAAGCCCATGCGTTTTCGAGGCCAGCCCATCTCATGCCAGATTTTGAGAAAACATTGTTTGATAAGATAATCCGGTGTGTCAATGAAAACGTCGCAGTCTAACCGCCAGACTTCCTGATTCTGATCTAGTGTGGCAGCGGCCAAAACGTGATCCACTTCTTCTGAAATGAGGGTGCTTACTTCATCCGCCTGCTGGGACAGCCGATACATCGCCTGGACGACATTCGGATTAAACTCATTTTTTAATAAAGGAATTAATTGATGTCGAATGCGGTTCCGGGTGAAGCTGACATCCGCATTTGACGCATCCACTCGAAAGTCCTGTCCGCATTCCTGCAAATAAAGAATCACTTCCTCGCGACTGATTTCCAGCATCGGGCGGATCAGAAAAATTCCTTCCTGTAATGCACGGAAACGCGGGATGCCTCTCAATCCGGCGATTCCCGTCCCGCGAAGGATATGGTGCAGCACCGTCTCTGCCTGATCGTCGCGCGTATGCGCAATGGCGATGCGGGCACACTGATGTTCGCGGGCGGTGCGGGTCAAAAAATCATAGCGCGCTTTTCGGCAGAGTTCTTCCAGACCTGCTCCCGTTTTCTTGCAGGATCCGGTGAGTTCCTGTTTTTCGGAAACAAACGGAATTGCGAAACGCCGGCATTCGGTTTTCAACCAGGACGCGTCCGCATCGGAAGCATCTCCCCGCAGCCCGTGGTTCAAGTGAGCCACGATCAGCGAGGCAGAGGGTATGAGATCGGCAGCGTTGTTTAACTGGTCCAGCGCCCGCAGTAAGGCAATACTGTCTGCACCGCCTGACACGGCGATCAGAATCCGGTTTTTGAAGGGGATGGATGGTGAACTAACGTCTTCTGTTGAGGGGGCTTCGGAATCAATCAGTCGATTGCACTTGAGCAAACCGCTTTTCACTGCTTGAACAAACTGATTCATCGAAAATGGGAATTCTGAAAAGCGGGGTGAGTTTTGAAAAACGCGGGAAAAGCACTTCAGCCGGTTTCGTTTGAGATTTGACTTTCGGCCAATATTTCGAACTATATACTATCGAAACAGGAAATCTCTTGTTACTATAAAAAAGGAATTTTAAGAGAAGTTTCCATTGTCATTTCGGTTACCGGTTTTTTCATCTCCTCTTTTCAAGAGCATTTAATCTTCGGAAAAGAGAAGGTGATCATGACTGTTGCTGGATGTTGTGGAGATGACTTTTCATCACAGTTTCATTGTTTTTTTATTTTTTAAGTTTCCTTTCGGCATTTCTTGGCTTGATCGGGAGCATTGTCACAGAGGCTGTCTGCCACTCGATTTGAGGGGACTCAGTGTTTGTGATTAACGAGTTTCTAAAGTCGTCCCAGGTTCAGTTGAATTGGAGAATCAACAATGTTTGGTATTCTCAATGAGACAATTCTTGCAATTTATGTGCTTCTGACCAAACTGGTAAGAGGATTGCTGGCGCTGATTCGTACACGGGGGTTTTCCCGTGAGGCGAGTGGTCACTTTCTTGATGTTGAGTTAAACACTCAGCAGAGTCAGGAAAATGAAATCATGCGTCGTCTGTTGTCTTGTTTGGGAATCGAGCAGCGGTCGCGTGTGCCAGTGAGGGTACGGGCTGACCAGAGGTGCTTTAAACGTCGTTAAATTAAATCAACGTACGGGCCATAATTGCTGTAAGCGTATCATCTTTATCTGGGCTGCTTGAAATTAAAGTATGTCGTTGGATTTCATTTCTTCTATCAGGCATATTCAATTTTGGAACTCTCTGAAGCTTCTGTCATTCTAAAGAAATTCCTGACAACATGATTTGTACTGATCTCTTTTGTCCTGATCGGGATAAAACAGAGGGAGGTACAATTTTGTCTCTGTGACATACCAACGCCAAATGGTATCTCACTGGAAAAGGGCTTTTCACCATAGGCGCATAGGAAGCACCTGGAATATGTTTACAGATGTCGCTATCGGGGCTGCTCTGGCGTTGATTGTCGGGGTTATCATTGGTTATTTCATCGACCGCATCCGCCGCGGATCTGCTTACCAGTCTTATGCGCAGATCCTGAAACAGGCCGAACTCGATTCAGAAAATCTACTCAAAAGTCAGAAGCTGGAAGCCAAAGAAGAGTTGTTGAAGCGTCGTGAAACGCTCGAAGAAGAAGTCAATAAACAACGCGAAGAGCTCTGGTCGATTGAAAAGAAGCTGAGCAAACGCGAGACGACTCTCGAAGACCAGCAGGCGGATTTCCTGAAGAAGGAAGCCATGATCCAGGCAACACAGTCCAAGCTGGCTTCCCGTGCTAAAGCAGTCGAAGCCAGAGAGCAGGAACTGGAGCGCGCCCTCAAAAGTCAGCAGGATGAGTTGTTTAAAATCAGCGGGCTTGATCGGGAAACAGCTTCAAAGATGCTGCTGGATCGCCTGGATAAAGACCTGAAAAACGAAACCGGGGCGCTCATTCTCAAGCATCAGGCAGAATTGAAACAGTCTTGTGATAAAATCGCACGCGAGACAATTGGCATGGCTGTGCAGCGGTTTGCTTCCGGTCATGTGGCGGAAACAACCGTATCGACGGTCGACTTGCCGGAAGAAGAAATGAAAGGCCGGATTATCGGCCGCGAAGGTCGCAACATTCGTGCTTTTGAAAAAGCAACGGGCGTGGATGTGATCGTGGATGACACTCCGGGAGTGGTTGTTGTATCGGCGTTTGACAATGTGCGCCGTCAGATCGGAAAAATGTCGCTGCAGAAACTGGTCAACGATGGTCGCATTCACCCGGCACGAATTGAAGAAGTTGTCGAAGAAACCCAGAAAGAGCTGGAAGAATATATCCAGACAATGGGGCAGAGTGCCTGCCAGGAAGTCAATATTTCCGGCGTGAACCCCAAACTGATTGATCTGCTGGGTCGGCTGCATTTTCGAACCAGTTACAGCCAGAATGTATTAAGGCATTCGATCGAAGTCTCTGCGTTAACCGGAATCATGGCGGAACAACTGGGGCTGAACGGAACCATCGCCCGCCGCTGCGGTCTGTTTCATGATATCGGAAAAGCAGCCGATCATGAAATGGAAGGGGGGCATCCTGCCGTTGGTGCTCAGTTGCTGAAACGCTATGGTGAATCTCAGGAAGTGGTACACGCCGCCGCCGGCCATCACGACGATATTCGCCCCGATTATATCTATACCGTGCTGGTGGCTGCCGCCGATGCCTGTTCGGCTTCGCGTCCGGGAGCACGTCGCGATACGCTGGAGAAATATGTCCGTCGTCTGGAAGAACTGGAAACGCTTGTTTGCGGTTTTCCCGGCGTCGATCATACCTACGCCATTCAGGCAGGCCGCGAAGTGCGCGTGATTGTCGACGCTGATCAGGTGAATGATCGGGAAGCGGCGAAAATGTGCAAGGATATCGCGAAAGCAATCGAAGACACATTAACCTATCCCGGTGAGATTCGGGTGACCGTCATGCGGGAATCCCGTACGATTGAGTATGCCCGATAACAGTCAGACGAATGTTTCATCGAAATCGGACACAGGACGTTTACCCGTCGGTCAGTTTACAGCTTACCTGTTAGCGGTCGGATTAGAGCTTACCCGTCACCGGTCAGATAAAAGATTACCCGTTACCGGGTAACTGCGCTTGCATCAGTGCCGCGATGGCTTGCGCATCGTCGCGCGGGTGCTGTTTTAATGCGTGGATGACTTTTTCACGGAGTTCAACCGGATGGTTCTGGCTGAGTTTGAATTTGCCTTCGATCCGTTCGATTTCAATCTTAAAACCAACGATGCCTTGCAGCAACTGGTCGATGAAACCGGGATCTGCGTTTTGCAGCGTCCAGGGCGCAGGCTCTGCTGCTTCATAGAAGCGGACGTATTGCTCGATCACGGCTTTTAATTCCCCGGGATCATCAATGACGGAATAGCGACCATAAACGTGCACCGCCTGATAATTCCAGGTGGGAACCGTATTGGGAGCTTCATACCAGGTGGGTGAAATGTAAGCATGCGGGCCGTGAAAAATTGTGAGCACTTTTGCCAGCGACGCTGTTTTATTTTGTGGGTTGGCTTTCGCAAAATGCCCGATCAGTTGCCCGAATTCTCCCTGACTGCGATCCAGCAAAACGGGCAGATGACTGGCGTACGGCTCAGCATCCCTGTGTGTCACCAGGGTGGCAAAACTGTGCTGCTCAATAAAATCATGCAGTACAGTCAAATCTGTTTCAGCAAAAGAGGCAGGCACGTACATTGAGGGGCAAGTCCTTTTGGTATTTTTTTCTTGTGACACGCTAACTTTGAAGCAGATGAGACAGATATGCCTGGCGTCAGGTTCACAGGACTTTCAATTCCGGAGCAATTTCTTTACCTTAAGACAGGTGCAATTACTGTAAGGATGAAACGACTCTGTTGTAAAGGGATTCCGCTCTTATGCCATTTATTGATATCAATACCGTCAAACCATTGGAAGTGCTCCCCGGCTGCAAAATGCGCACCCCTTTTGGGGAAAACCTGATGCTGTCCTACCTGGAAATGGAAGAGGGGGCCGTCGTTCCGATGCACCATCATCCGCACGAGCAGGGGGGGATGCTCCTGAAAGGCAAACTGGAACTGACAATGGGGGATGAAGTACGGGTCGTGGAAGCGGGCGCCATGTTTATCATTCCCCCGAACACCCCTCATCAGGCGATCGCCGTCGAGGGGCCCGCTGTGGTACTGGATGTCTTCAGCCCTGTACGCGAAGATTATGCAGAGCTGTTTAACAAGTACATCCCGGTCGCCGATGATGAGTCGTAACGATTCCGGGACCACGGCACCGGTGCCGCTTATTGCTGCTGCTGTTTCTGCTGTTCCTTAAACTTTTCCGCCCGGCGAAATATTTCTTCGGTGGAAAGTTCTTCAATCTGCGCTGCAATGTGCCATTGGATTCCAAACGGGTCCTTCACGGAGGCACCCCGTTCTCCATAAAACAGATCAGCCGGTTCGCGTAAGCTGGTAGCGCCGGCCTGCAGCGCGTTCTGATAGGTTGCATCAACATCCGGCACGTAAATATGAATCGCCGCCGAAGTGACGCCCCATTCTTCACAGGCATCCGCGAGTTCGATCACCGAATCGCCAACCTGCATTACAGCATGGCCGATTTTATCATCATGGTGCGAGATTAAAATCACGGTTGCTTCAAAAACCGTCTTCAGAAATTCCATCAATTCAGGTGCCCCTTCCACCAGCAGATAGGGAGTGACCGTATGATAGCCTTTGGGAATATAGTGTGGTGCCATTGTGTTTTACCTTTCTTTGAATCTGTTCCGGGGGTGAGCAAAAGGAACGGCGCTGACTGCTGCCGCCAAACGCCCATTATACAATTTAATATTGGAAACCGGAAAAGAGAATCGACAAAATTTGTCTTCCCGCAGCTCCGAATATTCGGCAACAAATCAGGATGCAGGCAGGTGAAATGTAAAAAAATCGTTTTTCAGAGGAAACGCCTGGTGCGATTGCCGCTCGGCTCATTGATTGTGCCTGGATAGATTCACGCGGTGCATGCCGACATGAATCGGAAGAGAGCAGGGTTATGCTCAGGTGAGCGATTGTTTCCCGGTTGCGCTCAGCAGCGTTTGTGCAAACGATTCCAGGTGCCTGATATTGTCACAGAACGCGGCATACTGAATCTGCTGACGAATTTGTTCGTGAAGCGCGCGACCACCGACGGCAAAAGCAACCTCGGCTCCAAATTCATCAAAGAGTTTGGAGTACGATTGAATGAACTGTGCTTCGTCTTTGATATGGCTGACGCTGAGCCAGAACATCTTTGGTTGATGTTGACGGATCGCGGCGGCCAGAGTTTCGAAGGGGAGGTTTGATCCCATTGAAACGGCATTCCATTTGATATCGCGCAGAACCAGTTCCACCATTGTTGTAGCCAGGCTGTATTGATCACCCTCGGCTGCGCCTCCGATTGCCAGCGGCGCGTCTCGAGGGGGAGCAGGAATCAATGTCCGTAATTCGTGGAGGACGCGCATCGCCAGTTCACAGCCACGGCGTTCCTGATAGACTTCCGCATCACCACATTTCCATCGATCGCCAATCGTGGTAAACGCTTTCGCAAAAATCAGATCGCAAATCGTACTGATGCTGTGTTCTGCCAGATACAGGTCGAGCACAATCTGGCGGCATTGCTCGTCGTCCCCCTGTAATAACGCTTCGGTAAATTGTGAAGCAGCCCGGTCGATGACACGCATGGTTTGCCCGGTAGTGGCAGGTAGACCAAGTACTTCAGGACGCACTAATTCATGCTTACTGGACCTGAGAAAATCGATGAGTGCGGACAGCGCGATGCGGCGATGCCCGCCAGCCGTGTACCGGGTGGGGATGATTTCTTTGTCGCACCAGCGTTTGACAGAGGATTCACTGACCTGAAGTGCACGTGCAACCTGTTTCGGAGTCAAAGATTCGTTCATCGTGTCAATCTAGTATTTGAACGATTTGGTCGTTGTATGGTGGTGATCATTCTTATGGATACTCAGATCTTAGTTTGTAAACATCGTTTTTGCAAGTGGATAATTTATAAGTAACGTCACGGTACCGAGATGTGACGCATATTTAGAAAATGAACGATTTGAACGAATTTGGCATTGTCTTTTTTGCCAGTGTTTCGTATAAATAGAGCAGTACAACAGTCACGACTCTTATTTTTTGCGGGGTTTTCAAATGATTTTCTCTTCAGAAACACACGAGATGAAACGGGTGAACACTCTGCAAGACGCCTCCAGGCAGCGCGCTGAAGAACTGTTGAAAACGGAGATGGATTTCATTTCCAATCCGTTTTTTCAGAGTCCGGAGGCGGAGCACGAAATCCTTCGTGAAACCTTTTCAGATGAATTGCTTGAAGCGAATGATTTGATGAACGTCAGGAGTACGCAGAGCCTGCCATCGCATCTGGCCCGTTTGTGTAAAGCGGGTGTGCTCTCAGCCGGAGAGGAATACAACCTGTTCCGTCGCATGAATTATCTCAAATATAGAGCCAATTCGCTGCGTTCGCAGCTGGATCCGGACGCGCCTGTAGAAGCTGCGATCAACACGATCGACTCGTATCTGCACGAAGCACAGAATATTCGCAATTATCTTCTGCGCTGCAATATGCGGCTTGTCGTCTCGATTGTCAAGAAGTGTGCGACTCCGCATGTTTCGTTTGATGAATTGCTGAGCGACGGCATCTGGACTTTGATGAGGGCGGTTGACAAATTTGATTACTCCCGCGGATTTCGTTTCAGCACATACGCCTATCATGCGATTTCCAACTACATCTGGCGTAAGATTGCGAATCGAAAAAAAGTAAATACCCGGTTCATACCTGCGACGCATAGCAGCACACTCGAGGAGGCTGGCGAAGTCCGGAAACCCGGGATGGATGAACAGATCTGGCAGCAATTATCGGGGCTGGTAGCAAACGTGATGAACCATCTGGACCGGCGTGAGCAGTTGATCGTTCAAGGCCGTTTCGCGTTAGGCGAGCAGCAAAAGGTCCGGACATTTCAGAGTCTGGCGGATGAACTGGGGATTTCCAAAGAACGAGTCAGGCAGCTTGAACAACGTGCCGTTGCCAAACTGCGATTGCAGGCGGCGGAAACAGATCTGGAAATGATGTGCGAACTGGTGGGCTATTAGATCAGTCGTTGAAACATTCAGAATCAGGAAGATGTGAACTCCGATGAAACATCAATTTCAACTCGAAGCATTTTATGATGCGGAATGTCCCTTGTGCCTGCGGGAAGTCAATTTGCTTCGTCGGCTGGATCGAAAGCATCAGATTTTGTTTACGAACATCGCCGATCCACAGTTTGCTGCTGACTCTTATGGCAAGTCTGCAGAACAATTCATGAACGAAATGCACGCCCGCCTGCCCGATGGCAACTGGATTACCGGAGTGGAAGTCTTTCGCAGACTCTACTCAGCCATTGGCCTTCGATGGCTTGTGCTTCCGACGAGACTGCCAGTGATTTCGCAATTCCTCGATCTGTCCTATCGACTGTTCGCGAAAAACAGGCTGAAGTTAACCGGTCGCTGTCATCAAAACAACGGCAGTTGCCGCATTCCACATAAAACCAATGAGGTGGGATGATGAAAATTGCCATTATCGGCGGCGGAATCTCCGGTCTGACTGCCGCTTATTGTCTGCACGGACGACATGACATTACTCTGTTTGAAGCAGCCAATTATATTGGCGGACATACAAACACGATTGATGTGCAACTGGATGGCGAGCGTCATGCTGTCGACACAGGGTTTATTGTATTTAACCATCAGACCTATCCGAATTTCACCCGCATCCTGAAACAACTTGGTGTGGCATCGCAACCGACGGCGATGAGCTTCAGTATGAAGTGTGAACGGACAGGGCTTGAGTATCGCGGAGCCGACCTGAATGGTTTCTTCGCACAGCGACGAAATTTGATCAGTCTGCGTTTTTACCGGCTGTTGAAAGAGATTTTACGTTTCAACCGTCAGTCGCTCGAGGTATTGCAGTCGCAGGATGAGGAACAAACGGTTGGCGAATATCTGGCGCGTGAACGTTTTTCCAAGGAATTCAGCGAACAGTATTTTCTGCCGATGGGCTCTGCCATCTGGTCCTGTCCTCTGGGAACGTTTGAACAATTTCCGATTCGGTTTATCGTCGAATTTTATCTGAATCACGGCATTCTGGCGATTCGGGATCGTCCTCAATGGAGAGTCATTTGCGGCGGTTCCCGCAGTTATGTTAGTGCACTCATAGCCGGCTTTGCTGATTCCATCCGTCTCAACACGCCGATTGCATCAGTGACTCGTAAGAATGAATCTGTCGAAGTCTGCACCGCTGGTGGTTTGTCGGAGTGTTTCGATCATGTGATTTTCGCCTGCCATAGCGATCAGGCGTTGCGGATCCTCGGTGAGGATCCGCGTTCCGTCGAACGCGAATTGCTTTCCGCATTTCCTTATGAATCAAATGTTGCCCAACTGCATACAGACGTCTCTGTCTTGCCGGAGACGCAGCGCGCCTGGGCCTGCTGGAACTATTTCGCGCCCCGCGACAGTCATGAAAAAGCAACCGTGACTTACAACATGAACCTCCTGCAGAATTTGCACTCGAAAAACACGTTTTGTGTGACCCTCAACAGCGAGGATCGGGTGAATCCGAACAAAGTCATTCGCAGCATCAACTACCATCACCCTGTTTTTACGGCAGATCGGGCCAGGGCACAGCGGCGTCATACCGAAGTGATCAACGTACGCCGAACCTCATTTTGCGGCGCTTATTGGGGAAATGGGTTTCACGAAGACGGCGTCAACAGTGCGTTGGCCGTCTGTCAGACGTTAATGGAAACGGATGAAACATGGAAAGCGGCATCTACGAAGGCTGGGTTCGACATCGACGATTTGCACCCGTTGAACACAGCTTTCGCAATCGAATCTTCCTGATGTATCTCGATCTCGATGAAATTGAAACGGTCTTTCATCGTCGCTGGTTCTGGTCCGCGCAACGACCGGCACTGGCACGGTTTCGCCGCGAAGACCACGTGGGGGACCCACAAAAACCGCTGGCAGATTCAATCAGGGATTATGTGACTCAAAGCGGTCGTCCCAGGCCGGAAGGACCGATTCGACTGCTCACACAGTTGCGATATTTTGGATTTGTCATAAACCCGATCTCATTTTATTTTTGTTTCGATCACGACAACAAGTCTGTTCAAACGGTCGTCGCTGAAGTCCACAACACGCCCTGGGGCGAGCAGCACTGTTATGTTCTGGACGCGGACCAGTTCCGCGCGGGAGACAGTGAAGAACTAACCGATAAAGCATTTCACGTCTCTCCCTTCATGCCGATGGACATGCAATATTTCTGGCGGTTAACGGAACCTCAACAGGATCTGACGATTAATATTCAGAATCATCGCCAGGCTGAAAAAGTCCTGAGTGTGACGATGCAACTGCAGCGGCGGGAAATCACAACCCTGAATTTAATGAATTCACTGATACGTTTTCCGCTGATGACCTGGTACATATTTGCGGCGATTTACTGGCAGGCTTTGCGTTTATGGATGAAACGGGTTCCCTTTTATCCGCATCCGAAACATTCCAATTCTTCAGAACAAAGCACGAATTCGAGGACACCATGACGACACACGATCGTACCACTGACAAAAATTCAATGCTTCTTTCTGCAGGTCCGGGGCTGATTGAATCCGCCTGTCGCGGGTTGCTGGTGAAACGATTAAAGCGACTGAATCGGGGGCATGTCATCCTGGATGACGGGAATGAGGTTCTATCGTTTGGTGAGGAAAACGCGGATCTCAGCGCAGAGGTCACGATTCATCATCCCCGGTTTTATCGCCGCGCGGTGCTGGGGGGCGGACTCGGTTTTGCCCAATCATTGATCGACGGCGAATGGACGTGCAGCGATCTGACATCACTGGTGCGGATTTTTATTCGGAATCGGGAGGTCGCCCAGGGATTTGAACGCGGATTTGCCTGGTTTCGCCAGCATACCGCCAGGGCAGGGCACTGGCTCAGGCGGAATACGCGCATCGGGGCCGCCCGGAATATTCAGGCACATTACGATCTGGGGAACGATTTTTATCAGCTGTTCCTCGACGAGACGATGAGTTATTCGTGTGGAATTTTCGAAGATAATTCATCCACAATGCACGATGCTTCGCTGGCGAAACTGGAACGCGCTTGTCGTCATCTCAATCTGCAACCCACGGATCATTTACTGGAAATCGGCACGGGCTGGGGCGGTCTGGCGATTTATGCGGCAGAAAATTATGGCTGCCGCGTGACGACCACTACGATTTCACGCGAGCAGTATGATCTGGCGGTCGCGCGAGTGCGTGCGGCGGGCCTTAAGGATCGGGTGTCGGTGCTGCTTTCTGATTACCGCGATTTAGAAGGCCAGTTCGACAAACTGGTTTCGATTGAAATGATAGAAGCCGTCGGTTCGGAATATTTCGATACGTATTTTCGCAAGTGCAGTGAATTGCTGCGAACGGACGGCATGATGTTCCTGCAGAGTATCGTGATTAAGGATCAACGCTTTCAGGAATACATCACGAGTGTCGATTTCATCCGCAAATATATTTTTCCGGGCGGCTGTCTCCCTTCGGTGGCTGCGGTGCTGCAATCGACGGCCAGTGTCACCGACTTGAGATTGTTACAGTTAGAAGACATCGCGCCGCATTACGCGCAGACACTCCGCTGCTGGCAGCAGCAGTTTGACAGCCGACTCGGCCCGATTCGAGATCTGGGTTATTCCGAATCGTTCATTCGCATGTGGAACTATTATTTCAGCTACTGCGAGGCAGCCTTTGAGGAGCGTCAGTGCAACACCGTTCAGATGCTGTTTGCCAAACCCGACTGTCGTTTCGATCCGGTGCGTCCGCACGCGATGAATCAATGCCGATTATTGGAACAGGAGGTCCTGGCGTGAATCCCTGGTTCATGATTTTGCTCGGCTGGATATTTATGGCACTGGTGATGGCACTCCTGTGGTTATTACAGCGCCGGACCGGTGATGCGGGGATTGTCGATGTCGCCTGGGGCATGGGAGTCGGCTTGCTGGCTCTCTTTTTTGCCTGGGGGAGCGATACCGGTGACCTGACGCGGCGGTTCGTGATTGCATCCCTGGCCATGATCTGGGCGTTACGACTGAGCGGGTATGTTTTGTGGCGCGTGTTCACGATGCCGGAAGACGGTCGCTATCAGACCTTGAAACAGAACTGGGGCGTCGCCGCCCAGTCAAAGCTGTTCTGGTTTTATCAGTTCCAGGCGATCGGCAGTCTGCTGTTTGCGTTGCCGATGTTGATCGCAGCGCGTGGCACGTCACCACTGGGGCTGTTTGATGTACTCGGCATCGGTATCTGGCTGATCGCCATCGTGGGGGAATTGATTGCCGACTGGCAACTCGCCCGCTTCCGCGCCAATCCAGATCATCAAGGCCAGGTTTGTCACGCGGGGTTCTGGAACTATTCACGGCATCCGAACTATTTTTTTGAATGGCTGCACTGGTGGACCTATGTTGGTCTGGCGATTACCGCACCGTGGGGCTGGCTTACGATCATCGGTCCGATGTTGATGCTGCACTTCATTCTGAATGTCACCGGCATTCCCCCTACGGAAGCACAGGCATTAAAAAGTCGCGGGGACGCGTATCGGGAATATCAGCGAACGACCAGTGCGTTTTTTCCCTGGCCGCCGAAAAGAAAACAGGTAATCTCATGAAAACAGATTTTATCATCCATGCCGCGATCGAACTTGTCGAGCAGGGCTGGGTTCCCGACTGGCTCATTCGACGGGCGATACAGCGATTGTGTACCAGACGTCTGAGTTCGCTGAACGCAGGCGGTAAGCAGGACAATTCAGAGCACCAGCGGGCATTCATGGAAGCCGCCCGGCAGAGTCCGATCGCCCTTGTGCCGGAAAAGGCGAATGAACAGCATTACGAAGTGCCTGCGGAATTTTATCAGCAGGTGTTAGGCCGTCGTGGTAAATACAGTTGTTGCTTCTGGCCGGAAGGTGTCTCAACACTGGATGAAGCAGAAACAGCGGCGCTGCAGGAAACGTGCGCACATGCTCAACTGGAAGACGGGATGCAGGTTCTTGAACTGGGCTGCGGTTGGGGATCCTTGTCGCTGTGGATCGTCGAGAACTATCCGCATTGTCGTGTGACTGCGGTATCCAATTCCCATTCGCAGCGCGCGTTCATTGAACAACAGGCGGCTGAGCAGGGGGTTTTTGATCGCTTAACCGTTGTGACTGCTGATATGAATGACTTCAGCACCGCTCAGAAGTTTGATCGTGTGATGTCGGTCGAGATGTTCGAACATATGCGAAATTATGAAATACTGCTGAGTCGCATTGCCGGCTGGTTAACCGACGAAGGCAAGTTGTTCGTCCATATTTTCTGTCACCGCCAGTTTGTCTATGCATTCAATGATCAGAATGCGGACGACTGGATGGCGCGCCATTTTTTCACCGGCGGCATTATGCCCAGCGACGATTTGCTGTCTCGCTTCAAACATCACATGTCCGTTGAAAAACAGTGGCGCTGGAACGGCCGGCACTACCAGCGGACCTCAGAAGCGTGGCTGGCCAACCTCGATCAGAAACGCAATCAACTCCTTCCGATTCTCGCCAGGACCTATGGTGAAAGGGAGGCAAAACGCTGGTGGATGCGCTGGCGACTGTTTTTCCTGGCCGTCGCCGAACTGTTTGCCTTTCAGAACGGCGAACAATGGTATGTCTCCCATTATTTGCTGGAACCAGATCACCGTCAAAACCAGCCGAGCGAAGCAGAAGCCGTTCGAGGGACACGCGGAGAAATTTCTGCGGTTTGAATTCGACCTCATGGTCGAAGAGTGAACTGCCTCAAGTTGATTCAGGAAAATAGACGCGTCGGGAGACTGAGCAGGATCTAAATTGAAAAATCCAGGTTAACCGCGACGAGTCAAGTGATATTGCAGCCCTAAGAGCAAAAAACCAAGGACAGGAATCAGGAGGTCCGTGTAGAAGATGGTGCCTGCATTGCCGGGGGCAAAATTGTGCGCACTCACCATCTGATAGATGTGGCCGCCAGCCGCGCCCAGCAGGAACAGGGACGGTCCTGTGACCGCAGCGGCCCGCATTCCCAGACTTCCCCGGAAAGCCAGAAAGCCAACGACCGCATATCCCAGGCTGGCCGTTCCGACTTCAAACTGAAACGGACTCTGTTCCCAGCCGATAAACCGGGCCGCCATTTCACCAAAAAAAGAATGCATGATGAAGTTATAGAAAAATGAAAATCCGATCGAGCATAACAGGAAATAGGAGAACACCGCTTCGACAATAACCGCCGCCGACCGGGGATGCGGCTTCCTCAGTAGAGATATTCCGGAGGCCATCAGCCCCAGGATCAGGAGACTGAGCGTGAAATTTTCAAGTACCAGTGGGATGAGCGTGTTCAATGTAGGCCCTTGATGCTGAGGAAATTTATGATGTATGAGTGTTGCATTTCTCTGCATGGTCTGAAAGTGATGTTTCGACGTTGATCAGTTTAGCGTAGATCGAATGAAAAGTAATCCAGACATTGGTACGGTCTTTTTTTACATACTGAAAATCATGTTTTAAGGTGAGACCGGGAATGCCTTGAATTCTTTTCATTAAAAAAGATTACTCTATCGCAAACTTCTGAATGCGATGATTATACGCATCGACCACGTATAGCATACCCTCGCTGTCGAAAGCCATGCCGTGCGGGGCGTAGAACTGCCCGGGACCGGTTCCCTGTTCCTGTACCAGACCGCGTTGATACTTTCCCGCTGGCGAGAACTGTTGCACGCGCCCGCTGACGGCACTGATCCAGAGTCGATCGTTTTTATCAAAGCAGACCGCAATCGGCCCGCGCAGGCCTCCCGCCTTGCGGTCTTTGAAGCCGGTAAACAGACCGCCGAATCCGCCCGTCTGGTCGGCTTCGCTTCCCCAGTGCTGCAGCAGTTTTCCCTCTGCGGTAAACTGCTGAATCCGGCAGTTGGCACCTTCCGTTGTCCAGACGGTGCCTTTCGAATCAAAGGCAATAAACTGTGGTCCGCCTACGCGAGAATTGCGAGAAGATTTCCCGCCAAACTGACCTGGCAGATTGCCGTATTCACCCCATTGAAATAGGAACTTGCCATTCGGATCAAAGACCTGGATACGGTGGTTGGTCTGGTCGGCGACATAGATGTTGTTATTCGGCGCCACCGCGATGCCCCCCGGGCAGTTGAACTCTCCTGGTTCGCTTCCCGATTTTCCCCACTGGCGGATGAGTTTCCCCTCAGGCGAATAGACTGAAATGCGATCGCCGATTTTATGCTTACTCGACCCCGAAGCCAGAATGTGTGACAGAATCAGGTTCCCCTGTTTGTCGAACGCGAGGCCTCCTGGATTGGGCAGAACCGGAAAGTGGGCCAGTAATGTTCCCTCGCAATTAAACTTTTGCACCCGATCATTCAAATGGTCGGTGACAAAAATTTCGTCCGCTGCATTGATGGCGATGTCGATCGGGAAATCAAACTCACCCGGTTTTGATCCCTGCTGCCCCCAGGTTTTCTGGAAGACGATTGGCTGAGGTTCAGCGGCGGGTAACAGTGAAACAGAACAGAGAATCAAAACAAAAAGGGACAAGCAGCAATACAGCCAGTTGAGCGCACGCGTATTGAAAGCAATGTTTTGTTGTGAAATTACCATGTTCTTGCATGTTCCTGCATTGCTTCTGGAGTATGAAACGGAATCCCATCTTAACCAGTCAGGTCTCAGAACTCAAAGAGATTCACTGGGACGTCAGTTTCTGCCGAAAAACCGGTTTTCAGAGGTCTCGCCTGTGCGTAGAATGGGACGTATCCAGTTACTTATCGATCGAATTATTTATGGCACATCGAGTAAAACCAGAAGAGTTTCATTCTGAATCGAAGTACTCACGCAGGTTTGCGCTCGGAGCTGCCATCTTCAGTAGTCTGGCAATGATGCGCAACTGGTGCTTCGGCAAACCGGCAGAGGGGGCGTCCCCGGGGAGATCGCTTCCCGATCATGTGACGCCGCAAACGGTGGCTGCCATCGAACGCGGGTTGAAGTGGCTGGCTTCGAGGCAGTCGACTGATGGAGGCTTCGGGCGGCGGGCTTCGTATGCACGGAATGTCGGCGTGTGTGCCTTGGCCGGGACAGCGTTTTTAGCTTATCGCGGAATGACGGGCCGATATCGGCGACAGATCAAAGAGTGCATTCGCTACCTGACTGCTCGCGCGCAGGACGATGGCTTTATTGTTGAAGCAGATGTTAAAACTCACGCACCGCTCTATGGTCACGGTTTTGCCACAATGTTTCTGGGGCAGGTGTTCGGCGAATCGACTGATCCCGAAGTCCGTGATTGTCTGAAAGCGGCTACTGGATTCATTCTGAAGTCACAGAATGAGCAGGGAGCCTGGTGTTATACTTCCGATCCCGAAGACGCCGACGTTTCCATCACCACCTGTCAGATGCTGGCTCTCTTTTCCGCGCGGCAGGCGGGCATGACTGTTCCACATTCTGCCCTTGAACGCAGTGTCGAATTCCTGCGACGCTGTCAGAATCCGGATGGCGGTTTTCGTTATCGATTGAACGATCCACCCGAGTCACTCTTTCCCCGCTCGGCAGCAGCAGTCGTCGCGTTAACATGCGCCGGCCTGCAACAGGATGAGGTAGTGCAGCGCGGTCGGGACTACCTGCGGCAGCCGCACCCGCCGCTGGAACTCTCGCCGGGACAACTGGCCGAGTACCATTTTTACGGCCGCTTTTATGCGACACACGCCGCCTGGCAGGCGGAAAAAATCGAGTGGGACCGCTGGTATCCGACGGTTCGCGATGAACTGCTGGCGCAGCAGTCATCTGCAGGCGCCTGGCACGACGCGCATATCGGCGACGAATACGCAACCGCGATGGCACTGATTGTGTTGCAGTTTCCCTATGGAAATGTGCCTCTGCTGGCGATGCGTTGATCTTGAGTTTTGCCTGCTGACGTCAGGCTCTTGCAAAAAACAACCGGACTCGACTGTTGCGCAGTCGAGTCCGGTTTTGATTTCTGAGTTCAAACAGGTTATGAATTTTTCAGTGCATCACGCACGCCGGCGGCATACGCCGGGGCGACCAGTTCGAAATGTTTGAGCTGGCGATCGACAATATTATCAGGCACGCCCTGCATGGCGGCGGCGATGTTGGAGAAGAGCCGGGCCTTCTGACCGTCGTCAAACAGATTAAACAAGGCGCGGGGTTGAGAATAATCGTCGTTGCCTTCGCGATGATCATAGCGGGCGGCGTCTCCCGAGATTTTCAACGGCGGCTCGGCGACATCCGGTTTCTCGACCGGGCCGTTGAAGGAATTCGGTTCGTAGTAGGCGTCCACGGGGCAGCCGTTGGATTTGAAGTGCATCGCACCATCTTTGTGATAATGATGCACGGGGCACTTCGGTTCGTTGACGGGCAGGGAATCGTAATGCGTGCCAATGCGATGACGGTGGGCATCGGCATAGGAAAAGATGCGCGCCTGCAGCATTTTGTCGGGAGAAAATCCGATACCGGGGACTTTATTTGAAGGAGAGAAGGCCGCCTGTTCGATTTCCGCGAAGTAGTTTTCCGGATTGCGGTTCAACTCCATTGTGCCGACGTCAATTAACGGAAAGTCGCCGTGCGGCCAGACTTTCGTCAGGTCAAACGGGTTGTAGGGCGTCTGGTCGGCGTCGGTTTCCGGCATGATTTGAACCTGAAACTTCCATTTCGGGAAGTTCCCTTTTTCGATGGCGTAGAACAGATCTTCCTGCGTACTTTCGCGTGTTTTGCCGACCACCTGTTCTGCTTCGGCGTTGGTCCAGTGTTTGTGTCCCTGTTGGGTTTTGAAGTGGAACTTGACCCAGAAACGTTCGTTTTTGTCGTTGATGAAACTGTAAGTGTGGCTGCCGTATCCGTTCATGTTACGAACACCGACCGGCAATCCGCGATCTGAGAACAGAATGGTGACCTGATGCAGCGACTCCGGTGAGAGTGACCAGAAATCCCACATTGCGGTCGGGGAACGCAAGTTGGTTTTGGGATGACGTTTCTGGGTGTGGATGAAGTCCGGAAATTTGTAAGCATCGCGTACGAAGAACACAGGCGTATTGTTACCCACCAGATCCCAGTTGCCTTCTTCCGTGTAAAACTTCAAGGCGAAGCCGCGCACATCGCGTTCGGCGTCAGCGGCTCCTGCTTCGCCGGCAACGGTTGAGAAACGGGCCAGCATGTCTGTTTTGGTGCCCGGCTGCAGAACTTTTGCCTTGGTGTATTTGCTGATGTCCTGTTCGATGGTGAGTGTGCCATGCGCGCCCCAGCCCTTGGCATGCACGACGCGTTCGGCGATGCGCTCGCGGTTTTGATGAGCCAGTTTTTCCAGCAGCTGGTAATCCTCCAGCAGGACAGGTCCACGCGGTCCGGCAGTCAACGAGTTCTGATTATCGGGGACCGGGGCACCGCCGGTTGTGGTCAGCGTGGGTTTCTTATTCATGAAATCTACTCCTTGATAGGTCATCCGGGTTTGCCGTCATCTGAGCGGCTGACAGGTTTGAAGCTGATCGGTCTGATAAAATCGGTATCATTCAAATCAATGTTGCTGCTGAACTATATGGGGTGAGAGAGAGTCTGTCTAATGCAATCTCCGGATAGCAGTCATACCCGGTATGCATCGTACAATGCAGACTGTGAATGCCAGCTGACGGACACGTTCTGAAAGCTCATGGATTTTTGCTATTTTCGGTTCTGAGCATAATTGTGCAGGCGCGTTTTGAACGCCTGTTGCAGGCGGCTTTGAAAACGGTAGGGGTTCCACACGACGGCAATTTTGCGTGTGGGTTTGATGCCACTGAGCGAGCGATAGACGCGGCGGTCCGTTTCATCAAGATCACGGGCCATTTGCGGGATCATCGAAATGCCGTGCGACAGCGAGACGAGTTCCTGAACCATCGCCAGTTGACTCGTCTGCTCGACGGCTACAGGATGAAACGAACGCTGTCGACAGAATGAGACAATATTATCAGACAGGCAGTGTGCTTCATCCAGCAGAACGAACGGATACGATTTGATATCGGTCAGACGAATTTGAGCTTTGTTTACCAGCGGATGCTCCAGCGGCAGGACTAACAGCAGTTCTTCCTGAAACAGCTCTTCTACTTCCAGGTACTTGGCAGGGACTGGCAGCGCGAGAATGGCAAGATCGATTTCTCCCTGAGTACAGCGGTGGAGCAGCTTGTCAGTGGTGTCTTCCTGCACGATGATGGTCGCTTTGGGAAATTCGGCGGAAAACTGGCGGAGTAAGCCGGGCAGAAAGTAGGGGGCGATGGTCGGGATCGCGCCCACACGAATCTGACCGCTTTGGCCATCGTCGGAGATTTCGGATTTGGTGTCTTCAATGAGTGTCAGTATCTGTTGCGCGCGTGACTGCAGTAGGAGGCCGGCTTCCGTCAGTGCGACAGAACGCGTCTTTCTTTCAAAGACCGGCTGCCCCAGTTCTTCCTCGAGTTTCTGGATCGAACGGCTCAAGGCCGGCTGTGAGATCCTCAACTCTTCAGCCGCCCGCGTAAAATTTCCCCGTTCAGCGACACGCAGAAAGTAGCGGAGTTGATCGACTTCCATCAACGGTTCCTCCAGGTCTGGGTCATGTTTATCATGCATGTTGTGGTGTGTATCAATGATATTAAGGTATAGGTTAACTTGTGGAGCCGGTGTCAGGAATGCAGAATCAGAGGAGAACCATGATTTTTCACAAATCTATGCTAGTGACTGGCTTGGGCAATTGACGAACGTCTTCCGGACTTGTGAAAATAGGGGTGAGAGCGAAATACACATCGAAATATCTATATCCTTGAATACTTGGCGGGGTATAATATAAGATGTGGTTTCAGATACTTGGAATTAGAACGCGTTGGGAGTTTCTGTATGACGACCCTGTTTCAACGGATTTGTTTGCTGACATCGATGTTTGCCTGTTTTACGGGCTCCGCCGTCATCGCTGAGGAACGCGATCCAGCAAATTTGACATACGAAGCGCATATTCGGCCGATCTTCCGGGCGTATTGCTTTGACTGTCACGGCGCTGAAGAGGAGATGAAAGGCGGGCTCGACCTGCGTCTGGTTCGTTTTCTGATCAAGGGGGGAGAATCGGGGGAAGCGATCATCCCGGGCAAACCGGAGGCGAGTTACCTGATTGCCCGCATAGAGAGTGGCGAGATGCCGCCAGGGGAAGCGCGGGTTCCCAAGGAACAGATCGAGATACTCAAACGCTGGATTGCCGCTGGCGCGAAAACGAGTCGTCCGGAACCGGAAACGATTGGTCCCGGTCTGGGCATCACTCCGGAAGAGCGGGCTTACTGGGCATTCCAGCCAATCAAGCGGCCGCAAATTTCTGAAACGGTCAAAGGCAATCAAACGATTCGCACGCCGATCGACGGTCTGTTGTTGCAGGCCATGCCCGAGGGGCTGGCGTTCTCTCCTGATGCTGACAAGGTTACTTTGATTAAACGGGCTTATTTCGATTTGTTGGGATTACCTCCCAGCCCGGAAGAGATGCAGCGCGCGATGTCGAACACGTCCAGTAACTGGTATGAGTCGTTGCTGGATGAATTGTTACAGTCGCCGCATTACGGCGAACGCTGGGCGCGGCACTGGCTGGATATCGCCGGCTACGCTGATTCCGAAGGTTACACGGTACAGGACGATGTACGTCCCTGGTCTTGGAAATACCGCGATTATGTCATCAAGTCGTTTAATGAGGGCAAGCCATTCAATCTGTTCATTATCGAGCAGCTTGCCGGGGATGAGCTGGCGGGCAAACGAGAAGGGGATCTCACCGCCAGGCAGATCGAACTGCTGACGGCGACCGGATTTTTGCGGATGGCCGCTGATGGAACCGGCAGCGGAAGTAACACGCCTGAAGCGCGAAATCAGGTCATCACCGATACGATGAAGATTGTCGGCTCCTCATTACTGGGCTTAAGCGTGGCCTGTGCTCAATGCCACGATCATCGTTATGATCCGATTCCTCAATCCGATTATTTTGCACTGCGCGCCGTTTTTGAGCCGACCTTTGACTGGCAAAACTGGCAGACACCGCAGCAACGGCGGGTTTCACTTTATACCGCTGCCGACCGGGCGAAAGCTGCGGAAGTCGAAGCAGAAGTCCAGAAAGTGGTGGTTGTCAGAAATGAAAAACAGGCGAAGTACATGGCCGAGGCGCTGGAAACAGAGCTGATGAAATTTGAGCAGCCGTTACGTGATCAGCTGAAAGCCGCCTACCATACGCCGGGGGATAAGCGAACACCCGAGCAGACAGAGCTGTTGAACAAAAATCCGAGTGTCAATATTTCACCCGGTGTGCTCTATCAATATCTGCCGAAAGCCGCTGAAGAGTTGAAGGGCTTTGATGACCAGATCGCGGAAATCAGAAAGAAGAAACCGGTCGAAGAGTTTCTGCGTGTTGCCATCGAACCGGACAATCACATTCCGGAAACAAAATTATTTCATCGCGGGGATTACCGGCAGCCGAAACAGGTGATTAAACCGGCCGCCTTGACGGTGGTTTCGCCGGAAGGGCAACGCCACGAACTTCCCCTCAACGACAGTACGCTTCCCACCACGGGACGTCGTCTGGCGTTTGCCCGCTGGCTGGTGAGTGGCGCGCATCCCCTCGTTGCCCGTGTGCTGGTCAACCGGATCTGGATGCATCATTTCGGCCGCGCGATCGTCGGAACGCCCGGCGAATTCGGCAAACTCGGCTCCACGCCCACCCATCAGGAATTGCTGGACTGGCTGGCGGCGGAATTCATGGAACAGGGATGGGATCTGAAAAAATTACATCGCACGATCATGCTGTCAACCGCGTATCGTCAGGCGGGCGCGCATGATCCGGGCAAAGAATCGATCGACGCCGACAATCATTATTACTGGCGAAAACCGATTGTCCGCCTGGAAGCGGAAACCTTACGCGACCGCATGCTGGCCGTTTCCGGGGTTCTCGACCGACGCCTGTCTGGTGCGCCCGTTGAAATTAAAGAAGACGATTTCGGCCAGGTGGTGGTTTCGGGAGAACAGTTGCGGCGCAGCCTGTATATTCAAGCGAGACGCAGTCAGCCCGTGGGAATGCTGCAGACTTTTGATGCGCCTGTCATGGAAACGAACTGCGAACGCCGATCGAATTCCACGGTAGCGACTCAGTCCCTGATGTTGATGAATGGTGAATTCATCCTCTCGCAATCTGCCAAACTGTCGGATCGTCTGGCCCGTGAAGCACCGGAATTGAAACCGGAAGAAATCGCCGCTCTGCCAGAACTCCCTCCGACTGCGAAACCTGCCTGGAGTTATGGCTACGGAACCATTGATGAAACGACATCCCTCACGAGCACGTTTACGGCATTTCCGCACTGGACCGGATCGAGCTGGCAGGGAGGGCCGCAACTTCCTGACCCGACACTGGGTTGGGCGACTCTGAACGCCAATGGCGGTCATCCGGCAAGCAAGTATGCCGTCCTCAGACGCTGGACCGCTCCCGCAGCGGGCACGTTATCAGTGACCGGGAAACTGCAGCACGGGAGCGATCAGGGAAACGGTGTGCGCGGGTTTGTTCTTTCCAGTCGTTCGGGGCCCGCGGGGAAGTGGAACGCTCATAACGGCGCCGCGGATACCAATGTCGTTTCGCTGGCTGTTCAAACGGGAGATACCATCGATTTCATTACCGATTGCAACGGAGATGTCGGTTTCGATTCGTTTTCCTGGGGCCTTCAATTGACGCTTCAGCCCGAACAGGGAACCGCTTTCCAGTGGGATTCCGCAGCGGAGTTTCGTGGCCCGGAACCGGCGCAGAAGAGTCTGCAGGCACAGGCCGCGTATGCGTTTGAACTGGCGCTCTGTCGAAAACCGTCAGCGGACGAACTGCAACTGGTCGTACGTTTTATGGGGAATCAGCTGACGTATCTGCAGCAGCATCCGGAACAGATTCCCAAGGGGGTGACTCCCGCCCGTCAGATCATTACCAACCTCTGTCAGGCTCTGATGAGTTCGAACGAGTTTTTATACGTTGATTAAGTCCGGTTCTGAATCTCTGGAAACGAAACGCTTTATTTAAAATTTCAATATATGTTTTCATCGGATGTTTGAAATGATGACGCACTATAGCAGAAGACAATTTCTCGCGGAAAACGCCATGGGAATCGGCACGGTGGCGCTGGCCTGGATGCTGAAACAGGACAACCTGCTTGCCAAGCCTAAGGGGATTTCCGTCGGGCAGCCTCATTTCGATCTGACGCCGAAAAAACCACCCTTTGTTCCGCAGGCGAAAGCCATGATCTCGCTGTTTCAGCATGGCGGGCCGTCGCATATGGACCTGACCGATCCCAAGCCGGAGCTCACGAAATACAGCGGGACCGATTTCAAGGGGGACATTCAATACAGTTTCGTGAATCAGGCCAGTAAGAAACTTTTAGGCAGTCCGTGGAAATTTCGCAAACATGGTGAGTGTGGAACGGAGTTGTCCGAACTGCTGCCGAACCTGGGAGAAATCGTGGATGACGTCTGTCTGATTCGTTCCATGCATACGGGCGCGAACGGGCACGAGGTTTCCATTCGATACTTTCATGGCGGGATTCCCGGAGTCGTCGGTCGACCGAATCTCGGTTCGTGGCTGGTTTACGGATTAGGAACGGAATCACAAAACCTCCCGGCTTACATGGTGTTGACCGATCCGGGCGGGTTGCCTGTGGACGGAGTGACAAACTGGTCAAACGGTTTTATGCCTTCGCTGTTTCAGGGAACGGTATTGCGTCCGAAAGAACCACGAATTTTGAACCTGGATGCGCCCGCGCATTTACAGGGTTCCCTGCAGGCACAAAACCTGGAACTGCTGCAAACACTGAATCGAAAGCATTTCGAGAATCATCCCCACGAATCCGATCTGGAAGCGCGGATTTCAAGTTATGAACTTGCGGCCCGCATGCAGATTTCGGCGCGCGAAGCGCTCGACCTCTCACAGGAAACAAAAGCAACGCAGGACATGTACGGTCTCGATGACCCGAAAACAAGAGAATACGGTACGCGGTGTCTGATCGCCCGCCGTCTGGTGGAGCGGGGCGTGCGTTTCATCCAACTGTTCCATGGAGGTCAGCCGTGGGATAATCACAGTGATCTCCTTAACGGTCTGTCCGGGATTTGTGGACGCACCGATAAACCTTCTGCTGCGCTCGTGAAAGACCTGAAACAACGCGGCATGCTCGACTCGACACTGGTGCATTGGGGGGGAGAGATTGGCCGCCTTCCGGTCACACAAAGTCACAGCGATCCCAAAAATGCCGGCCGTGATCATAACGGGCAGGGCTTCAGCATCTGGCTGGCCGGAGGCGGAATTAAAGGGGGCATGGCGTACGGGAAAACGGATGAATTCGGTCATCGCGCGGTCGAAAATGTCGTCACTCCCAACGATTTTCAGGCAACCATCATGCGCCTGTTCGGCCTCGACCATCAACAACTCCTCTATCATCACAACGGGCAGGAGCAAATCATCACCAATAACCGTCCTGCGAAAGTGGTTACTGAGATTCTGGAGAATCCTCCTGCAACACTGAGCTAGGTCGTGTTTCTTGATTGGTTTTGAAAGTGATTCCCATGACCGCAATCTGACCCGGTTCGGTTTTAAACGCGGCTAACGCCGTGCGGCTGATCTTGTTTTCAGCCATTTCTGATATCTGCCGGAGTCCTGTTCGCCGCTGGTGTTATTCGGTCCTGTCTTGACAAAAAACGTCGGGGGCACGATGATTTATGGCTGATAATACTATATTAATAGTAGTTTTTGGGGTGTCTCAAAACGCGATGCAATGAGCAGCTGACGGACCGACTCGAATTGAACAGATTATGAATTTTCAGGTTCGCAAACGAGAACCGGAGCTGATGGATCAGCCGGGATTGAGCGAGACGGAGCATCGCAGTGCTCTGGCCGGGTTGAGTCGAGTCAACTGGTGGAGTCGCAGCAGTGCGATTTTATGGCCTTCGATTCTTGAGCTGGCGCGCACCGTTGATCGGCGTCCCCTGCAGATTCTGGATATCGCCAGCGGCGGCGGTGATGTGGGACGGGACATTGCATTACGTGCGAAACGCGCCGGGATTTCCGTAGAAGTGGATGGTTGTGATATCAGTTCTTATGCCGTGAGGCATGCTACGACGCTGACCCATCACCGGCACCTGGATCACGTCCATTTTTACGAACGCGATATTTTTAAGGAACCGCTTGACAAAAAATATGACGTCGTGATGTGCTCTCTGTTTCTGCATCATCTCGAAGAAGCACAGGCGGTGCAGTTATTTCAGATCATGTCGCAGGCAACCAGACATCTCGTGCTGGTGAATGATTTGCGACGGACACGCATCGGGTACTGGCTGGCCTGGGCAGGCTGCCGTTTGTTAACCCGTTCCCCGATTGTGCACGCCGATGGCCCCCTTTCCGTAGCGGGTGCATTTACCATGCAGGAAGCAGCGGAACTGGCAGAGCAGGGGGGGCTGAGCGGATTTCAGATCACGCGTCACTGGCCGCAACGATGGTTACTGAAATGGAGTCGATCATGACTCCGTCCCGTACGATCAGCATGGCTGATGCCTGCAGCAGCGACTGGGACGCGATTGTCATCGGAGCAGGACCGGCGGGAACGGTGGCTGCACGCCAGCTGGCACTCCAGAATCTGCGCACCTTATTAATTGAGCGTAAGGCATTTCCACGATACAAGGTCTGTGGGTGTTGTCTCAATCAACGGGCCGTTTCCGCATTGCAGCAGATCGGCCTTGGCGACATTTTTGAAGACCTTGACGCGGTTCCACTGAAATCGTTTCAGGTACGCTACCAGGGACGGGAACTCAACATTCCTTTGCCCGGCGGACTTGCGATCTCCCGTTCTGTGTTCGATGAAAGACTCGTTCAGGCCGCGATTGACGCGGGGGCTTATTTTTTGCCCGAAACGACCGCCATGTTAAAGGATGCTGGAGCGCAGGAACAGACGCGTCTTGTGGAGTTGACTCATCCGGAACAATCGTCCGGCGTAGCGACCACAAAAATTGTGCTGGTGGCAGACGGACTGGGACATCCGAGTCTGCAGCACTGTCATGATTTTCAGAGCGTCGTCTCGCATCATTCGCGAATGGGAGTGGGAGCCACGGTGACGACAGATGATTCTTCAAACTATCCGGCGGGTATCATTCACATGGCGATCCACCGGTTTGGTTATGTGGGACTGGTGCGTGTTGAAGATGGCAGCCTGAATATCGCTGCGGCGGTGAACCGGGATTTCATCAAAAGCAGTACCAGTCCGACCGAGGCGGTGACTGTCATCTTAAAGGAATCAGGTTTTCCTGCATTAACGGAGATCGCTGAGAGGACGTTCAAAGGGACGCTTCCCTTCACCCGCAAAATCGTAAGACCAGTGGGAAATCGCGTGTTCGTACTGGGAGACGCCGCCGGTTATCTGGAACCGTTTACAGGTGAAGGAATGGCGAATGCGATCAGTGAAGCGATTGCCGTCGCGCGCATGGTTCCGCAGGGGTTGTTAAAGTGGGATCCTGCTCTCGAACAGGCATGGCTGAGAAAACATCATGAAATTACCGAGGGCCGATTATTCTGGTGCCGCTGGCTTGCACAATTATTGCGCTCGCCTGCCGCAGTGGGATTAGGGCTGCGGCTGTTTCACCTGTTTCCGGCAGCGGCCCGACCGATTGTTGCCCGTTTAAATCATTGAAGTCATTTGCATTTTACCGAGAACCGATATGAGCTTTGAAATACTCGGAATAGGAACCACCACTCCGCAACATTCGATGGAACAATCGGAGGCCGCGATTCATGCTCAGGTTGTGTCTTGTGGTACGGAAGTCACCGATCAGCAGCGCAGGCTGGTGCCGATCCTGTATCGTCGGGCAGGAGTGAAAACACGTCACAGTGTATTGCTGGAAAACAGTATTGAAAGTGAACTGGTGCGGCAATCCTTTTACCATCCTGCAGATTCGCCCGGTGATCTGGGGCCTTCCACAGCGGACCGGATGCAGGCATACGAAAAACATGCCACCCCGCTCGCGATTGCCGCCGTCAGTCAGGCATTGGCTGCCGGCAACGTGGATCCCGCGGAGATTACACATCTGGTGACGGTTTCCTGCAGCGGATTCAGTGCGCCGGGCTTTGATATTCAATTGATCAAAGAACTGGGTTTACCAGCAGGTGCCTCGCGCACGCAGGTCGGCTTCATGGGTTGTCATGGTGCGTTAAATGGATTGCGTGTCGCGAAGGCCTTTACCAACGGCGATCCTGAGGCGCGCGTTGTGGTTTGCGCAGTCGAACTTTGTACGCTGCACCAGCAGTATGGCTGGTGCCCGGATAAAATCGTGGCGAACGCACTCTTCGCCGATGGGGCGGCCGCCGTTGTCGGAAAACAGGCGACAGACAATTCGGGCGCAGCCTGGAAATTAGTGGCCTCCGGTTCCACTGTCATTCCTGATTCGGAAGAGATGATGAGCTGGCGAATCGGCGACCACGGATTTGAGATGACGCTTTCACCACAGATCCCGGATATCATCAATGCGAGGCTGAGAAACTGGTTGGAACACTGGCTGGCGCCGCAGGGGGTGGTGATCGAAGACGTCGGTTGCTGGGCCATTCATCCGGGGGGGCCGCGAATCCTGAATGCGGTTGCCGAAGCGGTGGGCTTTGATGAATCGCTGTTGACACCGTCGCGTGATATTCTGTCAGAATTCGGCAACATGTCGTCACCAACAGTGCTGTTTATCCTGAAGAAATTACAGTCACAGCACGCAAAATTGCCCTGTGTGATGCTGGGTTTTGGTCCCGGTCTGGCGATTGAAGCCGCTCTGATTCATTAGACCGCTTCCGGTTTGATGGCAGAGCTTTAGATCTATTCGGATCAATCATAAGAGACGACACGCGGATTATGCTTCCGCAGTACGATGATCGTAAGGTTATTGTTGGTCAATGGTTGTGAGATCGCTTAAAGTTATCTTATACCCATACTTTGCCTAGTTAATATATATGCTTTTCTCTATGTATTGCTTTTTGTGTTCAAATATATGATGGAGAGGTAATGAATAAACCACGGGTCAAACTTCTTAGATATCGGTTGATCACAAGTAAAAATTACTTCTATTCAAATCCTCCTCCATTGGAAATCCCTAAAAACTCTGAGTTTCATGGAGAACTAAAAAACGGTATTTTAACCGTGTACCCGATTAAAGATTATCCGTCTAAGGATGGGGCTGAGATAGTTGCAAAGGATTTCTTGGAAGCCTGGGAGATATTTGTTGGTATCGAAAAGGGACTCGGAATAATAGAGTTTATTTTTGACTCTGTAGAGATGGAAGATCTCAATGCGTCGAATAAAGCACTTTCATTATCTGGAACTACATCAATCTCATTTTCATGTTCTGCTAACTTATTAGGCGTCTTGAATAAGTACCCTAGCCCACCAGAATTCTTTCAAGTTAACGATACAGTTCGTTTGCTATGGTTAAGATACAAGAATTTCAAGGATGGAAAAGAGTTGCTCCTAGGTATGGGCTACTACTGTCTCTCAAAAGTACTCAATGATGTAGAGAATGACGTAGAGGTTAAAAAAACACGGGATAAGATAAAAGCTGCGGGATTAAAATATCGGATCGCAAATGCTGTCCTTAGGGAACTTTCAAATATTACTTCGAGGTATGGTGACGGTCAAAGTGCGAGAAAATATACTAGAGATTCTACGAATGCACCTCTAACTGCAAATGAAGAGAAGTGGGTTGAGGAGACAATCAAGATGCTTATCAAACGAATCGCGCAATTCCCGTTAGGGGCTCCAGAAACTATAGCTTTAATTACAATGGGAGACCTACCAAGCATCTAGAATATTCGAAGAGGATCACATTTTTTAAATATAATCAATCTTTTTTCCTGCTGTCGTTGGTGCCGATTCAGAGGGGCTGACAAAATATTCAAGTCCCTATTTCCGATCAAAGCCAGATACTCATTGTAACCTGCGTTGACAAACTGTGATTTCATACCCAGCAGGGTTTCGTTGACGCGATATTGAAACAGCTCGTCCGAATGGAACACGGTCTTATGTGATGCTGGGCTTTTGGCTCGGGGCTGGCGATTGAAGCCGCGTTGATTCATTAGCAAGAAACCGTCTGGATGATGGCACTGCTTTCGGTTCTGTTTGGGTTTCCCCGAGTGTCTCTGCGTCGTAACGGTAATACGGGTCCGCTGGATTAAGCTGGTTGACTCTTGTTCTGTCTCCAATCCGGATTCCGGCCGGGAATAGGAAATCGAGGGCTCCCTTTTCGTCCGCATGCGTTTTTTTGCGCGGGAGCAGGACCGGCATCGAGAAATGGGTGTCTTGGTGCGTTACAAAATGACGATCAATGACAGTAGCGTCTGTATAGTTTTTTGGTGATAAATAAAACTTAATTATTGACAATTCCGGTTCATAATAGTAAGGTTTTATATAAGAAATGGATGCTTTTTTAAGCGTCTCCCTCCAGAACTCATTCCCACCTCAATCAGAATTGATATGACAACATTGAAAAATGCATCTTCATCACGTCTGTTCGTTTACAGCCTCCTCAATTCACTGGTTGTGACACTCGGGTGTATGGGGGTTGCCTGGGGAGCAGAGCCCGCGTCTCCCGTCAGCTTCGTCAATGATGTGGTTCCGGTATTGACAAAAGCCGGTTGCAATATGGGGGTCTGTCACGCCAAGGCCGGTGGGGGGCAGAATGGCTTTCAACTCTCCCTGCTGGGTTTTGAAACGTGGGACGACTATGAGAGCATGGTCAAGGAAGGGCACGGTCGGCGACTGTTTCCCGCTGTTCCCACAAAAAGTCTGCTGCTCATGAAAGCGTCCGGGGAGACACCGCACGGCGGTGGAAACAAACTTCCCCGCGATTCGGAAGGTTATGAACTGATCCGAAGATGGATTGAGCAGGGAGCGACTTACGCCACCGGTCAGGAACCAACGCTGGTATCAGTGCAGGTTCAGCCGGAACGTGGCCTGGTTAATATGGGAGAAGAACTGCAGCTGAAAGCTGAGGCGAAATACTCGGATGGCAGCACCCGCGATGTATCTCACATGGCGCTGTATGAGTCGAACATCGCCTCGATGGCAGAGGTCAGCGAAAGCGGTGTTGTGAAAGTAAACGACATACCGGGGAAAGTCGCCGTGATGGTGCGTTATCAGGGGAAGGTGTCGGTTTTTACCGCTGCCGTCCCCCTGGGAGCCCCGGTTTTAACAGTGCCGGCGGAAAAGAATTTTGTTGACAAGCATGTGTTTGCCAATCTGAAAGAGCTGGGAATTCCTCCGTCGCCTGTTTGCGACGATGCCACGTTCCTCCGCCGCGTGACACTCGATATCTGCGGCCGGTTTCCGACCGAAAAAGAATCAGAGGCATTTCTGGCAAGTACCGACGTGAATAAGCGCGATCAGGTTGTTGAAGCATTATTACGCAGTCCGAACTATGCGGATTACTTCGCCTCCAAGTGGACTCCGCTGCTGAAGAATCGGCGGGATGCTGCCAGCGATATCACAGCGAACTTTGCCTTTCATGCCTGGGTCCGTGACAGTCTGCTGGCAAACGTGCCCTATGATCAACTGGTACGCGAGCTCTTAGGAGCCACGGGTACGGTTGTGAGTAATCCTCCGGTGGCATGGTACAAACGGGTCAAAGATCCCAAGGAACAGCTCGAAGACATCGCTCAGTTGTTTCTGGGAGTGCGGATGCAGTGCGCCCAGTGTCATCATCATCCGTTCGAACGCTGGAGCCAGGACGACTATTACAGTCTGGCCGCATTCTTTTCCCAGATCGGGCGAAAGCCGACCGGTATTCAGGGGGAAGATTTAATTTTTCATCAGCGCGGGCTTGCTCAGGCGAAAAATGTGAAATCGGGAGAGATGTTAAAGCCGATGGCGCTGGGTGATGAAATCGGCGAAATCTCTCCGGATGAAGATCCGCGGCTCCGCCTGGGGAACTGGATGAGTTCTAAAGAGAACCCGTTTTTTGCCAAGGCGCTGGTCAATCGTTATTGGAAACATTTTCTCAAACGCGCTCTGATTGAGCCTGAAGATGATATCCGGGATACCAACCCGCCGACCAATCCGGAATTGATGGCCGCACTGGAAGAATATTTTATCAGTTCCGGCTTCGATTTGAAAAAACTGGTGAAAGCCATTACGCAGTCGAACACCTACCAGCTGAGTTCCATGCCGAATGAATATAACCTGCTGGATCGCCAGAACTACTCGCGATTTTATCCACGACGGTTACAGGCGGAAGTCTTGCTCGATTCCATCGATCATCTGGCGGGATCGACAACGCGCTTTGCCAACCTCCCGCCCGGCACGCGTGCGATTGCGCTGCCCGATAACAGCTACACGAAATCATCCGCATTTCTGAAAGTCTTCGGGCGACCCAGCAGCGCCAGCGTTTGCGAGTGTGAACGCATTCAAACCTCCAGCCTCGCACAGAGTCTGCATTTGATCAATTCCGGAGAGATCAAATCAAAACTGGCCGCCGGCGGTGGTCGTGCCGCTCAGTTTGCCAGGTCTGACAGTACGGTGGAAGAAAAAATAACCGAGTTGTATCTGGCTGCTTTCTCACGCAAACCACAGCCGGAAGAATTAAAGACCGCCCTGGATTATCTCACCGAGCCCGTGGCTGACGCCAAAGGGCAGCCGGCTGAAAAGAAAAAACCGTCACTCAAAGACTATCAGGATCTGATCTGGGCGTTGATGAATACGAAGGAATTCCTGTTTAATCACTAGAGACAAGCTGTAGAAGGTCACCCCGACCTTAAAGTGTGGTTCTCTCCGCCGCGCGAAACGTGTTACCACTTTTTTAACCAGAGGCTCAGTAATGATGCGACAACTTCGACAACCCCTTGCTTTTGTTGCAGGATTCTGTCTTGTGACTTGTCTGATTTCGTCGACCGCGGTGGCACAGCTCGTTTGTCTTCCGGCACCGCGTCTGTTGACCACAATGCCGATGGGGGGACAGGTCGGAACCAGCTTTGATGTCACGATTACCGGTGACCACCTCGAAAACGCAGAAGAACTCAGTTTCTCAAATTCCGGGATCACTGCCACGAAAAAACTCGGGAAAGACGGACAGCCTGTTCCCAACACCTATGTGGTTACCATTGCGAAAGACTGCCCGCAGGGAATCCATGAAGCCCGCATCATGACGCGGCTTGGTGTTTCTTCAACACGCGCGTTTAATGTGGGCCTGTTTCCGGAAATAACGCGCACCAGGCCCAATACCACATTGGAAAACGCTTTGAAACTGGATCTGAATACCCTCTGCAACGCGGTAATGACCGCGCAAAATATTGACTTCTATACATTCGAAGCCACAAAGGGGCAACGGATTGTTGTGGACTGTGCGGCGAAGGGCATTGATTCAAAACTCAACCCGGTCGTGATTATTGCCGATGAGCAGGGCATGGACCTGCTGGTAGAACGACGCGGCGGAATGCTCGATTTTCAGGTTCCGGAGACGGGAAAGTATGTGATCAAACTGCACGGTCTGACATATGAAGGGGGCCCCCATCACTTTTACCGCCTTGCGGTCAGATCTGTAACCAAAGACGAACTCGTTCCTCGACTGCCGGCGATCCAGATGGTCAGCGCGTTTTCCTGGCCGCCTGCGGGGCTCACCGATCAGTCCATTCGTCCTGAAACGGAACCCAATAACCAGCATGCTCAAGCCCAGAAAATTACGCTGCCCTGTGATATTACCGGAAATTTCTTTCCGGCGGCTGATGTCGACACGTTTGAGTTCACCGCCCAAAAAGGTGAAGTGTGGTGGGTGGAAGTGGCCTCCGAGCGATTGGGACGCCCCACAGATCCTTCAATTGTTGTGCAGCACATCAGCGGGCAAGCACCTGACGAAAAGCGAACCGATGTTGTGGAACTCAGTGATATTGCCAGTCCTGTGAAAATCTCCAGCAACGGATATTCGTATGATGGCCCCCCCTATAACGCAGGCTCGTCAGACATTATCGGTAAGCTGGAAATCAAACAGGACGGCGTACATCGCCTGCAACTGCGCGACCTGTTTGGTGGCACGCGTAATGATCCGCAGAATATCTATCGTCTGATCATCCGCAAGGCAGAACCTGATTTTGCACTTGTCGGCTGGGCCTTGCATATGAACCTGAGAAACGGCGACCGCAATGCCCTTTCCAAGCCGGTGGCTCTGCGAGCCGGCGCGACGATGCCAATCGAAGTGGTGGTGGTCCGTCGCGATGGCTTTGATGGCGAGATCGATTTGTTCATGGAAAATTTACCAGACGGTGTCACAGCCGCCGGATTAAAAATTCCCAAAGGCAAGACGCGCGGCATTATGCTGATCAGTGCCGAAGCGAATGCCGCACGCGGGTTGACCAGCGCTGCCTTTTTCGGACAGGCTACCATCGACGGTAAAGTCGTTACGCGTCCCTGCCGCATGGCGTCGATGCAATGGCCGGTCAAGAATGCGTGGAGTGAAGTACCGAGCCCCCGTCTGCTGGCGGATGTGCCTGTTTCCGTATCGAATTCTGAACTGGCTCCCATCACCATTTCTCCCGTTGAAAACAAGGTCTGGGAAGTCACCGCGGGCGAAAAACTGAGCATTCCGCTGGTCCACGCACGCCGCTCTGAATTTTCCGGCGCTAATATTACCTTAAAGACTTTTGGCACAGGTTTCGAGGGAGTGCCGGCCTTCGATGCACCTCTGACGGCAGACGCTTCCAAGGTCGATCTCGACCTGGCCGCGTTGAAAACACAGCCCGGCGATTACAAAATTTCCTTTTATGGTTATGCCGTTATCAAATACCAGGAAAATCTGGAAGCGGTGGCGGCAGCAAAAACGGCTTTGATGCAGGCGCAACAGGAAGCAGATGCGCTGGCTGCAGAGTCCACTAAACTGGCCGCGAGTGCAAAAACAGCGCCGGATGCACAAAGAGCGAGTGCAGAGACGGCTGCCAAAGAGGCCGCCGAAAAAGTGAAAGCGGCTCAAGCGGCTCTGACAACAGCCGATAAACAGTTAAAGAAGGCCACTGCCACAGCAGCGCCCAAAGATATTGTAGATATCATTGTTTCAACGCCCATTACAATACGTGTCAATCCAGCTGAGAAGGCGAACTAGAGATGACAGATCCGTTTAACGCTTCATCGATCAATCCCTGCCCGGGACCGGAGAGCCGTCGTGGTTTTCTCAAGATGGGTCTGGCTGGATTTGCATCATTGAGTCTGCCGGGGATCATGCGTCTTCAGGCGCAAAGTCCGGCGGCAAACAAGAAAAAAACAGCCGTCATTATGGTCTGGCAACCCGGTGGTTGTTCACACATTGATACCTACGATCCCAAGCCCAACGCTCCCCGCGAGTACAGTGGTCCGTTCGGAACCATCCCGACGAACGTGCCGGGCATGAATTTTACGGAACTGCTGCCTCTCCAGGCAAAGATCGCCGACAAATTCACGGTACTGCGGTCGATGCGACATGGCAGCCCCGGGCACCCGGCCGGGACATTACGAATGCTGACCGGCGATCCCGACACACGCGACAAGGAAATTCCCAAGTATCCTGACTGGATGTCCGTTACCAACTACCTGCGCGCGAAGGAAGGACCACGGAAAAATCCGCTTCCGCCTTATGTGGGAGTCAATTTCTCGTCTCAACGGGTGGGTGCCGCTTATCTGGGCGATGCCTACGGCCCCTTTTCTGTCTCCGGCGATCCGAATAAGCCCAACTTCGTCGTACCTAACATTGGTTTGTCCAATGCGGCTGAGATCAAACAGCTGGACCGTCGATCAACACTCCGCCAGAACCTGGATACACTGGAGCGTGCTTTCGATCAGGCGGGTGAACTCCAGGCGCTGGACGAATTCGAAACCCAGGCAATGACGCTGCTGACGAACCCCAAAACAAAAGTGGCGTTCGATTTGAGCAAAGAAGATGATCGCACACGCGATCGTTATGGCAGGAATACCTGGGGGCAGCAACTGCTGATGGCGCGTCGTCTGGTGGAAGCGGGTGTGGACGTCCTCTCAACGAGTCTCAGTGGCCCGTTATGCGGTCGCGTGAATAACTGGGATGACCATGCCGTGAATCATCATGTTTTTGACGCCATGCGATTTCGATCGCAGGCCTATGATCAGGCCGTCTCTGCGCTGATTGAAGATATCTACGAACGCGGTCTGGACGAACGCGTGCTGGTGGTGGTGACCGGAGAATTCGGTCGGACCCCCAAAATTAATTACCAACCCAGTACAGGCGCAGGAAACGCGAGTGCCCCGGCTGGAACAAAACAGCCAGGCCGTGATCACTGGGCACGCGCTTTCTCAAATATCTGGGCTGGGGGCGGCATTGAAACCGGGCGTTTCATTGGCGCGACTGACAAGTTGGGAGAAGATTCCATCGAGCGGATCTGCGGTGCCGGCGATTTCCTGGCCACGATTTATCATCATCTGGGAATCGATTCTGCAAACGTAATGATCGAAGACTTTAACGGCCGTCCGACCCCGATCATCGCCGATCAGGGGAAACCGATCCCCGAACTGATCGGTTAATTCAGCAGGCCTCGCAGAATCACCGACACACCATCGTCAAGTGGAATTGAACCTGGTTTGAATCGTGCGCGGGAGTTTGCGCCGGGCATCAGACATTCATTCGCCAGATTGCACAGTTCAGAAAGCTGGCGAAACTGACCCAGGCCAGATACGGCAGGAATAACCAGCCGGCGGGTTTCGAGCAGCGATAGAAGGTGAAGGTTGTCGCCAGGATGGTCAACCAGAGCACCATGATTTCAACGAACGCCCAGCCAGGCCGATGCAGTCCGAAGAAGAGGAACGACCAGGCGACGTTCAGAACGAGTTGTACGCCAAACAGGCTGAGAGGCAGGGTGGTTTTGCGGATTCCCGCAGACTTCCAGACCAGCCAGCCGGCAATCGCCATCAGGACATAAAGCGTCGTCCAGACCGGGCCAAACAGAGAGTCGGGCGGATTCCACGACGGCTTGTTGAGTGTGCGGTACCACCCCTCAATTTCAGGCGTCGTCGACAGGGCCCCCACGCCGCCGGCACCGATGCAGACGACGAGAAAAACAAGCAGTCCGATCCAGCGCCGGTAAGCTTTCATTCTTTATCTCCTGAGCATTTTCCGGGTGATTCGCTGGCAGGGTACTTTTCTATCACAGCCCTAATATTTTCCAGTTTGCTTTGGGTTGAAGTTCCGGCTGCGCAGTGAAAACATGAATGTTCCCATGTGGATCAATGGCGAACAGCAGCAAGCGCGGCTGGTCCTGCTGCGCCAGATAATCTTCATAAGTAAATTCCTCGGTCAGCAAGGTCGTTTTGATCGCAGCTCCCTTGTGAAAGCGTTCCTCTAAGTCCTCATAGGTGACTGTTTCGTTAAAGAGAAACCGCCCGCTATGTTTGAAAAGCGAGTTTTCTTCTGTTTTTCCTATTTCTGACTGATTGTGACGAATGGTAAAAATACGGCCGGGCCCGAATTCCAATCGAAAATACTGTGCAGCCAGGGCGTTCAGTTCCACGTGCGGCGACATCGCCAGGAGATGCCCGATGCCAGTCAGGTTAAGATGGCGTTCCGCGTGTTCAGAGACAGGATTGCCCCAATAGGCGAATAAGCCCTTCAGTTTCGCTGCCGTGACCGCAGACCAGTTCTGGTCTGTCAGTAAGGTTCGAATTCCATTTTTCATCAATTCTTGAGCAATCGTCTGGGTTACCGTGTTGACGCCAATCATGAGCACCCCCTTGGGATCGGGCTCTGCCACCTTTAATAATTTGGCGATGGGTCTGGCCGTGACGCTCTGAAGTAAAACCGTTCCAATGATCACGAAAAAGGTCAGGGGCACCATTTGTGCCGCTTCCGGATAACCAATCGTTTCAAGTTTGATTGCGAACAGCGCTGAAATCGCCGCTGCAATGATGCCGCGCGGGGCAATCCATGAGACAAGACAGCGCTCCCGCATCGTCAGTTTTGAGCCGAGAGCACAAAACTGCACACTTAAGGGACGCACGAGAAACTGAATGGCAATAAAAATGCCCAGAGCAGGCCAGGCAACACTCATGAATGCATTAAGATCCAGCCGCGCCGCCAGAATAATAAACAGCATCGAAACTAGCAGGATACTGAGGCTCTCCTTAAAGTCCAGAATATCATCTAACTCAATCCCTTTCATATTAGCCAGCCAGATCCCCATCACCGTGATCGAAAGCAGACCAGATTCCGTTTCGAGCAAGTTGGAGATGGCAAAGATCGTGCAGACCAGAGACAGCGCGACAATATTGTAAAGATAATGTGGTATCCAGTATTTCCTTAAGAGAATACCGAAGCAATAACCCCCGGCAGCTCCGAACAGAATTCCAATCAGCAGGATTTTTCCGAACACGGTCAGACCTGCGGTAAAGCCTTCATCGGCGACCCCTCCTGCGACAATGAACTCAAACACAAGCACGGCCAGGATCGCTCCGATCGGATCGATCAAGATCCCCTCCCATTGCAGAATATTGGCGATATTCTCTTTCGGTCGCACTGTGCGGAGCAGCGGCATAATCACCGTCGGCCCCGTGACCACCATCAGGGCTCCAAAAAGAAATGAAACTTCCCATGAAAAGCCCAGCAGCAGGCGTGTTGTGACTGCGATGACCATCCAGGTAAAGACGACCCCCAAAGTGATCATATTGCGGATCACCCGTTCCAAACCCAGGATCTCCTGAAATTTTAATTTCAAGCTCCCCTCAAACAGAATGACGGCAACCGCCAGGGAAACGAACGGGAACAGCAGCTCGCCAAATAATTCGTCTGGGTGGAGCCACTTCATCACAGGGCCCGCCAGGACTCCAGCCGGCAGTAAAAAGATAATTGCCGGAAGTTTGACGCGCCAGGCGACCCATTGGCATGCCATTCCGGCAAGCAGGATCATTGAGAGAGACAGCGTTGCGTGAGTGTCCATTGTGGCTTTCTGTTGTTTACGATTATTTTCAGCTTGTTCTTCGCGCTTTCGAGGCATACCCGAAGCGATTCTATCCGGACCTGTTTAAAGTCCAGGCAGCGTTTATTTATTGGTTTTGAATGTGATTTTCAGGACCGCAATCTAACCCACGTCGGTTTTAACCGCGGCTAACGCCGTGCGGTTCATTTTGTTTTCAGGTACTTTGACAGCCGGAATGACTTATCAGCCAAAGGGCGTTAGCCCCGGGGGCTCCACATTGATCAGGACGATTCGAATTGAGAAACACTCCCTGGCCGGTATCCAGGTCTATTATAGCGTCTTTAGTATCACAGACCTCAACCTGTAGCAAAATCGTATCGAAACTTTTCAGGCACTTTGCGGTGAGAAGCTGCAATGGGTGGCATAATAGTCACTCAAAACCTTTTTGTCAGCATCGCAGGCAACAATCTATTGTAAGCTGAAAGCGAATCAATCAAACTAACCTGTGTCCAGGTTTACTAAAGCGTTTCCAGGGCCATTCGGGCCGAGTATAATAAAACGGGAGATGCGATGGTGAAATGGGACAAGTTCTCGTGCAGGTTATCGCATGTTTCGGGTAACTTCCTCCCGCGTGCGGTCAACTTCAGTGGTCCGGCGACGGTTTGTGGGTAAACAGGAATCAGAAATGGAGCAATACCAGATGAATACACAACAGCTTATCGAGACGGCGCGTGCACTGGTTGCTGACGACAAAGGTCTGCTGGCGATGGATGAAAGCACTCCCACCTGCCACAAACGGTTTGACAAGCTGGGGATTCCCCTGACCGAAGAAGCTCGGCGGGCCTATCGGGAGATGATTGTGGAAACGCCCGGCCTTGGTGAGTGCATCAGCGGCGCGATACTCTATGACGAGACAATCCACCAGCAGAAGAAAGATGGCACCCCGTTTGTAAAAGTCCTCACCGCTGCGGGAATTATTCCCGGAATCAAGGTCGATGCCGGTGCCAAAGAACTGGCCGGTCATCCCGGCGAGAAAATCACCGCAGGTCTGGACGGCTTGCGCGAGCGTCTGGCAGAATACGTTCAACTGGGAGCCCGTTTTGCGAAGTGGCGTGCCGTGATTACCATCGGCGAAGGCATTCCCAGTCGGGCTTGTATCGAAGCCAACGCACATGCATTGGCACGTTATGCCGCGCTGTGCCAGGAAGCCGGGCTGGTTCCCATCGTTGAACCTGAAGTACTGATGGACGGTGCGCATACGCTTGAGGGCTGCTACGCCGTCACAGAGGAAACCCTGCATGCGGTTTTTCATCAGCTCTATACGCAACGTGTGATGCTGGAAGGTATGATTCTGAAACCGAACATGATCGTTCCGGGACTGGCCTGTCCTCAGCAGGCATCCGTGGAAGAAGTCGCCGATGCAACGGTGGCCTGTTTCCTGCGAAACGTTCCCGCTGCCGTTCCGGGTATTGCCTTCCTGTCGGGGGGACAATCCAGCGAACTCGCTTCGGCCCGTTTGAATGCCATGAACGTGAAATTCAAATCGCATATGCCCTGGGCGCTGGCGTTTTCATTTGCGCGTGCGATTCAGCAGCCGGCGATGGAAATCTGGAGCGGCGAAACTGCCAATGTTCCGGCAGCACAGAAAGCGCTGCACCATCGGGCCTTATGCAACCGTGATGCGCGGCGCGGCGAATATACTGCTGCGATGGAAAAAGTATGACAATACGTCTCTTTGAACGTCCGAAGTCTGCGGATTAACGACTCCCGATTTCAATTTGGTTTCCTGTGATGGCACTCATGGTGCCAGTCGCGGGGAATGCAGCATTGATCTGCAGCGACGCCTTTCTGTGGTTCCTGAACGTCTCAGGGTGCGATTGTCCGGTAAGAGGTTGAGGTGATAGATGAGTACAATGGATCACGGATCAATCAACTGGCACCAGTTGAGTCCGGTCGAGGTGCAGGAAAAACTGCAATCCTCTGATCAGGGTCTGACTTCCGAAGAGGCGCAGCAGCGTCGGGAGCATTATGGTCTTAACGAACTGATCGAAAAAAAACGCAAATCGCTGTGGATGATGTTTCTGGATCAGTTCAAGGATTTCATGATTTTGGTACTGATTGCCGCCGCTGTCATTGCCGGCATGATTGGCGAGCCCGTGGATACCATCGCGATCGCTGTGATTATCCTGCTGAACGCCGTGCTGGGTTTCGTTCAGGAGTACCGCGCCGAAAAAGCGATGGCTGCGTTGAAAAAAATGGCCGCCCCTTCGACCACCGTGATACGGGACGGACACGCCGAATCGATCACTGCGGAACAGCTTGTCCCCGGAGATCTGGTCATTCTGGAAGCCGGCGATGTCGTGCCCGCCGATACGCGGTTGACGGAAGCGGTTCAACTTCGCACTGATGAAGCCGCTCTGACCGGCGAATCCGAACCAGTAGAGAAGCAGACTGCCGCGATTAAGGCAGAGGACCTCTCTCTCGGTGACCGGAAAAACATGGCGTATAAAGGCACCCTGATCACCTCTGGGAGAGGACGAGGGCTGGTGACAGACACCGGGATGAGAACGGAACTCGGGCAGATTGCCGTCTTGCTTCAGGACCAGACGGAAGGGCGAACGCCGTTACAGAAGCGGCTGACTTCCTTCGGACAGAAACTTGCCTCTGCGGTACTTGCCATCTGCGCAATCGTTTTTCTAGCCGGCCTCCTGCGAGGAGAGCCTCCCCTTTTGATGCTGCTCACGGCGATCTCCCTGGCGGTTGCCGCCATTCCGGAAGCCTTGCCCGCGGTCATCACGATCTCACTGGCGCTGGGCGCCAGAAAACTGGTCAGGCAGCAGGCACTCGTTCGAAAACTGCCGGCGGTGGAGACACTGGGATCGGTGACTTATATCTGTTCCGACAAGACGGGAACATTGACGTTGAACCGCATGACGGTGGAACAGGTTTCGGCGGGCGGCCAGTTGTACGAGGCGAAAGACCTGTTACCGCTGGAGCAGGATGAACTTGAGGAAGGGACTCCCGCCGGGGGAAATCATCTGGCGCTGTTGTTGAAAGCGCTGGCCCTTTGTAATGATGTCCGGCAGGATCCCGCGGGCGATGTCGTCGGCGATCCTACCGAAACGGCTTTGTTCGAGCTGGCGCGGGAGAAAGGTTATCTGCGGGAGCGACTTGACGAAACATTTCCCCGCCAGGCCGAAATTCCGTTTGACGCGGATCGAAAACTGATGACCACGTTTCATCCCTGGGAAAACGGACAGGTCATTTCGTTCACCAAAGGGGCGGCTGAGGAAATTGTGGAACGCTGTGAAAAGGTTTTAACGCAGCAGGGGCAGGAGGAAATCAAACATGCGCAGGTCCTGCAGACGGCGGAACAGTTTGCCGGCGAAGGATTGAGAACGTTGGGCTTTGGCTTGCGGGTCTGGGATCACCTGCCTGATCCGCTGACTTCGGAACAGGTGGAAACAGGTCTGGTCCTGATCGGCATCGTCGGCATGCTGGACCCGCCTCGTCCAGAGGCAGCAGAGTCGGTGGCGATGTGCCGGTCAGCAGGCATTCAACCAGTGATGATCACCGGAGACCACCCGCTGACAGCCGCAGTGATTGCCCGACGGGTCGGAATCATCCGTGGTGAAGGGGAGTCCGTCATGACGGGCCAGGAAGTCGGTCGGCTTTCCCAGGAAGAATTCGAAAACAAAGTCGAACAGGTACGGGTTTACGCCCGGGTTGCTCCGAAACAGAAATTAAAAATTGTCAAAGCGCTGCAGGATAAGGGGCATTTTGTGGCGATGACCGGGGACGGGGTCAACGACGCCCCGGCTTTGAAGCGGGCGGATATCGGGGTCGCGATGGGAATTACGGGCACCGATGTGTCCAAAGAAGCCTCGCACATGATCCTGCTGGACGACAACTTTGCGACGATTGTCAAAACGGTCAGAGAAGGCCGGCGCATCTTTGACAATATCCGCAAGTTCATCAAATACACGATGACCAGCAATCTGGGCGAAATCTGGACCATTTTTCTGGCTCCGTTTCTCGGTCTGCCGATTCCCCTGTTGCCGATACACATTCTGTGGATCAACCTGGTGACGGATGGAGTTCCCGGTCTGGCGTTAGCGGCCGAGCCGGGGGAGAGTAACATTATGAGTCGCCCTCCCCGGGACCCGAAGGAAAGTATATTCGCCAAGGGGCTTGGCGCTCATATCATCTGGGTGGGGCTGCTGATGGGCGGCGTTTCCATTGTGACCCAGGCCTGGTTCATCGGCGGCACCCAGGCGCACTGGCAAACCATGGTCTTTACCGTGCTCTGTCTGAGCCAGATGGGACATGTGCTGGCCATTCGATCTGAACACGAGTCGTTTTTCAGTCAGGGGGCTTTCTCCAATAAACCGCTTCTCGCAGCCGTCCTGCTGACTTTCGCGCTGCAGATGGCCACAATTTATGTGCCGTTTCTGAATCCGATTTTCAAGACGGCACCGCTGACTGTCGGAGAACTCGTCATCACGCTGCTGCTTTCAACCGTTGTATTCGTGGCAGTGGAACTGGAAAAAGCGTTCAAGCGGTCAAGACACCGTGATTCAGAAAAATGACAGCAGTAACATAACCTTAAGAATCATGACGCCGCTGAGCTGAATCATCGCGGCGTTGCGGCTCGGAGTGACTATTGCTATTTTAGAATGAAATTAATAGCGGACAATCACTTCAGATGGAATGGTATTCATGTCGGATCATCTCGAAACAATCAGTCGCACATGGGACATCCCCCTGCGCGCTACCGTTGACGTTGCTGTGATCGGCGGCGGTTCTGCAGGGGTGGCTGCTGCGTCAGCGGCTGCCCGGAATGGTGCCTCGACGGTACTCGTGGAGCGCTATGGTTTTCTTGGCGGAACCTCGACGGCCGGTATGGTCGGGCCATTCATGACATCCTATACGCCGGATGGTAAACGACAGCTCGTTGCCGGGCTCTTCCAGGAGGTCATCGACAGAATGGTCGCGATGGGGGGAGCCGTCGATCCCTCAACGACCGAGGCAGGATCTGCCTGGGCATCGTTTATTGAACTGGGTCATGCCAATGTAACCCCCTTTCATGTCGAAGCCCTGAAGATGGCCACACTGGAGATGGTCTGCGACTCGGGTGCGCAAATTCGGTTTCATACTTCGTTTGTCGATGTCGTGATGCAGGGAGAACGCATTACTGATATCGTGATACTTGATAAGGCCGGTCTGGGACTGCTGCGGCCTAAAGTCGTGATCGATACATCGGGCGATGGTGATATCGCCGCGAAAGCCGGTGCTCCTTTCGAAATGGGCCGGCGTGAAGATGGAAAAATGATGCCGGTCACGTTATTCCTGACGATTGGTAATGTCGATGACGAGCGGGTAACTGCCTGGATGCGGGAACATGAAGTTCTGCACCCGGGAGAGCGGCTGTTTGAGTGTATCGTGAAGCAGGCCCGGGAGCGCGGCGAATGGACATTGGAGCGGGAGTTTCTGAATATCTATCGCGAGCCGACCGCCGGTCAATGGCGCGTGAATTCCACGCGCGTTCAGAATGTGGATGGAACCAACCCCGATGATCTGTCGCGGGCCGAAATCGAGAGTCGACGTCAGGCGTGGGAATTGATTCGTTTTTTCCGCTCGCATTGTCCCGGTCTGGAAAACGCCCAGTTGGTTGCGACGGGAACTCAGGTCGGTGTACGCGAAACAAGACACATTCTGGGAGACTATGTTCTCAACGGTCAGGATGTTCTCGAAGGACACAAGTTTGAGGATTCGATTGCCCAGTGTTCGTATCCGATTGACATTCATGATCCGCAGGGACCGCGCGGGCGACTGGAAGGGATTCACGCCGATCATTACGAAATTCCGTATCGTTGTCTCGTGCCGCGAAAGGTCAACAATTTACTGGTGGCCGGCCGACCGATCTCAGCCGACCACGAAGGGGCTGCTTCCGCCCGCGTGATTCCGCCGTGTTACGCCACCGGAGAGGCAGCGGGCACCGCGGCGAGTCTGTCGATTCAGCAAGGTGTGACTCCACGCGACGTGGATATTGCGTTGCTGCGTACCAGACTGCATGAACAGGGTGCCATTGTTTAATGGCTTGTTCTGAAAACGAATGTAAAATCCGTTCATGACCTGATCACTCGATCTGCGGTTTTCTCTGGCATTTACGCAAAATTTCAATATAATCTTCTATTGATGCGTGAGTCCTGTTGCGAACAGATGTTTCAACGGGATGCTGCGTTCTCCTGCCTGAAATCTTCCTGGCTCAGTGAGTTATTTACTCATCGTGCCGAAATCAATCACCCTGATTCATCTGCGTCTTTTGGCTGCCTTTTTTATTCAACTGCAGTCGCGTAGAACTCCGATGGTTAAAATATGAATGATTTGAACAGACGAGCGATTTGTATGCTGCTCCTGGTGGTGAGTTGGGGGATCTGTACTCCCGCCTGGGCGAATCCTGCGAACCGCCGCGCGTTTGCCCGCTACTTTGGCAATCACCTTTCCAGGGATATGAATTCGTGCAGCGTCTGTCACGTTGCCGCGCATGCCGAGGGGGCGGAGTCGCTGGATGACTTTCCGCACAATCCGTTCGGAACGCAGTTACGGCTCGAAGGGGAAAAACTGACTGAACAGAAGCGCGATCCCGAGATCGCGCTGCGAATGAAATTACTCGCCGAGAAAGATGCCGACGGAGACGGCTTTTCGAATCTGCAGGAAATTCTGGTCGGGACTGCTCCCGGCGACAAAACAAAATACCCCGATGCGGCTGCGGTTCAAAAGCTGAAGACGTTGACGGCTGAGTTCCATGAGTATCAAAATCGCTATGCCTGGAAACCATTTCAGCCAGTGAAGCGTCCTGAAGAGCCGCTGGTAAAAGATGCGAAGTGGGCACGAAATCCCATTGATCTTTTCATACTGGCCGGTCATGAAAAAGCGGGACTGAAACGGGTCGGAGAAGCGGAGCCAACGGTTCAGTTGCGTCGGGTTTATCTTGATCTGATCGGATTAAATCCGACGCCACAGGAAATCCGGGAGTTTCTGGAAGCCGGCAAAACCAATCCCCGGGCCTACGAAGAGGTCGTGGATCGACTGTTGAATCATCCTGCTTACGGCGAACGCTGGGGACGGCACTGGATGGACGTCTGGCGGTACAGCGACTGGGCCGGTTACAAGGCAGCGCTTCGCGAGAGCCAGCGGCACATCTGGCATTGGCGGGACTGGATCATAGAGTCGCTGAATGCCGACAAGGGTTACGATCAGATGTTAGTCGAAATGTTGGCGGCTGATGAATTAAAACCTGATGACTGGGATACACTGCGTGCGACCGGATTCCTGGCGCGCAACTATCACTCCAAACGGGATCAATGGATGGACGATGTGGTGAAGCACACGTCGCAGGCCTTTCTGGGGATTACCGTAGGCTGTGCGAAATGTCACGACCATATGTACGATCCGATCAAACAAACCGAATACTTTCAGATGCGTGCGGTTTTTGAAACCTATCATGTGCGCACTGATCGCGTGGCAGGAGTCCTGGATATATCAAAAAACGGTATTCCTCGCGCCTACGATAATTCGTTGACAGCGAATACCTGGTTTTTCGAAAAAGGGGATGAGCGGCGGCCACTGAAAGATAAAAGTATTCCACCCGGAGTACCGGAGTTTCTGGGCGGGACCTATGAAGTACAACCGGTTTCCTTGCCGCTGGTGGCCAGTCAGCCGGCGCGGCGGGATTTCGTGAAACAGGACTTCATCGCGCAGATGCGAGGTGCGATGGAGCAGGCGAAACAGCCAGAGCAGCGTCTGGCCGCCGAAAGTGCCCTGGCCGTTTTGGAAGCGCAGTTTGCGATTGAAGAAATGGAAGCCGCGGGGGAGAAGAAGTCTGATGCGTGGCAGACCGCGGCGAAAAATCTGGTGAACTTGCAGCGACAGGCTAATCTGCAGGAGGCGCAATGGAATTTGAAGTCTGCGACTGAGAAACAGGAGCAGGCGAAGGAAACGCTGGCAAAGGCGGAAACAAACAGGAAAACAGCAGCCATCACCAAAGCAGAACAGAAATTAGAGAAAGCGGATCAAGCGCACAAGGCGGCGCAAACAAGCCTGAAGAAAGCAAAAGCAGCGATTCAGGCTGAAGTGTCTACGAAGTACACGCCCCGTAAGCAGCCCACCTATCCGCAAGAAAGTTCAGGACGTCGACTGGCTTTCGCACGCTGGCTGACTGACGATCAAAATCCCCTGACCGCGCGCGTGGCGATGAACCATATCTGGCTCCGGCATTTCGGTCAGCCGATCGTACCAACGGTCAATGAATTCGGGGGCAATGGTCGTGAACCGATTCACCCGGCTCTGCTGGACTGGCTTTCCGCGGAACTGGTTCAGCGAAACTGGAGCATGAAAGACATGCACCGCCTGATTGTCACAAGTGCCACTTACCGGATGGCAGGCACGGGCCCTGAAGAAAATCTTCAGATTGACCCGGATAATCTTTATCTCTGGAAAAAGTCCGCACGCCGGATGGAAGGCGAGATCGTCCGCGATAACCTGTTGTTTATTTCCGGACGACTCGACCCTCAAGTGGGGGGACCGGACATCGACAACAAACAGGCCCAGGAGTCACGCCGCAAGAGTATATATCTGAGACACGCTCATGAAAAACTGGTCGAGTTCGTGCAGATTTTCGATGGCCCCAGCGTCACGGAGTGTTATATGCGTGAAACGAGCGTCCAGCCGCATCAGGCACTGGCACTGGCGAACAGCAAAATATCGTTTCTGGCAAGTGAAGCCCTCGCGGCAAGTATCGAACAAAAAAACACGGGGGATGTGAGCGCCTTCATTGAAGAAGCCTTTCTCCATGTTTTGTCCCGTCTGCCGAATGAAGCAGAACAAAAGTTGTGTCGCGAATTTCTGTATGATGGGGCGGAGGGGGGCAAAGGGACTCCTGCTCAGGATCAGTTTCAGAGATTAATTACCGTGCTGTTCAACCATAATGATTTTGTCACGATCCGTTAACGATCAGACGCTGATTCATAAAAATAGAAGAAAGACTCGATATGGCATCGCCTGACATGAACCGCCGCACGTTTCTGGGGGATACCGGTATGGGTATGACCGGAATGGCGTTGACATCGCTGTTGTTTCAGAATGGGGAACTGCAAGCGACGGAATCGGGATCAGGCCGTCATCTGGCGCCCCGCGCAAAATCGGTGATCTGGATCTTTCTGATTGGCGGTTTGAGTCATCTGGAAAGTTTTGACCCCAAGCCGGCTCTGAATAAATATGCGGGTAAGTCGATCGACGAAACACCGTTCGGAGACGCCGTTCTCAATAAAGACAAGATCAACAAAGTGCTGCTTGATCCTTCCAAGCAAAAGCGAAAAATATACAAATCACTGATGCCTCTGCAAACCGGGTTTAAGTCTTACGGCGAGAGCGGCCTGGAGATCAGCGACTGGTTTCCACACATGGGTTCCTGTGCCGATGATCTGACGCTGGTTCGTTCGATGTGGACCATCGATAACAACCACGGTGCCCAGCTGACTTACCACACCGGACGGAAAATCACTGAGGGGGCCTTTCCCACGGTTGGCTCATGGGTCAGTTATGGACTTGGTACGGGCAATCAGAATCTGCCCCATTATGTCGTGCTGGGGAATCCGAGCGCCGATTGCTGTGGTGCTGCCTGGACACACGGCTCTGCATATTTAGGGCCCGCGCACGCGGGAGTGCGGATGAAAGTCGACCCGAAGCAGCCGCTGTCCTTCGTGCGTTCGGCTGATGAAAAGCTGACCCCTTCCGAACAACAGAAAATGTTTGGACTGTTGGGCAAACTGAATCGGCAGACAGGGATTCAATACCCGGACGATCAATATCTGCAGGCGCGGATCAAATCGTACGAACTGGCGTTTCAGATGCAATCCACGGTTCCGGAAGTCATGCAGTTTCAGGAAGAAACTC
>CAXBFD010000035.1:0-56456 GCA_963974925.1 uncultured bacterium | reverse complement strand
AGGTGATTTGAGTGGTTAAGCTTCGGTTACGAGAAAACGAATCAATTCAGGAGGCTGTAAAACGGTTCCGTAAGATTGTTGAACACGCAGGCATTAAAAAAGAAATGCGTCGTCGTGAATATTACGAAAAGCCGAGCGATGAAAACCGAAGAAACAGACGCCGCGCCGAGCGACGTGCACGCTTAACCCGTCTGCAAAGCAACACTCAGTAATCACAGAGACATCTTTCAGGATGATACAACGCACTCAGAAATTGAGTGCGTTTTTTTATGCGCCGATTTATTCTTGTTTTTCTTTTGGCTTACGCGGTCTGGCATGAATCTGAATCACGGACGGATTCTGAGTCATGATTTTCTCGTAGGTGGATTTGAGTTCTTCGTCGTTCATCTCCTGGATCTGGGTGGTGGTCAGATCCACTTGCGGTTCTTCCCTGCGTGCGCTGTAGGGCAGGTCGAGTCCCATGAGTTTATCGATGCGTTCGCGGGCGCGGAGCCGCAGGAGCAGGTTTGCTTTCGGCTCATTCATCAATTGATGGTAAAAGTAAAACGCTTCGGACCGGTGTTCTTTCACGTGCATTTCCATGTGTTGGATCATCTCCCGCCGGGCGCGTCTCATATAACGTTCGACCGAACGGGTGGAGAGATGGAATTCGCGCGCGATGGCCTGTTTGATTTCGCTGGGGAGTTTTCCCATGCCGAGCATTTTTTTCACGAGCCGCAGCATGAGGTTTCGCTGCTCGTCTGACAGCGATTGTCTTGGTTGAGACGGATGGTAATTCATCTTCGAGATTCCTTTGTTAGAGTGATGGTTTCCCTACCTGACGTTGTTGAATCATGCAGGAAGGCGCGAGGCAGTCAAGAGGCGTTGTGAAATCAAATTCGGATGAACTTCAATGAGTGTCCGATGAAATTTAATGAGGTGAAATGAAGTTCCTGCGAAGTGGAATGACCTTTTACTGAAGATCGGGTAGGTGCGTTCCGGTTTTGAGTGAGCAGCAGGAAACAAGTCCGGGAATTTCATAGTGCGGAAATCAACAGCCGTCGATCAGAGCAGTGCTCAAGTTGTTTGTCTTAAGCCTTCCGGCGCTTACTGCGCATCGGACTCAGGGAAGCGAACGGGGCAAGGGAAGCAAAGTCCCTGTTTTCAGGGGGAAAATGCCCGTTTGATGATTCGTGACGGGATCAAGCCGTTTTTTTCCCGGTGCCGTGCAAGGGCGGGAGAAAGAATGTCAGGCGAATTATAAAAAGGGTAAATTCTGTCTGACGCGACATTAAAGGCGACACCGCCGTGCAGGTTGTTACAATAAATGCTGCGGGGAAATAGGACTGTGTCCAGTTTTACTGTCGCGTCTCCAGGGCCATTTGGACCGAGTTTATAGGATTGAGACATGCTATGGCAAAATGTGATGCGCTCTGGATTCCCGAACAGAAAGCAGGCAAAACAATTCTCGTTTTCAATAAATCCGGTTCCGCTGAAGAGGGAACCAGTGAAAGGTATCCGACTGTGAAACATCGATTCCTGCTGGCCGGCATGGTCATTGTTGTCTGTGGAGTTTGTTCCTCGGTATTTGCGGCAGATGCAACACTGCTTGCCATCAGTGGCAGAAAAATGACGGCGGAACAGGCCGCCTCAATCGAAAAACAAGTGGCGCAGAATCCCGACGATGTCGACTCTCGCACGCAGCTTCTGGGTTATTACTTCGGTAAACAGTTTCAAGATCCTGCAGTGCGGATAGCAAAACAGAAAAACATTTTGTGGCTTATTGAAAACGCACCCGCAGCAGGAATTCTGCGATCTCCGTTTGGACAACTCGATGCCATTCTGGATGGAGCCGCTTATACTCAGGGGAAGCAGGCCTGGGAAAAACAGTTGAAACAGGATCCCCAAAATCTCAAGCTGCTTGAGAACTCCGCAAATTATTTTTTAATCCACGATCGCGATCTGGCAAAGGTGTCGTTACAGCAGGCACAAGCCCTGGATGGCAAGAATCCTCAATGGCCGGCAGCGCTGGGCCAGTTGTATCTGCTGGAGATGATGACAAATTCATTGCAGCCCCAAAGTGAAGTTGCCTCGCAAGCGCTGGCGCAACTGGAAATTGCTTATAATCTCTCCACAGAAAGGGCGCAGGAAAATCTGCTGCAGTACCTGGCAAAAGCAGCCTTCGCTGCAAAACAACCGGAGAAAGCGACCGCCTATGCGGAGAAAATGCTGAGCCTCGATGGTAATGGCTGGAATGCCGGGAATAATCAACATCAGGGAAACATCATTCTCGGAAAACTGGCACTGGCCGCCGGAAATGTGGAAGAGGCGAAACAGCGTTTGCTCAAAGCAGGCAAAACGTCCGGCTCACCCCAGCTCAATTCCTTTGGCCCCGATATGACTCTGGCGAAAGCACTGCTCCAGCAGGATGAGAAAGAAGTCGTCCTCGAATATCTCGTGCTCTGCTCAAAGTTCTGGACGCTCGGCAAAACGCGTCTGGATCAATGGACAGAGATCGTGAAAAACGACCAGATTCCAAGCGACTGGCGTTAAACGTCATTAGCGGCAATCGCGAAAAAGGCTGCTGCGATTGTGTCGGCGGCATTAAAAAAATCCATGTTCCCGGTGATTTATGGGAACATGGATTTCGTGTGCAGGGTTTTGTAAAAGCGGATCAGTCTGTTGATTTCATAAAGCCCTGTTGACCTGGCCGTGCTGATCCGGATGATGCTGTTTTGGAAGCAATCATTGTGTGGGATTCACGGCTGGTTCTTCAATGGCCACTGGTGGCACGGCGTGCGGTTGATCGACGGGTTTGTAGATCATGACCATCGCGGCGCCGGCTGCGGCTAAGACCAGACCCAGGAAAAACCGCATATCGGGCAGTGTTTTTGCGGGGTGATAGAGGGTAATCGTAGCGAGAGTATTTACGATGGGAGCACCCGCGAAGACGAGCGGCGCGACGTAGATGGCGGCTCCTTTTCCTCCTGTTGTGACGGCAAAAATGACAAACAATGCGCCGAGGGCTCCGGCTGTTCCGGCGAGGATTCCCCACATGATCGGACCGGAATCAAAATTAGGTACGCCGCGAACAGTGGGGTCTTTTCCCAGCACGAAAATGAAGAAGCAGGGGATCAGGACGGCGACGAGGAAGTAAGCGACTCCCACAAACAGGAACGCCCGCAGGTTACTATGCAGTTTCTGAGCGGCGATATGAACCAGAGGGACATAGTTTCCCCAGGAAAGTGCGGCACCAGCGACAAACAGTAAGACAATCATCCATTTCGACATCGTTAAAAACTCCTGAAATAGTGGAGAGAGGGATCCGTTTCGTTGGCGAGAACTTCAAGTCTTCATGATAGTAACTTTGTAAAGGAGCAGCACCCGACAGGCATCAAATTTTAGATGAATCAGGGAAAAGCGACGCTGTACAGACTCTTATTGGGATCGCAGAGTGGTCAGGATCGGAGCCCGGACGGCGTCTGCGACCGCCAGTAACGCCGCCAGCATGCCCGTGACGAAAACCGCGGCGAGGATCAACGTGCCGCTTTCCCAGGGAAGATCCGCGCCCGTGGACAACAGATGCGGCAGCATCGCCAGCAGCGCGGAGAGGGTTCCGGAAACGAGTCCCCAGATTAAGAGGAACGCGTTTTCGGCGAGTACGATCAGCGCGACATTACCGCCCGTCATTCCGATGGCCCGTAATAACGCGAGTTCGCTGCGTCGTTCGACCACATTGCGTAACATGACGGTAGCCAGCCCCAGAGTTCCCAGCAGCAGCCCGAGGCCGCCCAGCGTTTGAAATGTGGAGAGGTATGTGTTCTGCACCGCCAGAAAATTCGCCAGTCGATTGGAGACGAAATCTGCATCGAAGCCGTACTCGGTTAAGCCCGTTTCCAGAATTCCCGCTAACTGCGTGGCCTGTTGCGGCGGAACTTCAATCAGAAAATATTGGAAGCCGGACTGTTCCGGAAAGAGTTGCTGAAAGTGAGACTCCGAGATCAGCAGCACGCCCTGAAAAATGCTGCCGTCCAGCATGCCTTTGATTTTTAATTCGTGTTCGGGGCGTTCGTCAGAAGGGATGCCTACAGTCGCCCCGATTCCTTTATGCAGGCTATACATGAGCGTATTCATATCGCCTAAAGCGGGGATGGAACCGTCGTCCTGTGGTTGATTGAGGAGTTCCCAGGGATTATCGCCGGGAGTATCTGCGAACTTGAAACCGCCGCGTTCCATCATTTCCTGAGGCACGCCGAGAATGGTGGGGACACTTGTCTGATAAATATTCAGGCAGCTGGCATTTTCGCCCGGCTTGACGCGGAAGGGAACGACTTGCATCTTTTTCAACAGTTGTTGCGTCGACGGATCATCGGGGACATTAACCAGCGTTTTCACACGACCTTCGGGGGTATTCAGATCATAAATCAGCGGGGACGAGGATTCTGCAACGAGTGTAAAGCCGCCGTTGCCCGAATTTTTATCGGGAGTTTCCACGGCAGGGTTGCGATGACCGGCGGCGACGGAGACCAGCACAAACGTCGCCGAGGCAATCAACGCGGTTGTTAAAACACTCCGCTGACGAAAGCGGCCTGCATTGCGGATGCCAAGTTTGATCAGCGCCGCAGGGCCGGTGCCTTTGACGGGGATCGCCGATTCAATGCGGAGTCTGCTGGATAAAAAGAAAACGCTGGCAACCAGAGAGAGTGTTCCGACCAGAAAAAAGGAAACCGTCTGCCAGGAGAAACCGGAGAAGGCCTCTTTTTGCGGGACGAGGCCGGAGACCGTTAAGAGGACGAGAAGCAAAGCGAGGCCGAAAGAAATTTTGTAAACATGGCTGACACGTCGCGCGTTTTTTTTCGTATCCGATACTGGTGCGCTGACGCCGGAGAGCAGGCTGCGGATCGAGAGCTGTTTGAGTTCGGACATTGATTTCCAGATAACAAATGCAGAGCAGAATACTGAAATCAGCGTGCCTGTGATCAGGCTGGTCGGCGTCAAATCGAGAAACAGGAAGCGGGTTCCGATTGCGCCGATCCACCAGGTTTTCAAGCCGTATAACATCAAGGAGGCATAACCGACGGCAGCGGTGATGCCCAGTACGCCCCCCAGCAGAATGACGGCGAAGGCTTCCTTAAAGATGACCTGCCTGACCTGCCGGGGCGTAAATCCGAGTGCCGCCAGGAGACCGATGGAAGAGACGCGACGATCAATGCCGAGCTTGAACAGCAGGCGGATCAGGATAATCGCCGACAGGATGATAAAGAAGCTGAAGCCGATAAACAGACCGGTGAAATCGGTCGTCCCGCTGGCTGCTGCCAGGCCGGCGAACTTCACGGGGAGTACCGCGAGGCCCATTTTGAGGACATCGATATTTTTGAGTATTGCCTTGCCGAACACGTTTGCCGTTTCTGTTAATGACTGGTCGGGTAACGGGCCGACCCGCAGTGACGTCAGGTTTCCGAAGCGGCTGTTCCACAGAGTCTGCGCGGTGTTTAGTGACACAAACGCTTTCGGCGTGGCCTTGTATTTGTCCCAGTATGCTTCATCCCGATCGGTCACGCGATCGAGTTTCATCGGGAAGGGCTGTTTCCAGTCGCCGAACGTATCGGCGTCGGTGATGCCTTCCATATCCGGCGTGAGTTTCCGGTCGGCGGCGGGAGTGCCGTCGAGGGCCAGAATGCCGCGCACGGTGAATGTTTTGTCGACTTCCGGCAGTTCTCCCCGTGAGCCGACCACGTGGTATTTCATTTGTATGGGATCGCCGACTTTTACTTTCAGGTCTTCCGCCAGCCACTGGTTGAGTACGATTTCATTTTCTTTCAGCGGCAGCGCTGGTTTTTCACCCAGGAAGGTAAACGGACCAAAGGGAGCTTTCTCCGAAAATTCGACGCCCGCGACAATCGAATACATGGAGAAACCGGACTGCTGGTTCTGCTTTTCCGGTTGTTTCGCTGGTTGCTTTTCCGGTTGCTTTTCCGGCTGGGAATGACTGATTTCGTTGGCGATATAAACCATCACCGGGGATGTTGCTAGATTGAGAGACTCCGCGGCCGCCTGGCCCGCCTGTTCGATTTGCGGATCGAGAATCATCTGCTCGCTTTCCAGCGAGAGGTATTTATATTGCTCGTTCGGTGCCATTTTCAGGCTTAAATCTTCGAGTTTCAAGGCGGCTTTTAAAGCGGCTTCCAGTTTCTCCGCGGTCTGCACAGCAGCGTACGAGGTTGCCGTCGTCTGATTGTCGGAGCTGAAAAACAGCGAGTTCACGCGGGCCGGTCTCGACTGCGGATTGCGGCGCGACGCTTTGATTTCATCGAGGTCCAGTGCGGCCTGCAGCGTGCTTAACGAGACGAACAGATCCAGCGGCAACTGCTGGTCGGGCATTAAGGCCAGGCGTCCTGCCTTGGATGATTCGTCGAGGATTGTTTTGACGGTGAGCGTGATTTCGACCGACTGTTCTTCCCGTTCGCCTAGCAGCGAATCGCGGGGGATGGCAGAGGGGAGTTCGATCCAGAGTGTGATTTCATCGCCGGCGGCGGCCTGCAGCTGTTCCGCCACCCGTGAATTGAGGATGGCCTGATTGTCGGCGGGAGGGGGAAGATCCTGGTGTTCCAGCAGAGACCAGAGGCGCTGATCGACGCCGAAAATATTGACCTGGCCTACGCGCAGATGCTGTTTTTCCCTGTCCCGATCGAGGCTGCCTCGGAGTACGAGCGCGGGGGCGATGGTCTTGATTTCCGCAGGCAGATCGGGCGTGCTGGCGAGATCAGAGGCCAGCTGTTCGCGAAAGAAACGGTGGCCAGTTACGGCGAAGTCGATTTTTCCCAGGCGGTCGAGGGTCATCTGTCGCAGGCTGGCACGGACGGAATCTCCGACAATCAGCGCACCGCCAATGACGGCCGTGGCGGCGATCACACCCAGCAGGACAGCGAGATTCGTTCGCCAGTGATACATCAGGCTTTTGATCACAAATCGCGCTTGATTCATAAAACGAACTCTTGCGTAGTGGACTAAAAGAAAATTCAGGCGGTTTCGGCAACCAGCAAACCGTCGCGTAATCCCTGATGTCTGGGAAACAGGGCAGCCAGATCGCTGCTATGCGTCACGCAGATTAATACGGTGTTTTGTTCCTGATTGATTTCGAGCAGCAGTTTGCCGATCGATTCGGTATTGCTGCGGTCGAGGTTTCCCGTCGGTTCATCGGCTAATAAGAGGCGGGGGTTATTAATCAGTGCACGACAGACGGCGACGCGCTGACGTTCTCCTCCGGAAATTTGCGCCGGTCGATGATGCATGCGGTCGTGCAAGCCGACGCGTTCGAGCAGATGCCGGGCGCGGTCTTCGGCATCACTGGTCTCGCCCTGATAAACCATTGTCGGGATCAGGACATTTTCCAGAACCGAAAATTGCGGCATCAGGTGGTGGTCCTGGAAGATGAATCCGATATTCTGATTGCGAAACTCAGCCTGCTGTTTTGTGTTTAATTCAAACGGGTTCTGACCGAATTGAGTTACTGCTCCCGAGGTCGGCTGGTCGAGGACTCCCAGGATATAGAGCAGGGTGCTTTTGCCCGAACCGGAAGGGCCGGTAATGGCCAAGGCTTCTCCCCGGTTCAGAACAAGGTTCACGCCGGCAAGGATGGGCAGCGATTCCGCGGCGATGGAAAACTCTTTGGTTAACTCGCGGACAATTAACTGCTCGAGGGAATCATTCATGTCAGCCCTGTCAGACAAACTATTCTGCTTGATCTTTGGATGCTTCGAGTTTCTGTTGAATCGACTCCGGAATTTCGATGGACGTCATCGGATTTCCATGCGTGAAGTGACAACAAACGGTTTTCATGCGTCCCTTCGCAAGTCTGGTCTGGTCTCTCCAGAACTCGTATTCGATGGTCAGCGATTTAACGCCGATGCGTTCGACGAACAGCTGGATTTCAAGCAGGTCGCCGTAATAAGCGGGTGATTCAAACGAACATTGTGCCGAAACGCGCGGCCAGCCGAGCACGGAACCGTCGTTCTGTGTATCCACGATCGTCAGGTCCAGCGAGCGGAAATATTCGTGCTCGGCCTGTTCCATGTATTTATAGAAGTTGGCAAAGTGGACGATGCCGGCCATGTCCGTTTCGTGAAATTCAACACGACGCGTTGTTTTAAAAGTACAGGACATGTGGAACTCAATGGAAACAGGTAAACAACAGGCTGTGATGACAACCTGAGTTGAACAGCACAGCCTGTCTGGATTTGAAATTAGTTGAACACGAGATTCATGCGCGTTAATCTTCAGGGAAGAAACGCAGCAGTGTTTCCTGGCTGGGTGGTCTGGTGACTAAAGACACCCCAACCATGGCCACTGCTGCAACAACAACCATGGTGGCAACAGGCATCATACCCAGAAAAGTGTAATCAGGCTCTAATGCATATTTGGATTCTTTAAACAGGTATAACCAGGAGCCAAAGGCAACCAGCACACCCGCATAAACGCCGGGTTTTGTGAGTCTTTTCCAGTAAACCGCTGCAAAGATAATCGGGAACAAACTGGAAAATCCGCTGAAGCACCAGACGCCGAGAGTAAAGACCCGCCGCGGCTCCAATAAGCTGAAACCGTAGGTGACCGCAACAATCAAAATAATAAACATGCGGGCCATAAAGACAACCTGTTTATCGGTAAAACGGTCTTTTCCTGCATAATGGACCACGATATCTTCCGTAAACATGGTTCCGAGACAGAGAAACTGACTGTCCAGAGAGGACATGATCGCCGCCAGAATACCGGCGGTTAAAAATCCTGCCAGGACGGGTGACGTCATCTTTTTGACCATCGCTGCCAGCACGGCGTTTGCCGGAAAGTGCGGAGGGAACAGGGGGGAACCGTCAAGCATCGCAGAGGTGGCCCAGATACCAACCAGTACACAGGGAACCCAGACGATCATAATAAACAGCGGATGTGCGACGACAGGCAGCTTAAACGTGGCGGCACTGCGGGCGGTAAGCCAATGCTGAAACAGGTGAGGAAACATGCCGACTGAGAGAGGCACGAAGAAATAGGTGAAGAAAACGAGTTTGCTCATGGGGTGTGGGGCATCGGGGGCCCAGTTGCTGGCCCGGTAGACGCCGAGTGCTTTTTTAATTGTCCAGTTTTTGCCTTTGGAAGGATCGTTCGGATCCAGGTCTTTTTCCGGATGACCAATTTTGCCGGCGAAAATCAACAGCGCCTTCTCGTCTTCTGCATTGGCCTTACGCGGGTATTCCCGCAGATCGCGGTGAGACATCAAACCCATTTGCCACTTTTCCGGAAAGGGGTCCGGCATTTCCCGGTCGTCCTGGGTCAACAGGGCTTTGTTGGTTTCTTCATTGGTTAAAGTATACAGCTTGTTTTTGCTGGCGTAGATGGCCTCTGCCGTCATTTCCCAGTTGGGCATCCTTGGCTTGAATTCCTGATACGCTTCCGCTTTCTGTTCGGGGGTGAGTGTCAGGGTTTTGAGGATGCGCCGGGCATAATTGTACTTGGCGATGAGGGTCCAGGTGTTATAGCGTTCGGAGTATCGTTCGCGGTCTTTGGGATCGACGCCCCGCATTAACTTGGAAGGATTTTTTTCCAGCACCGCATGGCTGGCTGCCTGCACGCCGCCTAATTTGTCTGAAATCACGAAAAAGGTCACGACTCCCAGGACCATGAACACAATGGTCTGAAACGTATTTGCCCAGGCGGTGCCCCGCATGCCTCCAAAGAAGACATAAATCAGAACCACCAGACTGATCACCAGCGAACCCAGCCAGGGGGGTACGCCGTAATCGTAGGCAGCGAAGGAGTTTTCAAACGCGCCTTCCGTAATACTGCTGATGACGACTCCGGATGACATGACGCCGATCAACAGATAAGGGATTACGAGGCCGACCAGAATCGGAAACAGAATAATCCCGATGCGGTCGCTTTCCAGCCGGTCGCGAAAAAATTGAATCTGTGTGGTGTAACCGTATTTGTATCCCCAGGACCAGAGTTTGATGCCCAGCATGAAAAAACAGAGCGAGTGAATAATTCCACTCGAAGAAGCCAGCATCCCGTAAACGCCAACGCCTTCTTTGTATGCTTCTCCACTCGAACCAACCAAAGCAAAGGCTGTCATCGTGGTGCCGAAGATGGACATCAGCAGCAGAAAAGGGCCAATCGAATGGCTGGCCAGCATGTAGTCTTTACTGGTCCCTTTAAACATGCGGCTGGAGAATACGCCCAGAAATAACAGTAACGCCAAATAGATTCCAATGATTACTAACTGCGTCATTATTTGGTCTCTCCTGTTTCCTGAGCGGGTGACTCTTTCGTAACTTCTTCCAGGTGATGTGGCCAGGCAAATTTAGTGGCGAGAAACCAGACAAATGCGGCACCCATCGAAATACAGGCCTGATACAGCAGGGAGATCGGCATGAATCCGAAAATGAGCCTTTTATCATCCCATAACCAGTTGTCCTGGTGAATGATGATAAGCACGACAACCAATCCATAAATGGCGTATCTCATAAGTCAGTCATCTTTTCTATGTTGACAGAGTCATTACAGGTGGGTTTTCAAATGCCAAGCGATAGCAATGGTTTTGGCGGGAGGTGGAATACAAGAAAATCCCACGGATTCGCACTGGTTCACTATTGTGACAAAAACTCGAATGACTCACAAGTAACGGCCAGAATTGTGTGAATAATTGACGGTTATCGGCGTGCAATCGGATTCAGGGCATCAATTTCCATTTACACACTTACAGATCGGTGGATCGGGGGTTTTTTCATTTTTTCAGACGAAATCCAGGCTTGCAAATGGTGGATACTCTCCCCAGAATGGTGGCTTGCATAAAAATATTGATCTGTTTCGATTATGGCTTATAGAGAGGATAGGGTATTGATGTTTCGATTCGCACTCGTCGGATTGTTCTGCGTCAGCAGTTTTACGGCATCGGAAGTGTTTGCTCAGGCTGAAAAAGGGAGCAAGGATTTTGCGATTCTGGATATCAGACAGGTGGACGAAGACTTCACCTTCCAGGGTGAATACTATGGCGTGATCGGAACGGACTGCTCCTGGTGCGGGCAAGCTGTGATGGGGCTGCAGGTCGTTGCCCGCGGAGACGGAAAATTTATCGCCTCTCTTTATAACGGCGGACTTCCCGGAAACGGCTGGGATCGTTCCCCGAGACAGGAATTAACGGGAACACGCACAGGTGATGTGCTCACATTGACGGGGGATGAATTCCAGCTGCAGGTGAAAAAAGGGGGGATCGTTGATGTGCGCGATCTGTCGGGGCATCTGCTGGGGCAGATTTCCAAATATCAGCGCACCAGTATTACCCTGGGGGCAAAACCGCCGGCGGGGGCAACAGTGCTGTTTGACGGTTCGTCTGTAGAACATTTCAAAGAGGGTGAAATTACCGATGAAGGTCTGCTGAATGTCGGAACGGAATTCAATAAAAACTATCGCAGTTTTCGTCTGCATGTTGAATTTCGACTGCCTTATATGCCTTATGCAACGGGGCAGGCCCGCAGTAACAGCGGTGTTTATCTGCAGAGCCGCTACGAAGTGCAGGTGCTCGATTCATTCGGCCTGGAAGGCGTCGAGAATGAGTGCGGCGGTCTGTATAAGCAGAAACGGGCCGATGTGAATATGTGTTTTCCTCCCCTCTCGTGGCAGACTTATGATATTGCGTTTGTCGCTCCCAAATTTGATGACGAGGGCAAAAAAATCAAAAACGCATTCATCACCGTGCTGCAGAACGGGGTTCCCGTGCATCAGGATTATTCCATCATTGCCAAAACAGGCGGTGGTAAACAGGAAGGTCCCGAATTGTTTCCGATCAAACTGCAGGATCATTCCAACCCGGTTCGTTTTCGGAATATCTGGATCGTGGATTTAAGCGACCAGCCCGATCCGGTTTATTGTACACCTTGCCAGCCACTGCTTTGCGATCGCTGTGCAGATTAGCAATGTGCGAATTCGCGTTTCAACAGAGGGAGCAGTCAGAGCCGACTCGATCCGCGCGTGGGATATTCCCGTTCGCGTCTTGCCTTGCATTTTAAAGCAGGTACAATAGTAATGAGGCGTCTTAAGGTGCTGATGCGATTAGGCATGCGCCTCTAAATTCCTGTTTGATTCATTACAATGACCGTACTTTTCCGGCTTGAAATAAACCGGGAAATGCTCACGCACGGAAAGTCTGCTGATCTAATGGATTATACACTGATTGCCATTCTTGCATTGGCAGTGGCGTTGCTGCTGCTGGTCGCAGAGATTTTTGTCCCTTCAGGTGGCGTGATTGGCATTCTGTCGTTGGCGAGCCTGGGGGCATCCGTGTGGGCCGCGTGGCTCTCCTGGTGGGGTACAAGCCCAGCCCTCTGGTGGACTTATATCGCGAGTGTCCTGGTTCTGATTCCCACCACGCTCGGTTTTGCTGTCAGATTCTTTCCCAACACGTCCTGGGGAAAAAAAATCATACATGAAGTTCCGACGCTGGAAGAGGTCACCGGTTTTCGGAAAGAAACTGAACATCTGCGTTCATTGATTGGTAAGGTGGGAAAAACACAAACTCTTTTAAACCCCAGCGGGTTTGTCTTCGTTAATGAGGAACGGCATCACTGTGAAAGTCAGGGCATGATTATCGAGGCTCAGGTGGATGTCGAGATTATTGCTGTGGAGGGGACGCGGCTGGTGGTAAAAATGTTAAAACAGCCTTCCGCCGGAGATTCAGATTCGAAACAATCGCAATTTGGTGAGTCGGTGCCAGATGATGTACTCGATTTCGAAATCCCGGAGACCTGAAACTTCGGGGAGTCGCTAGATGGTTTTCGGGAATTACTTTACAATGACAGCCTCAGCATTGAGCGGCGGATTTTTAAGCCGGATTCAGGAGACTGAGAATCGATGGATTTACATTTTTCACAGGATAGGAATACAGGTATGAACGCCTTGAGTCTTTTGGCTGCCGGAGACAGTACGACAATTACCTGGATCGTCGGAATCGTCGTGTTTCTCGGCGTGCTGGTCTTTTTCGCTGTATTTGCCCGATACGCCGGCTTGTGGGTTCAGTGCAAGATGACGAAAGCCGGGATTTCGTTTCCGAATCTGGTCATGATGAGCATTCGTAAAGTGAATCCGACGATCATCGTTCGCAGTAAGATTATGGCGATTCAGGCGGGAGTCACTCGTCACTATGATATTACGACGCGGGATCTGGAAGCCCATTATCTGGCAGGCGGAAATGTGCCCAATGTGATTCGGGCTTTGATTGCTGCTGAGCGGGCCAATATTGAACTCGACTGGCAGGCCGCGCAGGCAATCGACCTGGCGGGACGCGATATTCTGGACGCAGTTCGCACGAGCGTGTATCCCAAAGTGATTGATTGTCCTGATCCTCGAAAAACCAACAGCACGCTGGACGCGGTTGCCGGCGACGGAATTCAGTTGAATGTGCGTGCCAGAGTTACCGTGCGGACCAACCTGAAGCAGTTAGTCGGCGGGGCAACGGAAGAAACCGTAATCGCGCGCGTGGGGCAGGGAATTGTACAAGCCATCGGTTCAACGGATTCTTATAAAAAGGTGCTGGAGAATCCGGATAAAATTTCGCAGATCGTCCTGAATGAAGGGCTGGAGAAACAGACGGCGTACACGATCGTTTCGATTGATATTGCAGACATTGATGTCGGCGAGAATATTGGGGCGCGTCTGCAGGCAGATCATGCAGAAGCAGAAATGCGGGTTGCTCAGGCCAAAGCAGAGCAACGCCGTGCCGATCAAAAGGCCCGCGAACAGGAAATGGTGGCGTTGACTCAGGAAAACCGGGCCAAGGTTGTGCTGGCGGAAGCAAAAGTTCCCGAGGCCATTGCCAATGCTTTCCGCACAAAAAAAATGGGATTGCTGGATTATTACGAACTGAAAAACATTCAGGCCGATACCAAAATGCGTGATTCCATAGCCACTCCTGAAAGGGAATCGACGTCTGCGACATAATGCGAGAGCCGAGGCCGATTGTTTCAGCAGACAGATCATGAAATGAGCATATTAAGCGGGGTTAATTTATGAATGTTCCTCTATTCGCAGCCGATATCATCGGTATTATCTTCGGTATCATTTTCGTGATTATCAGTATTGTCAGTGCTCTGAGTAATATGGCCAAGGAAAAAAACAAACCACAGCCAGGCAAGCTGAAACAGAAGGCGGCACTTCAACAGGAACTGGAAAAATTCCTGCAGGAGGCGATCAATCCTCAGCAGAAAGAGAAACCGGCGGAAGTCAATTTTTTCGAAGAGGAGGATGCCAAAGTTTCAAATACCGCGCAGCAGTCTCCACCGCCGCGTACTCGTCCGCAGGAAAAGGCACAGCCCTCGCGACCGCAGGCACAGCGCCCCCGGCCTCAACGGCCTCAACGAACTCAACAGGCCCCGCAAAAAAGAAAGCCGGCGGTGAAACCAGTCCCGGCTGAAGCGGCGAAACAGCATGTCAGCTATACCGAGCGTGCAGAGCTCCACGCTCAGGAACGTCAGGGGCGTTTGGGAGGTGCGCTGCGCGAACACATCGAACAGCAGCAGAAAACACATATTCAGTCAAAATTCAAGAATCATCTTGGTGCGAATGCCAACCAGCAGGATACATCAACCAGCAGTTCCCGTGGTGTTGAAACGAAGGAGCGAACTGCAAAACCAGGCGGAGCAAAAGTGATTCGGGCATTGATCAAAAACCCTCAATCTTTACGACAGGCGATTATTTTGAATGAAATTCTATCTCCTCCCCGAACACGCCGTCGTTCCTGATGATGATCTGTCGCAGCACGTCGCTTTGATCTTGTTTGAACCGATTGAATGCAGAGATAAAGCGAATGAGTAAAGCAAATTCACCCCTGGACGTATTGCTGTTTGCAGGGTCTTTTGAACTCCGAGGCACCTCGGCTTACACATTGCGCCTGGCACAATACGCGGCAGAGTATGGTATTCACACACGTGTAATCTGTCCCGATGCGTCCAGAGTTGATCCCAGTATGAGGCTGAAGCTGGATATCCTTGAGTATCGGAATCTGAAAACACCGGTGCTGGGACAGCTTGTACTACGTCTTGTGAAACAGGAACTGTTAAAGAAGCTTCCGGATTTAATTCATATTCAGTCCCGACATGTGCTTCCCCAGGGGCAGTGGCTGGCCAGAAAAATCAAACGTCCGTTCCTGCTGACAGTCAATGACTATCTGCAAAGCGATGAAAGACTGCGTGTCGATCTGAACTGGTGCAAAGGGATTATTACCGTCAGCGAATCGGTCAAAAAAGATTTGATTGCACGCACGGGATTGCCGGAGGAATTTGTGCTGGTCATTCCCAGTGGTGTTGATGTTCCGGAGAATACAAATATTGCTCCGGTATTGTCTCAGGACCATCAGCCCGTCGTGGGGACCGCGGGTCCCCTGGAAGCAATCAAAGGGCTGCCTTATTTTCTGGGAGCTGCCAGCCGTGTGTTAGCCGTGAATCCGAAGGTTCAATTTCTGATTTCTGGTGCCGGTCCCGAAGAAAGCAACTTACGTTATCTGGCGCGCGATCTGGAAATTTCCGGAAATGTGACCTTTGTCCCGAATCTTTATGACTTTTCGATTTCTCTTGAAGCGATGGATATCTTCTGTCTGGCTTCGCTCCGGCAGGGGCTGGGCACGATCATGCTGGAAGCAATGGCCTTGGCAAAGCCAGTGATCGCGACGGGCGTCGGCGGGATCTATTCCGTCATTCGGGACGGGGAAACCGGACTGGTTGTGCCTCCTTCGAATAGTGAAGCTTTAGCAAACAGTATTCTCAAGCTGTTGGAAGATCCGCTGAAAGCGCGGGCGATGGGTGAGGCAGCTCGGGAATTGGTCCGTCGCGATTTTCGTGTGGAAACGATGGTTGAGAAAACAGTTGAGCAATATAAACTGGCACTGCAGGTGGTGCCGGAACCCGCCATTACTTGAGCAAACCGGTACTTGCCGATACGAGTCCGGGCAACTCATCCCAGTTGAAAGAAACAATGCGAGCAGAGATTATCGCCATTGGCAGCGAACTGACGAATGGAGAGAAGCTGGATACGAATAGCCAATGGTTAAGTACGGAATTAGCCTCGGTTGGAATCTCCACTTACTTTCATACGACCATCGCGGATCATCTTGACGAACTGATACATCAGTTACGACTTTCCGCACAGCGGTCAGACCTGGTGCTGATCACGGGAGGGTTGGGGCCGACTATGGACGATCTGACGCGACAGGCCATGGCGGCATTGACGGGAGCAGATCTGGTTCTGGATGCGCATTCGCTGCAAATCATTGAAAGCATGTTCCGGAAACGCGATCGGGAGATGCCTGAAAGTAACCGGATTCAGGCGATGTTTCCCCAGGGGGCTGAGCCGATCCAGAACCAGCACGGCACAGCGCCCGGAATCTGGATGGAAGTACCGCAGGCGGGTTCGAACAGTGTTTGCAGTATAGCCGCGATGCCCGGCGTTCCCTCCGAAATGAAGCCGATGTTTTATCAGTCGATTCTTCCGCGGCTCGCTGCGGGAACGAACGTGATTCGTTTTGCCCGCATCAATTGTTTTGGTGTGGGAGAATCGAAAACGGAAGAACTGCTGGGAGACATCACGAGTCGGGGCCGTGATCCGGAAGTCGGTATTACGGCGCATGAGGCGACGATTACTCTGCGTATTAAAGCCATCGGCGAGTCGGTTGAAGTCTGTGAACAGAAAGTTTCGGAGACCTATGCCCTGATTCATGCCCGGATCGGCGATTTTATCTATGGCTATGAGGATGAAGAGCTGGAACACATTGTCGGCGCACTGCTGGGTGAGCGACATCTGACTCTGGCAACCTGTGAATGTGGGACCGGCGGTTTGCTGTCTTACCGTCTGACGGATGTCGCAGGTTCAGCAGACTGGTACGCCGGAGGTATTATTTCCACACTGCATGGTGTTTCGATTCAGCAGGATACTCCGGCAGGCGGGCAATCTGTGTTGAACGCCGATACTGCGGTCTCGCTGGCAAAAACAGCACGCACAAAGCATGCGAGTGATTTTGCGCTGTCGATCGTTCTGGACGTGAATCAGTCCTGGCAGGATCAGGAAAATGTTCCGCAGGCGTTTGTAGCTCTGGCAGGTGAAGAAATCGAGTTGGTGGAAGAAATTGGCCTGACCGTCAATCAGGCGATTGCGAAAAGCCGCGTGACAAAAACAGCACTCAATCTGTTAAGGCGGCACCTGATCTCAACGAAAAAATGAGCTGTCAGATTTTAAAGTCTTCAAGCGGCCCGTAACTCTCTGGCTTGTTGGGACCAGTTGATCCAGTCTGTTATTTCTTTCAAATCCGGCTGTTTACCATTGCGAATGATGCGCTGCCCTTCGCTGGTTTTAACAAAGGCCTTCACTTTTTCGAATAACTCGCCCGGTGACGTACAGGCTATGGCTTCCGGCTCAAGAAAATCGCAGGCAACCAGAATCTGTGCGTCATGACCTCGCAGGCCGGGAATGCAGCAGGCCAGTTTCGTCTGACTCTTCCATTGTTGAATGGTGGACTCTTTGATGTGCTGGACGTTTAATTTTCCGGAAACGAATTCCGGATTACATTCCAGAAAATCATTGATGGTAATGATTCCAATGTTTTCCAGTCGGCGTGCCGTTTTTAACCCGATCGAAGGGGCGGCATCTACGGGCATCGATCGATTCAGATAAAACGGGGGGATCGTCGGGCTGAAATGATCCGGGGAATTGTGTGAACTGTCTCTGCGGTATTCCCGCTTTTCCCGGGAAGGCTCTGATTGCCTCGGTTCAGCCTGTTGCGCAGCGTCGCCTCGATCGGGACGGTGAATACGCGCCTGCTGCGCCCAGTGAATCCATTGTTGGACCTGCCGTTGATCAATCTCGGGGTCAGCATTCTCTGCTGCTGATTGCGGGCAGGATTTGACGAGTGACCAGAGATCTGCGAACGGCATTGTGGCGACTTCGTCTGTTTCCGTGATGCCGCACGCGACCAGCAGAGCAGCCTGCGCTGGGGTGATTCCACGGATACACGCAGCCAGTCGCGCCTGACTTTGCCATTCAAAGATTAAACCAGCCGTCAGCTGATCCTGTCGCAGTTCCCGGGCGATCTGATCGGCACTCTGGTCAAGTAAATCACTTACCGTTCGAATGCCAGCGTGATTGAACGCATCGATCTGGAACTCATTCAGAACATTCAGGCTTTGAATGGGAGAGTCCCAGTCCAGACTGAAGTCAGGCATAGAGGAAGCCGGTTCTACTGAGACGGGAGTTGAGGGGCTGGTCACGACTTCCGCATCGGATTTCGGTTTCAGATTGTGAGTCCTCTGAGGCGCAAAATCGGCGGGAATTGACTGCGACGAATTTGTGTCGGGTAACCAGGTGGGGGAACTCCCCTGTTCATCAAACAGGCGGGTCAGATGCAGATGGCAGGTGAAAAACAGGATTTGCTGCCCTTTCTCTGCGACGGCTTTTAAGGTTTCGATGGCGGCGATGGTCCGGTCCTGGTCGAAATTGACCAGCACATCGTCCAGAATCATCGGGAGTTCAACACCCTGATTTCGAAAACGTTCGACCATTGCCAGTCGGATCGCCAGAAAGAGTTGCTCTCGCGTGCCACTGCTGAGTTCACTGACCGTGAGCGTGCGTCCCTGCTGATCGTCAATTTTAGGGAACTGTTCGCCGAGAGGAGTCCAGATATTTCGATATTTTCCATTCGTCAGCTGGCGGAGATATTCGGACGCAATCGCCAGTGTTTCCGGCTGACAGGTGCGTTCATATTCGGAACGTAATTTGTTCAAGCCGACTGCAGAAAGTTCGCCGGCAAACCACTTTGTACCTGCCTGCCTGATTTGTTCAAGAAGCTGCTCGCGTTCGAAGCGTAAACGAGCCGTGCTGCGATCGGTTCTGGCATTTTGATAATCCTGTTTGAATCGACCCATGTTTTCTGCAGTGCTCACCAGATCGCCTTCAATGGCTTCCAGTTCCAGGTTCAGCATTTCCAGATGTTTGGTGTTTTCGTCCGGATTGAAATTCAGCAGATCCTCTTCGACGATGGCGATTTCCTGTTCAGAGCGGCTGATTTTTTCCAGCTCGGCCTGGACGACATTCAGCAGATTCTCAATTCGAATCTGCTCTTCAAACGCGGCTGCCCGCTGGATAAATTCTTCCCGATTCGCTGCGCCTCCTTCAATGAACAGACTCGAAAGCGTGTGCTGCAGTTCCTGAATCTGCAATTGCAGCGCGTCTGATTCCAGACGCAGTTTTTTCTCTGCTTTACGCAGACGCGTGCGTTCCTGTTGATGTACGGAGAGCGTATCGAGTTCACGTTCCCAGGCGGAGACGACTTCGAACGGTTTATCGAAATCATGCTGGCTGCGATTCATGCGCAGCCCCAGATCGCGAACGCGACTGTAAAACATGCTGATGATTTCGCCCAGTGGCTTGATGCGGTGTTTTTCCTGATCGAGTTGATTCGCATGCAAATTCAGATTCGAAACCTGATGCCACATCTGAAACGCTTCATCGGTTTTGAGTGTTTCCATTAAGCCCAGCTGTTTCAGGCATTCACACCATTCATGTCGTTTGCCGCTAAACAGACGCTGGATTTCCTGAGAACGGTTTCGCAGCTTCACAAGCAGCTGACGGGTTTTCTGCGACCGTTCCTGTGCTGCTTTCAATTGTTCCAGTTCGCCAATTTTTAATGTGAGCTCATGCAGCAGGTCAGTGCGCAGGATGTTTTCATCGTTGTAATTCAATGCGGGAATCTGCTCACGATGTCTGTGGCTGCTCAGCGAGTGTCCCTCGGTAACGTGCTTTAAAGCGAAGTATTCGTCTTCCAGGAGTCGTTCGATTTCCTGTCTTGTTTCACGTAGATGAACGTCTAAGGCCCAGCTCTCGTCCTGTAATTCTTCTGCCTGATCGTCGTAATCTATTTCATAATGTTTTTTCAGTGCCCAGGCGGTTCCACCTAAAAACATGCCTGCGAGACTGAAAATCAGGCCGATCAGAACTGCGTCTGAGACAGCACGCCAGAAGCCGGCAACAATCAGCAGCATACCGGCCAGGGCAAAGGAAAACAAAGTTCGTTTGGCCCAGCCGGGAATACGTGCGTGGCTTTGCAGGCGCGCCAGCTGTTCTTTGACTGCTCCGTGACGAATTAATATTTCTGACTCGCGAACCCGCAGCTGGCTGAGACGTTCCAGATGTTTCATTCGTTCACGGGCTCTTTGCAGTTCTTCATCTACCGAATGTTTTTCAAGCAGACGACCAGATTGTTCCTGGAGCTGGGCCAGAGTCTGCTGATATTTGCGGGAAACTTTTTTATAACGCTGGTGTGCATTTTTGCGTTTTCCGAAAGCAAGCCGATAAGCGCGGGCGGCATGAATCAGACGTTGATTATTGTCGGGTGTTGTTTTGAGATGGTTGAAAGCCTTGAGTGTCTGATTCTGTGCAAGGAGTTGGTTTAATTTCTGTTCTGCAGCTTGAACCCGGGATTCGCCCTGCTGATACTGCTGTTCCAGATCGCTGAGCCAGACTTTTTGATCAGCCAGACTCAGGATGTGAGGCGCGAAATTGAGCAGTTCATCATCCGACTCATATTGCTCGATTTCTTTGCGTAATTGTTTGATCTCTGCTTTCACCTCATGCAGTTTTCCTTCGACCTGTTTCAATTCCCGTTCATAGTCATGCAGTAAAGCTACACCCTCTTCCGGGAACTGATGTACGACGGGAAGTTGCTTCAGTTTCTGTCGTAAGGTTTGAGCTTCCTGCCAGGGGCGCCAGGCTCGATCCAGAAAACGATGTCCCCGGATCTGATACTGCAGTCCAGCTTTGCGATTTTTGAGACTGTCCGATTCGGCCCGTAACTCCTGTAATTCACTGGACAGATTGAAAAAACGCTGTGCCTGCTGTTCCAGGTCGGCGAGTTCCTGGTTCACGCGGTCAAGCTGCTGATACAGCTCGGCCAGTTTTCCCGTTTTGCCGTCAGGGCTCAAGAGCTTTTCCCGTGATTGGCTGAGACGACTCGAAGCATCGAGGATAGCCTGACCTTCCGGCCCCAGTGTGAGTCCATAAATATGCTGGGCAACCTGGTCACCGTGCAGTGTGCTTAATTCCTGTAATTCATTTAAGCCGATGGCGAATACATTTTCGTAAACGCTTTCATTCACGCCCGCGTGCAGTGATGTCAGCAGGTCTTGACTTGATACTCCCCGCGATTCTCCCTGGACAGAAAAAATCCCTCTACCCTGGGCATTGGTCTGACGGCGGATTTCATAGTGCTGACCGTTATGCTGAATATCCAGCAGTGCCGACCAGGGGATCGAATCTGAGACACGGGTATGTTCTCGAATTTCCTCTGTTTGAAAACCATAGAGGATACCGCGAATCATGCGCATCAAAGTGGATTTGCCGGTTTCATTTGGGCCGTAAAATACATTGATGCCTGCATTCAGGGGAGCAAGATTCAGGTCGTTCCAGTTTCCAAATTGGTCGACGTGGATTCTGGTTATTTTCATGAGTGAACTTCCTCATCCGACGTAATATTAAGCCAGCTCTGTCCATTGCTGATGGCTGAATTGAAGACGGTTTGCTCATCCAGTTGTTCTGACAGCAGACTGAGACGCTGCTGCCAGATTTGATCAGGCTGAGCCGTGTGTGTGAGTAATTGTTTGAGTGGTGCCTCTGTTTCTGTCTTAAAAGCATCAAGTTGTTGCTGATAGAGCAGAATCAGGTCAGATTGTTTGCGGAGGGAATGCGCGTCAATCTCCTGTAGATAAAAAGAGGGTTCAATCAGTACGGGCAGCTGATCTTTCATTTCGATCGCCAGTTCGACACTCAAGCCTCTCTGATTCTTGAAGCTTCTCAGGGTATTGAACAGTTCGCCTGCCCCTTTGATTTTCCAGCGCACCATCCATAGTTTTTCATGACTGGCCGGTTGATGAGCGAGGAGTGCTTCCTGCATCAGCTGCTTGAGCTGGATTCGGTTTGTTTTCAGATCCAGATTCAGTTCGATGACCAGCCAGCGAACGACGGCGACTTTCAAAAGACGATGTACCAGTGGCGATTCGGGTTCGACGGTGACCAGCGTCACGCCAGTCTGTTTGTGTTCGTCGAAATTAAGTCCCTGTGCGGTACCCGGATGATGGGCTATCCCGGGTTGCATTTCGAACGTGTGTCGCTGAGTTCCTTTACACAGTGCCAGGTAGTCTACGGCGACTTCATCGATTTCATCAGTCTGCCAGTCGAGAGGAAAAAATTCGCCTGAGAGCGTGGGGGGAACAGTTGGATTTGTTCTCGTTGGCTGAGGGGGAGACCCCGTTGGTAAGCTGGCGGAAATGCAGCCTATCGTAAGTGCGCGTTGATCGTGCTTGCTGAACAGCTGATTGCGTTGATTCAATTTTAAAGACTGTTGTTTTTTGTAGTGCGAGGCACCCAGAATCTGAAGTGTCGCCACGGTTTCTTCATCACGGATGATATCGAGTATCTCATGATCCTGTGGAGAGAGAAACGTGATGTTGCCGGGCCAGTGGTATTGTAAATCCCATGCGCTGAGTGGATCGTGCTGGCCGGGAATGATGAAAACCTGAATATTTTCAGACGCCAGTTGCTGGAATCCGTCGATCAGCGCAATTCGGGCGCGAATACTGTGATCTTCATCGATAAAGGTATTGCCTGTCAGCAGCAGAAAGTCGATTTCATGTTCCAGGCACGCTTTGATGATCTCTTCAAAGGTGGTTAAGGTGCAATCTTCGAGACTGTTCTGCGATGCATTGGAAACCGCACCGACACCCTGAGGCTGGTGGTCGAGGCGCAGATTACTGGCGTGAATGAACCGTGTAGGTACGAATGGCATGGCAGACTCCCTTCCGCCGCACGACCTGCTTGTGTGGTATTCCGCGTGACGCCACTGGAAGCAGGTATGCTTTTAAGAAAAATAAATTCGAGTGGAAGTGTACTTCACTCTGCAGTTTATGAAAAGTCGAGTCCGCAGAAAATGTGGCTCTGACCTGGCAGGAGCGCAGAGCTTCTGGAGCGTGTGAGCAGAAGCAACGCCGATGATACTGGCCGGAAATCAGTTACCTAACCAGGAGGGGATATCCGGGTCGTGGTAGGTATCCAGTAAGGCGTGGGAGACGGTAGAGACTAATTCCTGCCGTTTGAAAGGCTTCGACAGAACTTCATAGGCATTGGCGGCACTGGCATCCTGTCGTAATTCATCAGTCGCGTCCGCGGTAATCAGAATGCAGGGCAGAATGGCATTAATCTGTTTGATGATGCGGACTGCTTCCAATCCTGTCAGAACGTCCATGTGCATGTCGAGTAAAACGATATCCACCCGGATATGCTCTACGAGTTCGACCGCTTCTTCACCCGATTCTGCTTCAAACAGCTTGAAATAAGGGGCAAAAAGCTCTTTTAGTACAGTACGGAATCCGGCATCGTCATCGGCGATGAGTAATTGATAGGGAGTCTGAGTTCTGGCAATCACCATGATTTATTTCACCAAATAATCCGGAAGTTCAACTACATCAGCGGAAATTTAAGCTAAGCCTAGCCCAAAATTCAAACCATGCAAATATCGAATGAACAAGATCAGGATAAGCAAATCAGATACCATTAGCGAATTTATATTGATGTTTGACTGTAAGTGTTTATTTCGAAAGTGGTTAGGCTAGAGGTTTTGCGGAACGGTTTTTCTTTCTGAACCAGATCTGCAAGTTTTCTGTACAAACAAAGGCATTTCCTCTGTCAAATAGGCAGTAATGCGCGACATGACTGAAAAATCAGGGAGATGCTTTAGCAAATCTGGGCACAGGTTAGGCAAAATGTTCTTTGAATTTGCTGCAGGGGTGCGGGCCAAAGCTTTCTCCTGCAATCAGCTCAGATTCTGGTGTGTCTGTGAATTGATGTGGAGAGATAGTTTCACGTTGAGGTGAACCACTCGGAGACATTTGTGAGAAGAAGTCGATTAACGCAGCATCGTACTGTTGAGGTTGTGTGAAGCGGCCTGAATTGTGGATGGCCTGCGGAATCGAACAGACTCGGGTCCGGGGGGTACGTATTTCTTTTGTGATCAAATCTGTCATTTGCGGAATGACGCTTCGATCATTTTCTCCGACAATAAACAGCAGATTTTTTTTCTTCAGCGATTTGAGGAGCGGTTTCAGATTTACGTAATGGCAGCCCTGACTGCGTTGCGAAAACCAGATCATGATCCGAAAAGCCCGGATGACCTCCCAGGTCGGTACCAACTGAATGAACATCGGTGGTAAGAAACGTGCTCCCCAGCGAATGGAATGATCCAGGAAGAGTTCTTCGTTTACGAACGCACCTTCACAGGCGACAAACTGAATATTGGAAGCGCGAGCAGCCACAGCCAATGCCGCACCTGCGCCGCGGCTCATACCCAGGAGCCCGACCGGCAGATGAGCCCATTCAGATTGATTCTGAATATATTGCAAGGCTGCCTCGACATCCTGGATTTCATGATTGGATAACCAATGAATTGATTTGTATGCGGGATCGTTGTCACTTTCGCCGTGATTTTGAAAGTCAAACGAGAACACAGCGAAACCGGCATTGAGCAGGCCGCGGCATTGGAACAGGGCGATTTCCCCCGTTGACTTAAACGGATGACAGAAGAGAATCAGTCCTCGCGGTGCACAATTTTCCGGCATGGCGATAAAGCCGTGTAATGTCAATCCATTGCTGGTCGGAAAAGCCAGGTACTCAATCCGGATGGTTTCATCTTTATCAGGCAGCTGTTCCAGCGTTCCGGTCAGATTGAAACGGTCTGGCATGGGAGAAAAGAGCACGGGAAACGCAGCGCGCATAATGCAATATTGTACGACCAGTTCTATCAGTATCGCAATCGATATACACCAAAGCAACCAACTCACAGTCTTCTCTCCATGGTGCTGATCTCACTTGCCTGGCAACCGGGCAAGCTCCGCTTGTCTACCGGCGTTGTTGTCCCGTGATTATATCATCTATCTATATTCAAGGTCGATTGCGGGAACTGATCAGGGATGATCCTGCCGCAATGTATTCAGTTACTGCTTGTGCGTTGTTTTCAATTCAATCTGGTCCGGGTATCTTTCAGACCAACGACAGGAAGTATCAGTCTTTAAATTCTGAGAAAATCAGTGAAATATTCTGACCGCCAAAACCGAAGCTGTTTGAGAGCGTTGAGGTCACTTTCGTCTGGCGTGCTTCATTCGGAATGTAATCCAGGTCACAATCCGGGTCGGGGGTTTCGTAGTTGATTGTGGGAGGAATCACATTATCGCGAATGGACATCAGACAGGTGATCGCTTCGACGCTGCCTGCTGCAGCAATCAAATGCCCCATCATGCTCTTGATGCTGGAAACAGGAACTTTATAGGCATGTTCTCCTAATGCTCCCTTGATCGCTCTGGTCTCTACTTTATCATTCACAGCGGTACTCGTGCCGTGGGCATTAATGTAATGAATGTCTTCCGGATTGAGGTTCGCATGGTTCATGGCCATTTTGATGCATTTGATGGCACCGCGTCCTTCGGGATGAATGTCGGTAACGCGATACGCGTCTGCACTGGAACCGTAGCCGACGAGTTCTCCATAAATCCGGGCACCGCGTTTCTGGGCGCGTCCCAGCTCTTCCAGAATCATCATGCCGGCTCCTTCTCCGAGGACAAATCCGTCCCGGTTACGGTCGAAGGGGCGAGAGGCTTTGGCAGGATCATCGTTATTCGTGGAAAGTGCTGTCAGCAGGCTGAAGCCGGTGACGCCAAACGGGTGGATCATACTGTGTGCGCCACCTGAAAGCATGATGTCTACATCGCCGCGACGAATCAGCTCAGATGCTTCGCCAATTGCCTGGCTGGAGGCAGCACAGGCAGTCAGACAGTTGAGGTTCGGTCCCTGAGCATTAAACAGACTGGCCAGATGGCCGGCGGGCATGTTCGGTTCCTGTTCAAGTTCGAAGCGTGGATTGAGCTGTTCCAGTCCGACTTTGGTAAATTTTTCCAGATCGACGTGACCATCGTTTTGTGCCTGCGCGATGATTTTCATGAAGGTGTAAAAGTCTTGTTGTCCTTCGCCGGCACCCAGGTAAACACCGAACAAAGCAGGATCAAAATCGCCGTCCATGATACCGGAATCTCTGACGGCTTGTGTTGCCGCACCGATGGCATAACGAATATTGCGTCCGGAATGTTCAAAGCGGTCTACATTGTCGACATAGTCTTCCAGGCGGAAGCCCTGTACTTCGGCAGCGAACCGGGTGGGGAAATTCGAGGCGTCGAAATGAGTGATATTGGAAATTCCGCATTTGGATTCCTGGAGTGCTTTCCAGGTATCTTCCACAGTTTTCCCCAAGGGAGTGATAGCGCCTATTCCTGTAATGACAACACGGCGGTTCATAGCTTCAAATTCTAGTTTTAAATTGAATTTTGTAACAGCAGGCAAATCACAATGTTGTTTGACCCAGCCAGAAGTGGTTTGCTGCCAGATAATCTATCCGTAATTCGAATAGTAGAATTATTATTGTAGTCAATTTAGAATCAAGGCCTCCATACCAAAGGTTCCAAAAATAGGTGACTCAGGCCTGATCTTCACCGGTTCCCGCTTTTCCGACATCAAGAATTCCCAGCAGATTCATCGAAAAAACGAAGTTTTTCTGGTTAATCGCTCCGAATTCCGAATTACTTTGATCGAGGTGGACAAATATGATGCTGCCTTCTGCAACCAGGCGATCCCCCACCATGGCTGTGACATCGACGGCGCCACCTTCCTCACCGGCATTGGTGATTTTTGCTGTATAAATCAGTTGGTCTCCCGGGCAGGCCCAGCTGTGAAAGGTCATCTGCGGGACTTTGGCCAGAATCACAACATGTTCAAAATCATTGATTTCGCCCAGCAGGATGCCGCCGGTTTGCGCCAGCCCTTCTATCATCAGGGACCCCGGCATTACCGGGAAACCGGGAAAGTGATCATGCAAATGTTCTTCAGCAAGCGTGACATTTTTCACGCTTTTTGCATAAGAACCACTTTCGAATTCAATAAAGCGATCTATCCAGAACCATCGCATTTTGATGAACCTTTAAGTTGGTAGCTTGGGGGCACAGGTAAGGCTGGCAGATCAGTTAACTGATCTGCCGTTTGTATCAATGCAATTCGAATAAAAGGTGCACAGCTCACAAACGTGAGCTGTGCCTGCATCTGATATAGCCATCTTGATTTACAACAGTTCCTGATTAAGCAAGACGTGCATTCAGGAAGTTCACCAGCATATCGACGGTAAACAGGTCCTGCATTTTTTCGACTTTAGGATCGTCTACAAATGAATCAACGTCTGCGTGAGGCATCTTAATTCGGAGTTCTGCAATGCCGGATTCTGTGAATACACCATCTTTAACAAAACCGGAATCCGAGGATGCGATATTTTCGGGGAACAGTTCACCACGGGGAATTTTAATATCGAAGGCTTTTTCCAGACGGAATGCGATATCAAGAAAGTCAATAGACTCAGCTCCGAGGTCACCCATCAGGGTGGCTTCTGGCACTACTTCGTCGTCATCCAGTCCGAGAGCGTCCACCAGTGTTTCACGAACGGAATCGAAGATTTCATCTCTAGTTGGCATCTGTAATTACTCCTTGGTTCGACCAGGTGGTCGATTAGTCCCGCCGACCCAGCCTGATTTAAAAAACTATTCGGCGGGAAGAATAGTTTTGACGGTTCTCGTTAGTGATAAGCTGAATTGACCCAATTCGCGGTATATCGCTAACACAAAATATTTCTTCCGAAAACGGCAACGAGCTGCTTCGGTTTGACGTAAATTAAATTCCACCCAAAGTCAATCCGCCATCGACGGCCAGTGTCTGGCCGGTAATGTAGGATGCTTCTTCACAAGCGAAAAACAGTACCGCATTGGCAATGTCTTCCGGAAGGCCCAGACGACGGGCGGGGATATGTTTTTTGATCTGATCGCCGGCTGCATTCCGCACGTCGACCGTCATATCCGTTTCAATAAAACCGGGTGCGACCGCGTTGACGGTAATACCCCGTTTTGCCAGTTCTGTCGCCATGCAACGGGTAAAACCAATGATTCCCCCTTTACTGGCGGCATAGTTCGATTGTCCGGAATTTCCAAAGTGAGCGGCGACACTCGACATATTGATAATGCGACCATAACGCTTTGACATCATAGGACGGGTTACTGCCTGACTGAAGTTGAATACACTGGTCAGGTTGGTATCAATCACAGCCTGCCAGTCTTCTGAAGACATGGTTGCCAACAGTCCGTCACGAATGATGCCGGCATTATTGACCAGAATGTCAATCTTTTCCCACTTTTCAATGACCTGGTTGACGACCGCATCCGCCTCTGTTTTGTTCGCGACATCTGCCTGAATGGCAATCGCTTCGCAATTCTGGTCTGCGAGTTCCTTTACCATTTGTTCGGCAGCTTCCGCACTGGAACGGTACACAAAAGCAACCTTTGCCCCTTCACGGGCCAGGGCCTGCACGACGGCTTTACCAATACCGCGGCTGCCGCCGGTTACCAACGCTACTCTTCCATCCAGTTTCATTCTGATCCCTAACTAGTTATTTAAATTGGTCGTGATTACTTTGACAGAATCCGAGCAGACAGGCAAACCCAATTTCAGGAGCCTGTTTGCTTTTTGGGGTTCCAGAGTTGCCCAAACTGTGACTGCAGATGTTTAATTCGCTCTGCATCATTCTCCGCCATGGAGGGGGTGTTATCCCGCAGATTAAATTGTTCCAGGACAATGCGACCACTGACGGCAGTTTCGCCTTCCACTTCGCTGGAGGCTTTTAACGTGCAGAGATTTCCGTCCCATTTTTGAATGCTCAGGAAGACTCGAAGTTGTTTCCCCGGAGTCACAAAACTATTAAAACGTATGGCTTTGGTTTGTTTGAGCAGAATTGTGCTGTACTGAAAATCATTTGTATAACGCATCAACCACGCGCCAGCCTGCACGATTGACTCCACCATTAATACACCCGGCATGACGGCAAAGCCGGGGAAATGGTCCTGTAAATATTCTTCTGCCAGAGAAAGATTCTTGATAGCCGTAATCGACTTACCTTTCTCCAGTTCCAAAATTTGATCGACGAGCGAAAATCGCATGCCTGTATTATCTCGCTACCTGTCAGGGAAGGGCAGTAATCGGGTAAACCGGGAGAGCAGAAGCGTGTCTGCTGATGAGACTCACGAAATTTACTGTGATTGTCAAACCGATTTAAATCTAGAAACCCCTATCGATGATCGAACCGACAAAACTTCATTCGATTCTTAAGAGTCATAGGAAACGAGGCAGTATAATTCCCTGATACCGGTTTCTCAAGCTAGTTGCTTGCCAGACAATCCTGAAATCCCATGAAATTTTAACGTTTTGTAAACGGATGTTGTAAGTGATCTGTTTGTAATGGCTTACGGTCTATGGTGGCCCTGTTTTCCAGTCCGTGTTTGTATACTTCGGGGTCGTCTCATTTCTCAATCGAATCGTTCTTTGAAAAAAAGAGTCTAAGTTTTTTGACCATAACCTTTTAGTGAACTAGGTTTTAAGTGGTGTAATACCGGTATCTGGCTGCCGGTGACGAGATTAACCAGTCGAGATTCTGTTTTTGATTAAAAATAGGTTTAAGCAAATGACTATATTACTGGATACCGAACCAAAGACTGTTTCTAACGAAATTCCTGCCGCAGAGACGTTGTCTGCTTCATTGCAATTGAAGCGGGCAGAACCGATCGCATTCCGGCAATGTCGGAATGGTTCAGGCGGTTCGTTAAAGGTCCGGAAGCCTGATCACGATTGTTCCTGGAATCGTATTCTGACAAAGGTGCAGTCAAACACACCGCAAATCACAAAGGCGCCCACGCCGGTTTCGCAGCAGGAAACAAAGTCTTACGACCGTCGCGAGTTTCCGCGCCACTCGAGTGAAGCGATTGTGCTTGCCTTTGGTAAGGATGAATCAAGTCTTTGCGGAGAAGGGGGGCACTCAGGCGATCAGGGTTATGCGATCAATGTCAGCCAGAACGGGATCTCATTTGCTACTCGGTCGCAATACAACCTGAGGGATGAACTGCAGCTGCAGATGGAAGATCGACGGATGGAATTTACCCTTAAGGTGACTGCTTCGGTCGTGCGTGCCACGCCATTGGACGATCAGTTCTGGCGCATTGACTGCAAACTGGTGACTCCATTAAGCGATCAGCAGGTTGCGCACTTAAAAGAGTATGTTCCTTCCTGCTATGCAGGATAACAGGTTCTATAGCCCCTGTGGTGGGACGCCCAGTGATTTTCCGCCATCAATGCGAAGTGCGGTGCCGGTAACCATTACCGCGTCTTTGCTTGCCAGATAACAAATTGCAGAGGCAACTTCCTGGGGTTTAATCATTCTTCTGTGGGCGGCGGCGATCGGGCTGGCACGAATCATCGATTGGGTGAGTCCTTCCGGGTCCGCTGCTTTGGCGAGATCGTCATTCATCATACCAGTTTCTCCGACGGGCCCGGGGCAGACGCAATTCACGCGAATATTGTCTTTGCCGTGGCAGAGACCCAGGCTCTCGGTCAGCGCCACAACGGCGTGTTTGCTGATTGAGTAAACGGGATCGTGTGTGCGGGGGAGCAGGCCCGCATTACTGGCTGTATTGATGATGGCCCCGCATCCTGTTGCCAGCATATATTTGATCGCGTGCTTACAGCCAAAAAATGTGCCTTTAAGATTGGTGTCGATGCAGGCGTCCCATTCCGACTCGCTGACCTGATGGATCGGCTTGACTAATCCGATCCCGGCGTTGTTGACCAGAATATCAATTTTGCCATATGTGCTGATGGCCTGTTCGATCAAAGCCTGTACCTCGGATTCCCGACGCACGTCACAGGCCACTTCCACGATTCCCAGTCGGGAGAACGTTTCTCTGTTTTCTTCGAGATGTTTGACATCACCGGCAAAAACATGGGCACCCGCTTCGGCCAGCATAATGGCGGTGGCGCGTCCGATTCCGTTGCTTCCACCTGTGATAACGGCGACCTGATCCTGGAAATTATAGCTGTTTGTCATGGTTTCCGGTTCCGGCTGAAAAAAGGAGAAAGTATCTGTTCGTGTGTTCTGTGTTTCTGGTTTTGGCAGTCTTCAGGCTGCCGACTCGTAAATATTGTGATACCAGCGAGGTGATAGTATGTCTATAAGATGTATTAGATAAATGGTTTATGAAGATTATTTCAGTAGACATGTTTCATGGGTTACATCAGGAATGATTGATGCCACATGCGAAAATGTGTATAATCAAATAGCGTATTGTAAGGTAATTGGTATAAAATACTGATATTATTCAGAGTCCGTTCGAACGTTTTGAACTTTCGGGAAGTTAATACAGTAGCGAGGCAATCTTCTTTTAGCAATTTGTCTGGGAGAGGGGAGCCGATAGAGTGTATAGCAGGGCATTTTTCCTGTCTTTTTAAAGTGGAGAATCAGAAAATGCGTCGTTTTTCTAAACAACTCTGTGTTGTTGGTGCTTTAGTCGTTTGTGCCAGTTCCCTGCTATCCAGCGTGGATGCTGCACCTCCGGAAAGCAGAGCGAAGGCATATTCTACCGGATCGTTTGATCCTTTTGTCGATTATATCAACGGACAGATTCGTCAGGGCTGGGAAGACAATGAAGTAGAAGCGTCTCCCGTTGCCACTGATGAAGAATGGCTGCGTCGTGTGTACCTGGATATCATTGGTCAGATTCCTTCCGGTGAAACGGTAGAAAAATTTGTCAAGGATTCTGATACGGCTAAACGGTCTAAGGTCATTGATGAACTGCTGGAAGATCCTGCTTACGTTCATAATTTTACTAATGTGTGGACCAACCTGCTGATCGGCCGCAATACTCCGCGCCGTGTCAGTCGTAACGGGATGCAGAAATTTCTGAGGGAAGCATTTGCCAAAAATCGTCCCTGGGACGAAATCGTTCAGGATCTGGTGACTGCAGAAGGACATTTTGAAGAGAACGGTGCCGTCAATTATCTGTTGGCACAAATGCAGGATAATGATGAAGCAGTCCAGGTGACGGCGTCAACCACCCGTTTGTTCTTAGGCATACAGGTGCAATGTACGCAGTGTCACAATCATCCGTTTAATGACTGGAAGCAGAATCAGTTCTGGGAATACAACAGCTTCTTTCGCCAGATGCGACGGATTAACCACCGTAAGACCGATCCCAAAACAGGGCGTCAGGTGGACGATTATTCCGAAGTCGTATCGACGGGGTTTAACGGTCCGGTCTATTTTGAAAAACGTTCCGGTCTGATGCAGGTTGCCTATCCGATTTTCGAAGATGTGAAAGTGGATCCGGAAGGGGGCGTCGAGCGTCGCAAGGAATTTTCCAAATTGATCGTCCAGGGAGAAAAGCCGCTGATTGCACAGGCAATCGTAAACCGGATGTGGGGCTATTTCATCGGCTACGGTTTTACCCGTCCTGTTGATGATATGGGACCGCATAATCCTGCATCCCATCCGGAATTATTAAACAGAATGGCCGAAGAACTGGTCAAGAAAAAATACGACCTCAAGCAGCTGGCCCGCTGGATCTGTAATAGTGAAGCATACAACTTGACCAGCCAGTTCGGTCGCAAGAATGAAATTGACAGTCCTGAGCGAGGGGAAACCCCTCTCTTCTCGCATATGTATGTGAAAAACATGACGGCTGAGCAGCTCTATGATTCTTTAATTGTTGCCACGAGTGCTCACAAGTCGGGGCAGTCCAACTGGGAGCGGGCTGAAGAGCAGCGGCGTCAGTGGATGCGTCAATTTATGGTCGCGTTTGATAATGATTCAGGCGATGATTCCACTACGTTTAACGGAACGATCCCACAGGCGTTAATGATGATGAATGGCGAATTGACTAAAAATGCCATCAGTGCAGATAACGGGAGTTACCTGAATCAGCTGTTATTGGAGAAGGGGAATGATCAGGCAAAAATCAAGAAAATGTTTTTGTCCACATTGAGTCGTTTTCCCGATCGTCGTGAGTCAACCAGTGCCCAGAAACTGATTGGCAGTTCGCCGAATAAACTGGCCGCGTATCAGGATCTTTACTGGGCATTACTCAACTCGAATGAGTTTGTATTCAACCATTAAAACTGAAACAGCGTTTTGCATAGAAATTTCACCAAACAACCTTTTTATCACATTAGAATCAAAAGAGGGCATTCGTTATGACAATTCTCAATCCCTACGGAATGACGCGTCGACACTTCATGAATCATGTCGCAGGTGCTGCGACCGCGATTCCTACGATGCACTTCCTGTCTCATCTGGAAGCGAATGCCAACCAGGTTAAAAAACAGCAAAAAGCCTGTATTCTGATCTGGATGGCCGGTGGCCCGCCGTCGATTGATATCTGGGACCTGAAGCCTGGTTCCAAGAACGGGGGAGAGTTCAAGCCGATCAGCACCAAAGGCGATATGCAGATTTCCGAGCATATGCCCAAGACTGCTCAAGTGATGGGCGACCTGTCACTGATTCGTTCCATGAGCACTCGCGAAGCCGATCATGCCCGTGGCACTTATTACATGCATTCCGCTTATGTTCCTAACCCGACTGTGGTTCACCCCACGTTTGGTTCGGTCGTCAGCTATGAATTAGGCTCCCGCCGCAAAGAACTGGATATTCCCTCTTTCATCTCAATTGGTGGCAGTCGGGGGAGTGCCGGATTTTTGGGAATGTCCCATTCTCCATTTGTTGTTTCCAGCAATGGAACAATTCAGAACGCAGACATTAACATGACAGAACAACAGCGGTTGGGGCAACGGCTCGACATGCTGCAGGTTCTGGAATCCGGATTTATTAAGTCCAAACGAGGTGAGTCTGCCAATTCTCACAAGGACATCTATAAGAAAGCCGTTAACCTGATGACTTCCAAGCAAATGGAAGCATTCAAAGTGGATCAGGAACCGGCGGCCTTAAAAGAAGCTTATGGAACTGGCAATTTCGGTCAGGGATTGTTGCTGGCTCGACGTCTGGTTGAAGTCGGGGTGCCGTTTATCGAAGTTTCCGCTTCGGTCGGAAGCTGGGACCTGCATCAGGGAGTCTTTGATTCGTTGAAGAATCAGAATCTACCCCAGCTGGATAAAGGGATCTCGGCACTTGTTACAGATCTGAAACAGCGTGCGATGCTGGACGATGTGACCATTGTCTGTATGGGCGAATTCGGTCGAACACCACGTATCAACCAGAATGTAGGCCGTGATCACTGGGCTGCCAGCTGGACTGCCATGGTTGGTGGTGGCGGACTTAAGAATGGTCAGGCGATTGGCAAAACAGACAGCGATGGTATCGGTATCGAAGGTAAGAGTTATCTGCCAGGAGATCTGTGGGCTACGGTTTCACACTCCCTGGGGATTCCTCTGGATATCGTGCATACATCAAAACGCGGTCGTCCCATGAAGCTGGCCAATGGTGGAACTCCAATCAAAGAGTTGATTGGCTGATTTTAAATCAGTTGAGGAGACCAATGAATCTACAAAACAGCGGACGCTCGAAAGCGGGTTTCCGCTGTTTTAATATTGGTCGAAAAAGAAGCTTGAGCAAATCTACTTTGATGTAACGAATTGGAAATACTTTGACAAGTTCGACCAATCAACCTGTGTTTCCGGATACAGAATCTGAGCAGGGGCGTGAATTCATTGGGTTATTTACCAAATGTCAGAGACGCGTATATTTATATATTCTTTCCATGATTCCGCATCCGCTGGAAGCAGAGGAGATTCTGCAAAACACAAATCTGATCATCTGGAAAAAGGCACAACAGTTTGAGACAGGCACCAATTTTTTTGCCTGGGCGTGTCAGATAGCACATTACGAGATATTGAAATATCGGAAAAAACGGAGTCGTGATAAGCATCAATTCAGCGACGATTTCGTTTCGCAAGTCGCTGAAGCGGTCAATGAAAATCAGGAGATTTTTGAACTACGCCGTAATGCGTTAACTTACTGTCTCGGAAAATTACGAAAGAAAGATCTTGAGTTGATCCAGAGACGTTATCAGACAAGCAGTCAGGGTAAGGATCTTGCCGATGAACTGGGGCGGCCGGCAAACTCTGTTTATCAGTCTTTAGGTCGCGTGAGACGTACTTTATTCGAATGTATTAATCGTTATATCACATCAGAGTCCTATAGTCATGAGTAAGAAAGAAGTAAAACTGGCCGAGCTTTCTTTGCTTATGGAAGCATTGTGTGAAGAGCGTCTCTCAACAGGAGACCAAATGCGTCTGGAAGAAATCGTGCTTTCAGATCCGGATGCGATGCAGTTCTATCTGAATTATTCTCATCTGCATGGAACATTGTATTGGGATCAGGGAATGGGTTCCGATGCGATGATCCCAGTCGTGATACCTGTTACTGAAACGGAAATTCCGGAACACCAGGAAAAACCTGCGATCACACGCAGAAAACGCTGGGGGGTGGGACTGGTCACAGCCTGCGGATTGTTGTTTTCCGTTTTCGTATTCAATTCGTTGACGAAAAAGGACGAAGTTCCAGGTGTGGTCGAGAAACCGGTGGAGCAGAATGAGACGCCCGGCAAAAATTCTCCTGGTACTCCAGAGAATCAGGTGGCCGCTCAATCAAATCAGACTCGTACTCTTCAGATTGAGCCTGCGACGCATCCCATGCTGCAAACTCCGAACGGGGATCTGATCACCGCCAGCGATAATCGTCCGTTGATTGCCACCAGGCCGCAGCAGTTAGCGCCTGTAGAGAATTTACCCTCAGACGCTTCTGATGAAGCTGTAGTCACGTTTATCAATCACCGTATCGAGGATGGCTGGAAAGCAGCCAACATGACACCTTCGTCTTTTGCGACGGATGAAGAATGGGTCAGGCGTGCGTACCTTGATGTGATCGGCCGGATTCCTACCGCTTCCGAAGCAGAACAGTTTTTGGCTTCCAGTCAGACTGGCAAGCATCAGCGGCTGATTAAAAAACTGACAGAAGATCCCACCTATGTCACGAACTGGTCGACAATCTGGACCCGATTATTAATCGGTCGTTCGACTTCCCGTGAGATCAACCGGCAGGCTTTGCAGGATTTTCTGGTTCAAAGTTTTGCGGAAAACCGTCCCTGGAGCGAGATGGTTTACGATCTGGTTTCTGCAGAAGGCGATTCGGAAACCAACGGCGCAACCAACTTTCTGTTGGCACATTTGAATAATGAAGCAGTGCCCGCGACCGCCATTACGACACGGTTATTTCTGGGAACTCAGATTCAATGCACACAATGCCATAATCATCCTTTTAATGATGCGACACAGAGTCAGTTCTGGGAAATCAACAGTTTTTTCAAGCAGACAAAAGTGGTTCGCAGTCACAAAATGGGCGAAGGCAATAAGCGGCAGGCACCTAAGTTAGAGTTAGTCTCGGTGTCCAAGGGGGGAACGACATTTTACGAAACACGACAAGGTCTGATGCAGCCCGCCTATCCTAAATTTGCGGGGGTCAAAGTACCCGATGATGCTGGCGTGAACCGACGTCAGGAACTGGCGCGATTAATGACTTCCGGCAAAAGTGATCAATTGGCCCGAGCGATGGTGAATCGGATGTGGGCTCATTTCTTCGGTTATGGATTTACCAGACCCATCGACGACATGGGTTATCACAATTCTCCCACACATCCTGAGTTACTGGATCAGTTAGCCCGTCAGTTCACCGACAGCGGGTATAACATCAAACAGCTCATTCAGTGGATTTGTCTGTCTGACGCCTATCGACTCAGCAGTCGTTTTGCCGAGGATAATGTTTCAGACAATCCTGATGACGGCAGTACTCCTAATTTCAGCCGCATGTACGTCAAGCAGATGACGGCAGAACAGCTTTACGATTCCCTGCTGGTCACAGCGAATCCCGCTCAGATTGTTACCAATTATTCTCATGCCTGGGACAAAATGCAGAAACGCGATCACTGGCTGCAGCAGTTTGTTTATACTCACGAAAATGAAGAAAATGATGAAACGACAACCTTTGATGGTACGATCACACAGGCACTGTTAATGATGAACGGCCCCCTGGTTGAGCACAGTCTTGATTACCAGCAGGAAGAGACGATTTTGGCACAGGCTCTGAAAGAACGCAGCCCCGATACCAGAATAAAAAAGCTGAGTCTGGCCGCTTTGACGCGTTATCCCACTTCGCGCGAGTTGTCAGAATTGAAACGCCTGGCTAAGGACCGCACCCGATATCTGACGTCCCACAATGTTCCCTTGCAGACGGCCATCCAGCAAAGTTATCAGGACATCTACTGGGCGTATCTTAATTCCAATGAATTTATTCTGATTCACTGATTGGCAGACTCAGCGATGCCGTCTGTTTTTCACCGCTTGTGAATTCATCTTTGAGTTGCTATAGGTAAACTCATTCAACCGTTTTTCCGCAGCCTGTGTCTACCTTGATGGCAGCGCTATGAAAATAAATGGAACGCGCTTTAGCTCACTTAGCAGAGGGTTTCGATGGCCGATCGCCTGTTCAATAAGATTGCTGTAATCACTGGTGCCAGCAGTGGTATTGGCCGCTCTATTGCTGAGTTTTATTTGAATGAAGGCGCTAAAGTTGTGGTCTTTTCCAGAAGGAGTGAACCTCTGGAAGAACTGGAAGCGCGGTTTCCTGCACGCACGTTGGTGGTCGACGGTGACGTGACGAACACCGCCGATCTCAAAAGGCTGGTTGAAGCGACCGAGCGGCGGTTTGGCCGCGTGGATATTCTGGTTCCGAATGCCGGGATGGCACGCGTGATTCCCCTTGAGCAATCCTCGCGCGAAGCCATCAATGAAACGTTTGATGTGAATTTTCATGGTGCCTTACAGACGGTTCGCACGTTCTTGCCACATTTGAACCATGGTGCTGCCATCATCTTTATCACGACATTTTTGACTCAAGTTGGCTTTCCGGGACTGGCAGCCTATTCTGCTTCGAAAGCGGCTTTGAAATCGTTAGCACAGACACTGGCGGCAGAGTTGGGACCTCGCGGCATCCGCGTGAATTCGATTGCTCCTGGCCCGATTGCAACTCCGCTCTGGGATCATGTGGGACTGAACGCCGCTCAACTCAAAAATGTGGCTGAGAATATTACCAGTCGATTGATCCCGCAAGCATTTGGTAAACCGGAAGATATTGCGGAAGTCGCTGTCTTTTTAGCTTCGGATGCGGCCCAGAATATTTATGGCCAGGAAATCGTGGTCGACGGTGGATACACAATCGGTTAGCCCTGAATGAGCGAGTATTCAAAGTCGAATCCGTTCTGTTAACTCCGAACGAAATTATCTGACTCTGCGGCACGGTCGAGAAACGCATTCAGGGTTTTTTCCTGCTTCTGTGTCAGCAATACACACAGTTCGCATCCGGTGGTATATTTTCCGGAGGGTTCCTGTTGATGCCAGATGACTTTTGCCGTCGAGTTAAAGAGGTGTTTTCCGGCATCATGGACTTCGACCAGCAGTGATTCCCCGACAGCAAGTGGAATATCGACGAGAATTCGGATCCCGTTCAATGAAACATCTGAAAGCATTCCATTCAATGGTTCGCGGCTGGAAACGCTGCCTGATCGCAATAAACTGATCTCGGTTGTTGCTTTGGTTCGTTTATATTCGCGTCGCTCATCTCCTGAACGTCGGCTTGTCGATCTTCTACGGTCAGTCATGAGCGCTACCTGCTGCCTGTATTCAATGAGCGATGCTAAGAATTATTTCAGCGTCAAAGGGGTACGAAGAAAGACGCTCTCTGCTGGACAAATATAGTTCAGAATTCGAAGTGGCGCGTGAGAGAATTCCCGAAAATCAGCAGATTCTGTAATGCGGTCCGTCTGTATCAGTTTTGCGGCTTAAACAGTGGTATGATCTCATTCAGGTTATCCTGTTCACACAGCAGGATGACACTGTCTCCCGCTTGAATCTGGTCGTCGGCACCGGGAACCCGGACGCAATCTTCTTTGACAACAGCAGCGATCAGGGCTTGTTTTAATTTGAGGTCTTTCAAGCGTGCTTGAGTGATCGGTGCATTTTTGCGAACTTCCAGTTCCAGAATTGCCGAATTGCCTCCCCCAATTTCTGAATGGCTGATGATGGGACCTGACTGCACCATTCCCATTATCTGGCGGGTAATCACTTCCCGAGGACTGACTGCAACATCAATTCCCAGTTTCTCCAGCACATTGGCATAATCGGGCCGCCGCACGATACTCATGATACGGTTTGCTCCGAGTTCCCTGGCTTCCACACCACAGACAATGTTGTCTTCATCCCGCCCCGTTGCTGCGATGAATACATCCGCTTTACCAACGCGGGCTTCTTCCATTTCAGTTCGCCGTGTCGCATCGGCGTGGAGAATGGTGGTCGCATCAAGATGTCTTGAGAGAAATTCGCATCGGATGGGGTCAGATTCCAGAATCGTGACAGAGTATTCTTTTTTCTGCAAAATACGTGCGAGATTAAAACCGATGTTCCCGCCACCAGCGATAATCACTCGAAATTTCACAGCCCGTTTATGCTGAAACATGCGGTGAACTTTATCAATGTTTTCCTGAGTTCCGATCAAAGTCACGATTTGTCCGGCTTTGATAACATTGTCAGCGCCTGCAATCGAAGTATTCACACCGTCTGAAATCAGACCGACACGGACACCGCTGGGAAGCTTCAGGTTTCGCAACAGCATTCCGTCGGCAGTCACCCCCGATTGGACATCGAGTACCTGTATGACGACTTCGCCTCTCGCAAAATTTTCAACTGCGAACAAACCGGGTTCGCCGATCTCCTTGGCAAGTTCGAGAGCCGTCAAATGTTCAAGGCTCAGCAGGCGGTCGATGTTGAAGTGCCGCTGATAGTCGAACGTACTCAGATTCAAGTAAGCATGGTTGAATACACGTGCTACGCAACGGCGCGCTCCCATTGCTTTGGCAAGGCTGGCACCAACCATATTGACCTCGTCCTGACTGGTCACTGCCAGACAGAGGTCAGCTCCCAGTACGCCCGCCTGAAACAAGATTGCTGAATCACAGGCAGAACCGCAGATCGTTTGCACATCGACCCGTTCTTCGACCTGCTCCAGGGCACTCCGTGATTTATCAATGATGGTGACATTATGCTGCTCGGCACAGAGTGTATCGGCGACAAATGTGCCAACCGTTCCTGCACCCATAATTACGATATTCATATTATACTCAATAGAAAACTGCTGCGAAGTTGATGAGGTTGATTACGTGACTGAAACGATTAACTGCTGGCACTGCGGTAGCTGTTTAAGGACCATTTGAAGATATTGCGTGAAATTAATAATAAGGCCAGCGTGATAGAAACTGACACGAACGTAATCCATGATGGCTCTAATGCCTTTGAAAGCAAGAGTCGTGCGGGAACAGTCACCACAAGCAGGATGGGGATTAAATACGAAAAAGCAAACCGGATCACCTCGCCTGTCGGTGAACCGCTGTAAATGCTGCTGGGATAACGGGCAAATACGGTGATGTAAAACCAGAAATCATAAAGCCCCTGATTGCGACCAAACCAGATACTGCTGCTGGCTAAGGCAATCATCAGACTGTAAAAAAACGCGACTCCCACTGCCAGCAGGAGACAATACATGAAGATCTGAACTGTTCCCTGAAAACAGATTACCAAAAGTGGAAACCACTGACCTGAATGAATCAGGGTTTGAATGACAGATATTGCCTGTTCAATCTGTGTTGCATTAAACAGAGCATAGAATAAGAGTCCCCCTGCAAGCATGACCTGATTCAACATTGCCAGATTGACTTTTTCAAATGAGACCAGGAACTGGGTATCAATCGGCTTTAGCAGAACAAAATCAAGATTTCCACTTCGAATCAATTCACTGAAATTAGCACAGTTGGGCATAAAAAATGTCTCAACAATCGCGTTGATTAACATCCCTGTCGCCATGAAGGCAAAATAATCATCCCGCGACCAGTCATTAATGGAATTGACATTTCGATAAATGATATCAAACAGAATTAATTGCGCAGCAAACCAGAAGCCGCGTGTGACAATGGTGATCAGTAAATTACCGCGAAACGTCATTTCACGAATCAGGGAATTTTGCAGGAAGGTCATCCAGACGCGCCCGTATTGAGGCCGGGTGGAACTTGCCATTGTATGTAACTCTTTCTGCACGGAAGCGGAATTCCCTGATAGTATGATTTGATTCAACAGTTCTCTGTATTTTATGCAATTTCACTTGGATTGTCTTCTCTGACTGCCCGATCAGCAAACTAAACAAATTGTTACCAGTAACTTATTTAGAATGAATGGTTTATGAAGGATCTTCCTGTGATGCGACCTGCGAAAAAAATTCGGCCCTCTCCTGAAATGTATTGTGAAAACCGCACTCTATTTCCCATGTAAAAAGGCCTCTCTTCTATTTGGCGGGTAAACTTGAGATACGTGACTGGTTATCTGACTTGCTGTACCTGAGGTGTAATAAATGAACTCTGATTGTTTTCACTCGATCAAATCTATCAAAATCTGCCGTGTGGTTCTCCTGGCAGCTTTTATCAATTTTACAGGCGCGCACCAGTTCGCACGAGCTCAGAATGATCCATTTGCTCCAACGACTGAACAGTCTCAGATGACGCCACAAGAACAGGAAGCAGCGGCTCAGGAATTATTAAAAGGGGTGGAAAAACTGGTGCTTTCGCAACAGAAACGAGTCGCGAAAAAAGTGATTCGACTCTATCCCAAGTCGGAATCAGCGAAAGTCGCCAGGTTGCTGCTGGATGAATATGATCGTTTCAGTCAGCTGAAGATCGTGGAAGAAAAAGCAGATGCCGATTGGCTCAATCAAGTTCGAAATCACTGGTTTCGCGAGCATAATCCTCTACATAATTCCAGTTTCTTTACGGTACTGGAAGGCACTGAGAAATCTGCGACGAAGATTGTGAATCAATCAAAAACGCCTGTTTTATATGAATTAAAAGGCCCTTCCATGCCATGGAATGGTCCATACCGACTGCGTGTGGGCGAATCTCATGAATTTTATTATTCAGCCCGGATTCGTTTTTTCTCCGAACAGGGAGTTGTTGAAAAATATCTGATGCCAGGCCAGACGCTGTTATTAAACGAAAAAAACACACTACATATCAAGCAATAAGCGAAAACCTTTTAATTATTTGTGAATCGCCTCACCTCAGACAGAGCTGATTTTTCAACCTTTTTACCTGCGGATTTATGTCACAAGTCTTTATATGATAAATATATAGGTGAACGTGAGCGAGTTGCTTTTAAACGATAATTCGAAAGCCAAATTCGCCTTTTCGCTTCTCACTCATCTCGCTATACTCCTATCACTTATCCAATTCACATCATGTGAATCCTCCTCTCTCTCTGTTCAGACCTTCTGATCCTCTCATTTCTTTCAATACGTCTCAGCGTTTTTCTGCTGAGGTTCGCAACAGGAGCCTCACTGGTGAGGTTATTTATTTCATCTTTACTGCGACTGTCACTGTTAGGGATGCTGTTATGCGCTCATAGCGGAGACGTGAAAGCGCAACAGTTTAGGCAGCAGAATCCCAGCGCGAAACCATTTATGGCACCATCGCCATATGGGGCCAGCCAGCGTGATCGTCACCAATCAGCCAGCCAGGCACAGGTTTATCTGGAGCAGCAATACGCCAGTCAACAACCTAACCCGGTACATCTGGGAATGCCTTTGCATCAGGCAGAATCAATTCAGCGAACCGGCTGGAAACAGGACATTTCACAAAGCCTACCTCCCCTTTATTCTCAGAACACGGCTCAACTGCGAGGTAAATCGGATCAGGTTCGCCATGTGAACTCGTCACAGACAGATTATCCTTCCACGTTTGAGTCCTTTCCAGAGAATTCCGATTATCCCGGTTTTGAAAGCATGCCGGGAAATGAAAGTGACTATACCGAGTCGATCGAAGAGATATGCGGAGGCAACTGCTGGGGCTGGACGGTTTTGCCAACAGACCTGCTCTACACTTCCTATTTAGCAGGACCCAAAGAGCCGAGAATGGCGCTTGCCGTGTTGAATGAAAAGGACATCGGCTGGCAAATGGAACTGGAAGCAGGAGCGCGCGTCGGAATTTTACGCTACGGTTCATTAAACGATAATGTTCTGGAAGGGTGGCAGCTGGATGTCGAAGGAGCCGGCCCCCCTCGTTTGAATATTGAAGAAGAACTTGACCTGGACGCCGCTGATTTTCGAGTTGGTGTCCCACTCACCTGGAGACGCGGACAATATCAGGCAAAATTTGCTTACTATCATACCAGTGCCCATGTAGGCGATGAGTATCTCAAACGTAATCCGACCTTCCAGAGGATCAATTACGTACGCGATGCGTTTGTACTCGGCGGCGGATATTTCCTCGATCCGGATTTACGTCTTTATGGCGAAATTGGGTATGCATTCAATACCGACGGCGGTGCGCGGCCCTGGGAATTGCAATTCGGTGTCGAGTTCAGTCCGGCTGATCATTCTGGTTTCCGTGGCGCCCCTTTCTGGGCAGTGAATGGTTATTTACGCGAAGAAGTGAATTGGGGCGGAAATGTCAATATCATGGTTGGCTGGCAGTGGCGCGGCGATCGAAATAACCATCTGTTCCGCATCGGGCTGCAGTATCTCGACGGAAAAACCATGCAATATTCATTTTTTCAGAATTCCGAACGAATGGTGGGTTTCGGCACCTGGTATGACTTCTAACCAACTCGCGATCTCTACAAACTCTGCTATAATACCAGTTTGCTTTCTAGCTTAAGTAAACCGTTGTTGTGGAGTAAACAGATCTGATGGCGGGAGGTAAGGTATATTTAGTTGGTGCAGGTCCCGGTGACCCTGGATTAATCACCATCAAAGGAATTGAATGTCTCAAGCAGGCTGACCTGATTCTCTACGACGGTCTTGTCAATCCTCTGCTCTTGCAGCATGTTTCTTCCGAAGTGGAACGCACATGTCGTGTTTCTGACGGTAGTAAAAACCGGCGAATTCTGCAGCAGGATGAAATCAATCAGCGATTGATCGCAGCCGCCCGTGAAGGGAAAACGGTTGTTCGGCTAAAGGGGGGAGACCCGTTTATTTTTGGCCGGGGGAGTGAAGAAGCAGTTGCCCTCCAGAATGCAGGGATCGATTTTGAAGTGGTCCCCGGGATCACCGCGGCAACGGCCGCCGCTGGTTACGCCGGTATTTCTGTCACACATCGCGCACACGCGTCTGCCGTTGCGCTGATCACAGGGCATGAGGATCCTGAAAAAACAGATTCTGCACTGGATTATGAAGTGCTGGCGAAGTTTCCCGGAACGCTCGTATTTTATATGGGTTTGCACAAACTCGAACACATCGTGACTTCATTAATTCAGGCGGGAAAATCAGCGGCGACGCCAGCCGCTGTCATCAGTCGCGGGACAACGCCATTTCAGAAAACGGTACAGAGTTCACTCGCCGATTTGCCGGATGCCGTTCGACAGGCGGCTTTGGTTGCTCCTTCGTTAATTGTGATCGGAGACTGTGTCTCGCTGCGTGATCAAATCGCCTGGTTTGAAAAAAAGCCTTTATTCGGGCTGCGGGTCGGCATTACTCGACCCTGGGAACAATCAGGAACCGAGATCAAGCTCGCGCTCAAGCTAGGCGCACAGCCCATTCTGTTACCGACGATTGAAATCAGTGCGCCCGCCGACTGGGGGCCCGTTGATGATGCGATTTCGCGGCTGGATGAATATCAATGGTTAATCTTTACAAGTGCGAATGGCGTCCAATATTTCCTGAATCGACTCTGGGAAGCCGGGTTTGATGCAAGAAAATTATCTCATTTGAAAATCGCCACAATCGGTCCCTCAACAGCCGAAGCTTTAAATACTTATCACCTTCGCGCCGATTTAATCCCCGCGCAATATCGTGCTGAGGAATTGGCTGCGGTACTGAAGCCCCTTGTCGGCCAGCAGAAAATTCTCTGGGCGGGGGCCAATCGGGGACGTGAAGTCCTGCAGGCGGAATTAGCGGAAGTCTCTGCGATTGTGGATAAAATCGTGGTTTATGAGAATCATGATGTGACCGCCTGGGATGCGGAAAACATCGATCTCCTGGAGTCAGGAGAAGTGGACTGGATCGGCCTGAGCAGCCCTTCCATTGCCCGGAATTTTGCCCGTCTGTTAACAGAGCAGGCGCGTGAGCAGATCGGGAAAAAGATCAAGCTGGCCAGTATCAGCCCGGTTACAACTCAGGCGGCAACCGAAGTCGGATTAAAGATCGACGCCGAAGCGGAAGAATATCATTGGGAAGGTATTTTTGCTGCTATTTTGAAGCACGAATCTTCGAATGGACCGCAGGAGTACCGTCGGTAGGCGCGTTAAATCGGACAAAAAGGTTGCTGTTGACCTGAATTCCAGGATCAGCGATATTTACCACCCAAAATGAGAGGGTGATCTGTCGGACAGAAACTGCAATGGTTCGGACGTTTCAGGCTCTTATTTGATCGTGTTTTACAAATATTGATCTCATTGTTAAGCCAGGGAAGGCTATTCTGATGCGATTATTAAAGCGTGGATTAACGTATCTGACAATTGCCGGTTATGTCGGCGTTTTGATGTTTGGCATTTTCTGCCATACCTTTACATACCGCACGGGCAGTCATCCCACCATGTATTACATTGTGTGGGATATGTTTTGTGGCTGGTCCGCTTATTCGATCCGCACCCATATCATCGGTGAAGGGATCAGCGGGAAATATTATGAGTTATCACCGGGACCGTGGGGAGATTACCATCCTTACGGCGAACTGGGACGGCGCCATTATGATACAACCGGTGATGCCTGGTTGAGAATGGCAATGAATACGCTCGACAAAACCGAACATGAGCCGATGCTCCGTATTTTATGTATCGAGGAAGCCTGGAGCAAGAAGTATAACCTGTCCGATGCTGTTTGGGATCAGCGTTACGAAGAGCAGAAAGATTTCAAAAATTATTATCGGTTACGAAAAGTCATTACACCAGAAGGTGTGGTTGCACAAACATATGTGCCCTGGCTGACAAGACAGCGCCATTTACAGATCAACGACAATCCCCGACTGATTGCGGACATGAGCCGCGGGCGTCCATTTTTTGCGGCAACCGTTGGTAGTCGTATGGAATACGAGGGAGCGCAACATGATCCGGATGTTCCAGTTCACTTAGCATCGCCTGTAGGAAACTAGGGTTGAATTGGTTTCGAAAAGCGCAAGCTTAGCCCCCCACGTTCCGTTTTTGAATTGCAATATCAATCAGGATTTCAAGCATGGATGCCAAAGCAGTGATTCCAGCACAAACTAATTCGATTCGTGACCGATTCCATCGTTTCTTTTTTGCGGAAGAAGTTCCGTACGGGCTGGCAATCGTGCGTATGCTGGTCCCCCTCGTTTTGTTTGGCACGGTCTGGACACGATGGCCGCATTCCAGAGAGCTGTTTTCTGCTGATGGGGCGCCTGCCCCGTTGGCTGATATATTTCGATACTATGACTTCCTGCCGGTTCTTTCAGGAACAGTCGCCGTTGGTCTGTTTGCGGCCTTGGGATTTTTTCTGATCTGCAGCAGTATCGGCTGGATGACCCGGTTTTCAATGATTGCTTCTGTGGTACTCTATACCTATTTCTGTTTCATGGATTGCATCAGTATGGCGACGAAGTATTCTGCCATCGCTACGCACGTCCTGTTTTTGCTTTCCCTTTCAAACTGTGGTGCCATCTGGTCAGTCGACAGTTGGTTGAAAGGGAGGCAGGAGAATCAATCCTTACCACGCTATACAAACCGCGAATTACCTCGTTTCGAGATCTGGCCGCAGAGGCTGATTCAGATTCTGATTGCGGTCGTTTATTTTGGTGCTGCAATTACAAAGATGCATACTCCCGGGTATCTCGAAGGAGATCAGATCAGTTACTGGGCGATGTCACGATATAATAATCCGCATCCACTGGGCGAATTTCTAACACTATATCCGATTTTTTTATCAGTCATGTCTTATGCCGCCATGGTCTGGGAAATCACTTTTGCATTTGTAATCTGGCGAAAGTGGGGACGGATTATCGGGCTGGCAATGGGCACGGCCTTTCATATTGGCACGGTCTTTTCGCTGGGTCTCTACATTTTTCCGATGATATCAATCTCGATTTATTTTTGCTTTCTCACGGAACAGGATGTTCAATGGTTATCGGCCCGCGTGCGACGGCTCTATCGTAAAGGGGGCTGGCTGAAACAGCAGGCAGCAACGCTGCGATCGGTCGTTGAGAGATATCGTCCTCAACCAGTGGCCGCCTGGAAATCACCGGTTGCGTGGTCGACAGGCATTGTTGCAGTTTTATTTCTCAGTATTTATGTGGAATATCAGCAGGACTTATATGGTCTCAGACGCGCTGAAGGACGGATGACTTTGCATGAAGTCGATCGTCAATTTGTGGATGAAATGCTGGCTCCGGAACAGGCGCTGAGAGAAAAAGACAAGTTTCTTGCTGTGGATCTGGGAACCCGGATGGTGGGTGGGTGGATCACAAATCGTAAATCCGATTTTATGGTGGGCGATTCGATGCTGGTGCAATGTAGTCTCAATCCGCCGCACGAGGATATCTGGGTCGATTGCCACTTCTGTGAAGAGAACGGACGCATCGTCTACCGGGTCGGAAATATTATTCCTCGTGAGAATCTACGAAACACGTTTCAATTCTATCTTGAGGATATTCTGGAACCTGGAAATTACTATGTTTCCATCAAATCCAAAGGAAAAGAAGTATTGCGACGTTCGATCACATTGCATCCCAAGCTGTCAGCGGTCGCCAATTAATCGAGTTGGATACTTCAGTTCCCCCGGTAATACCGAAGATGCATTTGACCTTTTCGCATTCATTCAGCAGTTCTGAATACTGATGTTGCCCCGCCGTCTCTAAACGGCCGGTCAGGACCGATCGTATTTCACTATAGTGTCAGTGTCTTTCATTCTATGATGCTCGGTCCAAATGGCATTGGAGACGCGACAGTAAACCTGGACACAGGCTAGAGAATTGTCGTTGTCTTTGTCGGCAACAACGTGTCCGGTCGCTTTCATTGCCTTGACCAGCAAAACGTGGCGGATGCAAGGCATACCCGCAAAACTCGAAATTGCTGTTCCGGGATCAATCAAATATGACTGCCTTGAGAAATGGGCAGTCTGAAACAGAACTACCTCCATCTTCGTTCGAGAACAGTCCTTCAAACGTCTTATTATCGCAGGTGAGATGGATTTGAGTGTCCCGACAATAAAAGCCGATTCGTAGAAATTTTCATTTTTTTCGCAATTTCCCTAGTCTCACTTACGTCCAATCTTTCAGACCACGAGCGAAAAAAACTATACTGGCTTCTGTAAACCCTGAATTTAACGCTTTTTACGCGATTGCCCTGTTTGCTGTCTGTTCACACCATATGGCGAGGGAACTGAATAATGTACAAAAGGTGGATAATATGCGACATCTGAGATTCACGCCTCGTTTCTTCCTTTTTTCGTTGATGGCTAGCTTTTTATTGGGAGTTCCCCAATATCTGTCAGCGCAGCCGCCCGTTGATGCAGGTAAACCTGTTCCGGCAGAGCAGGAGAAAACGGCAGAAAATCAGGACGAATGGGATCGGCTGATCTATATCCCCTTTAAAAATGTTACGGATGTATTCAAAAAATCCGACGCGACCATTTTCATGCCTTATCTGGAGTATCTGAAACTCTGGTCGCAGGCGGCTGGAATCAATCCTGACGGGGGGATTCAATTTCCGGTCAAAGCTGTTGTGACCAATTCGTCTTATACCGGAACGATTGAAGAGAATGTCGTTCGCATCAACTGTAATCTGACGGTACAGGTGATGGGAGATCCCTGGGTGGAAGTTCCCCTGCGATTTGGTAAGGCCGCCATTGGAAAGGTCAGCTCCGGGAAGTCGAAAGTCTTTTTGCGGGGAACCGGCAACGGAACTTATGCACTGCTGCTCTCAGAGAAAGGGGAGCATCAGGTGCAGATTGAATTATTAACACGTGTGAAAAATTCTCCCGAGGGACGCAGCTTCCAGTTTGAATGTCCGACGGTCGGGATCACGACTCTGGAATTGACAATTCCGGAAGCGGACCAGACTGTGAAAATCACTCCGCAGCTGGTGCGTCTGCCTGTCGAATCTCCTGAAAACTCGACCTTGATCAAATCAACTTTGGGCGCGACTGATCAAATCACGGTCCTCTGGTATCCTCGTGAAAGTACGAAACCGGAAATGGATTTACTGGCGAGCGTTGAGAATTCCACTCTGGTTTCCATTCGGGACGGCCTGATCCATACACAGACATCATTAAAATATGATGTGCTGCGAGGCGATATGCAGAGTGCGCGGATTGCCGTTCCACTCAATGATCGTATTCTGGATCTTGCTTCCTCAAATACCAAAATCAAAATCTGGAAAGTCGAAAAAGCGGCTGGCAGGCAGGTCATCTCGGTTGAGTTTCTCAATAAGCTGCAAAATGGTGCCTTGATTGAAGTGCATACGGAAAAAGAAATCCCGGAAGAAGCATTCGAAATATTAGGCTTGTCAGATACAGCCACAAACGGCATTCATGCACTGGATGTCATCAGGGAAAGCGGGCAGATTGCCATTATTCCCGGAGAAAGTATGACGTTTTCAGTTACCAGTTCAGAGGGGGTCACGCGCAGTGAAGAGGCCGGGATGCCCGCGAGTATCCAAAGACCCAATGCCATTTATTACCGGTTCTTCAACCCCGCAGCGAAGCTGCAAATCAGCGTTCAGCCGCTGGAACCACGCATTTTTGTCGCTCAGCTGACTGAGTGCTTTTTCGGCGAAGATGAAATTAAACTCGGCGCTCAACTCGATTATGATATTCAGAGGGCTGGCATTTTTTCACTGCAATTGAAAGTTCCTGATCAACTCGTGATCGACTCTGTCAATGTCGCTGGCTTGAAAGAGTATAATTTTGATAAGCAGTCTCGGCTGTTAACAATTTCATTGCTGCAAAAGTATCAGGGGAAGTTAAAACTGCAGATTCGTGCTCATCAGGATTTCAATCAGGGGGAGCAGGAATCAAAGATCAGTGTTCCTTTACTGGAACCGACAAACGTTGAACGGGAAACAGGTCAGATTGCCATTTATGCGCCGGAATCGATGGAGCTGATCATCAGCAACCCCGACGTGATTGGTGCGCAACCTGCAACGAATACTCAGCGGTCACAGTCTGCCGGCAACATGTCTCTGGCTTCACTTTGGGATTACAATCGTCGCCCGGTCACGATTCCGGTTGAGATCCGAATTAAGCCCACACGGCTTATCGCAGATGTTGCCACCAGTGTTGATGTGAAAGAACAGATTGCAGAAATCACCAGCAGGATTGATTATCAGGTGCAGTATGCCGGCATCGATACATTTCGGTTTGCTGTGCCGGAATCGATTGCCGACCTGATCCAGATTCGTTCCCTGTCAGCAGCACCGGCACCTTCGATCAAGCAGAAAAGTCGTTCAGAAACAGCGGTCGAAGGCTGGGTAGTCTGGACCGTAACCACACAGCGGAACGTGCAGGGCCCTTATTCGATTGAAGTTCGTTATGACATCACACCGGGAATGCTGACTTCCGCAGTAAAACCTGCCGCGAAAGACGAAGCCGGGAACGAAGCAGGCGACAAGGAAGAAACGAAAGCAGACAGCAAACAGAAAGCCGTCTCTGAAAGCGAAACAGAAGAATTGTCGCTGAAGAAAATCGTCCTGCAGCCTTTGAAAGTGCTTGGTCTGGAAAAAACGGCTGACAATCAACGATCGCGGGATGTTCCGTTATCGAGAGTTTATGGTGAAATATCAGTACGGAAATCAAAAACTCTTTCGGTCTCCACATCTCAGTTGGACGAGTTACTGGATCCGATTGATATTCGTGAACTGAAGTTGTTGCCCCGGGAAGGATTTTTAGCCTACCGGTACTTTAACCAGCCGGTCACTCTGAAACTTGCATCTACGCGACACAAAATTCAGGAAGTTGTTGAGACGATCATTCTGAAGTCTCTGGTAGAAGTCGTGGTGAGTAAGGAAGGACGTTCGACATATCGGTGCCGATACTTGATGAAATCAAGTGAGCGTCAGCAGTTGAAGGTGGCTTTGCCGGAAGGTATGGAGCCGTTAAGCGTCACTGTGGCCGGTCAACCTGTTCCCCTGGAAAAAGATGACCAGAGTCAGGCTGAAGAAGGCTGGTCGATGTACTTCATTAATGTGGCCCGCGATCAGTCTTCGGATCAAGCGTTCCTGATCAGCCTGTTATTTACGAAAGCGGTTCCCCGCATCACGGATTCGCCAGGAGGAAATCTGAAACTGCCGCTGCCTCGCTTTGGAGGGACCACAGGCGAAAACGTGGTTGTGCAACAACTGAAGACAGCGATCTGGGTGCCAGAGCAGTATGCGCTGGTCAGTGTGTCTGACGATTTTGAACCCGGGCAACAACCCTATCTTGCTGGCCTCATTCCCAAACGGGGAGGAATGCAGGCTTCCGGGAACGACTTCGATTCATGGATTGGTACGTCTGCTGGTTCTCTGATCGATTTTCCGACGGAAGGCCGCACCTTTACTTATACGCGTTTAGGCGACAGTAGCGAGATCAGTGTTTCCTGGTGGAAGCTTTCCTTTTATACCTGGATCTTGAGTGGCGCACTGGTCCTGATTGCCTGGGTGATGCGAAACAGATCCTGGCAGAATAAGGTCACGGTGCTGATTTTTCTGGTGTTCATTCTTGCCATGTTCTCATTGACGAATGCCAACATCATTCTGAATGGCATTTATGCCGCCCGTTTCGGGATTCTGACGATGCTGGGGTTATGGATCTTGTACGCATTCTCAGGACTGCGTTCCGGTCATTCAAAATCTCGTGCAACGGGCGATTCACTGGATTCCAAACTTACCGTCAGTGGTTCATCTGCTGCTGTGATTCCACCGCCGGGTATTTTTGACGAGTTCCTGAAAAATCAATCCGGTAAAAAAGAGACATGAGGCACGCCGTGATGCCTGCCTCTGTAATGCCGGCATCGTTAATGAGAGACGTTAAAGACTTACTGTGAGCGACAAACTCCAATGAGGTTCGCCATGATGCTGAATACAACTAGTTCTCGCGGGTTCGCCACAACGGATCAGCCACCAAAATTTCATCGAAAAAAAATGCTGAGTTGGTCGGTGTGTTTGATGAGCTGTTTGCTCTGTCTGAGTTCCATTGTGGAACAGCCCGCCCCCGCCCTGGCGCAGAAGTCGGTTGCCAAAGAGCCTGTTCCCGCTCCCGATCTGAAAAAATGGCCGAAAACCGCCGTTTATATTCCCGTGGATGAGTTGGATGCCTTAATAAAACGCGACCGCAGCGGTGTGTTATTGCCGCGTGCCCAGTTTGAGGCATTGAAAAAACAGGCGAAAGAGAATTCCGGCGGCGTTGAACTTCCCCAGTCAAATATTGTGATTCATGATGCAACCTATCAGACAAAGGTCTCTGATCACCAGTTATTAATCGAAGCCATTATTTCCTTTCGACAGTTCAAACAGCAACTGACGGTGCTGAATCTGCCTTTGAGCGGGTTGGCGGTAGAATCAGCGAATTTGGATCAACGTCCGGCGATGATTGCCCGTTCCTCAGGGAAAACTGCGATGTTGCAGTTATTCAGTCAGCAACCGGGCGAACACCAGCTCGTACTGCAGTTATCAGTGCCCCTGAATACTGTAGGCAGCGATCAGGTTTCTCAGTTTCAACTTCTGCCTGACATCGCCAGCCGATTCAAAATCGAAATTCCCTCCAATCAGCATCTCATCGTAAATGATTTGAAAGTGAAATCGTCTGTTTCAGAAAACAAAAATGCAATTTACGAATTTCCCATTGGCGGCGAGGGACTGGTCAATCTGAAAATTACTGAGCAGGCCCGGCAGCAGTCGAATGATTCTCTGATCTTTGCCCGCACCGCGATTGGCGTTTCCGTAAGTCCGGGAAAAGTCGCCTGGCAGGCACAGTCGGCATTGAATATTTTCGGTCAATCCCTGGATCGAATTGTGCTGAGTGTTCCTCAATCTCTGGAAATTGTCAGTGTGGAATCTACGGGCTTGGAATCCTGGGTCTTAAACGACAGTATGCAGGATCAAAAGCGAACCGAGATTACACTAAATTATCGGCAACCCATTGAAGGAGAGCGACAAATTATCTGTCGCGGCGTGATGACGACCGAAACGGATCAAGCCTGGAAAGTTCCTGATCTCTACATTGAAAAAATAAATTCGCACGTTGGTTCCGTTTTGATTCGTTATCCATTGGGGGTTCGTCTGCAGGTCGAAAAGACGGATGGTGTCAGGCGGCAGGCGCTTGAAAATAGCCCCGCAAATAAAGGCGCTTCCGAACGAACCATCATCAATCCTGGCTTGGATTATGATTTCTGGCAGCAGAAGTTCGGAATTACTCTGGTGACGCAGGAAAAACGATCGGAAGTGCAGATGGCGGCGTCGACGGTTGTGGACATCAATGAACAGGGCATGGATCTGCGGCTGGTGACGACCGTAGAAAGTCTGTTTGCGCCACTGTTTGAATTTCAGATGAAAGTTCCCGCCGAGTGGAGCATTCTGGGGGCAACACTTCAAGATCAGAACGTCGACTGGAAAGAATCCTCCCGAGAAGCGGGCAGTAAGTTGATTCGGCTGACTTTTCCCAAAACACTGCCTGCCAATACGGAAGCAAAAGTCGTCGTGGTGGCCCACCGTGATCTGGAAAACTGGCCTCCCGATACGGACAGTCTGTTGCTGGAACTCCCTAAAATCGAATTGCCCCAGGCGAAAATTCTGGAGGGGTCCCTTGTGATCAATGCCGACAGTGACTGGGACCTGGTTCCCAGCGGGTTGACGAATCTGGAACCAATGCAGAAACGGTTGCCCCAGATGCGCTTCGGATATCAATATCAGGACAATAACTACTCAGGCAGTCTGACCGTTTCCCGCAAGCCACTGCTGTTAGCCGCGCATCATTTGCAATATGTAAGAATGGATCAGACGACTCTGTTTTCTCATTTCGAAACGACTTTGAATGTGGAGCGGGGCAGTTATCGATCACTCATGGTCGCACTTCCGGAAAGCGCAGGAACGGATCTTCAGTTTCGCCTGCTGGAAACGACGGGCAAAATTATCGAACAGGTGGCCGACGAACCGCAGAACGAAGTACGCGTCTGGACGTTGAAAATGGATCGACGTCTGAGCGGAAAACAGATCCTGGCTGTGACGGTAGAACGGCCTCGAAAAGTGGGAGAGACAGTCAAGATTCCTCAATTGCAGATTATGTCTGCAGATCGTCAGTATGGCGAAGTGGCCTTCGAAGCCGAAGGGGATCAGCGGTTAAAAATTCAAGCGACCGGCCTGCGCGGTCAGTCGCTGACAACAATCGATGCCGCCGAACTGCAATTGCCGGTGGCATATCAGCCACGCGAACGCATTGTGGCCGCCTACCGGTTTGTGGGAGTCGGGCATCAGATTCAGGCTGAGGAAACCCGTTTTGATCAGACAGCGGTACCGACGGCGATTGCCCGTCAACTGTTTCTGAAAAGTGTACTGGGGCACGCAGGCGAAGTCCAAAACGAAGCGACACTTCTGTTTTCGGCGGTTGGCATTCAATCTCTGCAGGTCGTATTACCCGAACAGGCACAATTGCTGTCTGCGCTTGTGAATGATAATCCGGTTGAAGTTCGCAATACAGGTCAGGCTTTCATTATTCCCATTTCGTCTGACAGTCAATCTGACGGCAGTCATACATTAAAACTGTTGTACGATGCAAAACGGACTCCGGTACATCAGGCCAAACAATTCACTCAAACGCCTCCACAGGTAGCCGTTGTGGATGGGACAGGACAAATTCAGCCATTGAAAATTCTGAATCAGGCATGGTCGGTGCTGTACCCGAATGAGTTTTTAATTACGGGGAGTTCCGGAGATTTTGTGCCGGACAGACCATTAGAGCGTCCCGGTATGATTGAGAATGTGCGCCAGCACCTTTCCGTGCTTCCGTTTCGGGATATACTGGGGAGAGCGATTATTGTTTTCTTTGTCACCATTGCAATTCTGATTTGCACCTACTGTTTCCGCAGAGGGGGGCTCGCTGGCGTGGTTACACTGATGGCAGGTTTCTGTGTTTTGCTGCTGGTGATCCCACTGATACTGCCCGCAGTACAGCAGGCTCGCGAAGTATCCGACCAATCCACTTCGCTCAATATGCTCAATCAGCAAAAACTGGCCTTGTCAAATTATCATAATGGAATGGATGAAAACTCAAGCCGAGGATATTTTGGGTTAGGTATTAACGACATGCCTTCTGAAGAAATGGCGAATCGCACACCGGCAGCACCTCAAACGGAATTCAGCGCAGAACCTGCTGCTAAACCAGGGGCTGTGAATCTCCCCTCGATAACAGAAAGGGATGAGTACAGAAAACAACCAGTTTTAGATCAAATGGTAACAGATCTGGAAAATAAACGGTTAATCACAAACTCTAAAAGACGAATTGAAGGTGGTCAGGTGTTTGAACGGGGAGGGCAGGGGGGCCCTCGTGTTACGGTGACCAAAAACGGTGAGTCTGCGAAAAAGGAAATGGCTGATCAGGCAGCCCAACCGCTGCCCGCCAGAGCATTGGGGGGGCGTCTGTCGGTCGTAGCTCCTTTGCCGGAGCCGGAAGGTTTTCGGTCGCTGGCATTTCAATATTATGGTGAACCGCAGCAAAAACCTTTGGCGCTGGTTGTTTCTCTGCAGCAGACAAAGAGCAGTCATAGAATATTCATCACAGTAATTGCCGGCATGCTCTGGCTGTGTTGGCTGTTACGCGGTATGTCCTGCTTGAAAAAACTGATGCTGATTCTGGTGGGGATACTGTTTCCTGTCGCCTGCAGTGCACTGTTTCCCGTCAGATTTCAAGAAGTTCTGGATGGCCTCTTTTTTGGATCGATCCTGACAGCGGTGATCTGGGGATTGGACTGGTTCGTACGACATCTTCGATCGGAAATCAAAACGTTACTTTGTGCAGCGGATAAAAAGAAAGCCACGATTGCATCACTGATTCTGCTGGGAACTTTGATGAGTGATCCGGCGGCTGGTTTCGCACAAAAGCAGCCCGTGGTCGAACCACGCCCGCCTCAGGATCTGGTCGTCCCCTATGAAGCAGGCACAGATCCCCTCAGTTCACAACGGATTTTTCTGTCACGCGACGATTTTAAGAAGCTCTGGAATGCAGCACACCCCGATCAGCCTGTGGACCAGTCAACCGCATCCATCGGGGCTGTCAGTCAGGCGCTGTACGCCGCTCAAATAAAGCCGGGTACGGAAGCTGGCCAGGCCGTTGTACACGTGACGGGCCGACTGGTGATTCACACGGTTGGCAAGCAACCTGTCACACTCCCTTTGCCGTTGGGAGCAGCCGCGATCAGCAGTGCGCTGTT
>CAXBFD010000034.1:0-56797 GCA_963974925.1 uncultured bacterium | reverse complement strand
CCGTTGCAGAACTTCCCGCCATGAATGGCCGCGACCACAACCATTATGGCTTCAGCATGTGGATGGCCGGTGGCGGCGTTAAAGGAGGTCACGTGCATGGCGCCACCGATGAAACCGGTTTCGCAGCCTCGGAAAACAAAGTCCACGTGCATGATCTGCACGCCACCATGCTGCATCTGCTCGGCATCGACCACGAACGACTCACCTACCGCTATGCAGGCCGTGATTTTCGTTTGACCGACGTGCATGGCCGCGTCGTGAAAGAAATCATTGCTTAATCAGTCCGATATTATTCATCACATATTTCAGCCAAGGCACTTAAAGTTCATGAAAATCGAACAAATCGTTTGTCAAATTCTTCGATCAGGCTCCGTTTCGAATAAAACGGCCAGTTGTCAGGATTCCGTTCTGATCCGAATCAAAACCGATAATGGCCTGGAAGGCATTGGTGAAGCCGACTCTTCTCCGGAAGTCGTCAAAGCCGTCATCGACGCTCCCTATAGTCACAATGTCGCCTGCGGTTTAAGAGAACTTCTGATCGGCGAAAACCCGCTGGAAACAGAACGACTTTGGCAGAAAATGTATCGGCACACCATGTACTTTGGGAGAACCGGCGTCACCATCACTGCGATGGCGGCTATCGATATGGCACTGTGGGATTTAAAAGGCAAACATTTCGGCGAGCCGATTCACCGACTGCTGGGAGGCCAGTATCATACCGAATTTCCAGCCTATGCCTCGATTCTATTCGGTAGAAATGGCCAGGAGACCTGTGACATCGCCCAACGCTGGATTGAAAACGGTTATAAGGCCGTCAAGTTTGGCTGGGAACCGATGGGCCAGTCAGAAAAACTCGATCTGGAACTTGTCGCCGGCGCCCGTGAAGGGATGGGAGACGGCACCTTACTGATCGATGCAGGTTGTGTCTGGGACGCCAGAACGGCATTACAGCGCGCACAAAAGTTTTCCGATTACAACATCGGCTGGCTTGAAGAACCCCTTTTCCCGCACGATGTCGCAGGTTATGCCTGGCTCAAAGATCGCTCTCCGGTTCCGATTGCCGCCGGGGAAGAAGAATGCGGCCGCGAATCGTTCCGCCCCTATTTCGAACAACGAGCCCTCGATGTTTACCAAATTGACCTGGCCCGCAACGGTTTTACGGAAGCTTCGTATCTGAAACAGAGAGTCGCGGAAATCGGAGCACGCCCCTGCAATCACTGTTATACCAGCCCGATTACCGTCGCAGCCAGCCTGCACTGGCTGGCCACCTGCAAAGATGCATTCATCTTCGAAGATTGTGTTGAAGATGAACCACTCAGACACGAATTAACCTATGAAAAAGTGCAGGCCGAAGACGGCGTCATTCAAGTCCCCGATAGACCAGGGCTGGGAATCACACTGAATGAGGATTTCGTTGCAGCACACATTGTCGCAGAATCCAAATAAGCTCGACATACGATTTCACCCCTTGATAAATAGAATCAGCACGATGTCTCAATCTCCCATTAGTACGACGATCGATTTCAACAAAACTGGAATTCAGTGGGGCACGCTGAATATCCCTTTCTCTTACAACCTGAGTGGATGGGCACAACTGCAAATTCCCATTTCCACCATCGCGCACGGCGAAGGTCCCACTGTGCTCCTGATGGCGGGCAATCACGGTGATGAATATCCGGGACAGATTGCCATCATGAAACTCATGAAAACGCTCAATCTGGAAGAGATTTCAGGACGTATCATTTTCATTCCCGCGATCAACATGCCTGCAGCCAAAGCAGCCACCCGTCTCTCTCCTCTGGATGGTAAAAATCTGAATCGCTGCGCACCCGGTAATCCTGATGGCACTGCCACCGACATTATGGCACATTACCTCACACACGAAATCTTTCCGCGCGTTGATGTCGTCATTGATCTGCACACCGGAGGTCGTGGCGTCTATTTTTATCCCTGTGCTCACATGCATCTGGTCGAAGATCGGGAACAACGCCGTCGCATGGCGCAGGCAACGCAAGCATATAATACGGATTTTGCATTCCTATACGCCGATATCGCCGGCAAAGGACTTCTGCCGGTCGAAGCGGAAAAATTAGGTAAAACTGTAGTGACCACCGAAATGGGAGGCGGAGAAGTCACAAACGCTGCCGTTCATCGCCTTTCACAAGAGGGACTGCACAATGTTTTGGTTCACCTGAAAGTGCTGCAAGGCGAAGAAAAAAGCCGCTCAGATCTGGGACTCCCCCCCACACGCTGGATCCAGGCACTCAATGCCGAAGATTATATTTTCGCACCAGAGTCAGGACTTTTTGAAAGTTTCGTGGATGTGGGAGCGGACGTCTCAGAGGGGCAACCAATGGGAGCTCTATATTTCCTCGAACGTCCAGATCGCGAGCCCACAATCATTCAAGCCAATTCCGATGGCATTGCCATTGCCCATCGCGGCCCGACCTTGACCAGTCAGGGAGATATCTTGTTCTGTCTGGCGCATGATGTTGAACCGGCAGTTCTGAAAACATTTGAATAACCGCGCAATTCTCAAGAGTAGGGAAAACCACATGAGTTGGTTGGACTGGTTAATTGTTTTCGTCCTGAATGGGTCGGTCATTGCGTTCGGCTTTTATCTGGCCCGCAGTACCAAATCCAGCAGTGACTGGTTTCTGGGAGGCCGTTCTCTCCCCTGGTGGGGTTTAGGGCTCTCGATTTTTGCCACCAGCGTCGACAATGCAGACGCTGTCTCATTGACGGGTTACGCTTATAATCACGGCATGCACATCATCACCGCATTTACCCTGGCCAGTGTCTGCGGGGCCATCCTGGCATCATTTATCGTCGTACCGGTCTTATATCGAGGTGGTTTTTATACCAATGCGGAATATCTGGAAACCCGGTACGGGAAATCCATCCGGACGATCAGCGCGCTGATTCAAATCCAATACCGCACCAGTATGCTGGGGCTGATGATCTGGTCTATCTATCTGATGTTACAGGGGATTCTCGATTTTTCACCGGTACAAATCTGGACTCTGATTGTATTGCTGGTCATTTTCACCGCCGCTTACACAACCTGGGGAGGCCTGACCTCTGTTGTCTGGACGGATGCTTTGCAAAGTCTGATCATGATCGCCGGAGGCATTACGATTTTCTGTGCCGTCTGGTCTGCCTCCGGAGGCTGGACTGCCACCGTTGAAAAACTGTCGGAGTCGACCGACGCCAACGGACAGCCTCTGATCAACTGGTTGCACATCGGGCAATTTCAGGACAGCCAGGCAACGTCCCCCTATCTGATTGTCATCGGCTGGACCATTGTAGGCCTTGGCTATTATACGGTGAATCACACGCAAACCATGCGGCTGATGGGGGCACGCTCTCTCTGGGACATGAAGATGGCAACGCTTTTTGGCTGCCTGCTCATCATGCCCATCATGATCGGAACCACGTTGATGGGTGTGATGGGGCGTGTACTCGTTCCGGAATTTACTGAACAATTCTCAGCCGACCAGTTGTTTCCCTATTACGCGAATCAGTTTCTGGCTCCCGGTTTTAAAGGCCTCGTTGTCGCCGGAATTTTGTCTGCCGCTATCAGCACATTCGATTCAATCGGCTCCGCTTTATCGGCTCTGTTTACGCGCGACATTTATGCACGCTGGATTTGTACGAACCAGACCGAAAAACATTATCTGAAAGTCACTCGCTGGGCCACAGTTGGCATCCTGCTGATGGGTTTCCTGTATATTCCTTTCATCGTTCGGTATGACAATATGATTCAGGCGTTTCGCACTCTGATTCCGATTTTCGTCACCCCCTTATTCACGATCTATCTTTTAGGCGTCTTGACCCGCGTCCCGCGCAAAAGCGGCTTCGTCGGTCTGCTCGCCGGCTCCCTGTTCGGATTATTGGGATTCATCGACCGCGAACTCGTTGACCTTGAATGGCTCAGCCCCCTGCTCACAGAAAAATGGTATGCCTTCCCCTGCTCCATGCTGGTAACATCCCTCGCCATGTTTGCCGCAGCGCTCAAATGGGGCTGGCTCGAAAAAGAATCTGAACAGGAACAGAATCAGCCCGAAGCCCCACTGAAACACGACTGGCTCTCCGAAAGCCGTCAGGAACTGCTCGATATCAAACTCTCCCCGTTTTCAAAACCAGTTCCTCCATATCTCAACCCCAACTGGTACGCGATTTTACTAATCGCACTTTCTTTCTGGATTATCTTTGGCTTCTTCTGGTAACAGATTTTCAATTCAGAATTCAACGAAATCGGTGACCTTATGATACAAAATCAATTCCTGCCGGCAGTCTGTGTTTTGATCGTCAGCATGGCGAATCTGGTTTCAGCCGCAGAGCCGTCATTGGAAAAAACAGCTCCCAAAGACATCGAATTTACCGCCACTTGTGATCAAACAAAGCAGCACTATGTGATGGTTCTACCAGAGAATTTTTCAGATCAGAAACCGTATTCAGTTTTAATCGCACTCCACGGCCACGGCTCTGATCGCTGGCAATTCATCAAAGACCAACGAGGCGAATGTAAAGCAGCCCGCGATATCGCTCAGAAATATCATTTGATCTATATTTCTCCCGACTACCGTGCACGAACATCATGGATGGGGCCGAAAGCCGAAGCGGATCTGATCCAGATCATCCACGATCTGAAAGCGAACTATAAAATCGACAAGGTCTTTTTGTGTGGTGGATCGATGGGCGGATCTTCGAGCCTGACTTTTGCTGCGATTCACCCGGAACTGATCGATGGCGTTGCCGCCATGAATCCCACAGTCAATCATCTGGAATACGATCAATTTCAGCCAGCCATCAGAGAATCATTCGGCGGGAGTAAACAGGAAATACCACACGAATATAAAAAACGCAGCGCCGAGTATTGGCCGGAGCGATTAACCATGCCCGTCAGTATTTCGGTTGGCGGGCAGGACCAACGGGTTCCTCCTGACAGCGCCCGCCGCTTGAACAATGTACTCAAACAGATCAACGCCAACGTGCTGCTGATCGATCGTCCTGAACAAGGGCACTCGACTTCGTATGCAGACAGCGTTTCCATTCTGGAATTTGTGATGCAAAAAGCATCTCAGGGTAAGGACCCGTAAACAAATTGCAGAGGTGCTTACTGTCCGATTTGCGTTTCGCTCCGCAGCAGATTACCGCGGTTCAGCAGTTCATCCGTAGGCACGACCACTTTGGGCTGTAACTGATAAGTAAAATCGTGCCGATTTGTGACTTCAAAGGGGAGTAGATTGTCAGAAACAGCGTCCAGTGGAAATACCTGGTACCACGGCGTCTTCACTTTCTGCATTACCGTCTGGGTTTCATAACCATCTTTGGTCAGAGTAATCTCGCGCGTGCCGTAGTAAGTGAAATCGACGGATGTCGGCGTATATCCGATTTCGTCTCCATCCACTTTCACCAGCGCTCCGGCAGGAACCGAACGAATGGTCATTCGACGATGCACACAGCCAGATTGCCCGCCCAGTAATAAAACCACCAGCGCAACAAAAAACCACCGCTTCGCAGAAACGAAGCTCAATTCAAGACCGGGTTGGTCTGAACTCGTGTTCACAGGCGGAATAGGAAATGACATCGATGATTTTGATCAGAATGGACAACAACAGAAAAGGACGAATCATCCGGTTTTTAAAGCCAGACCAGAAGCGGGGATTCTACTTTGCTTCCGGAATTCTGCCAAGACAAGTTTCAACACATCCAGGAGCAACCAAACGCAGTAACCCAATAATATATAGTCACTTACAACAATCCACCAAAAGTCCTGAAATAAACTCGTAACTGCGATCCCAACGCCACCGAAACGATTCCGGCGTTGAATTGCTCGATGAAAGATCCCGTTTTATTGATTTTCGCCGATTATTTTGAAGACAAAAGCGGGTAAGTGACTCGGTTATCTTGAATTTCTCTGGCGAGCGTGCGATAAAGTGCGAATAAGAAGTAAGTTATCGTTTGCTGAACAGTCGAATCAGCATCGAAAACAAAATCGGGACGTAGCGCAGCCTGGTAGCGCGCTACACTGGGGGTGTAGAGGTCGCAGGTTCAAATCCTGTCGTCCCGACTGGTACAAGCGAATCAATCAAATTGGTTGAACGCTTAAAGAAACAAAAAGGTGCAGAAGCTGTGAGTTTGGATTTTACAGCATTACGTACCTTTTGTTTCTTGTCCAAACTCTAACGCTAGCGTAAACTGGAGGAATGGTAATGTCAATCAATGAAACTAAATATACGATGCAGGAAGCGGCTGAGATGCTCGAAGTGAGTCACAGCCGCATCAGGCAGCTTTGTATCGAATACGATCTGGGTGAAAAACTCGGACAGTATCGACTGCTGAATGATGAAGACATCACTTTTCTAAAAGCGATTCCTCGCAAAATCGGCAGGCCCAAATCTGCATAATCGAGAATCATCGGTTTAATATTTACAAACTATCGCACTGGTGTTAATATTTTGCGCAGTCAATGTGGCTGTGCCTGAATTTTATACAGCCTCGCACAGTCGCAAGATCGTGTGAGGTTTTTTTACGTACATGGAAAAATGTATTTGACTGGTTCCGGCTCAACGCGCCTTGAGTTAGACGGCGGCAAATTGATCTCTGACAGTTCAGATTCGTATCAGATTGTGACTCTGCATCCAGACTTGCCTTCTAAGACTACTGCCGATAGTTTTGACGGACTGGGAAACTCGTCATTTCTTTTGCAACGCGACTTACTTGGCGATCGTTTTCAAGAATTCAACGAAAGGCTTAGGATGTTTCGCAGTGTTACTGACAACGATTGGGTGGCGTTCCGTCGGTGGTTCGGTTACTACTTGGATAAGAATCGCGAGCAGTTTGACAGAGAGGGAGAAAAGCTGCTGGACAAAGCATGGAAAAGACTGAGAGGCGAATTTGATCGGCACCATGTCATACACTTTACCTTGGAATTGTTTACCGCCCCGCTAATGGTCGAAACGTTCTTTTTAAAGATGAAAGAAGACATAGCAATTGTTTATACTTCGGCTATCGACACATCCGCTCCTGTTCTAAAACAATTCGCTAATGATCATTTACAGGATGTAATAAATCTGTTACGCGACTTGTTCCACTGTCTAGAACTATACATCGACAACCGCTCAAGCATTTTACCTGGGCTTGCAGTTGGGATGTACAAACATGGAGAAGAGGCCGCACAACGAGATTTGCACGTGCTCCGGGATGATTTTCCGCGGCTTCGTGATCTCTATCTTGCCACATTTGAAGCGGTTCACCATTCACTCGAATTCGTGATGGCACTGGCTAACATTGACGCACGAAAAGATCCCGATGCGTTTCCCGCCGGTGGCCCTAAGAACCTCAAAAAGTTTTCTAAACTAGTGAATGGGGAAAAAGCAAAAGTTCTGGGGACCATGAAAGCGTGGCAGCATCACTGGTCGACGATCTTCGACCGGAGCGTTCGCAATGCTATCGGCCATCACTCAGTCAGACACGACCTTCCGTCGGGAATGTTAATTTCAAGAGATAATGCGCCGGTTCCCTATCTAGTATTCGTAGCCAAGACGATTCGGCTCATCCACCCAATCTTGGCAGCAGAGACCACCTTGAAGTATCTACGAATGGCAGCGATTTAGTAGGCTTGAACCGAAAATTACGAGGAACCTTTGAAAGACATGAGCTAACTGCATAGTAAAACTAAAAAGGACTGTGAAAGAGGGCCTGCTCGGTATCGAGATAAAATACGACTTGCTACCGTTGCTCCGTTGCTCAGACTTACAAATTCTGCCGCTTACTATTGTCTACCGCATTAGTATTCACAATAAAACAGACAGAAGAAATCGACACTTATTTAAACAGGAAATAGCAATGCAGAAACGTAAACTTGGAAACAGTGACCTGGAAGTCTCTGCTCTGGGGCTTGGCTGTATGGGCCTGAGCTTCGGGTACGGTAAGCCTGTCGAAGAGCAAGCAGGAATTGCTTTAATCAGAACGGCCGTCGATCTGGGCATTAATTTTTTCGATACTGCGGAAGTTTATGGAGCGTACACAAACGAAGAACTGGTTGGCAAAGCGTTGGCCCCCGTGCGGGACCAGGTGGTGATTGCCACCAAGTTTGGGTTCGCAATCGATGAACAGGGTAACCAGACAGGCCTCAACAGCCGACCGGAACATATCAGGGAAGTTGTGGAAGCCTCTCTGAAGCGGTTGAAGACCGATTATATTGACCTGCTTTATCAGCATCGTGTCGACCCCAGTGTGCCAGTCGAAGAAGTGGCGGGTACGGTAAAAGAACTGATTCAGGCAGGCAAAGTGAAACACTTTGGCTTATCTGAGGCGGGCGTCGAAGTCATCCGCCGCGCCCACAAGGTGCAGTCTGTTACCGCGCTGCAGAGTGAATATTCACTCTGGTGGAGAGAACCGGAAGATGTGATCTTCCCGATACTTGCAGAACTTGGAATTGGTTTTGTTCCTTTCAGCCCCCTGGGGAAGGGTTTTTTGACTGGTAAGATCGACGAATCGACGATGTTCGACAGTAGTGACTTTCGTAACAAAGTCCCACGGTTCTCTCCAGAAAATCGAAAAGCAAACCTGGCACTGATTGCACTTCTTGATCGGATTGCAAAACGCAACCACGCCACGACGGCGCAAATCGCTCTGGCCTGGATATTAGACCAACAGCCTTGGATTGTCCCCATCCCGGGAACAACGAAAGTACATCGACTCGAAGAAAACATCGGAGCAGCTGAGATTAAACTTTCCGAATCCGATCTTACCGAAATCGAGACTGCTGCCACTCAGATCAAAGTAAAGGGAGATCGATACCCTGAAGCCGCGATGAAAATGATCAATCGCTGAGAACCAGCGACAGAAACGGGCAGACGCGCCTTCCGAAAACGCTCACGTTTCCCCCGAATAATTCTTCCCACACCCACGCTATATGTACACATTCTTAAGGAAAAGCCAGCAGCGCCAGTTTCGCAACCTGGTTGAGCTGGTCTCGTGTCGCATTTCCCGCCGCCTGTACGGCAATCCCATAAGAGACCGTTGACACATATTTGGCGAGGTACCCCGCATTAGAACCAGAGGGGAGATCGCCGTCGGTTATTGCCCGCTCGAATCGTTCACAAAGCAGAGCCTCACATTTTGTACGGCGTTTTACCATTTCCTTGCGAATGGCGTCGGCTGCGTCTCCACAGGCCAGCGCACTTTGCACCATGAAACATCCGCGCGGGTTACGCGGGTTCGTAACCAGTTCGATACTCCCGCTCCACAATTTTTCGACAACAGCGCGAGCCGTCGGTTCTTCAAGCGATTCATGAAAATGACAGGCGCGACCTTCCAGATACCGATCAATGGCTTTACGAAATAACGCATCCTTGTTGCCGAATGCAGAATACAGACTGGGACGGTTAATTCCCATCGCATCGGTCAGATCGGGAAGCGAGGTACCTTCGTAACCTTTCCGCCAGAAAACGTCCAGCGCCTGGTCTAAGGCTTTGTTGATGTCGAACTCGCGCGGACGTCCTACCGACATTCTGAAGTCTCCTTTTTTACTGAATGATACAATAAGGGACTTGACGAACCAAGACCTATTGTATATTTCTTACCTATCAGTATAAAATTGCCTGACTCGATCACAATCAATGGCAGGGAAATTATAATTGTTGCGGATTTCCAAATGGAAGAGCGTCTCAACCGCGCAATGCCTAACCTCCAGATCGGTAAAATCTGCCCTTCATGGAATAACGAAAAGAAGCCGAACCAGATTACTTTAATTCGGTCTTACTATTGATTTCCAATGAAATCAGTTGCTCAACAGACGCCAAATGACACGTCTGCAGCAGATGAATTCAGGTATCGATTTAGCCTTGCCTATTTGTCGGAACAAGACGGAAACACAAAGATGTCGCGAACCACGGTCCCAGTGTTGATGATCCTTCTCTTAAACTCATATTCGTGTAATCAGGAATTACCCCCCGCAGGCGCTCCCCCCTCCCCTAAGGTGACAACCGCCAACCCCCTTGTCATGTCCATTGTTGAATGGGACGAGTATACAGGGCGTCTGGTCCCAATCGACGCTGTTGAAGTCAGAGCACGGGTCAGCGGTTATCTGCAGTCAACTCATTTTGATGAAGGCCATCTGATAAAAGCGGGAGATCTGCTGGCGATTATCGACCCTCGTCCCTTCGTCGCAGAAATGAATGCGGCGGCAGCCCGCTTAGAGGAAGCAAAAGCAATACTCTCTGAATCAAATTCACTACTCAAACAGTCTCAAGCCGAGAAAGCGGACGCTGTAGCGCTCCTGACTCTTGCTGAACAACGTGTAAAACGTGTTCATCAACTTGTGCGCAAAGACGCAATCACACAGGAAGAAGTCGAGGTCCGCGAAAGCGAACAGTTACAGGCAAAAGCAACTCTCGAAGCGGCCAATGCAAAAATCGAATCGTCCAATGCACGCATTGCAACCTCGACCGCTGCCATCGAAACAGCCAAAGCAAATCTGGAAGCTGCACGACTGAATGTCCAATATACTCAAGTTCGAGCCCCCATCAGCGGTCGTATCAGCAGGCGTTACGTGACAGAGGGAAACCTCATCAGCGGTGGAAGTGAACAATCCACGTTGTTAACCACAATTGTATCCGTCAATCCGATCCATTGTTACTTTGATGCCGACGAACAGGCCTTTTTGAAGTACGCACGCCTGTCCCGCGAAGGTACACGCGAAAGTTCCCGGGACGTTAAAAACCCCGTGTATATGCGACTGATTGACGAAAGTGGTTTTCCGCACGTGGGCCATATGGATTTCGTCGATAACCGCATCGACCCCAATACAGGAACGATGCGCGGACGGGCCATTTTCCCTAACGATGACGACACGCTGACTTCAGGTCTCTTTGCAGAAATCCGTTTACCAGGCAGTGGACGCTACAACGCCATTTTGATTCCGGACAGCGCCATCAGCAGCGACCAGACCGAGAAGTTCGTGTATCTTGTGGATGAAAACAAGCAGGTGGAACGACGTCCGGTTGAACTGGGACCGATCGTCAAAGGGTTGCGAATTATTCGATCCGGTCTGGACGGATCGGAGACTTTAGTAACACATGGTTTGCAGCGTATTTATCCGGGTGTGACAGTGGAATCCACCATGGAAGTCGTCAAAGCCAGTATTGACGCGGGACTACCGGACCAATACGAACCCGTACCGCCGGACAAATGGCTTTCCAGACGTTCCAGCCCTGCGCCTCCTGGCATCTCTTCCAACAATCATCAGACAAAATCCACTTCCGCAGCCGGCCAGGCCAGGGGTCAGTAAATATGAAGTTTCCCCACTTTTTTATTGATCGTCCCATCTTCGCTTCGGTGCTTTCGCTCGTGATCGTTCTGGTGGGAAGTCTGTCGTACTTTCTGCTTCCCGTCGCGCAATATCCGGAAGTCGCTTTACCCACCGTTGTTGTACGTGCCAGTTATCCGGGAGCCACTCCCGACACAATCTCCAAGACAGTAGCCACGCCGCTGGAACAGGAAATCAACGGTGTGGACAACATGGTTTACATGGAGTCGCAGGCAACCACAGATGGATCAATGACTCTGACGGTTTCGTTCGCGCTGGGAACTGATGTTGATCAAGCCCAGGTGCTCGTACAAAATCGCGTTGCGATTGCAGAACCGACGCTACCTGCCGAGGTGCGACAGATCGGCGTGACAACGCGAAAGAGCTCTCCTGACCTGATGATGGTCATCCACCTCTATTCTCCCGATGATTCACGCGACCAGCTCTATATCAGTAATTATGCTTATCTGCAAATTCGTGATACCCTCGCGCGACTGGATGGAGTAGGCGATATTCAGGTATTCGGTGGCACGCAATACAGCATGCGCGTCTGGTTGGATGTGGAACGACTGGCAGCACTCGACCTCACCCCCGGTGATGCGGTGCAGGCAATGCGTCAACAAAATATTCAGGTCGCTGCCGGAAGCATCGGACAGCAGCCTCTGCCCGATACCAAAGAAGCATTTCAGATCAACGTCAACACTCTCGGACGTTTGCAAACGGCTGATGAATTCGGAGATATCATCCTGAAAACCGGCGTGGAGGGACGTCTGGTGCGTTTGAATGATGTGGCGCGCATTGAACTGGGAGCCACTGACTATTCGGTACGTAGTTACCTGGGCGATAAAAACGCGGTGGCGCTTGCCATGTTTCAGCGTCCAGGATCAAATGCGGTTGCCACGGCTGAACGGATCATAAACACGGTTCAGGAACTGTCACAGCAGTTCCCTCCCGGTTTAAAACACCAGGTGATTTATAACCCGACTGCGTTTGTCGAAGATTCCATTGATGAAGTGTTTATAACACTCTGGCAAGCCGGTCTGCTGGTAACGCTGACCGTCTTCGTTTTTCTGCAAAACTGGCGTTCGACGATCGTCCCGACGATTGCCATCCCGATTTCACTGGTCGGTACGTTTGCCGTCATGCAGTCGATTGGGTTCAGCTTAAATAATTTATCGCTCTTCGGTCTGGTTCTCGCTATCGGAATTGTGGTCGACGATGCGATTGTTGTTGTAGAAAACGTGGAACGCCTGATTGCCACAGGTCTTTCCCCACGCGACGCCACCCGCAAAGCCATGGATGAAGTTGGCTCCGCGTTGATTGCAACCACTCTGGTGCTGATTGCGGTCTTTGTACCGACGGCATTCATTGCCGGTATCAGTGGTCAATTCTATCGTCAGTTTGCGATCACCATTGCCGTCTCAACATCCATTTCCACATTCGTTTCGCTGACATTAACTCCTGCCATGTGTGCATTATTACTGCGTCCTCAAAAAACAAAACAGACCAGTTTAAACCGTACGTCCGGAAATCGATTCACACGTTTTCTCGTTCAGATCCGCGATTTCCCTTTTCGAATCTTTAATAAAGTTTTTGATGTCACAAGCAACGTTTATGCAAGAATTGTGGCGTATGCCTTACGCATGAGCCTGATCATGCTGCTGATTTATGGTGGCCTCATCGGTTTGACCTGGTTCGGTTTTACGCAAGTCCCCACCGGATTTATTCCGGCACAGGACCAGGGTTACTTGATTATTGCGATCCAGTTGCCTCCCGGATCGACTCTGAATCGCACCGATGAAGTAACGCGACGCATCACAGACATGGCACTGGAAATCCCGGGCATTTCAGACGCCGTTTCGTTTGTCGGTTTTTCGGGAGCAACGCGTGCCAACAGTTCAAACTCGGCTGCCATTTTTCCTGTTCTGCACGATGCCAAACAGCGTGCAAAGGATGGTCTGGGAGTGAACGTGATACTGGCTGAATTGCGAAAACGCGTCAGCGTCATTGAAGACGCCAATGTCTTTGTGATTCCCCCTCCACCGGTGCGCGGGATTGGGACAGGTGGCGGTTTCAAAATGCAAATTCAGGACAAATCCGGAGCCGGGCTGGTGGCACTGCAAGAGGTCACCAACGCCGTGATCGCAAAGGCCAGACAGGAACCCGGACTCGTCCAGGTATTTTCTAACTTTACGATCGGCACTCCTCAATACTATGCCGACATCGATCGTACTAAAGTTCGCATGCTGAATGTCCCGATCGGTAACGTATTCGATGCATTGCAGATTTATCTCGGTTCCGCTTATGTGAACGATTTTAATTTCCTGGGCCGTACTTATCGTGTCACTGCACAAGCCGACTATCAATACCGTGATGAACGAGAAGATATCGCCCGGCTGCGAACGCGCAGCAGCAACGGGGCGATTGTCCCTCTGGGATCAATGGTTACTTTACGTGAGACCACCGCACCGGATCGTATTGTACGATATAACCTGTATCCTGCGGCTGACATCAATGGCGACACTCCACCGGGCTTCAGCTCAGGTCAATCGATTGCCACGATGGAACGTATCGCCAGGGAAACCTTACCTCCGGGTTTCGGTTTTGAATGGACCGATATTGCCTACCAGCAAAGGGCTGCAGGAAATACGATCGTTTATATCTTTCCACTTTGTGTTCTGTTTGTATTCCTGGCACTTTCCGCGCAGTATGAAAGCTGGCTGCTGCCTCTGGCGGTGATTCTGATTGTTCCACTCTGTTTATTGTGTGCGATCTTTGGTATCTGGATGCGGGACATGGACAACAACATTCTGGTGCAGATCGGCTTCATCGTTCTGATCGGGCTGGCCTGTAAAAACGCAATTTTGATCGTGGAGTTTGCCAAGGCAGAAGAAGACGCAGGGAAGACTCCTTTCAACGCCGCGGTAGATGCATGCCGCCTTCGATTGCGACCGATTCTCATGACCGCGTTTTCATTTATTCTTGGCGTGATTCCTCTGGTCATCGCAACCGGTGCCGGATCCGAAATGCGTCAAGCCCTGGGCACTGCCGTCTTCAGTGGCATGCTGGGAGTCACGCTCTTCGGGCTATTTCTCACCCCGGTCTTTTATGTGGTACTCCGTAAAATGGTTCGCCAACCAGTTTCACCCGCGACTCCCGTTCATACTCCTGTTACAACACACGGCTTGCATTCCGCTGAGTGAAAAAAGGATAACGAGGATGAGAGGCTCCGATCGAATCTTCGGAAAATGGCACAGCCCGACAACAGTGATCGCGTAGGCGATCTTGAATTCACACTGCGTTTATTCGTCTTCTGACAGCGGATGGCTCAAACGTTCGAGCGGAACTTTGAGAAAATGAATCCCATCGCTGTTCATGAATACGGTGCCGATATTTTTGTTATCAATCTGAATCGTGCGCGCTGAATAATAACGGGCTGTCACAGGAGTTTCCGGCAGTAGAATCTTCGTACGCTGGACGTTCCACGTCTGCCCCCCATCCGTCGATAAGTTATAACTCAGTCCCCGATTGTTATTACCTCTGCCCCAAGTAACAAGGACTCTCCCATCCGAGAGAGTGGTGAGATAGCGACCTTCGGCGTTATCACGTTTATCAGGAACAGCAGGAAAACCATCTACCAACGTCCAATTCAAACCGTTGTCGGTCGAGTGCAGCAGAACGGGGCCCATAGCCAGCAGCGAACCGGTTGCCGTACGCACAATCTGCTGAAATTCATGCTGTATCCCATCCGGTCCCATCAGGGGATAACTGGTAAGTAATCCCGTCTGAGGTTCAAACAATCGGGGTCCCCCCGTTCGCAGTGGTAACAGCCATCGCCCGCTGCTCCAGAGCAGCACATTGTGACGAACGGCTCCGAGCTGTTTACCGTCGACAGGACCAATCAGCTGCTGTTCGCTCCAGGTTTGTCCCCGGTCTTCACTGAGCGTGTAGAGTAATGCACGCTCGTAATACCCGTCACGGGACTTATCATCGGCAATGTAATTCCAGGTGACCAGAATCCGGCCGTCGGGCAGAGTATCCGCAGTTCCGGGGTAGACTTCGCATTTCTTCACCTCGCGAATCATAGCAGGTCGTTTCGCTGAAGTCGAAATCGGGCTCGGCGAGGACCAGGTTGATCCCAGATCGCTGGAGCGAGAGCACATCAGAACATTCGCACCTTTAAAAATCACAACCAAAGTCCCATCACTGGCGCGGCAGATCGAGGGATGTATGTGTCCGCTAATCCGCTCGGCAAGAATTGAGACGGGTTTGTCATCCGCACGGACTTGTTGACTTAACAAGCACACCACGATTGCGATGAATCGAACCAGTTTGTGATGTTGAATCATTTCTGAAGCCTCGAACACAAATGATTTTGTAGTTCCATTTTTAACGTGAATACGGTCCGGAGGACGGCAGGCGCGATGCTGACAGAAACTCATTCTGACCTGTTTGACGCAGCCGCTTGTCGCAAAAGTGACACAGCGGCTTCGACCAGCATTTCGCCGCTCCCCGGCAAGACTGTGGAATTGGTCACTTCGTAGCTGCCCCCCGCATAAGCGGCCCGATGCGGAATATAGATCGTTTCAACAGTGTTCGATAATTCGATCACAATCGTTGTGCGGAACGGCGATGCCTGTTTGATTGCCAGTCCCAACTCAACGAAGACCTCGCCGGGTAGACAGACAATGGCCACGTCGTCCCCCACGGTCATCACTGTTACATCAACGGGCAGCGCCTCCCCAACACCGGACAGGGAACGACTCAACCCCCATGTGATATGCTCGATCGTATTGGCGTGTGGTTGACGATGTCGAAATTGATCCAGAATCAATTTTTTATAGGCAGTGACATGGTCAAAGAAGTCCACTTTTCCTCCTTGACGGGCAATCTTGAGAAGCTGTATGGAACGGTCGACTTCCTCGCGCGTCGCATCCTGAAGAGGTAAATTCACCACCTGTGACTGTACCGTCAGATTGGGATCTTCAATCGGCGTTAATAACGAGAGCTGACCGCTGATCGATGCGCCGATAGAATTACCGATAAAATCGGCCTTGTTTCTGACCGGTGATGCCGGATTGACATGATTGATGTCGCCGCAACATCCCGTCCCGAAAATTGAAATCACGTCTGCGCCGAGCGATTCTCGCAGAGTACGCTCGATAAAAAACGGATAGTCAGCACTCCACTTCGTCCCGCTCACCGTATCCAGGTGCAGAGCAAAGTTACTGAGGATGCAGCGATTCGTACCGTCCTCCGGATTCCGAATCGCGAGCAGCCCGATTTCAGCATCAATCGGACCGGCGGCGCGCACGACTTCAGGATTGCTCAGAGACTGCCAGGTTTTGACGCTGCCATCTCGCATTACGAATCGTCGGTTGAATGCAACCGTTGTCTTCTGCGTCGCAGTGCCGGCTGCCAGTGAGGAAGGTTTCGCATTTTCGTAAGCGACTGCGATGGCATTCACCGGGCCGTTAATCAGCTTTTCAATATACTGAGACCTCAGTTCCTGCTGTTGTTCTTTGCCCAGATACAAGTACAGCTCTTTCATGTAGTCGGGTGCGGTATGTGAATGCGTTGCCGCGAGCACGATATGATCCGCTGGGATGCCGGTTTTTGCAGAAGCGATTCGACGTATTTCTTTTGTTAAATCGGTGGCGCTGCCAATCAAATCGCAGACGACCAGTGCAGCCGCGGTGTCGCCATCGCGAAATACAATCGCTTTGGCCTTCAAAGGATCAAGACTCCCTTCAGCCAATCTCTCGTGATAATAACCTGCCATCGGAAAACCGATGGGAGGTGTAATATCAATTTCCGCGACGCCAACTCGCAGCCCACTGGCGGCCTCTGTTTCAGGAATGACCTCGCGATGAATCGCCGCCAGCCACATCTGCGCCGCACGACGCTGACCGATACCCGAAAAATGGCGGCGGGATTTGGCATCTCCACGGTTCTCTCCTTTGAGAGTATCCGTATCAGGTCCGTTCAAAAAGCCGGGCTGTTTCACCAGTTCATCAACGGCGCTGCGAATGCGCGCTTCCCCGGCTGGATCATTGTAGACGGTAGGATGATGCGTCGATTTTGCAAGCAGCCACGGTGGTTCGAAACCCCAGACTTTTGCAGCAGATTCGCGGATTGTCTTCAGGTTATTTACATATTGTTCGGTCGGAGTTTTTGCAATGACGTCCGATTCCCCCTGTTGCCATAAGACGGCGCGAAAGCGTCCCAGCGTCTGTCCCGCGGAAACCAGCCGCGGATACAGTTTCCCATCAGGCATCCACTGTATTGACGAAGTGGCTCCCACAGCGACATTCGCGAAAGCAATCGGCACGCGCAGTTCAGCCGCTAAAGCATCCCCGAGTGGTGGCCAGATCGAGCCGCCGTCGCTGCCGTCAGGGGCAGGTTGCGGATCATTGGCAACCGCCCACACCTGGTTTGCCGCATTCAAAGCCACAACACGTTTCAGGGAATCTGCAACACTCAATCGCTCGTCGTTACAGTTAGTTGCATACGACTGGCCTGCAACAAGAAAGACTTCACCGACTCCCACCGGTTCGATCATGCCGACAGCCATCATATTCTCATTTCCGCGGCAACGAACTTCCAGACGATACCAGCCGCCGGCTGCGATTCGTACGGTCCCCGTGAACTTCTCCTCTTCCCTGTTCGGTTTAAAAATGATCCAGTCAGCATTCGGTGCTGATTTATCTGCAAGCGGCACGACACGATATTCCCACATCGCATCATTGAATCCCCCGGGGACGGTGCCGGCGATATTGACATCGGCAAATCCAACTCCCGGTGCAACACCGGTTCGTTGAATGACCTGCTGTGCCTGAGGGCGGACCAGTTGCAACGACTCTGCCCCGAAAGATATGACAGCAGCCAATTGAAGTAAACCGACCAGAACGAAAACGCGATAAGTGAACTGCATTTGAAGTATGACCTTTATGCTGAGTGGCAGGTGCCGATATAAGACAGATTTTTTTATCAGGAGCAAAACAGCCAGCGACCTAAAACGATATCGGCTTCATTTTGATAAAGCCTCTATTCGTCGCGCAGCTTTTTAAATTCCTGGTAACTCTGCCAGGCAATTTTTTGCAGGTCGACTCGATCTTTTCGGGAAAACGTTTTCGAAATCGGATTTCCGTCGCGATCTTTCCCTCGTTCTTTTTCATTAAGAAAACGAATATCTGTAATGGAGTCGACAGGAAGTCCTTCCGGGCTGCGATCAAACAACGCTGCGTATAAAGAGCAGGCTGTCAGATAAGCCATCGTCTGATTCAGATGTGCGTCGTTTACAAAACGCAGTGTCAGATCGGGACGTTCCGTTTGACAAAACAAGGCAGCCAGCGACATCGGGGCGGCCGTTGCGTCAATTTGTTTTGACAAAGCCGCGATCTCACCCGCCTTCTTTAATACGGCTGCAGACTCTGGCGGATTATTTAACGGAGTGGCGTTTTGAGTTGTCGGCGTTGTTTCGTATAAAATGACGCGTGCTCCCTGAGCTTTCGCCAATGCTGCGAATCGGGGCACATACTGGGCGTACAGCGAATTTTTTCCGTCCAGATCGTCACGGTAGGACTGTAAGACAACCACATCCCATTTTGTCCGCTGAGATTCGAAGTCCTTGAGCAGTTTTTGATGTCGCGCCAATGCACTTTTTGCATAACGATTCATTGGATCCTGAACCGCTTTTTCCAGTGAAGAGATCGTCTGTTCCTGTTCCGCGCGTGTCAACGCATGCAGTTTGACATAATTTTGCGATCCCAGATTCCAGTGATCAACAAGTCTGCGTCCACCGTAGATCACCGTCGCGGGATTCATAGTCAGCTCAGGATTGCCGGCCTCTGCCATCTGCTTCACAACGCGGGCAAGGTTGTGCCGTGCTGTATAACTGTTTCCAATAAACAGAACATTGAGCGTCTCTTTTTCGTCCGCTGACATGGCACTCGCAGTTGAGCCACCGGAGTTGGGCGACAGAATCAAACAAACGACAGCGGTGATCATTAAAGTGCGGTTCAGCATGATTTGGGCTCTGTTAATGGCGCAGGAGAATTCACAAAAAACGATGTGTTTATTATGAATGAATGACAGGGTCGAGTCAAAGGACCAGACTGAAGTCCCTGTATCCAGAGCCATCTCTCGATTCTTTTGTCCTACCGGAATCCTGTGTGAAAGCACGCATACCAGCCACACAAGAACGTCCCACAAAGGAGTTATTCCAGGGTACAGGTGGGAGCGGCGACGGCAAATGACAAGAGATTCTTAAATTCAGTGTTTTGCTTCTTCAGGCTGCGCCGCGTCATTGCTGGTAACATTACTCTGCTTTTCCGACTTGCAGCGACTGGCTAATGTGCCCAGGATCGGTGAAATCAAGGCTGTCCATCCGGTCTGGTGGCTGGCACCTAATCCGCGTCCTGTTTCCGCATCGAAGTATTCGTAGAACAATACCAGATCACGCCAGTATGGGTCGTTCAATAATACGTCGGTACGGAAGTAACTGGGACGATCCCCTTCTTCGTTCGAAAGAAACAATTTTGAGAGGCGTCTGCGAATTTCGTCAGCCACCTCCTGCAGGTCCATATATTTGCCAGAGCGTGTGGGGCATTCGACCCGCAGCGATTTACCATAGAACATGTGATAACGTTCCAGAGCTTCGATCAATAAATAGTTGAGCGGGAACCAGATCGGACCGCGCCAGTTGGAATTGCCACCGAACAGGCCGCTGTCCGACTCAGCCGGTTGATACTGCACCCGCAGCAACTCGCCGTTCAGTTCGTATTCGAAAGGATGTTCTTCGTGATATTTGGAAAGAGAACGAATCCCGTAGTTCGACAAAAATTCGTCTTCATCCAGCAGGTAACGCAACATTCGCATCAGGCGCTCACGTGTGGGAATCGCTAACAGGCGCCGTCCGCCGCCTTCAGTGGATTCGGTATCACGTTCCATGTAGGTCATGAATTTGGCCAGATCTGGACGACTCTGCAGAAACCACTCCATTCGCTTGCGAAAACCGGGCAGCTTGTCGATTGTTTCATCAAACAGCACATCGACCGTAAATAACGGAATCAGCCCCACAATCGAACGAATCTTCAACGGAATACTGCGTCCATCGAGATGCAGATGATCGTAATAGAAGCCATCTTCTTCATCCCATAGTCCGGTACCGTCGAGCGAGTTCATTGCTTCGGCGATCGAAACATAATGCTCAAAGAATTTAGAAGCCATGTCTTCATAGGCGGGATTGTCATCGGCCAGTTCAAATGCGATCGACAACATACTGGAACAGAAGAAGGCCATCCAGGCGGTTCCATCGGCTTGTTCCAGGTGCCCGCCGGTGGGTAATGGCTTGGAACGATCAAAGATCCCGATATTATCCAGCCCCAGAAACCCGCCGCTGAAGACATGCTTGCCGCGAATGTCTTTGCGGTTCACCCACCAGGTGAAGTTAAGCAGCAGCTTCTGAAACACACGTTCGAGGAAGATACGGTCGCGATCGCCGTTGGATGCGGTCATCTGATAAACGCGCCAACAGGCCCAGGCATGAACGGGCGGGTTCACGTCGCTGAAGTTCCACTCGTAGGCAGGCAGTTGACCGTTGGGGTGCATGTACCATTCGCGAAGAAACAAGATCGCCTGATCCTTTGCGAAAAAGGGATCAATTTTCGCAAACGGAATCAAATGAAAGGCGGAATCCCAGGCCGCATACCAGGGGTATTCCCACTTGTCGGGCATGGAAATAATATTGCGGTTATATAAGTGCCCCCAGTCGACGTTCCGACTGCCCGGCGTTCCTGGAGCCGGTGGAACGGAATCCGCTTTGCCTTTCTTCGCATTTTTCAAAGAGCGGGGAATTACGTAGTGATAGAACTGTTTCGTCCACAACAAACCGGCATCTGCCTGCCGCATAATTTGTTGTTCGTCTGGCGAAAGTCCCGGCGAAACGAGCGAATTTGCATAGCGATCGGCTTCTTTAATCCGCTGTTCCATGGCCTCTTCGAACCCGGCACCAAATGCATCTTCAGGCAGTTCATCGACCGAAGACATCCTCAAACGAAATTGTACGGACTCACCCGCTGCAATCGTGCATTGAAAATGGGCTGCCGCTTTGGTTCCTGCAGGACGGGGATTAAGAACCCCCTCTACACCATCAACAACCGCTAAATGAAAAGCATCTTTGCAGGAAGGACGCCTGCTGCCGGGATCGTCAAATCGCCAGGTATTGGTTTCGTTTTCGGTAAAAAGCCACTCAGGTAGTTCACCGTCCGGACCGGCATCGGCGTAAAGATGAAAATCGCCGAGCGATTCATGGCGGGCCAAAAGCTGGTCTTTTGCCACTTGGGACAGGCTCGGTTTTTTAGTGGGATGCTCCAGTGTCGGCCCCCAGGTATTACGATACCACCAGGTGGGGAGGAAGTGCAGCGGCGCATCTTCCGGCCCGCGGTTGAAAATGGTGACCCGGATTAATATGTCCTCCCCAGACGCCTTGGCATACTCAATCTGTACGTCGAAGTAACGGCTTTCGTCAAAAATGCCTGTGTGAGTCAGTTCGTACTCGGGCTCTTTACGAGTGCGCCGTGCGTTTTCTGCGCGTAGATCGGCATACGGAAATTCCGCCTGCGGATATTTGTAAAGTGCCTTCAAATACGAATGAGAGGGCGTGGAATCGAGATAATAATACGCTTCTTTGACATCTTCGCCGTGGTTGCCTTCAGGACCAGTCAGACCAAATAACCGCTCCTTAAGGATCGGATCCTTACCGTTCCACAACGCCAGGCCAAAGCAGAGCCGGCATTGCCGGTCGCAAATTCCCAGCAGGCCGTCTTCTCCCCAACGGTAAGTGCGCCAGGTTGCTTCTTCGTGAGTGAAATCGAGCCAGGGATCTGCATCCCCCGTACTTTCGCGCACGGTGCCCCATTGTCGTTCTGCCAGATAGGGTCCCCACCGTTTCCAGTTAGCATTCGTCTCATGCTGTGATTCCGCTAAAAGACGCTTCCATTCCGCATCAGGCATAGCTGTTCCAACTTATCCAACAGTGAGGCAGCGGCAGGCGTGCCTAATAAACTTACAAGATGTGCGCAAGAAGATCGCTTTCCTACGCAGGAAGAAGCGTTTTGCCCGCCGTAATATACTGCATGTGACTATTTATGCGAATATCATTCCTATCCTTGAGATTTGTTTGCTTTGTTCATGTCCGCAGCAAAACGGAGGACGATCCTTCTGAACGCAGGAACCGGGTTCGATGAAACCTCAAATGTACATGTCGCATATAAAGAAAGACACATTGTTTTTCGGTTTATCGTCTGAAAGAATTACCGACAACTTACTGGACCTGCTCCTCACTTCCGTTCTTCTTCAGTAATAGAATCGCCCCTGTCTGCTGCACAGTCTCAATCGTTTTATATTAATCGAGAAGAGTGACATCCAATGTAATCTCTGCGTTAAACAGTTTGGAAACAGGGCAACCGACCTTGGCTTTGGCTGCGAGTTCTTCCAGTTTGGCTGTATCAGCTCCAGGAACTTTGGCTTTCAATGAGAGGTGAATGGCAGTAATTGCAAATCCCTCATCGACTTTTTCCAGGGTCACTTCAGCAGAAGTCTCCATCTGCTCAGCAGTGAGACCGGCCTCACCCAAAATCAGAGACAATGCCATTGTAAAGCAACCGGCGTGAGCTGCCCCGATTAACTCTTCAGGATTACTCCCCTTCTGCCCTTCAAATCGGCTGGAAAAGCCATAGGGATAACTCGAAAGCGCACCGCTCTCTGTGGAAATCGCCCCCTTGCCATCCTTGATTCCCCCCTGCCAGACAGCCGAACCTTTTCGTTTGATACTCATTTCAGTGTCTCCTTATTATTAATTTCGAAACAGTTAAAATTGACACGGCGATTATAGTCAAAATGCATCGTGATGTCACGAATCAGCCCCGATCCGGTTGCCGGGCGGCAAACCGGATCTCGCCCAAACCCGAATTTTTCAGAACAATGCCTGATCAGGAATTGTTTTCCCATAACAAATTGGTGTTTTCTTATCATAATTGCCGGCATTCTGCTCCGCGATTATAATCAAAATGATATAATATCTATCATTCGTACGAACTTCATAATATAGAGAATTGAAAATAAATTCCGGTCGTGAATCAGCGTCTGACGCTTACATCTGATAAGGAGTTTCCATTTATGCTTCCTCGGTATTTACACTCCCCACTGATTACAGTCATCTTGCTAACAGCACTCCTGCCACTTTCCCTGGGCCATGCTCAGACTCGCCCCGATATTTCCTTAGCTCCAGACGCGCCGTATCTCGCCCAGAAAAGTGATCCTGTTACTCACAGCATCGAATTTTCGATTGTGGTCACGCCCCCCTACCATTGCAAAGTCTTAAAAGTATGGGTCCCTGTTCCGCAATCCGATTTTGCTCAGGAGATTCAAAACAGCCAATTCAGTACGTTTCCCAGTGACATGAAACCTCAGATGAACAGCGAACCCGTCTATGGAAATCGCTTTGCCTACTTTGAATTTCATCATCCTCAAGGTGCCCAGATCATCACACACCGTTTTACAGCCAAAGTCTGGAATTTAAATTGGCAGCTCAATCCGGAATCTGTAGAAAAAGTGACAACGTGGCCAAAGGCATTCGCGCCTTACCTTGCTCCTCAATCACTGCATGACGAGCAACAGTTCCTGCAAGTCCTGCAACAAATTGCGCCGCAGCCACAAGGCACCGGTTCTGATCTTGTAAGCGTCATGAACTGGATAGACCAGAATCTGGCCTATGATCACATCAATGCCTCATTGCGGGCAGACGCCAATCATGCTTTTCAGAAGCGACGCGGGCATTGCAGCGATTATCACGGGCTGTGTGCAACCATGGGACGGGCACTCGGTTACCCGACGCGCGTGACGTACGGGCTGGCACTGGTTCCAAAAAATTCTCCCTCGCACTGTAAAGTAGAAGCATTTTTGCCGCCTTACGGCTGGGTCAGCTTTGATCTCTCTGAAACGCAGAAGCTGATGCAGAAAATTCAAACTTCCGAAAATTTAACCGGCCCGCAGAAAACAGCACTGGCTGCCGCTGCCCGTAAGCGGATGTTATCGGGTTTCCGTGAAAACAGCTGGCTGCTGTTGACCAGGGGAACCGATTACGAATTAGTCCCCAAAGCCACACAGCCAGTGCGCGTGGTACGAACTGCCTATATCGAAGCAGACGGCGAAGTCCTGCCCGACCCTGACCCTGCGAATTTAAAGAAACGGGAATTCTCCTGGATGACATCTCATCGCTATACCGCAGACAGGGAGTTCAAAAAGCCATTCACAGACTACTCGACTCTGACTGTTGATTAATTTTCCGAAATGGCATGAGCTGCCACAAACGGTGATCACGCAGACATATTCCCAGCCAGACCAGCACTCCGATTCCGATCTGTATTACGAATGGATCTCCCACGCGCCAGTGAATACAAATCGCGCCGCCAAGATAACCCGTCAGTAAAATCGCCCCCAGGACCGCAGTCCAGGGAATCAGATAAATTACAAGACACGTTAACTCCAGAATGGCCAGCGGAAAAATCATTGATTCGGGCAATCCCAGATGCGCCATCCCTTCGGACAATTCCGGCCCCCCTTTGAATTTCATCACCGCACTCATACCAAACATGAATGCCATGAGAGCGGCGATCACACGACCACACCAGATCATGATCCGCTGAGAAGTCGATAATGTTTTTCTATCTGGCTGGTTCATATAGTATCCTTTATGATTTCTGAAACGATTTCACTCGCATGTTCTAAAGTATCTTCCACAGGCTCAGCTCATTTTGAAGAGACGTTTTCGAAAGCCATTTGCAAGACAATTTTCACAATGGCTTTTTTAGCTGAGGGTAAATAAATATTCGTGTAACCCCGTTGTCCCCAGGCGCCATTGCATGGTTTGAAGACTTCGGGATCAGATTGAACCATCGCCGATTGTTGCTCAGGCGTCAGCTTCACCATCGCCCATGCTTCATCTGGTTGCCCTAATGACGCAAAGATTTTATTCCCAGCACGAAAATCCGGGTGATTCATGTGGGAAGATTCAATTGCCCCTTTCAACGTGAGTGCGAGCTTTCTGAAATCTGTAATTTTCATCACACCTGCCCGCTCATTTCCAGACTCTTTAACAAACCGATTTCACATCCCGGTATTTTACAGAATCATTTGCCCCGGGAAAGATGAATCTATCGACAAACAGGTGCAATTCAGTGACCGTTTGCCAATCTATTTTTTGTCTTTCGATTCTTGTAACCGCTGTGCTTCTGCAAAAACGCGTTTTTCCTGTTCCTGTAATTCAGGAGTAAAGACTTCACCGAAATCTTCAGCCTCAAATACACGGCGAATCTCAATCTCTGATTCTTCCGACATGGGGTTGGGACAACGTTTCACCCATTCGATGGCTTCTTCCATCGAATTCACCTGCCACATCCAGTACCCTGCAATGAGTTCTTTCGTTTCTGCAAAGGGTCCGTCTATCACTGTCCGATCCGTGCCTGAGAAGCGAACCCGGTATCCCTTTGAACTGGGATGCAACCCTTCTCCTGCCAGCAGAACCCCCGCTTTCAACAGTTCTTCATTATAATTGCCCATCTCTGTGAGCAACTTTTCGCTTGGCATTTCTCCCGCCTCAGAACTTTCTGTCGCCTTTACAATCACCATTACTTTCATTGTATTTCCTTTTCTGTTTAAACTGTATTGCCACTTGGAATGACTCCTCATTCCTGATTCGTCGATCAGACAGGACTTGAATTGATCGATCAATTATTTTTGATTGACTGGTATTTCCGGTAATTCAAAAATGGGACGAATTTCCACAGTCCCCTTCTTCGCTGGAGGGAGTTGGCTGGCTACCGCAATTGCCTCATCAAGATTTTCAACGTCGATAATGTAATATCCGCCAAGTTGTTCTGTCGTTTCTGCAAACGGTCCATCTGTAATCAGACGCTTACCTTCGCGTAGACGGATACTGGTCGCCATCGAGACCGGATGTAAGGGAGAAGCTGCCAGAAACTGACCTTTTTCATTCAGCTCATGACAAACTTCAGTCGATTTCGCCATACAGGCTTCACGTTCCGCTTCGGTCCAGTCACTCTCGGTACTGTAAATCAACAACATATATTTCATCTTTGGTTCCTCAGCTTGAAATGATTCAGCTATCGTTCCGCATTTTAAAACAGATTCTCACAAGTGACCGGTTTAACAATGGGCATCGGGTAAATCCGAGAGTTCTACAACAGGACGTACCTCAACGGTTCCAGCCCGCGCTCCCGGTATACGGCCGGCAATTTCAATTGCAGCCTCTTGATTCTCGACATCAATCAAGAAAAAACCGCCCAGGTGTTCTGTTGTCTCTGCAAAAGGTCCGTCGGTGACCAGTTTTGTCCCCTCACGCACTCTCACACAAACCGACGTGGAAACAGGGTGCAGTGGTGCGGCGATCAGGTAGTTCTCTGACCGATTCAAATCATGACAGATCTGAACAGACTCCTGCGTCGCCTGCCGCCTCCCCTCCTCTGACCAGGCATCCGGTGTTGCATACACAAGTAAAATAAATTTCATGTTTGCCTCATTACTGGTTTCAGATATTCAGGTAATCCGTCGATGATGCGACGTCATAAATTGATTCCATTCTCCCGTTTCCGTCTGCATCTGACTGGAGAGAATCCAGTGATCCTGATTGATCAGTTCAAGGGAATCCTGATATCGTGCCATCCCCTCCCCACTAAATTGAGGTCCTTCTGTATTCAGGATCAGTTTTTTCCCTGTCTGGTCCAGGCTCCCCTGATAAGTCCAGAGATGGGTCATCATTGAGCCCACAAAGGTACCGACATAGCTGCTCTGCGCCGGGTCATAGCCCACTGTCATCAGCATCGACCAGGCCTCCGACTCGGGCGTTGTTCCCGTACTTTCGATCAGCAGCCACATTCCTTCCAGTGAACGGCAAGTTGCCTGCCCACTTGATTTATGTGAGGGCTGGTCGGGCCCCATCTGGCATTCCGTTTCAATGGACCAGTTGCCAATGAATGACTCCAGCCAGGCGTGTTCTGCTTGAGGTTTTGCAAACATTTTTTTCTGCTTTCATAAATTCATGTGAATAATGGATTTTCAGGATTTAGTGAATCGCCTCATCGCGGGCTTTAATCAGCGCGTTGATTTCTTCATCCGCGGGTCTGATCTCAAAAGGTCCGAACTTCACACCGGGGTGTTTTGACATTAACGCAATGGCATGATTCAAGTCACGCGCATCCAAAATCAAGATCCCGCCGATCTGCTCTTTGGTTTCAGCAAAGGGACCGTCGGTCACATCGACCTGACCACTGCGCATTCTTAACGTGACGGCTTGATCTGCACGTTGCAACGCTTCGCCACCGGTAAAATGTCCGCCTCGACGCAGTTCATCATCATAGGCAAAACACTCTTCCATGAATCCAGCCATCTCCTGCTCTGTTTTGCCTTCCATCGTGGAATCATCATAATATCCAAAGCAAATAAATTTCATTGTTTCTCCTCTGCCTTTTCTGTGATGCACTCTTGTGTAAACTAATTTTTATTCAAACATCGCCTGCATACCCGCTTTAATTTCATCAAGACCGAGATCACGAATGTGTGTCGCCACAGACCAGCAATGACCAAACGGATCTTCCACCTGGCCGTAACGGTCACCCCAGAACATATCTGTGACGGGCATCATAATTTTTGCCCCCGCTGCAACAGCCTGTTTGAAGGTGGCATCAACGTCTTCAACCTGGAGATGCAGGAAAACAGGTGATCCCTTCAGCGACTTCGGCCCGAGAGTGCCACATGAATCGTTTTCATCAACCAGCATGATTCGCGAATCACCAATCTGTACACAGGCATGCACTAATTTACCATCCGGACCGGGGAGCCGCATCTGCTCGACGGCACCGAACGCTTTTTCATAAAACGTGATGGCCTCAGCAGCACCGGCGCAGACCAGATGCGGCGTGACTGAGTGCATGCCGTCCGGGATCGCTTTCACGGCAGGTTTGTTTTTGGAAGTATTCATCTTTTTCTCCGGATTTTTACAGGGAATCGAAGTTTATGGTTCCTCTCATATATGGGGCGAGGAAACCGGCGTTTTACCTGATAGTCGATCGAAATCGGCCCCAATCGACATTATTGCCATTTTTTTGAAAAAATCGGTATCAGCTGGCAGGCAAGTTGTTTTGCTTCAGTTCCTGCAGGCGTTTTTCGAGAAACCGACGTTCCGTCGACTGTCGGGTCAATGAGAGCGCGGTCTCGTAAGAAACCCGTGCCTCGTCGGAACGGTTCAGTCGCCTGTAAAAATCGGCGCGGGCCGCATGCGCCAGATGATACTCGGCCAAATCACCACGTGCTAAGATCGTGTCAATCAATTCCAGACCGACGGCGGCACCATCACGCATTGCGATCGCAACCGCTCGATTCAGCTCGATGATCGGAGAGGGATTCGCCTGGAACAGCAGGTCATACCACGACACAATTCGCGGCCAGTCTGTTTCCTCTGACGTAGGAGCCGTCGCATGAATGGCAGCAATTGCTGCCTGAATGGAATAACGGCCCACTTCCCCCCCTGCAATCGCGCGCCTGACCAGTGCTTCTCCTTCGCTGATCTGGTATTGGTCCCAAAGCCCTCGGTCCTGATCTTCCAGTAATATCAATTCGCCGTTCGAACCAGACCGCGTCTCTCTTCGTGATTCATGAAACAACATCAGAGCCAGAAGTCCGATCGCTTCAGGATCTGGCAACAACTCGACCAGCAAACGCCCCAGCCGGATTGCTTCTTCCGACAGGTCCTGTCGCGTCAGCGAGTCTCCCGAAGAGGCCGAGTATCCTTCGTTGAACACAAGATAAATCACCGTTAATACGGCATCCAGTCGTTCAGGAAGATCGGCGTGTGAGGGCAGGCTGTAAGGAATATTTGCATCCCGAATCTTCGATTTGCCGCGCACAATCCGCTGGGCCATTGTTGACGGCGATACCAGAAACGCACTGGCAATTTCCTCAGTCGTCAGCCCACACACTTCACGCAGCGTTAACGGAATCTGTATGTTCGGAGCAATGGCGGGGTGACAGCATGTAAAAATCAGCTTCAGCCGATCGTCATTGATGTCACTGTCGGACTTATCGGCATTCGCGTCTGCAATTCCCTCAAGTCTCTTCACCAGTTCGTGCTGTGATCCATCAAACCGCGTACGACGTCGGATCGTGTCGATTGCTTTGAAACGACCGGTCGAAACCAGCCAGGCACGAGGATTTTGGGGAACTCCTTCGTTCTGCCATTGCTCCACTGCAGCAGCGAAGGCTTCATGCAGCGCCTCCTCGGCAAGGTCGAAGTCACCCAGCAACCGCACGAGTGTTGCGAACACGCGGCGTGATTCATGACGATAGATTTCGTCAACTTGCTGTCGAATTTGTTCTGGGGAGCGTTCACTCATCCGGTTATTTCCGTGCTGGCCAGTCTCTCTATTCAGTGTTCCTGCCATACCGACGCAGGAATTCTTTTATACACAAGAAAAACGAAAGAGGCAAATTCAGTACACGGAGGATCTGCAGAACCGGTTCAGATGCGCGACACATCAATTTGACTTGACGATTTTGCTCAAAATCGGATGGTTATCGCGGATATGATAAGACAGTGCTTTGCGGGCAGAACGCCAGTCTTTTTCGAGCAGTGCATTAAGAATGGATTGATGCTGACGTACCGTCTCAATCGCTGTTGCCCGGTCCTGATCTTCCCAGTCAAACAGGATGTCATAATACCTGCCCTGCCGCTGGAAAAAGTCCTGGATGTAGTAGTTCCCTGCTTTCTCAATGATATATTCATGTAATGAATTATCAATCAATACCTCACCCGTATCGGATTCTGGAACTGCGTTTCCGTCCAGAATACGCTGTAGATCTTCTTTTACCAGATGGGATTTCGCCAGCTCCAGCGCCTTCAGTTCCAGTAGCTCGCGCACTTCAAGAAACGCCTGCATGTCTTCCTGGCGAAAGGGTCTGAGTCTCCAGCCACGACGGGGAATATGATCCAGAATTCCTGTTCCTGCCAGACGATTTAAAATGATTCGCAATGAAGAACGGCTGATCTGGTATTTCCGGGCTGTCACTTCCTCGCGTATATCGACCGGCTCTCCCTTTAAACTCAGTTTCACGAAATCATTCGTGATCACCTCAAACATATCTGCGGGAGGTTCCGGTAAAACTGACTTTTTCCCGCGTTTGAGCGGTTTGACCTGGTCCAAATTTAAAACCAGTCTGCGATTGGCCCCTTTATGTAACAAACCTTCTTCAACGAGTTCAGCCAGCGCCAGTCGCACGGGAGAAAAACTGACCTGATAATGCTCAGCCAGCGATTCCAATGTCAGTTGAGCAGGCAATTTCTGCCCGCTCCGCATACGCACTTCCAAATCATTCTTAATATAGTTCTTGAGTGACATTGTCCGAATCTAAGTTCAACTACAGAGCGGCGTATTTTATTCGAGATCAATTTATTCAGAGGCCGTGAAATAATTTTTATTCGAACAGCCTCTGTTTCAGTGTACTGTGCATCGCAGTCGCTTGAAAGTCTCTGCCACTTTAAATGAATAATTGCCCTCGCTCCTGATTCTGATCACAGAGTCACTCGAGCCAACGGACTATACTCGTGTCCCGTAGTTCATAAAAAACCCCCTTGAAGCCACTCAGGGAACAAGGGGCCTGTCAAAAAACGGATTCATCACTGGAATCGTATTAGATTGATTTCACTTTAAACGCCCAATTCGCTCCAGGGGCCTGTGATGGCTAAAGTCACACCCGGATGATGAATATTGACGAAGAGCCATTTGCCATCCGGAGAGAAACAGGCACCCGCCCATTCGCCGCCCGTAAAATCGCCTTCCAGATCGTTGTAATGTCCTTTTTTAAGCTGAATATTATTGATGGCAACAGTTTTCAGCAGCCCCTTGCGACTCAGTGCATGCAGCCGCAACGGTTTGACATCGGCGTCTTCGCACAGAATCAGGCCTCCCCGCGGACTCACTGTTAAATTGTCCGGGCTGTCCAGAACATCGTGTCCCGGCGATTGAAATACGAGTTGCAAAGTCTGGTCTTTGGGAGAGAATGACCAGACCTGACCCAGTTGCAGTTCGCCGCCATCGGTGCAGTTGAAATAAACTACGCCATCGCCGTACCAGCATCCTTCAAGGCGGCCAAATGTCGTTGCCCCTTTTTGCTTGCCTTGAGAATACACACCAAGCCCGTCATCAGTGCCCGGAGTGTGACGTCGTACCGGATCTTCAATATCGACCCATTCTGCAGCATAACGCACTCCACGTTTCGCTCCGGTCCTCAGATCATCCTGGCCTTTGATCTTGAGCATCTGCAGCCCTCCTCCTTTCGTAAGAACATCACGCTCATTAGGGAGAAAACGGTAGAAACCGGCTGTGTCACGGTCTTCGGTTTCGTAGATGATGCCGTCACGCGGATCAATGGCCAGCGCTTCATGCACGAACCGCCCTAATGCTTCCAGGGGTTCTAACGAAGCTTTCCCTTCCGCCGGAACTTCAAACACCCAGCCGTGATGTTTTTCATGAAGATAATGAATCCCCTTAAAACTTTCATCAGGTCCAATCACTGTCTCTTCACACGACAGCCAGGTTCCCCAGGGGGTCGGTCCTCCGGCACAGTTCTGAACCGTTCCGGAAAGACTGGTCCAGCTCTTCAACCATTTTCCCTGCTTAAGGTCAAACTGCAAATTGGCACAACCACCGCCGGCTTTTCGGTCATAGGTAAGTGCTTCCGGCCCGAAGCTTTTCGAGCCACGAATCTCATGATTTCGACACAGGGTAACCACATCTCCATTCTGAGCAATGACCCCCATCCCGTCATGCCCCTCTGGAGTAATCACTCCATCCGACATGATATCTCCCGTCCAGCCGAATGACTGATACTGAAAACCGTCCAGAAGTCGCAATAAAGGGAGCCCGGTTGTCTCATCTAATACTGGCTTGAGTTCGGAATAGTTTTTTTCAATCCCATTCGCTGAGGATGATGTGAGAAAACGGGAAAATACGGTTCCGGCTGCAGGAGCCGTAATGGCTGTTTTTAAAAAATGACGCCGCGAGAATGATGTACGCATAATTCCCTCTGAATTAACTTAACCATTTGTGGAATTCCCGGTTTTCGTTCATTGAACCAAATCAATGCCTGGATTGAATTTCTGAATAATACAACTATTTATTAAGTTTTGATGAACAACTCGTTAAGTTCTCTAAATGGTAAATTCTTAATTCAAATTTTCCTGATTCTCAGAGATGCGCCTGAACTACTTCTGCCAAATCAATCTGAAAAACCATCTTCCCTTGACGCGCTCACAACTTCTGAAATTTCATTTTCTCCCTGGTTTTGCCTGTTTTTTACTCAGCTTGACACGACCACAGTTTCCGCGAAACTACATAGCATGCGTCGCGCGCGAAGGCACGACATCTTCACCAGATGAACACTCAATCACATTCCGTTTCAGAATCGACAAAACCAATTGGTTTTCGACGCTTTTGAACAAAAAACGCCCTCTGCCGATTCCCGGCGGTACGCTTAATCTGGCGTTGTTCATCGTCTTTCGTCGTCTTTTCATTGGACTTCACATGACTTTCAAAGAACATCATACGGTTTCGCTTGTCGCTCATCTTGATTCATCCCTGCCGTTCTCGATGATGTTTCAGAGTCCTTAAACCATTTGATCCCCAAACGGAATCTTCACGACGGGCAGGCTGAGAGAGACACCGGGATTCCGAATGTACTTCCGGTCAGGCAGACAAAATGAACCAGACCTGCAGCATGGTCCGCGCGGCACAGCAGTATTTTATCTGATATGCCTGAGCAGACTGAAATGAACATCGGGAAGTATCAATGCAGATACCTCATACCGTGCGCCAGCCTCAGCAATCAACGCGCATCAGGGTTGGCGGGAATTTGAAGGGGTCGAGTAACCGGACTGCTGGATCCGGGAACCTGGTTCTGCGGCCTCTTTAATGCCGGAACTCCCTTTCATGGCTCCGCTGACTCCCAGAATTTCCGGGTGACGTGCAATCTTATCACTGAAAATGCGCACGTCGCGGGCAATCGGTTCCAGGTTGTTTAACAGCACGGTCAGCGAACTGGCCGACCGGCTCATATTCCGATACAGCTCCGGATCTGACATGAACTTTTTCAGGGAACCATCCCCCTGATTCAAGGCTCGCGTGAACGTATTCATTTCCGCCATCATCGCATCGAGGCGCGTCAGACTCCGATCCAGTTTAATAATCATGGACTGACTGTGTTTCGCTAGCGGGTCGGTCACCTGTGAAAGGTTATCCAGATTTTCCCCGGCTTTTTTCACTGCCACTTCAACTGAGGCAATCGTGCGGTGCGTGCTTTCTATCATCGCCGGCATGGCTGCCATTGTGCGTTTCAGATTTTCCTGTTGCTGTGGATCCGCCACCAGGTGGTTCACGTTGGTCATCATCTGATTCATTTTTCGCATGGCCAGAGAAAACTCCTCTAATGATGTCGCCGTACGTTCAATGACAACATCCAGATTCCCCTCTTTTGTTTCCATCAGGCGATTCATATTCGTGGCCAGTTTTTCCCACTCTTTACTGGTCGACGTGAATGCATCCAGAGTTTTTGTGACCTGCTGCTCCATGCGGTAGACAATTTCCATCGGGTCACTGGCCGGTTTCCCCACCAGCCGTTCGCCTGCTTTGAGAAATTCGGGACTGACACCGGGATCAAGCACAATTTTGGTATCGCCCATGATGGAACTCACAATCTGCGGACTCGCATCTTTACGCAGGTGCTGAGATTCATTGATCGCAACCAGCAGCATCACACCGGGTTTGCTTTCACTGGTGATAATTTTCGTCACTTCGCCGATGCGGATACCATGTCGTACAACGGGCGTGCCCTGGTGTACTCCGGAAACAGAATCAAATCGAATACTGATGATGTATTTTTTCTTCCACAACGTTTCCAGTTGCCCGAAGTGAAAAATCATCGCAGCGCCCGTAATCAACGCGGAGATCACGAACAGTCCTACTCGAAATTGTATTTGGCGATCCGTCATTAGTGCCTCAAAATCGATCCCATCCTTGAGATCATAAATGTCTGATACGTTTAAAAAATTGTGTTAACGAAATTCCTGTCTGATCTGTCCCAGTTCAGGCCGATTCTGCCATTTCGCGAATCCGATCCCCGGCTTCACCATACACAAACTGATGCACGCGCGGCGAAGACGACTGAAACGCTTCTTCTGCAGTTCCTTCGAAGACAATCTGTGACTCACCCGGGTTGAGTCGGGTGAGTGGATACAACATGATAATTCTGTCGGCGACTTTCTTGACCGTGCTCATATCATGCGTCACGACAATACTGGTTACCGGGCGACTCGCGCGTGTCTGCAGAATGAGTTCGTTGATCACATCTGTCATCACCGGGTCGAGCCCCGTTGTTGGTTCATCATATAACATCACTTCAGGGGTCATTGCCAACGCACGTGCCAACCCCACTCGTTTTTTCATGCCGCCGGAAAGCTGTGCCGGCTTCTTCTGGCTGATCGATTCTGAAAGACCGACTTCCCGCAACCGTTCGACAACAATTTGATCGATTTCCGCTTTTTTCAGCTTGGTATTCTGTTTTAAACCAAAGGCGACATTCTCGTAAACGGACAGACTGTCAAACAACGCCGCCCCCTGAAACAGATATCCGATTCTGAGCCGATCGCGGTGCAGTTCACGCGTGCTTCGATCTGCAATCAGACGGCCATTCCACGAAATATCACCGTGCGAAGGCTGCAACAGGTTCATGATCAGCTTCATGGTCACGCTTTTTCCGCAGCCGCTTTCACCAATCACAACCAGAGTTTCACCTCGACGCACACCAAACGAAATATCGCGCAATACCTCCTGTGTCCCGAATTGACGCGAGATATTCTGCAATTCAATTACATATTTCTCGTTGGAGTTTGGCTCATTCATTTTAACGTTTTTTGCCCTGTTGGAGAATCTCATTGTTATCTGACCACACCCGGATAAACCGATTGCATGAAGTGATAAAAGTTGACAATGGTAACGCCCAGCATGAAATCGAGAAACATGATGACAATGAACGAATACACAAACGCTTCCGTCGCCGCCTTACCCACGCCTTCAGCGCCGGCACCGCAATGAAAGCCCCGATGACAGGAGATTAAGGAAATTGCTGCGCCAAAAAAGAAACTCTTGAAAATCCCACCCAGCACATCATAGGCAAAGACAAAATTTTTCGAATAATGCCAATAGTAAAATGAATCCACGCCTAAAATCTGCGTACTGAAAAACCAGCCTCCCAGGATGCCGATGGCATCGGCGACCACCGTCAGCAGGGGGATCAATAAACAGCAGGACAGGAATCGCGGCACAACCAGATAATGCACCGGGTCTGCGCCCAGCGCGCGGAGTGCATCAATCTGTTCGGTGACCCGCATCGTTCCCAGTTCGGCTGACATTGAAGTCCCCACTCGACCAGCCAGCATGATCGCGGCCAGTACGGGTCCCAACTCTTCCACCAGCGAGATCGCGATCACCGCGCCAATCTGATTTTCCATATGCATTAATTTGAACTGATCATAGGATTGGACGGCCAGAACCATCCCGATAAATCCCCCGGTAATCAGAATCACGGGAATACTCTGTATGCCAATATGGTACATGCACGACCAGAGATTACTCCGGGGAGGCAGACGGGTAATCATCCAGCCCACCATTTCCCATCCGAAGAGAAACAGGTCGCCCATTAAACAAACGGTATTTATCACCCCGCGTCCCAGGCCATGAATGATGGTATCACGGGGATACGAAGTTGGAACTGATGACATTAATTGTTTCCAGTTATGACTTTGCAAATCAAGTTTCGAACTCATCGAGGGGGCAGGTTAATGGATTTCCCGATTTGAATCGAGACCATTTCTGCCACACCGCAAAACTAAATCTTCCCCCAGACTACGCTGATTTTCCAATCGGAAGGGGACATTTTGCGAGTTGAGTCTTTTCTAAACAGGTGCACTCCTGATAAAATACATCAAGATAAATTGAATTGATAACTATTGATCTATCTCTATTGTCCATATTGATTTAGTGTATACATTCGATTAAATGGGCAAGAGAATTAAAGTCTAACGTGATGTACTTTCAATTTTGACATCCACACCAAATAACGAAAGAGAAAGTAAGGATAGGTAAAATGAGACATTTTTCTGTAGCGCTGATTTCCGTAATGACACTCTCCCTGGTGTCCTCTGCTTTTGCAGAAGACAAAAAACCAGATCCTGCCGCGGAACAGGCCAAATCAAAAATTCGTGCCGCCGGCGGTTCCGTACTGGAACTCGCTCAAAACGATGACCGGCTTGAAGTGGCCTTTCATCTCTCTGATCAAAAAATCACAGATGACACATTAAAAACACTCGCCGGGCTCACGAAAATTTCCTCGCTGAATCTGCGTGGAACTGAAGTCACCTCAGCCGGCCTGGCACAGTTGAAAGAACTCAAGGGTTTAACTCATCTTCATCTGGAAAAAACCAAAGTAAACGATGCCGGACTCAAATTTCTGCAGGAACTGCCCAACCTGGAATATTTGAATCTCTATGGAACCGAAATTACGGATGCGGGACTTCCTCAACTGGGACAACTCAAAAAATTAAAACGTCTTTATGTCTGGGAGACGAAAGTCACTCGACCCACGGGACTGGCGTTAGAAAAACAAATTGCAGGCCTGGAAGTGATCGGTTTACCTGAAGAACCCAAGCCAGCAGAAGCAGTCAAACCGGAACTCCCCAAACCAGCTGAGACAAAACCGGCTGAGAAAAAAGAAGAGAAACCGGCTCCTAAGCCCGCAGAAAAGAAAGCTGAAAAGAAAGCTGAAGAAAAGAAGCCTGCTGAAAAACCAGCCGAGAAAAAAGCGGAACCAAAGGCCCCTGAAAAAGCTCCGGAGAAAACCCCAGAAAAACCCGCTGAGAAAGAAAAACCTGCCGAGAAAAAAGAAAAATAACGTCCTCCGACAATCCATTTCCAGCAGGGCTGATTCAGCCCTGCTTTTTTCAGGAGTGAAGTTCGTTGGAAATTACCTATCATCAGGAAATTTTTGCTCCGATCGACGTTGTTTTCAGTTATCTCGAAGACGACGAAAAAATGAAGCTCTGGATGGAAGGGCTGGAATCGATCGAGTACCCCGAGGGTAAACACGTTGATAATCCGGTGGGAACGCAATTCATTCATACCATCAGAGAAGGTGGTCATACACAGCAGTATCACGGGACGGTCACTGAATTCGATCCGCCAACGCTGATCGCAGTCGAACTGCACAGTGCCGCGTTTCAGATCAACGTGACTTATGAATTAACCTCGGCAGGTCGCAAAACACAATTCGATTACCATTGTGAAATGATACTCGCCTCTCTGTTCCATCGGCTCATGGGGTTTCTGTTCTGCTGGTTAACAAAACGCCTCTTAAAATCCCAGATGATCAAGCTGAAAGAACTCGCAGAGCAGGAAGCGGTCCGCCGTCCTGCACCGCAAGAATAAACGGAGCTTTCGGCCAGGAAATGTTTCTGAATTCGGATGCGTCTTTGTCAAAGAGAATACATCAAGATATGATGCCAAAAACGAACTGAACAGAAACCGGGGCTAACGCCTAATAAGTCATTCCGACTATTAACGTACCAGAAAACAATATCAGCCGCACGGCGTTAGCCGCGGTTCTTGTAAATCTTGGTAAATGTCACGAAGCTGCAATTCTTGCTTTCGATGCAGATTCGCAACTGAGGTAATTCTACCAACGCGGGAACGGCTACTTCGCAACCGACGAAATATCGTAACAGGCAGCCTCTTCGCTGTTTCGTACAAAGAGTTTCCCCTGAGCCAAAGCGGGATGATTCCAGGTCTGACCGTCCAGCGCCTGAAAAGCAGCCACCTGTTGATACTGCTCAGGATCTGCCTGCACCAGTTCGACGCGGCCATCCTCTGCCAGAATCAGCAGCAGATCATCCACCAGAATCATCTGCCCGTAACCATAGCGGCCTTTCTTCCAGGCACGTTTGCCGGTTTCCAGATTCAGACACGTCAACACGCCTTCATCCAGTCCATACACAAATCCATCCCGCACCACGGCGGAATTAAATTTGAGCTTCAGACTTAAACTTTTCCAGTCCGGAGTCACTCTGGCTTCAGGCTCCTGTGCGGAATCGTTGATCGTAATTCGCGCCGAACCGGCTCCATAACCGGCCCCCAGAAACACCGACGATGCATCTAACACAATCGGTTGAGCCGCGTTCGTGCCCGACTGATTCTTCCAGGGAAAGTTCCAGAGCGACTTTCCATCGGCGGGAGTAAAACTTTCCAGCCCTGTAGAATGAAACACCAGCACCTGCGGCGTCCCATTCAGAATTGCGAACTGCGGCGAGCTGTAACTTGATTTCTGCGTGCCACTTGACCAGACCCGTTCACCGCTCGCTTTATTGAATGCAATCACAGATTGATTGCCAGACTCGGAACCCTTCTTTTGAATTGCCTGATTCACAATCACCAGGTCTTCCCAGATCAAAGGCGAACCGGACATGCCCCATTCCAGGTATTTCAGATCTCCCTCTTTCAAAAGATCTTTTGACCAGATCCGCTCTCCCGTTTCGGCGTCCAGACAGTTCAGAATTCCGGTGCCTCCCATTGAGTATATCAGACCGGCATCAAAGGTCGGAGTTGCCCGCGGTCCCACACCTGCCAGCGTTTCACTAAAACGCACATCATCTTCATGTAGCCAGATCTGTCTACCGGTTGGCGCGTCGTAACAGACGACAGACTCTTTATCGCCCCGCTGTTCCTGCGTAAAAGCGCGCCCGCCAACAACACAGAACGAACCCCAGCCCGCACCAACCGGATGCTTCCAGAGCAATGCGGGAGGCTGTGTCTTCCAGTCGGTTCTGATGGATTGATCCCGGACAATGCCGTCGCGGTCCGCTCCCCGATATGCGGGCCAGTCTCCCGGTGAAAACACCACCACCTCTGTCGCGAGTTCATTTTTCGCTGTGGAATTGAGTTCTGCCTGTTCGAAATATTTTTCCGCCCGCTGCTCAGAGGTTGGCAAAAATCGAAAGCGAAAACGGGGAACCATATCCCCCTCAAAACTTTCCACGCGCAACAGTGAAAATAACAGCACGCAAAACAGCACTGCCCCCAGGACCCCTTTGAAACGCGTTTTCCAGGGCACACCGGAAATCAGCATCCACCAGAGCAACATTCCAATCAGAATATCGCGAATCCCGAAATAAACGGCAAACACCTGATACGTTCGATCCGGAGCCAGCTTAAACCACTGGTAAAAAATCGCGGCGACTCCCACCAGGAAAATCCCCAGGCCCCACTTCCATCTGAGCTTCCGCTTCGGCAATTGCTGTGCAATGGGCGGAACTGTTTCCTGAGTCTCGCGATGCTCCGTCTCACTGACGTCCATGATGTATCTGCTCCCACTTATTTTTTAAACAATCCAACGTAAGCTTTAATCACACTTGAGGCTGGTTTCACATCCGATTCCACCAGCTTAACCAGGGGCGCATACACGGTCTTGACCGATTTCGAAAATGGTTTGAATTTCATTTTCCCTTCCATCCAGGCCAGAGGGCCTGACATGATGAAATACAGAAACAGAAACGTGACAAAACACATCAGGCTGACCCCCGCCTTTTGAACAACGGTCGGCTGTTCAACGTCTGCGTCAATGCTAGTGACGGATTCGAAAGACGCTATCATGTTCTCTCCACGTTGATTCTCTCCACGCTGCACCGTAAGAACCACGCTGCACTGTAAGAATTCCCGGTAGACATTACCCGGTAAATGGAAATCCCGTTTCAACAATTCCTGTGAATCGACGAATTTCGCGGGCCTCATTTTTTTCGAAATGCAGGCAGTTGCTGACCGGTTTCCCGATCGAATTCATCCGGGCGGCGGGTTCGCGGTAACCGATCATGAGTCTCCTCCTGCCACTGGTCGAGAACGGCGCGCAGCTCCTCTTGAACTTTCTGAAATTCTTTCTGTCCCGCCAGATTATGCAATTCGTGCGGATCGGCTTCCAGATCATACAACTCGATTTCAGGCCGGGGAGTCAAAAAACAACTTAGCTGGTCTGCAGTCAGCTTGTCTTCGTTTTTCAACTGCAGCATTTTCACGTACGTTTCACTGCGGACCGCGTCGGCAGGCGGAGTTCCGGGAAGATCAGTATAAAAGTTTCTGATATATTTAAACCGGGAAGAACGAACGGCGCGGCCGAAATCTTCAAAATCGTGCCAGTTATGTTCCGCAAAAACATGCAGACGCGTCGTCGCACGGGGATTTTCCAATATTGTCTTAAAGCTTTTTCCCTGAAACGTTTCGCTGACTGGCAATCCCGCCAGTTCCAGGATTGTGGGAGCCAGATCGATCGAGCTGATTAAAGAATCGGAAACCGTTCCCGCTTTCACCTGCTCAGGCCACGCGACAATCCACGGCGTTCTGATCCCGCTGTCATATACGGTGGTTTTACAGCGCGGAAACGGACGTCCGTTATCACTTAGAAAAATGATCACGGTATTGGACGATGCATTCTGTTTACTCAGCTCTTCACGCACGCGCCCCACGACGCCGTCTAATCTGGTAATTTCATCGTAATACAGCGCCAGGTCATCTCTTACTTCCGGCGTATCCGGCAGATAGGGAGGCACAATCACCTCTTCGTTTGTATGAGAACGTGCGATGATATTGCGCTGATAAGGACGATGCGGATCCGTAAACGCAAACCACATGAAAAACGGTTTTTCTTTCGGTCTCTGTTTGAGAGTCGAAACCCATTCATCCAGCTTGGTCGTAACATGATCGAATTTGGTTTCGGTCGGCGTGCCCAGATGCCACTTCCCCGCGGAAGCAGTGTAGTAACCAGCCTCTTTTAATTTTTCTACAAACGTCACCTGACTTGCCGGCAAGGGAAGATGCAATTGATGTGCGCCGGTGCTGTGTGGGTATCGGCCGGTGATGATACTTGCCCGACTCGGACTGCAGGAACTGCAGGTCAGATAGGCATGATTGAATTTCATCCCATCCAGCGCCAGTTGATTCAAATGCGGCGTCTGAATTTTCGGATGTCCATAAGCGCCGCAATCATCCCACGCCATATCATCTGCAATGAAGACAATAAAATTCGGTTTCCCTGCAGGCTTATCTTCTGCCAGCAACGCTCCTGACGAACCATGCAAAATCAGCAGTGTCACAAGAATTGTCGCAAACGGTATCAATCGCATGGCGGTCTCTTCATCAGCTTTGAATTTGAGAGTTCAGGGTAAAAAACGTGTTCGCTCTTCCGGGGTCGGCATCCGACAGGTTTCATGTTTACCAAACAGGCGATATCTTGAGCCTGCGATGAGTCGATAACCAAAATTCCTGATCGGCAAAGGAATTAACCACACCAACCAGCCAAACAGGTTCCAGGGAAACGGCAGCAGCCAGAGTAATCTGACAATCGCCGCGGAACGCCGATACAGGCGTCTTCCATCAGCGGGTCGAAAGATAACCGTATCGATATTTTGAATGTCTGCCTGAGTCAAAAATTGTTTTGCCGTCTCCCCCTGGATCGGGGAATAAAGCAGCCGCGCGTGCCTGTCTCTGGCAATCGCAAAATCCACACTCGAATTACATAAACCACAAACACCATCAAAAAACAGGATTGGTTTTCTCACCCCGGACCTCTCTTCGTGCTGCGCTCTCGCATCTCCTGTCGGGGAGACATTCTCGGGAGACGGTTCGGAAGAAACCGCCTGAACACTCTGATCAACGGACGTTGATTCATTCATGGGATGCGATTCGAAACCTTGAAAAAGTTTGATGGAACCGGGAAGAAACGCCAAAACTCCTGCCACGCCTAATATTATACGTAACAAGCAGTTAACTCTAGCTGTTTTTTGACGCTTTCACAGGAATCGTAATAAATTTTGCATTGAACGGGAACGAATGAGGCGGAAGCGGTCCCCCGCGTCATTTCCTGCTGTCGTTACCCGAATTGGCACGCTAGAATAAGAGTAGTGACAAAACAGCAGCGCCACAGGTAAGCCTTGCTTCGTCGTTTTCTTCCGTTAGAGAATTTCATGCACACGCAGCCTGCACATTCTGGTTCGCAGTCTCATTGGAACAGGGGAGTGGGTGTCTCTACGCTGTTTCATTTGGCGCTCATTTGCGGAATCGCAATGATCGTTGATCAACGTGCGGAAACGCGTCCCTCATCGCCCGCCAATAGCATTCAAACACGCTGGACTCCTCCTCAGGATTCAGCAGAGCCCGTGATCCTTGAATTGACCGCGGTCGCGGCAAAAGAGGAAAACGCATCGAGTGCGGCCGTACTTTCAAAATTACCGCCAATCCTGGATCGCAGTTCCGCCCCTGATACTCAGTCGCTCTCATCGAATTTAGATGGCCCACTGCCTCAGTCCACTCTGTATGAAGAGTCTCTCACAAGCAAATATGCGGCAGACATCGTTGGCGCCTTATTGACCTCGTCCGCCCTCGGCAACGCCAGCTCCGGATCGGGAAATGGCGCGGGAAACGGCGGATTCTTCGGCCTCAGCCCCAAAAGCCAGCGGATTGTGTATGTCGTCGATTCCTCAAAAAGTATGAATTTCCCGCATGACAGTGTGGGAAAAACCAGACTGGGACGGGTCAAACTCGAGCTTGCCCAGGCCATTCTCTCGATGGAGGAACATCAACAGTTCTTCGTGATTTTTTTCAGTGATATTGCCATACCGATGCCCGCACGACAGCTCCAGCCGGCAACACCTCAGGCAAAGCAGAAATTTCTTTCCTGGGTTGCGCGTGTGCCCGGCGTGGGAACCACTGAACCGTTAGAGGCGCTGGTCCTCGCCCTGCGCCTGCAGCCGGACACAATATATTTTCTGACTGACGGGCGATTCAATTCTTCCGTCGTCAGAGCGTTTAACGAGGTAGCGAAAAAAACAAAACGCGGCCAGACCATCATCGTGAATGGCATCTGTCTGGGAAATCGCGAAGGCGAACAACTCATTCGCGAACTGGCCGAGAATAATTCGGGAACCTACACCTTTATCCCTTGATCTGCCCTCCACCCAATACGTCACATACATACACATCCCCTGTTTTCTCTGGTGGAATCTTCTGGCAGCCAATATCTAAGTCTTTACAGAGAAATGCTTTTTGGCATATTATGCCCCATGCTTTGATTAATGCATTTTTCGCGTGATCATTTCAACCATTCTTCGCCTTCAATGAAGGAAGCAATTTCATTGCGATTCTTTCAATTTTCTTTCTGAATCGAACCCGGCAGCAAAAGTCTGATCAAATCTGAGACTGGCTGACAGTGGCATAGTAATATCTGGATCTCTGCAAAAATGAATTCTGACGACTACGAAGAAACAGGTACTCAGTCGACTGCTGACGGCAAAGGCACATTAAATTCGCCCTCATTCCTGGCACTGTTGGGAACGCAGTTTCTGGGAGCGATGAATGATAATATGTTTCGCTGGTTTATCATTCCGATCGGAAAACCGATTATCGGCGATGCAGAAGCGCTTTCGCTGGGACTGGCCTGCTTCACGCTGCCTTATCTCCTGCTGGCGAGCGTCGCCGGTTATCTCGCCGACCGCTTCAGTAAACGCACAGTGATCGTGGCCTGTAAAGTGGCTGAGGTCATTATCATGGCTTTAGGAATCTGGGCCATCCAGATCGGCAATCTGTACTTACTCTTTTTCATCGTCGCTTTGATGGGCTGCCAGAGCGCCCTGTTCGGTCCTGCGAAATTTGGCAGTATACCGGAAATGTTACGTGACAACCGCCTTGCCAAAGGCAACGGTTTAATGGGACTGATCACCGTAGTCTCTTCCGCACTGGGCTTTATCGCAGGTAATTATTTATACCATTTTACACGACCAAACCTGACCACTCCGGGATCGTTCTCGGACATCAGTATCGCAGCACTCACATTAGTAGGCGTCGCAGTTCTCGGTACGATTGTCAGTCTGAAAATTCGCAAGCTGCCTCCCGCTGCCCCAGAGCGTGCTTTCCCCTTTAATCCAGTTAAAGAGACCGCGCATCAATGGCAGTTGCTCTCCAGCAGCACGCCGCTGCTCAGAACGGCACTCGGCGTCGCCTTTTTCTGGATGCTGGCATCCATGGCACAAATGAACGTGGATACTTATGGAATTCGCGAACTGGGACTCTCCCAAAAAGATATTGGCCCCCTGCTGGGAATACTGGTCGTGGGTGTCGCAGCCGGAAGTATCCTCGCCGGTATCTGGTCAGCCGGACGAATCGAACTGGGAATTGTGCCCATCGGGGCAGCCGGAATTGTCGTCACATCGCTGTTACTGTTCTTCACAGGCAGCAGTGTGGACCCCGGACCGGAAACCAATTCACAAATCTATTATTTTTTATCGCTCCTCTGGCTCTTCCTGCTCGGCGTCAGTTCCGGATTATTTGACATTCCCCTCGAAACATTTCTCCAGCACCGCAGCGATGTGGAAACACGCGGCAGCATTCTGGCAGCAGCCAACTTTCTGGCATTTACGTTTATTCTGATTGCCTCGGGCGTCTTTTTCATCATGCAGAAATACCTCCAGATGTCAGCCAGCCAGATTTTCATGGTGCTGGGATTGCTCACCATTCCCGTCGGCGTTTATATTTTCAAGCTGCTTCCCAATGCCACGATTCGCGCCGTCGTCTGGATGATCAGTCGGACGATCTACAAACTGCGTGTGCGCGGGCACGAGAACCTGCCGCATAAAGGAGGTGCCCTCCTGGTTGCCAATCATGTTTCCTGGCTGGATGGAGTCTTTCTGATTCTCACCTCGTCTCGCCCGGTCAGAATGATTGCGTTCTCGACCTATGTGCAGAATCCATGGGTGAGATGGCTGACAGAGTTATACAACACGATCCCCATCAATGTTGAAGAGGGGCCAAAAGCCTTGATGCGCTCCATTAAAGATGCCCGCTCTGCCATTGAAAATGGAGAACTGGTCTGTATCTTCGCAGAAGGCAGATTAACCCGCTCCGGTTATCTCCAACCATTTCAGTCCGGTTTAATGAAAATCATTAAAGGGACCGGCGCCCCTGTGATTCCCGTGTATATCGACGAACTCTGGGGCAGTATATTCAGTTTTCATGGCGGCAAGTTTTTCTGGAAATGGCCTCGTAGATGGCCATACCCGGTTTCTATTCGTTTTGGACAGCCGATACTTCACCCGGAAAATGAAAAACACGTTCAAAAAGTGGTTCAATACCTGGGCATTGAAGCTGCCGATTTTCGAAAGACGTATCAAATGATTCCACCAAGACTGTTTCTCAGAAAATGTAAAAGCCGCCCTTTCAAACAAAAATTGGCCGACTCAACAGGTGTAGAGATTTCCGGCGGAAAATTACTGACCGGCGCGCTGTTGATCAGACGGTTACTCAACAAATATGTTTTAAAACGCGAAGAAAAAATGGTCGGCGTTCTGCTCCCCCCTTCTGTGGGGGGCTGTGTCGTCAACGCGAGCCTGGCGATTTCCGGCCGTGTTCCGATCAATTTGAATTACACGCTTTCAGACAGCGACATCAATTACTGCATCCAGGAAGCAGGCATCAAAACCGTATTGACCAGCGAGAAGTTTCTGGAAAAAAGACCCATCGACATGGATGCCAATGTGGTACTTCTGGATGAAGTGAAACTGAAAGCATCCCTGTTTGACAAGCTGATCTGCTTAGGCATGGCGTATCTCGTTCCCGCATGGATCATCGAACGACTCATCGGTTTAAAAAACGTTGATCCGGACGAATTGAGTACGGTGATCTTTACCTCCGGTTCAACCGGTCGCCCGAAAGGCGTGATGCTGACTCATCACAATATCGTCTCGAATATCAATTCAGCCGATGATTTACTGCACCTCTCGTCGAAAGACTGCATTCTGGGAATTTTGCCGTTCTTTCATTCATTCGGCTATACCATTTCGCTCTGGATGCCTTTTATCCGGAATATGGGAGCCTGTTTTCACTTTAACCCCACCGATGCGCGCACCGTCGGAAAAATGGTGGAGAAATTTAAGGTCACGCTCTTCGCCTCCACCCCTACCTTCTTAAGACACTATTTAAAACGCTGCACTCCCGAGCAGTTTAAAACTCTGGAAATCGTGATTACGGGCGCAGAGAAACTGCCGCAGAGTCTCGCCAGGGAATTCGAAGAAAAATTCGGCATCTTCCCGACAGAGGGTTATGGCACGACGGAACTCGCGCCCGTCGCTGCGGTGAATATTCCCCCCAGCCGACAGCTCGACCCGACTGAAATCAGTTCCAAACCGGGCACCGTCGGCCGGGCAATCCCGTGTGTCATGGCAAAAACCGTTGATCCGGATACGATGCTGGATCTGCCTGACGGACAGGAAGGGCTGCTGTTTATTAAAGGTCCCAACGTGATGAAAGGTTATTTAAACAACCCGGAAAAAACAGCCGAAGTTGTCATCGATGGCTGGTACAATACGGGTGACTTCGCCACCATCGATGTAGATGGATTTATTACCATCACGGGCCGACAAACACGGTTTTCAAAAATTGGTGGTGAAATGGTGCCCCACGTACGGATCGAAGAACTCATTACCGATATTGTCAGTGACCCTGATGAGGATGAACCTGAAGTCCAGATTGCGGTGACTTCTGTTCCCGATATTAAAAAAGGAGAGCGCATTATCGTGCTCCACAAATCCCTGCATCGATCTGTGGATTCCATTCTGAAAGAACTCGCCAAAGCGGATCTTCCCAACCTCTGGATTCCTTCCAGCGACAGTTTTCTGGAAGTGGAAACGATTCCGCTGCTGGGAACCGGGAAACTGGATCTGGCGAAAATCAAACAGCTCGCCATTGAATCCTTTTCGGCGGAAGTCACCAGCTAAGCCTGTATCCAGATTGCTGAAAACGTCGCCGGAACTCTCAGAGCGAGTAAATCGATGTCTCTTGGACAATGTGCGCCAAAATGAGGTGATCCCCTCATGTTCGGCACACCTTGCGTCTGCTCACACTCGCTTTATCCCCAGAACTTTCAAGAGTTTACATAAAAATGACTCAAAAAGAATGTTAGATTTCGGTACCGAATAAGTCTATTCGGGTAAGAACGGGCCATTGTGTGGTGAAAACCACGATGAATTTAACCGTTTCAGCGAAAGTGGTGAGGAAGCAGGCATATGATAAATAAAAGCGTCAAACTGACAGAGAGGCAATCAGAGATCTATCAGTTTCTGAAAGATAAGATTGTCAACCGTGGATATGGACCGACGGTCAGAGAAATCGGCGATGCATTTGAAATCCGGTCTCCCAATGGCGTGATGGGACATTTAAAAGCTTTGGAACGTAAGGGACTGATCACGCGACAGTCTCACATTTCCAGATCCATTCAGCTCTGTGACAACTCTCAAAAACCGGCTAATCTGCCCTTGGCGGGAGTGATCCAGGGAGGTTCTCCTCTTGCATCTCCCCCTGAAGATCAGTCGCAAATTGATTTCAGTGCGCTCTTTCAGGCTGCCGAAAACTTTTGCCTGAGGGTGAAAGGCACCTCGATGATCGACGCCCAGATCCAGGATGGAGATTACGTCGTCGTCAAAAAGCAGGAGGCATGTCAGCAGGGCGACATTGTCGTCGCGCTGGTCGACGATCACGAAGCGACTTTGAAACGCTTCTACCAGGAAGAATCACGCGTTCGATTAGAGCCCGCCAATTCAACAATGGCCCCTATTTACTCGAACAACGTCAAGGTGCTTGGTGTTGTCAAAGGCGTGATCCGCAAATTCGCCTGAGTCGTCGGTTCGCACTACTATTGATCAGCAGTTTCTGCCATCTGTTTTCGCGCCAGTGTAATCAGCATGGTATCTGGAAGAGATGTTGCGCCGACCTGGCGCAACATATTCACCACTTGCGCCGTCGTATATTGTGCGTGAGTACAAACATGCAACAACACATCACCACGTTTCGTGCGCTGCACACTCCCCTTGCCCGAACTCGTGCTCCGCTTACTGACGAGCTCTTCCAATGATTCAGCCGTCAACCGCTCCAGATAATCAATCCAGCGCTGCTCCTGTTTGGCCCACTTCTGTTTCAGCTCTGAAAAAGAGAGAATGCCCCCTGCCCCTTTCTGATTACCCGGCAATTCTCCAGGCAGATCGCCGGGCAACACGGGTGACTCATCTCCCAGTAATCGTTCCAGCCAGACATACTCAGCAGCATACAGATGCAGTAACGACTTCCAGATCGATCCCTGCCCGATGGGAAACGTCTGATTTCTTTGCGCTTCGGAAAGCATTTGAACAGATTCTATCAATGACTGATTCACCCAACGTCGGTGTTCATGCAGACGCGAGATTAACTTGACTGACACAGCGATTTCTCCTGGTTCAAATAAGATTGCATTCAGCAAAACCGAAGCGGACATGTTTTGCTGAGACTCGGTCAAAATGGCCCTGAAAATGCATTCCTGATCCCGATTTCCAGCGAATGAAATTCCTGATCCGATCTCCTGTCATAATGAAATCGATTCCGCGTCTTCCCATACATAGAGTGATATTCAGAGGCGAGGGTTCGGGGTCAAATCGTCAGAGATTCCTGTTCCCGACCGGTAAACACCTGTGATAAGGCGTTATTATTTTCACAGACTGACTTTTAATCGTATTTTTTTATTTAGATTGTTTCTCAGCACTTGAATTGCCGAAACTATTTTCTATCCTTACCCTTACATTGAGGCCCTTTACACCTCAAAGCGGGGGATTAGCTCAGTTGGGAGAGCGTTTGGCTGGCAGCCAAAAGGTCACCGGTTCGAGCCCGGTATCCTCCACTTTAAGCTTACTGCTCTCAGGGCAGTAAGCTTTTTTTACGCGTTTGAAACCGTTTCTCTCATCATGAAAACGGATACCTCATTAATCAAAATCGGCCAGCATTCAAAATTCGAATGCTGGCCGATATCTGTCTCGCTTTTAAGTTATCCACCCCTGGTCTAAGCGATCCCGTCGGGCACCCCTGACACGCGTGCCTGGCAGAGTCTCTCTGCTCTTATTTCATCTGCGGGCCAGTTGCTTGCGGAATGATGATCTCTTTTCCGACTTCACATTTCGGGCAGTTTACTTCAGGCTGCTCATGCACTTCTTCCTGTACTTCTCCCGGTCTGCAAAGCTGGCACGGTTCTTCTACAGTGCGGGATTCCAATGGCAAGTTCTCTGAATAACTCCCACGACCTTCCGTGTAGTCACACCCGTTATATCCCAGGACGGCTCCCCCTTGAGGATACGAGTAATACGCGGAACCAGCATAAAACGATTTGAATTTTCCGAAAAAGCTGCGCGAATAATAACCAGTATAAGCATAGCTCTGATTCAAAGAGGAAATCGCGTTTCCCACGTCGTTAAACTCGTTGATCACAGCAGTCTGCACATAACTCAAACCAACAATCATTCCTAAGACTGCTACTGTCAGAATGATGACTAACTCTGCTGACAGAACAAAACCATGTTCGTCGTTCCAGAACTGATTTACAAAATGACTCATTTGTCGCTCCTTTTATTTTAATTCACGGTGTTTCTTAAATGAAGGGTTTTAGATTTGGAAAATTTTTACGTAACGAATCCGCTTTGAACGATCTTCAGGACTCATCTCTCCAACAGGCCCCTCACAGGGCTCATTAAATTCTGTTTCTGGCTCAGTCGCGTTTACAAACTCAGGGATCATTCCCCGCCACTGGTATTCATTGATATTTTGAAATTGCTGATTGGCTAAAGCGGGAGAGGAAAGTTTCTCAGGCTTTCCTTTTCCGGTCATCAAGGCGGAACTCATTGCCTCACTCACCATGGAAAACAGGGTAAATCTACCGGAATTTCTCCCCGCTTCAGTCAATCAGTCATCGGTGGTCTCTCAGGTCACCGACTTGTGTAACGGTCTCTCAGGTCGCCACACACTCTCTCTATGCGTTTGACTTCCCAGCCTCTTTCATTCAAGCCGTGGAAGTGGTTTGATTCAGCTTTTGTAATAACCGTCATATTCGGCCTTTTCATCAGGCTCGACATATCCGGTCTGATCATTACAACTTGCAAGATGTGTGCCATCCCTCGAATCCACAGAATAGTCTGCACCACTACAATCATCATAAAGCATAAATACGTAATAACTTATAGAACCGTCATAATCCCTGTTTTTCCCGGGCGCGTTTTTTCGTCAATCAGGAAACCCCTGAAACGTTCAGATTGCTTTACACCGGATTTAACGCTTTTGATAAGAAATCTGGTCGTAGGGATTATGAGAGTGATGCAGATAATGCGGCCAGGTAACGCAGCGTCCTACCTGGAATCGGGAACTAAAGCAGAAAAGCACATTTGAAACGGCTACGGAACTGCTGGAATGTCCCCGGGTGGGTCTACAGCGAGTGAAAAGCCCTCTGGAACAGTAATTTTAGAGGGCTTGCGTTTTTCAGACAGCAAATCAAATATGAACAATTGCTATTCACCCGGATCCACGCCAGTATTCTTTATGCAAATACCTGAAAAATCCTATTCAATGCAGCCTATTCTTCTTTACATTTCACCTCAGCTTTCGTCACAATAATGGCTGGAGTTACGTGCGGAATCCGAAGTCGGTCTGCTCGTTTCGATCTCCTGCCAGGTGTGAATAGAGAAAAACAAGAGGAATCAAATGCCGTTTAAGCATTCGGGGATGGGGCTGTTACTGGTCTTGGTCTGTGTGTCGAGTTCGTGTGAACAATCAGAACATGAGAATCTGATAGGACGCTGGCAGACCACGGCTGGCCCGAACATGATCTTCAATGAAGACGGAACCGTCTACAGTATTAATCGCGGGCCGCGGAGGAAGGGGCGTTACTATCTCGACACCGAGACGACACCAAATACGCTGATCCTGGATATGAGGCGGAATGAAATCAATGCGGTGCTGTACTTTGATTACGCTCCCTTTTCCAACAAGCACATTGAGTTGACGCCGACTTTTATCAAACGGACCGGCGAAAAGAAAAAAGAGTCTGAGATCAAACGTAAAATGCTCTTCCGGCGAATCAACCCCAATGACCCCATTATGGGTGAAAGCCGCTTTAGTGTCAAAACAACTCCAGGCACACCTTAATTTTTGAACGATTGCGGCAGATCAGCCTGGAACTTCACAGTTTGATTCGGCTTCGATCAGAGAATAAAAAAAGGAGCAGAAGTCTTTCGACTTCTGCTCCTGATATTTTTAATGACGGATTTGAACCGCAGCGACTATTCTACACTTCGCACATTCGTCACTGATTGAGTGCTCTGAACCGTCCTGAAGAATTCCTGACTCCCCGAAGGAATGTAATCATCATTGCTGATATTCATCGGAGGCTCGAATCCTTGAATGGGCAGTTCTTTGACTGCTGAAATCTGAGCAACCGGCTGTTCGCTGACTGCGATCATTTCAGGATTGATCACTTCGGCTTCCCCTTCGGCAACAACTCGGAATTCAGGTTCTTCTGAAACTGCAGGCTCAGTCACGACTGGCTCAACAGCAGGAGTTTGAGCAATCTGCACTTCCGGCTGAGATGCGTTTCTCTGCATCTGCTGTTTCTGCAGTGCAGCTACCTGCACAATGGCTTCTTTCACAGAATCCAGGTCGGGATTGATTTCCAAAGCCCGATGATAATGCTGAGCAGCATCGTCTAACATGCCTTTTTGCAGACAGATATATCCGATATTGGCATGGGCCTCTTCAGCGCTCATCACAGACCGGGCGATCTGATATGCTTCGGCCATACGTCCCTGATGTCCTAACACCAGACTCATGTTATTGAAGGAGCGTTTGGAGCTGGGATCACGCTTAATCGATTCTTCCAGAGCAATTTCGGCAGCAGACAGATCATTCTGAAGATACAGTGCATATCCCAGATCTGTCAGATACTTGGCGTTATCCGGCTGAATTTTCACCGCTTCCATCAAATATTTGGTCGCCGCATCATGTTTGCTCATTTTGGAGCATACGATACCCATGCGATTGAGTACTGTCGCATTTTTAGGGTTTCGCTGCAACATGACATGATACGTCTGTTGTGCACTGGCGAACTGGCCTTTCTCCTCGGCCGTTCGTGCCATTATCATTTGTGGAGACTCTTCCAGCGGCAGTTTCAGATTTGTTCCCACCATATTGTGCGTATGAGAACAACCGGCAGAAAAAAGAGTGGCCACTCCAGAGAGGATGACCAAAGACCACGTTGTTGAGTTTCGCATTCCATTACCTCACAAAATTAACTTGTGATTTTTCACAATCCATGGTGAGAAACACTCAGACCGTCCTGGGCAGAAACAAGAATTCGTTCTAATCAGAGCTGAAAGTTTACTCGAATATGATTCATTTTAACTGTCCCCCCATTGAACGTTTTATCAGATACTCTTTTATCAGAAAACGGAGGACTTATTCTCAAGTATCGTCTGTCATTTACAGTAAGATGAAAGAACTCGGAGAATCCCTGAAGTCTTCTTGAATTCCCATCTGGAGCAAAGCCTATATTGTACCAAATACACCTCCATCGGCAGAATTTGCCGATCGAGTGCCTTTCCCCATGCTCTGGATCACACAGACCTGACAGCGACTACTCTTCAGGCTCACGCTCTGTTTCTTCATACTCCGGCAGGACTTCGTATCCCAGGAGCTTCTCAGTTTGCTCTGCCAGTAGACAAAGCCTGCCCAGTGCGCGATGGTTCAGAGCCATCAGATTTTCGAATAATCTTTCCGCAGCCCCGAGCAGATCTCCCGGATTATTCGACTCGGGAGTACGAGACAACGCAAAATCAGCAATACTGATATCAACTTGAGAATGTTCAAAGGGATAAGGATGTCTCTTAAAGCGTCCATGAATGGAATTCAGCAGCGTTTCCAGTTTTTCCATTTCAGTAATGACGATTTCACAATACGATTCATCATTCCGTTTCTGTTCAAAGAACTGCAGTAATATTTGAAATGAGACGCAGTTCAGATGCAGGTCCCATAAGGACGCTACCTGGGAATTGGTCATCTGCAGTGATAACAGCAGCGGGCGCAGATCACGTCCCCATTCGGCAGCATCAGATATTTTTGCCTGAACTTTGGGTACCAAAAATAACTGCAAGGCCCGTTCCAGCCTTTTGACAATGAGTGATTCGTATTTTTCCAGTTCGATTCTTAACTCACCTTTTTTACGGTCAATGGCGTGAGTGGCATTGATTATTTTATCAAAATTTGTCAACGATTTTAAAAACTTGTCTTCGGATCCCAGCTTGAGCTTTGCCCGTAGAGCGAGTGCCGCCACTTGCACGTCCAGAGCCTTCGATTCATATTCACGATATTCCTCAACGAATGCCTGATACTTTAATCGATACTTGAAAAGCTTTTCCCGATTACTTTTTAATTCCTCTGCACATTGTTTGGCATCTTCCGGAATCTGGACGGCGTGTTCCGAAATCTGCAGAGGCCGATTCGGATAAATGGCTCCCTGATAAAAGCGTTGCACTGCCTGATGCGCTTTTTGTTCTTCTTCCTGACGAATCAGTAATTCATCGATCGAGTGTAAATTTTCCCGCTTGATCTCCTTGCCAAAAACTCCAAAATAAAAATCACGCGTCACAAACTTCGCTTCACGCGTAAAATTACTCAACAACACCGTCGCAGGAGCCTTGAGTCGAAAAACTCCTTCTGTGTCCTCATTCTGTACGCTCGCAATGCGCGCCAGTGTGGCAGGGTGCGTATCAAACCAGCCGGTCTGTTCCTGCTGGATCCCGGCCTCAACAGCCTGTAGCACCTCAGCGGGAAGCTTATTCAAATTGATATTGATCAGCGCGGGAAAGTTATCAACGAGCCGCCCCTCGGCGTAGAACTGACCTAAATCACTGAGTGCCCCCTGATTGGCGACGCCCAGCAGTGCCAGACGTTTACTGGTCGCTGCAAAACAGCGGCTGCCCACTAAACGTGCCTCATAGCGGTCCGCGTCAAACTCCATCTGCCGCATCAAAAAACCACTCACCAGATGGCCGACCATCATCAGCGCCCACAATATTTTTCGTGTGAGCCAGATAAAAAGCCGGGCCAGATATAAAATCCAGCTGACGCGTAAATCGAGTGACTCTGACAAATGCTCCAGTCGCTCATCCCAGTCATCGCGGTCGTAAACCACTCGCAAAAACCACATGTTGATGCTGCGAATGATAAACGAAAGTCGCATTCCGGCCCCTTGCGAAAAGTGGCCGAACTCATGCGCCAGCACACCCGAAAACTGTCGTAAAGACAACCCGGCAATCAGCGGCATGCCGATCGTTAATACCAGGTCATTTCCGAACATGCTCATCCAGCCCCGCCTGAAACCGGCAGACGCGTTGACCTGAATATCCAGATTAATTTGAACCGGCCGCGGCGCACCGACGGCGTCACAGACATGATCAACAAACAGAAACAACAACGGCTCTTTTTCCCGCTTGAGAGAGCGACATGCAGACGACTGAGCAGGCCGCGAAAAAAGCGGCTTCAGCATAAATACAATCAGAATGGCACCAACCACTATCGGCGCCACGTAAACCAGTGCCAGCAGGAACATCCCCTTCCCCCGATTACGCGACGAGGCGCCGGAACTGGAACCGGCGGCCTCGAACAGACTGAGAGAATGGACGGCGTGAAAATACACGCCCCAGATCACCAGACCAATGATCCCCAGATAAAGCAGCGGCAACAGAATCATCACCACACTCACCAGGAGCGCATTCAGTCGATACAGCATCGTGGGTGATACAGGCTCAATATTCCCTTCAAAAGCCTGTATGATTTTTTGCGGAGTCAGCTCCTTCACTGCTTCTCTGGAACGTTTTTTCGAACCAGAATTCTGCTCTGTGGCTGCTGTTTTCGCCGGATTGATTCTCTGTTGTGTCTTCTGCAATCGTTCGGGAGACGCATCATTCATCGTAATTCCAGTCATGGTTCTGGTAGTACAGGTTTTATCCCATAAAGTACACGAATGATCTAACGAACAGACCTCGTGACTACCATAGACTAAGAATTCTATCTCTAAAAATCCACATCTGAATCAGAACAACTGAGAATGTTCTGAAATCAAGGCCCGAGTCCCGGATCCTGCTGATAGAACATTTTCAAGGTCTCGTATAAATCTGCAGAATACTCCTGCATCTCGCGTGGCTGTTCAAAAAAATGTTCTGAGCAGACAGCGAAGAATTCCGCAGGATTCGTTGCCCCGTAAGGATCGATGAAAGTTTCATGTCCCTGTTTCAACTGCGAGACCAGCGCCTGATACTCGACCGTCATGACCTGGTTCCAGCGTTCGTATTCTTCAGAACTGTTGAGGAGCGGCGTTCCGTTAAACTGCTGATCGACGGCGTCGTAATAGTGTGCGAACTCATGGACGACCACATTTCGGCCATCGTCGGGAATTTCTCCCCCTTCGCGAATACTTTCCCACGATAAGATAATCGGCCCCTGCCCCCAGGATTCTCCCAGGCGAAACGAAGTTCCTTCCGTTAAAACGCCAATGGAATTTAACAGCGTTTCCTTAGCGACATAAGTATCGGGATAAACCAGAATCGTTTTAAGTCGATCGAAACAATCACTGGTAAAACCCAGCGTCAGCAGGCAGGCCTGGCCGGCAATCGTCAGTTTGACTTCTTCCGTAATTTCAAAACCATTACAGCCTTCCCAGTATTTCTCTTCCACGAAAATCTGCACGCGTTGATACAACAACGCGCGCTGCGAAGCCGTAAGCCGCGAAAGTTGCGACACATTCTGATCCAGGATTGCCTTCCAGTGTTCTGGTATGGGAGCAGCCAGAATTTTCTTGCGTCGACGGTTGCGCCACCAGGTGAATATCATGAAAACCATCCCTCAGCAGTGAATATGAACACGGACAGCTGACGCGACCCGTTGATTTCAGGAGCATTATAGTCATGAGACCGATTCAGCATAGAGTGTTTAAAACCATAAAAGGCGAATCTCGCAGATATCCTCCCAGCACGCACGAATTTTGCTTCTTCATTGAACGAAAACCCAAAACTTGGCAAAATTGATTTAGCATTGCGTCCTCGCGGACAGGCAATTATTTCTATTCCATCATACCGAAAGCCGTCATGAACCGAATCGCGCGACTCACCCTGCTGGCTGTTACCCTCTATATCTGCTTTCAGAATCAAACCGTCATCAAAGCAGCCCCCCCGGAAAAACCAAACATCATCTTTATACTGGCCGACGATAAGTATAATACTTACACCGAAAGTACCCCATCACCCCTGAATTAGTGCCTTTAAACTCATAAGATAGCCTTTTCTTAATTCAAGGCAAGTAAGGGTGATTTGGATAAATTCAGTTCAATTAACTACACTTTACTACAGTTAGGATCATTACCTTTAGCCTC